>NZ_AZUA01000002.1:0-868714 GCF_000568075.1 Enterobacter sp. DC1
TGATTACATCGAAATGTTTTATAACAGTAAGCGTCGGCATGGTTCGAGTGCTCAGATGCCTCCGACGGAATATGAAAATCAATATTATCAACGGCTCGGAAGTGTCTAGATTATCCGTGGCGATTCATTAAAAAGAATCGCATGTATTAATCAAAAGGGAGCAGGTGCAGGCTGAGCTCACGGGCAGCAACAGCGATACCAATACGCTCAGCCAGTTTCAGGGCTTCATCGAGGAATTAGGGTGTGTACTGCTTACGGGCCATTTTGCTGGTCGATGCTGGTTTTGTCATGAGTAATCACCGCTGGCTGAGCGTCAATATATGACGGGTAAGATCATTGAGCGTTGTTAAAGGTAAGCGTTTTCCCTACGTTTAATTCTCTCCTTCACTCTGCCAGTGAAACTGAAACGCCGATCTTCTTGTATCCTGCATATTGATGACGTAGAAGTTGCGAGGAAAATACTCTGTTGATGTCTCACTGAAGGTGTTTAATCCGTACAATGCGATTTTTTTTCCTGTAATTTCCGTTGATTCTGGGATGGTACTGGAAGGTACACGAAAGACCTTAACAACCGAACTATCAGGTAGCAGGATCTTCAGCGTAAGAAGATGATCGTCACTTTCCACTTCAAGTAATTTTCCGCTGATATCGATTCCGCCATGCTGATGATCAGAAAGAGACGGTTGCATCTGCTTGCGTAGCTTTTCTGTCCAGGCCGGGCACGAGCAACGGCTGGAACAATGGGAACAGTACGTGCCAGGACAAGCCAGCTCATATACTGGAAGTGGGATATTCCGTGGCAAAAGTCGATTAATATTTTTGATAATCATAGTGACCCGTTCAATCAGGTCTGTATTCAGTGTCCCTTCCCAACTATCACGGATCCCCGTCAGAACTAACCCAATGTTCATATCAGGTGCTCGCTCTTTTACCATTATGCCATAGGCCGCAATCTGTAACAGGTTGGCTTCTTTCGGCTGGTTTTGTTCGTCTGTTACCTTTCCAGTTTTCAAATCAACTACGTTTAACCGATCGGGTCGCTCCTGATATATGAGGTCGGCCCGCCCATGCATATCAAAATCACTACTGGTCAGCATAACCTCCCGGCCAACGGGTAATGTTTTTTCGTGTGCAGGCCCCCCTTTTACGAAAACAGGCGGCAGAAGCGATCTAACGTAGCGGATCTGGGTAACAAGCATTTGCCGCGATACCAGCCCGGCAACGCCGCGACGGTCATATATCCAGTTTGCTACCGGCCCGGCGCGTCGATTGGCTGTCAGCGCGATCGTAAAATCATTTTCCAGTTGCCTGAGGGTATAATTCCCAAAAGCGGCCTCCCTGTGTATCACTGAATTCACGCGTTGATGTATTACCTGGCCCAGAATCACTCCCGGATGCAGCGGTAAGCGTGCGTAAGAATGAGCTTCACTTTCCAGCAGGTATTTCGCCGGGCAAACGGCGAAACACCCCAACAGGGAAGGGAGCACCGGACGAGTACGCGATAGCGTCATTTCATTCATTGCATTATCACTCCTGAGATGAGGACGCCTGAGTCCGTAATTTCGCCATTTCAGTCCCCATGCGACGGGACAAAGCAAAAGTATTCGTCGCGTCTACGTCCACCTCATATGAAAATGCCTCCAGTTCGGGATTTGCAGCAAATGCAGCATCGGGATCCCAGAATGGATGTAGTACGGCAGCCCAGCGCCCAGCCCCTGTGCGAATCACGGGTATATTCCCCATCATTTCTGCAGCACTGTCGCTGTATAGCGAAGCGGCCTCTTCGGCTAATCGTAGGGCATTTTCCGGCCAGTCAGACACGCCCGGAGAGGTAAAATCACCGTTCAGCCCGGCGTTATAGGTTGGATCCAGAAGAAGTTGGATAACATCCAGTCCCAGACGCCAGTCCAGCAATCCGTGATATGGCTGGTTTCCGTATCGATGCAGGCAGTGATAACACCCCTGAAAGCATCGTTCGCGATGATCGGGTTGCAGGAACTCAGCCAGCGGGTAGGCCGTTTTATTATTTAAAATATTCTTCATGACCTCAAGGATGATGAGAGAACCGGATGCGCCCTTCTGCTGTAGCCGTTCACATAACCCTGAACCATTAACCAGACGATCGGCCATTTGCAGAACCGGTACCGACTTACCGTTTTTCAGCATTTGAACGCGGGGTTCCAGAATTTCGATTTCTTCAGGATCAATATCCAGTAGCTCTTTTGATGCATAGTTAACAATGATAAAAGACGCCGAGAGCGCAGCAGCTCTGAATGCCGGAGTTAGCGTGGAATACTGTAGCCGGAGCCCAGGCGGGATTTGGGCAACCATCAGCGCAAGTAGATCAGTCACTTTAGGCGCGGCAAGATAAAATGTGTTTCGGGTTTCACCTCGATCGGTAAAGCGGTTTTTAACTAACAGGTCGGTCTCAATAATTTGACTATCCATCCAAACCCGGTTCGCCCAAAGCGGCTGGTAAGTCCCCTGCTTTCTGAAAGGGACCGATAGGCTCCCCTGTGTTGCGCTGAAACCACGCCATGTTTTATCGGTGTAAATTCCCCGATTCAGGCGGTGCAGACATGTCTGTGGCTGGAGCTGTATCGCTACATTAACGTCAGGCTCTGGCATTGCAGAAAAAGTGTAGGCTTCTGCAATTGATACACGACTGGCCGTGGTCAGGATTTGATCAAAATCCTCTTTGGCCGATTTTGGTTCCAGCGTGGTGATAAATCCATAAGGGACATAGCATTGATAGCGTTCCGCCTTATCCATAACGGCACCGCAGATAGTACATTCGGTGGTCAGAGAGTTTGCCGGAGCCCAGATGTTGCACACCGGACAGGCGGTCATTGTTCTGAGTTCACCCGGTTCGGGGGCATTTGAATAAAATGATCGTGGATTTTTTCTGCTCTGTTTAAGCATTCCACTATAACCAGCTGTAAAATAACGTCTTTTATCCTGAACCAGAATTTTCCCGGGGGCAAATTCCTGTATCGCAATATCCAGATCGCGATCCATGCTGGCAAATTCGATTTCTTTTTCGCCTGTGCTGACGGGCCTTGTCAGCAAAAGGCGTGATCGGGTCGGCATGCCATACATTGGGAATTTACCGTGTTCCGCCAGCGCTTCTGCCAGTCCTTTCGCCTCCATTGCACTGTCGTTCAGTACGACGTTAATATCCTGAATCAGTTGCTCCGGCGTCAAAGGCTGAATAACTCTCTGGAACAAATGATGGTCTTGCTGCGTGCAAGTCCGGGCAAATTCATCGCGCGCCAGGATGGTTGCTTCGATGGCCTGCCGGATTTTTGGCAGCCAGTCCGTTTGGTTTTCTTTCAGCCAGTGCACCGGAAAAAACTCACCGTGGTTATCAGGGGCGTGCGCGTAGTCGTCAACCGGCCATGGGTGATCGGCTTTTTCCGTTTGCTGCCTTAACCATTTGAATGCCGACACCAGCCAGATTTTTCGTACCAGTCTCTGGCAGATCATTTCCAGCTTTGTGGTCAGAAACGGTGGCGGAGGGAGATCGCCGGTAATTTTTTCCGGATGGCGGAAGTAAAACAGATCGTGACTCTTGCTGCGACACGCAGTTAATACGAATGAAAACGCTTGTCCACGTCGTCCGGCACGACCGACACGCTGTTGATAATTAAAGCGCTGTGGCGGCATGTTGGCCTGAAAAACCGCACGTAAATCACCGATATCTACTCCCACTTCCATGGTTGTGGTTACGGAAAGCACATCTACCACGCGAGCTGCCCGGTCAAGATCTCGATCGGGCGCAAAATCTTTCATTCCTTCCGGCAAAATATCATCATCGTCGGCAATCAGAATACCTTTAAACCGGCGTAGCCTTGCCGCCGGGTTTTCGGTCATTCCAGTCAGCTCCTCTGAGCGCATCCGGTGAATACCAGAAGAATGTGAGAGACGTTTGCCGAGATAGTGTTGCATCTGGAGCGTTTTTGCCTCGCTGCGCGGCGTTTCTGGTAAAGGAGAGTAGCAGCGGGTACAGATTCCCGCGCCGATGTGCATGTGTATACGCCCACAACGGGAGCAGCGCCAGACGCGATCGGTAGGTTCCGCCAGGCGAAAGTGTATTTTACCAATATCAATAATACCGCCCTGATGACCCGCCAGCTCCAGTCGTCGGAGAAAACTATCAATTAAAGATAAAGGCTCGTCTCCTGAACGCTGGCATATCGCCTGCGTAAAGCGGTAAAGGCGATTTCTACGATTGACATCGCGCGCTGAACTCCATGGGGTTTCTGGCTTTGTATATTGTGAAGGAGTAACCCGGTACGCGTCCGCCAACACACGAAACATTGCGTCATAAATCGCGAGATGTTCCCGTGAGTCGTTTCCGGTAATGGGAAGGCAGGGATAACCCCAACCGGACTCTTCCAGCGCGAAGTAGGTTTTACTGAATACGCTTTCCCCCACCAGCCGTTTCAGATCGCGTGAAATCTCCTGTCTTGCCACAAGCAGGTTGTCTTCATAGGATGGAAGCGCCTTCCAGCACCACTCCCCCTGCGCGTTCTTTTCAAAGAGTTGTTGCCATGCAAAGGTCAGCGTGCCTTCTCCATATTTTTCAGGATCGGGAACCGGGGCAATACCAGTACGATCGGAAGGGTGAATGCCTGCATCTACCTGCGTCCTTAACAGCAAGCCAAGCGGTTGACCTGCATCCGGCGATTCAGGTTCCAGGATTTCACGCAGAGGTATGCTGTCAGCTTCAGGCTTTGATAATAACCCTCTGATTTTCTTTCGTTCATCAGCAAGTTGATCCAGTTCATCCTCTTCCTCATCCGACCTTACGTTGAGGTTAATCAGTATTTTGTTCCGGTTATCTATCTCTGCCTGGCGTACTTTTAGTTGGTTATGGGACGGTTTATCAGCCGCAATGGACTGTAGCGAATGGACAACAATTTCTCGTCTGACGTCGTCATGATGACCCGATTCCAGATCGAGCGCTGCCCTTGCGGCATCCTGACGACTGTCTGAAAACGTTACCAGTTGCTCACGGTTACCCGAGCGCTGTAGTTCCGCCATTAGCGAGCTGGCCAGTAGCTGTGTCGTTTTCGAAAAACCGACACGAAAGCTACGGATTGGGGAGAGCTTACCTTTGCCGTATTTATAGGACGTCCCGCACGCCGGACACTGAAAAGGTAGCGCCGTTCCCGGTGACTGGCTGGATGACTGGCATCTTTCCGAGGAGGCAAATTCACCGGGTTTGACGTAATAGAACCAGCCCGCGATATGGTTCTCCGGTAGCGGTTTTAAGAGCGATACTGGGTGTTGAATAGTGGCGGTAAATGGATCGTAGCTGGCTTTTACCCAAGTACCAAAAGTATTGTCATTATCGCTGTTTAGCTCCTCATCTCCTTTCGGCCAGAAACGTTCGACGACGGGCATAAATAGCGCGTATTCTTCAGCAGATCGGCGTTCTACCGTGACTGATTTTGCGTGTTCGGGCAGTTGTTCCGTATCCGGGTCGTTGGGTAAAAGTTCAATTCGACTTTCTGAACCGGAAAAGACCGAAGGTTTACCCCCCAAAAAGAGATTACCGCAACATTCACAATAGAGTAATTCGACACGCCGCGATTTTTTATCTTTGCCGTAACGTAAGCCGGACTCCACGGTAAGATCGCCAAAATATCTGTGATTAATTTCTTGCGCAGATGCAGCGCTAGGGACGGGCAATGGCGCGACATATAACCCCTCAAGAGCGCGCAAAAAAGCATGAGCGCGGAAACGTGGCGCACCGATATCATCAGGAAAGGCATGTGAAAACCATTGCGGCCAGTCTCCCTCAGTCGAACGTAACCAGATTAATGCCTGGAGCGCTTTGTCACTATGGGGTTGGGCGTTAAAAAGGCGTGAACTAAGCATTTTGATTGACGTAGCTCTCGGAGAATGATTGTCCGTATAGCAGCCACTTTCAAGCAGGTTGCCCGCCTGTAAAACGACTCGTTGCGCTAGTTGTTCTGTAGAGGCTTCACTAGCTGTCATTCCCATGCTGCGGGCGACATTCTGCCAGTGTTGTAATGAGGTAAATGGTGCTTGCTGTAACTGAAGCACTGCGTGATAAAACGCCTCCAGCTCCCCCAGGAAAAGAGACATATTGCCCGGGGGAAGGGTGTCACCTTTAATAATACATTCTCTCCAGTCGCTGGAAGAGGCACCTGCGGGTAATCCCCGCTGACCGAACATCCCCCATAAATACTCGACGCTTTGATCACCTTCAGACCCTTCAACGGGTAAAGAGGCGCTGGAGGCCAGAATACGCAATTTGTGTCGGTGTTTTTCCTGATCCAGCCCCAGCCGGTTGATCAAATGTTTAAGCAAGTAGCTGACTTCGGTACCGGCGGTTCCTCGCTGTAGATGAAGTTCGTCAAGGATAAGATAAAAATAGGCATCAGGGTCACGCTCAATCCACTGTCGGGTTTGTTCAAAAATAGGATCGTCCACCTCACGAACCAGCATCGTTGAGAGCATGCTGGTGTTGGTGATCAGAATATCGGGCGGTGTCTTTTGCATTTCCCAGCGACTGAGAACCTCTCCGCCAGCGGTTCTGGGGAAATTAAACGATAATTCGTTATCCTTGTCCTGCTGCGCTTGTCGTACCGCCTCCTGATGGGTCTCTTCCATTAATTGCATATACTCACGCAGCTCAGTGATTTTTTTAGCCACGCGCTTTTTCTCATTTTTTTCTTCATTGAGTCGGGGATGTTTGAGCCAGCCAGTTACTTTAGTTGCGCTGGTATAACGGCCAAAAAAGATTCGGTTGCCACCAAAATGCGCATCCATGACATCATGAGCTTCCCTAGAATCCAGTGCCCGTCGCATACGTACCAGTTGATCTTCTACCAGGGCATTCATCGGGTAGAGGATCAGCGCGCGTACCGCTTTAGGACGTGCAGCGGCTTCATGCTCACGCATGAAGCTAGGCTGTTTATCCGCTACCTTATGCCACCACGGTTGCCAGTGCTTCAACGCCGAGCTTTTCGGCCAACCAGTGGCTTCTTTTGCGATCTGCGCCAGAACCGGCAGCAAAAATGATTCTGTTTTACCGGAGCCAGTTCCGGAGGTGACGATGCCCGGCTTCCCTGGCTGTACCCCTCTTTTCAGCATGTCCAGTTGATGGGTATAAAGATTAAAACGTCCCTTAGTCGGATCTGTTTTATTGCAGGGCAGAAGTCCACCTAAACAGAGATCGATGAATGCATTCCTTTGCTGCGCATTAAACCCTGGCAACCATATCTGACCATGAGCATCATTTCGTAATTCACTGATAGTTAAGCCATAGTTATGATATCGGGGCATCGGTTCAAGAAATAGATCTGCGCATAATGTCCCTTGCTGTTCCAGTAACGCTCGCCGTCCAGACTGTATGTCTGATGAATCAATACGGAAGGCCGTTTCAAGATATGAAATATAAAAATCTCTTATTGATTCAAATGTTTCCAGTGGGTTATTCATTGTTATTCCTTTGCTTATAACTGGAAAAGGTGCTCAAGTACGCTTGCCGATTCGCCGATAGTCATTTCCTGAGCATATGGCCCTAATTCTGGGGCAAGAACGTCAATCGTGGTCGCAATATCTTGTGTTGTACTACGGCCGAGACCGTAAGCCAGACGGGCAACGGCTTGCGCTTGTTCATCAGGAAGTAAAGAGAGTAGCGCTGCTTTTAGCACTTCCCATGGCGCACAAGCCTGGTACTCTGGCCGGTGGTTGTCCACAAAGATTGTCTGCCATAGTTCTGGAGTAATACGAGAAGGCGTGATGTCAGTATTTTGCTCAAATGGCCGTTCATCCGACCATATATTCTCTGCCAGAAACAGGGGTAACTGGTAAGCAAGAGGAGCCTGTAATGGAAACGTGCTTTTCCCGGTGGTGAATGTGAGTACAAAAAGTATCGGGTGCCGAATGGGTAAATGTCGTAGAGCCTCCCGCCGATCCGTCCAACTGCATGCGGCAGGATGGGGAGTTCTGAATAAACACTCGTGGAGCTCAGGGAGCAGAGTTTCTGGCGGAGTGCGGTTAAAACCACGCAATTCAACGATGCTCGCCAGCCCAGCCTCTTGTTGTTGGGTCAAAAAATCACCCAGCGTCATGGTAAGAGTGTCGCCAGATAAGCGGATCAGTGTGGGGGAGTTCATTAAATCACTGAAGCTAAAATGATCGCTATGTACCGACACTTCCCCCCAAACATTACCAGCTAAAAGATTCGCTAATGAGGCGATAGCCTGTTTTGTCTGTTTTCCCATCAATCCGACCGCAGGTGTAATACTCGCAGTGGCAATCAGACTGAATAATAAAGATTCACTTAGTCCCGTCGCCAGTGCCTCTTTTTCGATAGCCGATATCAGTTGATGCTTGCGAGTCAGAGCATTTGTCTCTGCTAATGGGAAATTAGAATTTGCTGATTCGGCTACAGGTTCTGAGGTTATTCGTTGTTGGGCAGGTTGCTCCTGTGCTGTTTCATTATTGATTATTGCCCGCAGTAACGCTGCCTGGGCCAGCGTTTCCATTCCCGCTTGAGATGCGGCTTCGAAGGTCTTTTTTATCCGTTGTTCCAGTTCATTTTCTTGCTGACGTAGCGCTTTATTAGTGCGATCAGTTTCTTTCTTCAATTTTTTCTTCTGATCGGCTATTTCATTTTCAAGCTGTATTTTCTTTTCAGATAATACCGTTATCGATTGTTTAATCTGGTGCTGTTCGTCTTCGTAACGAGCCAATATTTCCTGTTTCTCAATATTAATTTTCGTCTCAACCTCAGGTAAAGCCAGTAACTGTTGAGTCGTATCATTAAGAAAGGATCTCATATCTGCTATCTGTTCCAGATGAGATACTGCGCGAAGATAGGATGCCTCGTTATCAGACTCATGTTCAGCAATAAAATGAGTTAAATTTTGTAGCTGCCCTTTACTGAATTGAGGGAAAAATTTTGCTGAATCAGTTCGTTTAAGCAGGCGTTTAATCCACGTGCTGGCTTCCGCGCAATCATATTTTTCACTTACCTTAGGGAGTTCAGTGATCACCGTGAGGGCATGAGAGTCAAGTAGTGTCTGAGGAACCTGACGATAACTCTCCAGCGGCATATCAAAATCATATTTTCTAGGATCCGGCAAGTCACCCGGTAATCTCAGGGATACGCCATCACTTAGCTGAAAAATGACCGGCGTATCGTTTTGCGGCTGGTAGTTGGTGAGTAACCACTCCCTGACAGCATCAGGCTCATCGGAGGCATGGGGTAACGCGACTACAGGATAAACGCGCGACAGGTAGTCAGTAATGACATACTGCGCAGATTTATCAGACGGCTGATATCGGGCTTTCCATATTGCCATTTCACCCCGAGCAAATTTTTTGCTGAAATGGTTCTCAAAACCAATGGCTTCACCGCTATGAGGGTAAAGATCTTTTCCCAGTGCCTCTGGGAGGTCTCGTAAGTTGCCATCAATTAACAGACTAACCGGCGTAACAAAAAAAGCGCCGGACGCGGTTAACGCTAACACTTTTCCAATGAACATAACTTCGTCCATCGCACCGTCGATTTCTTTGGACACAACGGGAGGAGCTTGTATTACACTGGTACCATCCATTGTTTTAAGGTCGTTACTGGCTTCAAATTGTTCGATAAGTTCACCCAATTTTCGCGCCAGCGGTAAAGAATGTTCTGATAGCTTTGTTCTCCATTGATTATCGGCTGTGCGCGTTCCTTGGAGTGCATCAACTAATCCCCCAACAAATAGTGGAATAGTACGCTCTGGCATAGGAATTTTTTTACCCTGACTAATCAAGGCACATTGTTCAATGTCTTCATCAGTGACATTAATTGTCAGGGAGTCAGAAACACCATGTTGGGATAAATCAATTTGTTCGCCATTCAGGAATTTCGTTATAATTTCAGGGCAGTCAGGAGAAATATAGAATCCCAGAATTGTGCGCCATAGCGGTTTACAGAGATCAATATCTTCCGCATTACTTTCTGCTTCTAACAGATCCCTAAGAACGGTTTGTGGGTCATTTTGTTCAGAAAACGTCAAATTTTCACGAAGCCAATCAGACACAATAGGTTTGGCTTTAGGTGGTAACGTACGGAGAAAATGTAGCCTTTTTTCTGGCCCTCTCGGTAAATTATCCGCTTTAGCGCCATTTCTGGTGAGCCTTTGTTTGCACTCTAGCAAGCATCTGCTCAATTCATGAGATTCTGTACCGAAGTAGTACATTTGGCCCAGCCGGTCGCTGATAATACTTTTCTTTTTAGCCATCTTAAACGTTCTCCTTACTACCTGATTCTGTAAAATTATTGTAAGGTTCTGCGCAGCTTGCGTATCGTCAGCGCTCTGTTCCGTCGTGCCAACGCTCGTTGGCAGGAGGGGAAGGTCATTACATTATTCCAGAGTGGTACTTTGCCGCCTGCAAATAGGTAGCTACCATTATCTGTTATCGACAAACATCCGTGAGCAACGTGGATCCACCACTGTAAAATGGAGGGTGGTAATGCAATGATTTTCGTTGACCAGCACCAGTCACTATCGCCTTTTTGCACACCGAACATGACTCCTGAACATATCATCTGAGCCATTAAGGCCCAGGAGAAGCTATCGGTTTGCCAGTACCCGGCGTTCTGCCGAATAAAATAACGATAACGCTGTTTTTCCTGACATCGTATCAATAGGTTATTAACCGTTTGAGTTAGCCGCTGTTCTTCTGACCATTGATATTTTTCAGCTTGCCAAAGCGACACATGAAGATCCGGAGGTAAAGTCGGGATAAACTGCATTTGAGACAACGGTAGCAATAATCCACTCAAAGCATTGACGGGTAAATCGTCGTGATTAACCAAACGTAGCCCAAACTGCTCAATGAAAGCATGAACACGATCTCTGGCTGACAGATGTAATTCAATACACCCTATTGAACAGCCGTTATCCTCAACTAACCGACGCCCTATTCGCTCACCGTCATTAAGTGTTTCTTGTAGAAGATTACGTTCACTTCTTGTAAACATTCCCATAATTCGGGCAATAATTCTCTGTTCAGTAACATCAACGGAAATGGTTCTTTCAGCCAATGAGACTAACGAATATGGCGCATGACGTCGTTGTACTACACAAAGCCAGCCAGCAGCAAAGAGCATGCGACGCAATTGCCACTCGGGTATCCTCGTTAACTGTGATACGGGGTCAATATGTTGTTTTAATTCACCAAAAGGCAATGTGCTACGACGTTGAAAACGCAATGCCAGCGCCTCAGCGAGCCAGTCAAATGCTGCGGGTATATTATGTAACTCGGTATATTGGCATGTTACAGGAAGGCAACTTTCATACTGCCATAACATCTGAGCACCACTCAATGGTGTTATTTCTTCGCGTTTCAGTGGGGGGATCACTGCCGTATCCCCTAACGCCATTAATACTCCCGATGGTCCATCAATAAGCCAATCATGTGGCTCTGTAATTTTACAATAAGTGGCGTAAGGCGCGTGATCTAACACGTGTACATCAAAATTTACTGGGATATCTGAATGCGCTAACGTAAGTTCGTAGCGACAAAATGCCTGACCAGATATTTCCATCAACTCCTCTGGTGGGATGAATAATCCTTCAGCTCCCTGAGATAGCGAGCCATGAGTTAATTCTTCTCCGTCTTTATTGCTGATGACATAGCATCCTCTTAGTACTTCAGGCATATGAATTATCGGTGTACTGGCAGGGTTAAGCAGTATAGCCTGTCCAAATCGCGCTGCGCCTGACATACGAGGTCGAGCAGGCTGCCATCCCTGTATTAGAAAACGACGGGCTTCTTCTGGTAACAAACGGGCAATCTTATCCAGCGTTTGCCTGCCAACTTTATCGGAAGAAACTATCGACCATTTGGTAGATTTAATATCCCGACGTTGTACTCTTTCGCCAACCTTCTTCAAGACAGTGAAAATACTGTCTGCATATGTATGATGAAGTATTAAATAGGTTGGAGAATCTTCATAATATTCTCCTTCTGAACTAATATGACAAAAATCATCACGAAAAAGCGGCAAACACCCAGAACGCAGTGCGACTCCCGCTCGTGATTTATAGAAATAACCCTTCCGTTTTTTTAATAAAAAATCCAAGGAATTTAATGTGGTGCCTATGTCTCGTTCGTAATATATATTATTATAGTTCTCTATTTCATTAGGCAAGGAGTAATAATGCTTGATTTCTGAGGCTGTAGCAGCAGCGTCATCCATAAGAAGGTAAATCTCCGGATTACCTGAATCATTAAACTCCATGTGAATACAATACTTACCATTCTCTTTGAGTTGTTCTCTCTCTGTGTGTACAGTGATATCACGAACAGCGCCCCAAAAAGGAGAGTCATAAGCCTGCTGCATGGCAGCCTTTGAAAGTAATGTTCTGAACTCAATAAACTCTTGGTTAAAAACTTCGCTAAAATAAGATATATATTGATGTACTACCTTATTAACTGATTCAAAAGTTGAATAGTTATCTAATTTATTATCGATGAGAATATTCCGTAAAAAGACCTCATCTTTGTAGCAGGGGAAAGCAATTCTCTTGGAATACCCAATCAATCTTTCATGCTTTGATGGCCTTGGCAAGATTAAACGGGTACAGTTTTGTCTTTTACTACTCCATCTTTCTAACCTTTCCCATAAGTTGGGTAATTCAGTAAAAACAAATTTTTTATTTTTATCAAAGCCTAGCAGCACAGAAAATCGAACCCGAAAATCCCCTTCGTCATGTGTTTCATCATCAGCACTGGCAGCAAGTAATGTTAAATATAAAACGGCAAAATAAGTAGGGTATCCTTTTATTTGCGCTAAAATGTCTAATCGCGACTCATCTCTGAGAGCATCTTGGATTTTAGACGCTTTTTTTCCAAACGAAATCAGGAAACTTCGCTTAGCATCCTCTTTGCTACGTGGACCTGCAAGTTGCTCAAAAATGCGGCCCGTAGTATCAATACGACTTAAAGTCGAGCCCGTATGCGAAGACTCAAGAAAGACGATCTTTACTAGTTCAGCATTCCATTCTTCTAAAGTAACCGGGAAAGAATCATCCATACTCACCGCCTAATTACCGTTCGCTGTCATCTTTTTCAAACCAGCACCAGAAAATAAATGCCGAAAAAGTACCTCAGCCAGCAGTGGAGGAACAGCATTACCAATTTGGGTAAATTTTGACTCGACGTCTCCTACAGGCTCAAAACCCTGTGGAAAAGTTTGTATTCGTGCACATTCCCGCCATGATAACCGCCTTGCCTGTTCCAGTTTGGGACGAGAAGTATCAATAATTAGATGCTCATATTCATCAGAAAAGTCCCAGCGCTGCTTCCAGCCATCCTCCAAGTTTGACCATGTTAACTTCATCACCGGGCTAGCAGGATGTAATGTCACATGACGCCAGTTAGCTACCACGGTGTAAGCAGGGCTGTCCCATAGAGCTTTACGATTTCGGGACATGAAATACCATGAGAAATGCCCTTCAGGATCATGTGGTCGTTCGTAAAACTCACCCTCAGGCCATAGTGGTAAATCCCTAATAGCCTCACCATGTGAAACATAGGGTTTTAAATGAGGATTCTTTTTTGTCGCTTTGCCATGTGTTTCAGCTGGAAATTCAAAGTATTGCCCCAGATCGTTTCTGACGCCAATAATAAACAAACGCTTGCGCGACTGGGGCACGCCGTAAGCCCTCGCGTTTACCATATGATAGCTGACTTGATACCCCGCAGCTTTATATGCCATGAGCTGTTTTTCCAGAAAACTACCTGCCCCTAAATGTTTCAAGCCCGAAACATTTTCAGCAACAAAATACTTCGGCTGAACAGTCTCTAATACCCGTAGAAAGTGTTTATAAAGGTTTGTCCTGTCGTCATTGTTAGGTTTTCTGTTACCTGCCATTGAAAATGACTGGCAGGGATAGCCTCCAACAACAATATCAACATCCGGAAAAGCCAGAATTTGAGAGATATCACTATGCCTGATATCACTATCGGGGAAATAGTTCCCTAATGTTTTGCAGGCATTCTCTACAACATCGTTGGCAAAGACGATGTCTCCACCAGCTGAGGTAATTCCAAAATCCATACCACCACAACCGGAGAAAAGTGAAAGTACCCGAATATTATCGTTCTCTCTCTCAAAAACACTGCTCATACGCCCATACCAAATATCTTCTTCTAACAAACCGTAACTGGTTGTTAATTCGCCATAAAATCATAGAGAAAGATTATACCCCTCTGTAAAGAATCTTACATCAATATACTTAGCTTTTGAGGGGGAAGTGGTGTTTTTGTTGTTAAGGTATTACTAAATGGCCGTTCTTCAGATAGCGCTTCCCACCAAATCCCCCATCAGCAACATCGGATCCATCGGCAACGGTTCAGCGGATAAAATTCCCGCGCTTCGTCATACAACGCATCAACCAGCGTCCCGCGAATACCGATGGTTTCCGCCACCTGTATTACCCGCAACTCGGCGTCACGTATCAGTGCCAGCCCCATACCTTGCCTATGTAGCGATTTATCCACCTCTAGGTGTCCCAGCACCAGAAGGGGATCGGGCAAGACATATTGCGACAAAAGCGCACGGGGGCAGTATTTGTTGTTACAGCGCTGGAAGCCTGCGAGTAGGAAGACATCACCTTAGCATCGTCGAAGCAGACAAACGTGCGGGATGCGACGGAAAGCTGGTTCTTCATCGCCCACTGTTTTATCCATAGAATCCACTCCACAACAGAACGAGGTAAGAATATGCCCTGTATGAAGGGGAAAAGTATTTATTGAAAGCCTCCAGAATGTCAGAGGCATATCCTTCAGACCGTCGACCAACTCTCGTCGCATGCCACTCAAGTGCCACAGTCTGGAACGTGTTGTTGAGTTGTACATCGCAAACCAGTTTCTCTTATTTCTTTGTTGTTGATGGATCGATCCGTTCGGCCAACTTTTTCTTGGCTTCATCACGCAATGCCCTCGCCTGCGCGAGAGTCACGGTAGGGTACTCGCCAAAGGCCATGCGCTTCTCTTTCCCGTTGAAGCGATATTTCATGCGGCAGTATCTGGAACCAGAGGGAACAACCTCAAGATACAAACCAGCGCTATCCGACTGTTTGTAGGCTTTCTCTCTGGATTTAGCGCTGTCGATTTGTCGAACATTAAGCTTCATTGGGGCATCTCCCAAAACCAAACACAGAATATCCCCACTTATGCCCCCAACTATGATTTGATTTCGGTTGAGCCCAGTTGATAACAGAGATAAGGTACGGGCCATAAACCGCATCATACGGGCTTTTAGTTGATTTCAATTGACTTGAGAAGAGTTTGAAATAGTACCGATAATAGGAGCCTAACCCACCACCTTTGCATTACGAATGTGAGCCAGCTCAAAAATGAGTATACAAATGAGTACAAATAAAAATTAACTAAAATAAGACAATAAAAATCAATATCATAAAAAAACAATCACAGTTCAACGTCTGATTTGTTTTGAATGAAAAAAATCCACGCTTTGGCGTGGATTTTTTTGCGCGTGATCTATCAATAGATAACGAGTTTACCCGCTGGCCAAGTACCTGACCATCCACAGGGCATATGCCCAGCTTCATAAACATTAATTAATCCGTCAAAAAAGAATGGCTCTTGAAGAAAATTACTATACGCATCTTCAAGCAAGTAATTCACAAGATCCCATTTTAAGTTCTCAGTCATTGAGCCTTTATCAGACTCCGGGAAGGTTATTTTTGGGATAATATCATTCTCCACAACATTCTTAGCTTCTTTGACCAAGGAGTTCCAGTATTGATATTTGTTAGTGTGTTTTTTTGCGAGATAACCCGTTATTTCATTACCAGCCTGCAAGGTGGTATTTTCCCATTCATCGCTATTTAAGCCTTTTATACATAAGCTAAAGCACTGAGCCTGGATAACCCCGGGGAGTGTTGTCGCCACACCAAGATTAACAAACCAACTAATATTATTTAACTTACATATTGCTAACTGGGATATCTTCATGTCTTAACCTGATTTATTCTACATGGGATCCTAGGTACTTTCATATCACCAAGCCTGTCATGCTGTTTTATAATAAAACCCTATGATTTGTTTCACAGAGCTTTATTAAAAATATGAATACCAAAATAACAGCAATCGAATTAAATAAATCGATCAAATTTTTAAATATTCTTTAAGAAAGATCCTCTTCTGCTACTAATCCGTTAACAAAATTGGCAAATGAATTTGTCAGATATCTTTGAAGTTTTCTGTGATTCTCTTGCATAGTCAAATCCTCATCAAAAGAATCTGTAGCAAAATATACAATTGAGTAATTATCTAAATCTAGACAGAAGAAATTCCCTCCCCAATCATTTGCGAAAGGGAGCAGGTTTTTAGGAATCACTTCCCTATCCAACATGCTGATATAACAACCGTCGATTAAAGATCTAGGGTCATCATTTGTCTGACTATTATAAACAAACGGTTTAAACCCTGCCACCTCTATTGGCTCAAAATCGTCATCACCATCCCACCAACTTTTCTCAGGAGTGCCACCATTAAATTGCAGATAATGTGAAACGAAATCATCCGGAAGAGTAATAGATAATTTCTCTTCCGTTTTAGTAATATCTGCACGTCCAATCTTTTTTTCACAGTTACTGAAGTGATTCATAGGTTATACCTCACTGATGACAGTTTGCACGCAATTTTTTCGGAACACGCCCCTTCAACCAGCCTTTAGAATGAGAAACAGCAATGGCTTCTTGGGAACCATATTTTACACCAAAATATTTCTCGAATTGTGAGACTGAGCCTTTATGTGGGAAAGTAGCTTCATGCGCAGAAGTTTTTACTAATTGCATAGTTGTCCTTCCTGTGGCTGGGTCAAAATCATCGACATGATGCCATGTATATCCAGTTGCATCGCTTTTAGAAATACCGGCTGCCTTGAAAGCCTCGGTGAAATCTCTATCTCGAGTTCCTTGCATTGTAATAGATACAATATTCTGTTTTGTTCCATTGATTGGGAAAAGATCTGGGCTTCCTGTAAAGTCGACTCCCTTTAATGCCAACCCCCAAGGATCCACCCATCCCAGCGCATTCGGCGCATACTGGTAAAGGTTTATCCCCCCCGCCAGCCCTATCGGGTCCTGTTGCGTAAATCTTCCGCAGTCCGGGTCATAATACCGGAACAGATTGTAGTGCAGCCCTGTCTCACGGTCCAGGTATTGCCCCTGCATGCGCAGGTTCTGAGAATATCCTGATACCTGCGTATCACTTTCCCGCAGCAGCTTGCCCCAGGCGCTGTTCACACCTTCCCAGCGCACCTGCCCTTCGATATCCGTCATCCGCTCTGGCGTGCCGTTGGGCTGGCAGTGGAACCAGAAAATCTCCGGCGCTTCCACGCCATCAATACGCGCCAGCGGATCGTAGCTGTCCTGATCGCTGTAGACGTAGGTGAGCGGCACATCCCCGTGCACCTCCTGCAGCAGGCGGAACCCTTCCCAGACAAACCGGGTGGTAACCTGCTTGCCGGTTGGCTGTCCACCCAGCATCTGGCGTCGCGTTTTGCTGATGCGTCGCCCGAGCGGATCGTAGCGGAAGCTGACCTGCGTCTGCGGCTTGTTGCGGTCCCGCGGCTGGCTGATGACTTCCGTCAGGCGATGTTCACCATCGTAGCGGTAGTGCCAGCGTGTCTGGCCGTTATCCTTCTCCACGGTGCGGCCGTGGATGTCATAGCGCCAGCGAATGCCGTTCAGCTGCGTCAGGCGATTGTGCGTGACCTTCTCAGCAGATCCTTCGAGCGGGTTACCGGCAGCGTCCCAGCGCCACTGCTCCTGTCCGGGCAGCGTGCCGTCCTGAACGAGCAGACGCCCGGCGCTATCGTACTGCCAGCGGTACCAGCTGAACGGATTATCGTCCCGCTCTTCCCGCACCAGGTTATTGCGGTAGTCGTAATCCCAGCGGCGAGACCAGCGGCGCGGCGACGGGCGCTGGGCATTGCCGGTAAAGACGTCCCGGCGATGCAGCCGACCAAGTCGGTCGTACTCGCTGCGGGTGGTCAGCAGCCCCTGGGTGCGACTCGTCTCCCGGTGGAGTTCGTCGCGGGTAAAATCGGATACCGACAGCTTATCGAGAGCAATGCTGAGCAGATGCCCGCTGCCGTAGTAGAACTGCTTCAGCTCGCGGCCATCGGGCAGCGTGACGGAGGTACGGTTGCCCAGCGCGTCATACTCCCACGCCAGCTCGCCGTGCTCGCCCGCCTCGCGCGTCACGCGACCGAGCGCGTCATACTCAAAGGCAAGCTCCTGCTCTGCCTCGGTGGTCCACGCGTCGGCTGAAAGCGCAGGATGCAGCCCAATCCGGCTTAACAGCCCGGACGGAGTGTAGTGATAGCGGGTCAGCCCTTCCGGCGTGGTGCGTGCGACCAGCTGGCCGCTCGCGCTCCAGGCGAAGGTGTGGGTGATGGCCTCCGGATGACCGGCGGCAAACGTGCGCGCTATCGTGCGCCCGCAGGCGTCGTAGCGATACTGCGAGGCCACGCCATCAAGCCCTACCTCTTCCAGCAGCAGCGAATCCGCGCCCCAGCGGAACTGATATGCTTCGCCGTTTTCGTTTTCCAGGGCAATCAGACGCCCGCGGCTGTCCCAGCGGCGACGGACCTCTTCACCCTGGGTATTACGCGTGGCAGTTAAGCGCCCTGACTCATCGTATCTGAACTCACTCTCTTTACCGTCGGCCCCCGCATGCTTCACCGGCAGGCCACGTTCGTTCCATTTGAGCGATTCCGTCCAGCCTTCCGGGCGATCGAGCTGTACCGGACGCCCTGCGGCGTCGTAGCGATAGCGCGTCTCTTCTCCGTCGGCGCTAATCTCGGCCACCAGCCAGCCCAGCGGGTGATAGCGGTAGCGGGTAATACGCCCGGAACAGTCCGTCGAACGAACAATCTGCCCGGCCTCGTTGTACTCCTGGTAGCGGCTGTTTCCGGCGGCATCAACCTCTTCAACAACCTGGCCGAACTCGTCCCGGCGCAGCTGCGTGGTCTGCCCCATCGGGTCCACCACGCGCTTAAGCCCGTGATGTTCGTCGTACCAGAACCGGGTGGCGCTGCCGTCGGCTTCGATAATGGCCGCAGGAAGCTCGCGGTGCTCCAGCCAGGTGGTAGTGCGCGTATTGCCGTCGGCGTCGATCTCCTCAACCCGGTTGCCCATTTCGTCGTAGACGAAGGTGACGGCGTTTCCGAGCGGATCGATGCGACGCGTCAGAAGCTCGTTGTCATCCCACTCGTAGCGCCAGTTTTCACCGCGCTCGTCAACGTAGCGGACGATCAGATTTTGCGCGTTCCAGTAGTGGCGGCGCGTCTGGCCGTCGTAATGCTCGACGGTCGTCAGCCCGGCGGCTAAATCGTAGCTAAAGCGGCACCCGTCGCCGGTGCTGGTGCGGTTTTCCACCACCCGCCAGTGGTCGAATTTTTTCCAGCGGTATTCGCTCTCCAGACCGCCCGGCATCCGGTGCCAGACCATCAGCCCGTGCTCGTTATAGCGGTATTCACGCGTCACCACGCCGGAGGCATCCGTCGCGCTCGCCAGCTGGCCGCGCGCGTCGTAGCCCCACCGCATCAGCGGCCATGTCTGGTTACCGTCAAAATAGCTGGCAGCGGTAACGCGCTGCGGGAAACGTTCATCGTCATAGCGCAGGGTGACGTCTATCGCCCGCGGCTCGTCGTGAAGGCCGACCAGCCTGCCGTGCTCGTCCCACTCCGTCAGCAGCGCGTTGCCGTATTCGTCGCTGAGAGAGGCCAGGCGCAGGATGGATGGATTCGCCCGGGTCGGTTTATACAGACGCCATACCGCACCGTCATCGTCGGCAATCGCCACGTCGCCGTTCTCATTGCGGCGGATAATGATACCTTCGCTGATGCTGTAAAACGCGCGGTCGAGAGGCGGCAGCTCGAAGCTCAGCTCGCGCCCGGTTTCGTCGAACCAGGTGGCGTTGTTGTCTTCCAGCGTCAAATAGCTATCAAAGGTCGTTGCCCAGCCCAGACCGAACAGCCCTTCGCGGGTGGTCAGGCTGTTGTAGCTGCGCTGCCAGCGAAGCGGGAAGCGCCCCGGCAGCGAGAAATCGAGCTCGTCGTCGTCATTCAGCACCTTCACGCCGGTGGCGGCGTGAACCGGGTGCGAGGAGCCAAACACCGCGTTGACCGCCATATCCGCCAGCATCCCGCCGCCGGCTGCCGCCAGCGCGCAGGGCATGTTTTTCAGGATCTTGCCCGGACGCCCGCGGAGCAGGGAGAGCGCAATCATCCCCAGCGCCAGACCCGGCGTTTTACCGCTTTTAATATCGCGGACCGTGAGCGTGTCCCCGCCGATGATCACGTTCGGGGAGACATCGTCGGAAACGGTGCCCTCGCAGGTGGTGCGATCTTTAGCACGCACCGCGGGCTGCCCGTTGATAAAGACGCTTTTAGAACCTTCCGCCAGATACTGCGGCCCGGAGTGCTTTTCGCACGCCACCTTGTCTTCTTCCAGCGGCGAGGTTCCCGCGGCGGCAGAGGCCACGCTCGGCTGCCACATTTCGCTGCCAAACTGTCCGGCGGCGGAAAGCAGCATGCCCGCGTAATCGGCAAAGCTGCCCGGCGACTGCGGCTCAGGGGACGGCGTATTGGCGGGCGTCAGCGTGCCCGCCGCGCGCGGGGGGGGGGTTGCGTTGGTGAGAACGTTACTGGAACCGGTAGTGTTTTTCCCCGCCGGTGACGGCGGGAACAGCGCATTGCCTAACCCCTCAGCGGCGTTGCTGATATCGTCGGTGATCCCCGCGACGTTCGCCAGCACGCCGCCAATGATGCCGCTTAACAGACAGCTGGATCCAATGGCTGCCACGCCTGCTGCTGCTGCCCCCGCCCCCAGCAATGGCGCCGCTACGGTTGCTGCTGCGCCTACCGCCGCGCCGATCACCGCATAGGCGGCACCTTCCGCCACGATGCTGGTGATGTCAGCAAAAATGCTGGAGTGAATAATCTCGTCGCCCTTACGGGCCGCGTTGTTATCGCTCATGCCTTACACATTCCGGTTGTCGTTTAGCGTCAGACTCTGCTTAAGCGCGCTCCAGCGCACCTCGTCCTCTTCGGTGAATGCTCTGAGTGCCGAGAGGGTGAAAATCATCAGTACCGGTTTGCCCGGCGTCTGTACGGCCAGCTGTTTTTGCCACAGGCGCTGCCCGTTACGGTCAAAGGTGGTCTCAACTTCCAGCCCGTTAATTTTTCCGTCAGGCCCGACTTTTACGTTCCGGAATTCGCTCTGGGCAATTTCGCCCATCTGAGGACGCAGCACATCCCACTGGCGATGGAACTCTTGTTCATAGTCACTGCCATCGGGGATAACGCCGCGGCTGACCACCACGGACAGCCCGCTTTCGTCATCGCGAATAATGTTCATGCTGTTATCCTGCCAGGCAGCAGGAAAAAGGGAAAACGAACCTTCCTGGAGGGTGTATTTCATAAGTGAACTCGGGATGATTAATATTGTGAGAAACAAAAAGGCCAATCCATGCTGGCCCTCTGGCTGGCTGTTTTATTATTTACGCCATTGACCTGACTGTTCGACTAAAACCTGGCTGCCTTTGCTGACAACCAATTGCGCGGGTGCATACGTCACGGTGTAAACGGTCTCGCCATTCTTGTACGTTGAGCCGATTATTTTACCTGCGGTGTCGTGCAACGTTTTTCCCTTTAAGGAGATCGCACTGTTATCGCTTTTACGCACGCCAAGGTAAACCATCTGGTCACATTCGCTATCAAAATCGCCGCACCTGTTAATCAGAGAAATAGCGAACTTTTCGGTATCCAGTTTTCTGGTTTCAGCGTTATGAACCGAAGCGGCTTTACGTAACGTATAACGCTGCGGAGCATAATAATTTCCATTTTGAGGAGGAGTAGCTAAACGCCATTCCATTTCACTCCCCTTAATTTCCAGAACAGCACGTCCGTCTACGCCGCCAAATGATGAGTTGAATTCAATATTGGCACGATTGCCAGCGATCGTACCGGTAAGATTACGCTCATCATCTTCCGGGCAATCTATGCGGTTTCCTTTCTGGGTGATATAGCAATAAGTCCCGGTGATACGGTTGCCTGATTCAGCTAACCGCAGGGTTAACGTCGAGTCGTTCCCGAATTCGCCAGTCCACTCACCGTCAAACGCAGGTTCTGACTGGCTGTTCGTTGCAAAATGCATCGCATTGAATCTGGCAGCCCACTGCTGAATATCGGCATTTATAACCGGACTATTATCAGATGACCGATATTGTATAACGTCCGACTCCGGAGCCACCCAGGCCGCAAAGATTTTGCCGTCAGGATTGATGACCAGCGCTGACGCATTCTCCTGGTAGAGATCCTTTAGCCAGCCTTCAACAAACAATCCGCCACCTGCGGTGGTATGCGGTTCACCGAAGACATCAAAGTTATCAATAAAGATCTGGTAATGATTTCCCAGCAACGCCCTGAGATTGTCTGTCACTTCGCTATCGTTAACGATGCGGCTAACCGTTTCGAGCTTATTGTATTGCGATAATTCAAGCGCCGATGACGCTTCAACGACGCCTGTCAATAAAGCGGTGAACAATACGACTGCCAAATATTTTTTGGTCATAAATCATTCTGAAGAACCATTTTCGTAATTCATGGTTATTTTCACAACCTTGCTGTCTTTAACCTCAAAAGAGAGCAATTTCTTACCCAATTCATAGGAAATCCATTGCTCCCCGGAATCATTTTCTACCTGGCCACCACCATAAGCTTTATTAAGTTCATTTATTGTTGAACCAATATGGATCCCGCGAGCTGTTTTGCCATCCGGAGCAGTTAGCGTAATCTGCGACACAATATAATCATCAACGCTTCTCTCGGCTTTATCCCACCAAAGATTAGAACTGAATATTTCCAATCCAGACTTTTGATGCTGGAAGAATTTATAATTTGTTCCATCAAAAGGAACCTCCCCAACAAAATGGCCTTCAACCGGCAACTCAACTTTACGTGCAACGTCATTAGTCCATCTGTCGCCCAATGCGACAGATTGTTTGTTTATTTGTACAGAAAAATCAGGATTTGTTAAAAGATTATGTGATGAATTTTCAACTTCTTTATTGATTTGAGCAGTCGCCGCATAACTGTTCAAACTGCAAAGCACCAGTACCGAACAGAAAGCACTCAGAATTTTCTTACTCATAAGTTGATCCATTACTTAAATTTTGGAATATCATATGATAGGTTTGCCCCTGGGAAATTATCAAACATTTTCTTCATGTTTGATGTTTGGGCTACAGCCCAGTTGACATCAGTTGCATACTGATGAGTTCCTGGCGAAGCTGGGTTCCATCGCATCTTATAAAGATTGTTTTGGGCATAATCCGCATTATTAATGTATTTTTCGGAAATCCATTTCGCACCACCATCTATCGCTTTTTCTGGTGAAGTCCATCCCATTTTATATGCGTAATTGGAACCTGTTTTAACGGCATTGCCATCTAAAGCGCCAATACCGTACATATTATAAACTTTTACACCGTTGACCTCGACACCTTTTGCCAGTTCACTCGCTCCGTTACCTGTTTCGAGAGCAGAATGCGAGGCCAGGTAAACTTCACTGACATTGTATTTCTTTGCTGCATCAAGATATGTTTTTTCTTGACCTTCAAGTACGCCTTTCCCTTTCAGGAAGGAAGCCATATCAGTTTCAGAAACACCAGATGAAGATGAGAGATCAAGGAACTGATATTTATCAGTTCCAGTATTGTAGTTATCCGGGTTTGCATATTTCTTAATATCCTCTTCAGAGGCGTTAACAAAACCGCGTCGCGTCCACTTTTGAGGTTTAGCCTTTAAATTCTTTTGCTTATCCACCATGTCCTGCAACGAATAATCATATTCACTGGTTTTATCTGTGCCAGTTGATGCAGCTGAATTGTTTTGCGCAGGTGCCGCTTTACCTGATCCTCCGGAAACTCCAGCACCGGCAGATTTTTTAGCCTGATCCGGAGAGAAATACGCCTGCACCGCCGCATCAATATCCCCTTTATGCCCCGCTCCCGGTGCCGTTGTGCCCGGCTTGGTTCCCGACGTATTCAGGTGCAGCTTACCGCCCGTGGTGATATACCCATCCCCTTCAACGAAGAAGTTAAACTCTTTGCCGATCAGGTTAATCTTGCCGTTAGCGTTCAGCTCAATGGCGCTCTCACCAGAGACCAGCCGCAGCTTCGTCCCGGAAGCAATAACATACTGCTCGACCGCCGCATCCAGCTTGCCTTTGCCCGTCAGGATCTCGGTTCCGCCTTTCACCGCCTGGGTCTGATTCGCTTCCACGCGATGCAGTTCATTTTTCTTCACGTAATGGCTGCGCGCCCCGCCGACGCTGTGCGTTTCATCGTTCTTAACGCTGGTGTCCATGTTGCGCTCGGCCTGGATCCACACCTGCTCTGCGCCCGCTTTATCCTCAAACCGCAGGGCGTTGGCATTGTCGACGGAACCGTCTTTCGTGCGGCTCATAAAGCCCATCTGCGTCGCCGCGGCAGGCAGCGCCCACGGCGGCATGCTCGCGTCGTTGTACACGCGACCGGTAATAATCGGACGGTCCGGGTCGCCGTTGATAAAGTCCACCACCACCTCGTCGCCGACGCGCGGGATTTGCACCCCGCCGTAGCCCTGGCCCGCCCACGCGCTCGACACGCGCACCCAGCAGGAGCTGGTGTCATCGCCTTTCGCCAGGCGGTCCCAGTGGAACTTCACCTTCACGCGACCGTATTTGTCCGTCCAGATACTCTCGCCCTTCGGCCCCACGACTTTCGCGGTCTGTGGGCCGTAGGTGCGCGGCCACGCCGTGGACTGCGCCGGGCGGTACACCACCGCCGACGGAATGACCGTGAAATCGGTGCGGTGAATGGTTTCACCCTCGCCGCTGGCGTAGCGGTTCTCTTCGAGGTGGTAACCCGCCGCCGTCACCAGATACTCACCGTTGTCGCTGAAGAACGGCGCGTTGGTTAACGTAAAGGTGTGCCCGGGCGCAATCCCCGCCGCCGTGGCCGTGGCCTGAATCTGCTGATGCTCCACCTGCCAGCGCTCCTGACGGATGCGGGCATAGAACTCCCCGTGCCCTTTATCCACAAAGCGCCCCGGCCAGTCGTACACGTCGATGCTGCCCGGCTTCGGCGACGCCGGATTCTGCTGGGCCTGGAACAGCCACGCGTTCGGCTTGCGGAAGTCATAGTCGTCGAGGCTGTAAATCCCCGGCGTCACGCTGTCCTCCAGCGCCCACTGGCTAATGCCCTCTTCATCCGTACTGCCGCCTGACGGCGTCTGGTGGTAAGGAATGACCTCATAGCCGCTGAACGGCTGATGCTGCGTGGCGGCGTCGGTCAGCACCAGGGTGTGTTTGTCCGCCTCGTGGCTGAAGTGATAGGCAATCCCCTCCAGCTCCATCAGGCGGCTGATGAAGTCCAGGCTCGATTCCTGATACTGCACGCAGTAGTCCCACACCCGGTAGCTGCCGGTGAGTTTATCCTCAACGTTAACCTGATGCTCACCCAGCAGGGTTTTCACAATCTGCGGTACCGTCTGACCCTGGAAGATTCGCAGATTACGGTCGCGCTTCATCGGCCACAGGTCCGGTTCCACCGTCAGCTGGTAGACCGCATAGCGGGTGCCCGTCAGCTCGACGGCGCTGACCGCCACGCGGGTAATCTTGCCGTTAACATAGCGGGACGTCAGCAGATTCTGCGTCGGGATGGTCACCGTGACCGGCTGGCCCAGCAGCTTGCTGCGGTCGATGCGCGCGTCCGTGCCGAGCACGGTCAGCGTCAGCGCGAACGACTCGGACATCGCCTCGCGGCCCGTCAGTTTCCAGAACAGAAGCCCCTCCACCGGGAGCTGAACGGTAATTCGGTTGAGCATAATCTTTATTCCATCTAGCTTATGCGATTCAGAAAAGAGGTTCGCATCTGTGACTGAGCGTAATTCTAAGGATTCACCAGCCAGGTACCCGGCTTGGTGATATCCAGCGTCTGGCCACGCGTTCTTCCGTTGCCCTGCAGTTCAATCTTTACCTCGCCGGCTGGCAGCTTGAGAGATGCATAACCGTTGGTCGCCGGGCGCAGCGCTTTTGGCTCGCCGTTCACTTTCAGCGTTTCGCCGTCGAGGATGCGGATATAGACCAGCGCAACAGGGCTTGCGTCGACAGGCGGTGGCGTCTGCTGTGCCGTCGCCTGCTCGCTCACCTTCGCCGTTTCCGGCTTCACGTCAGGCGCGTTCGCGGCGGTTTCAGTCGGGCGCGTCTCTGCCGGTGGCTGTGCAGCCTGCTCGGGAGCATCATTCCCGCTGCCGAACAGCATCGCCCCGGCGACAATGCCCACCAGCACGCCAGCGGCAACCATCCCAGGGATCTTGTAGCGGCGCCAGTCAAGCGCCGAAGCCGGTTTCTCTTCCTCTACCGGAACCAGCATGGTGCCGGTTTTTTTGGCGGTCAGCACGTCGTTAATCCCGGCGACCGGCATCTCTATCAGCGCCGCGAACTCGTCGATAGACTGCGGACGGTCCTCCATGTGCAGCGCCAGCGCGCGGTCGATGGCCTGCAGCAGTGGAATGGAATAGCCCTGCGGCATGATTTCCACCAGCGGTTTGCAGGTATCCTGAATAGAGCGCACCACGCTGACCGGCGGCGGAGAACCCACAATCAGGGTACGCAGCACGGCGCCGAGGGCGTAAATATCCGTCCACGGGCCCTGCTCGCTTTCGTTGTCGTCGGTGTACTGCTCAATTGGCGCAAAGCCCGGGCGCAGCATGGTTTCCGTTTCGTCGGAGAGGTTACCGATAGTGCGGCGCGCGGAGCCGAAATCGAGCAGCACCGGCAGGCCGTTATCCTGGATCTGAATGTTATCCAGAGAAATGTCGCGGTGCAGGTAGCCTTCGTTGTGGATGGTCTTGATCGCACCGAACAGCATCGGCAGCGTGCGGCGGATCCAGGCTTCGTTGATCAGCTCCGGCTTTTCTTCGCGCAGGCGAGAAAGCGTGGTCCCGCTGTAAAACAGCGTCCCCATGTAGGCCGTATCGTTTTGCACCCAGAAACGCAGGACGTGCAGCAGGTTCGGGTGGTTAAAGCGCGCCAGCAGACGGGCTTCCTGAATAAAGCTGTTCAGGCCTGCGGAAAACGCTTTGCCAAAGCGCTCGCTGCGCAGCACCAGGGTCATGTCGTCGCCGCGCACGGCGAGCGAGGAAGGCATAAATTCTTTGATAGCGATAGTGCGTTCGAGCTGGTGATCCCACGCGCGATAGACGATGCCAAAACCGCCGCCGCCGATCACCTCTTTGATTTCAAACTCGTTGAAGCGGTACCCGACCGGGAGCGCGTTTGGGACAGTCCGATTGTTATCATTATCCGTCATCTTTTACAGTTCTCTTGATGATTATTACGCGGCAAACTGACAGTGAAACTCGCCCTGCTCGCAGGTGACGTGCAGACGTCGGTACTGCTCGTCGCTGCGGCTGGCGGTAAGTAAGATCTGGCTCATCTGAGGCAGCAAGGTGTTGGTCAGAATAGCATCCACCATGCGGCCCCCGGACTCCACCTCGGTACAGCGCTGAACAATCTGTTCCACCACGCTGTTGTCAAACTCAGAAATAATGCTGTGATTCTCTTCCAGACGACGCTGAATGCGCTTGAGCTGCAGGCGAACAATCTGCCCCAGCATCTCGTCGCTGAGCGGGTAGTACGGCACCACCAGCAGGCGGCCCAGCAGCGCCGGTGGGAATACCTCCAGCAGCGGCTGGCGCAGGGCGCCGCTTAACGCCTCAGGCTCCGGCATCAGCTCCGGATCGGCGCACATGGCGCTAATCAGGTCGGTACCGACGTTAGACGTCAGAATAATGATGGTGTTACGGAAATCAATGTGGCGCCCCTCGCCGTCTTCCATCCAGCCTTTATCAAAGACCTGGAAGAAGATTTCGTGGACGTCCGGGTGCGCTTTTTCAATTTCGTCCAGCAGCACCACGCTGTACGGGCGGCGGCGCACGGCCTCGGTTAACACGCCGCCTTCACCATACCCTACGTACCCCGGAGGCGCACCTTTTAAGGTGGAAACGGTGTGCGCTTCCTGGAACTCACTCATGTTGATGGTGATAACGTTCTGCTCGCCGCCGTAAAGGGATTCCGCGAGCGCCAGCGCGGTTTCGGTTTTACCGACCCCGGACGGGCCGCACAGCATAAAGACGCCCACCGGTTTGTTGGGATCGTCCAGCTTCGCCCGCGAGGTTTTCACGCGGCGGGCAATGAGATCCAGACCGTGACGCTGGCCGATAACGCGCTGGTTCAGCGTGTCGGCGAGGTTGAGCACCGCGTCGATCTCATTTTTCACCATCCGGCCCAGCGGGATCCCGGTCCAGTCAGAGACCACCGCGGCAACCACGTTTTCATCCACCGCGGCAAACAGCAGCGGCTCATCGCCCTGTAAGGCGTTCAGCGCCTGCTGCTGCTCCGCCAGCTGGCCGCGCAGCTCGGCGCTATCGTCATCGCCCGCCGCGAACAGCGCCGCACGCAGGCGGATAATCTCCTGCACCAGGCTGCGTTCTTCTTCCCAGCGCTGGGCCAGGGCTTCGCGTTTTGTTTCATACGCGTCGCGTTCGGCGAGTAAAGCGGTCACGCGATCGGCGTCACCGGCTCCCACACGCGCTTCGCGTTCAGCAATCTCAATTTCCACGTCCAGCGCGGCAAGGTGGCGCAGGCAGTCTTCGAGCTGCGCAGGGGGCGCGCTCTGGCTGACCGCGACGCGGGCGCAGGCGGTGTCGAGCAGCGCAACGGCTTTATCCGGCAGCTGACGCGCCGGAATGTATCGATGCGACAGCTTCACCGCCGCGCTGACCGCTTCGTCGAGCAGCAGCACCTGGTGGTGCGTCTCCAGCGGCGACACGGTGCTGCGCAGCATCAGAATGGCTTTCGCTTCGTCCGGCTCGTGCACCTGCACCGTCTGGAAACGACGGGTCAGCGCCGGGTCTTTCTCGATGTACTTTTTGTATTCCGCCCAGGTGGTGGCCCCGATGGTGCGCAGCTGTCCGCGCGCCAGGGCAGGCTTCAGCAGGTTCGCCGCATCGCCGGTCCCCTGCTGGCCGCCTGCGCCAATCAGGGTGTGGATCTCATCGATAAACAGAATAATTGGCGTGGCGCTGGACTGCACTTCATTGATTAACGCCTGCAGACGGGCCTCGAACTCGCCTTTCATGCCTGCGCCTGCCTGCAGCATGCCGATATCCAGCAGCCACAGCTGAATATTTTGCAGCGGCTCCGGCACGTCGCCGTCGGCGATACGCAGCGCCAGCCCTTCCACCACCGCCGTTTTCCCGACCCCGGCTTCCCCGGTCAGCAGCGGGTTGTTCTGGCGGCGACGCATCAGGATATCGACCATCTGGCGGATCTCTTCGTCGCGCCCGACAACCGGGTCAATCTTCCCTTCGCGGGCGCGGGCGGTCAGGTCCTGGCCGTACTGGGCCAGCGTCCCCTGCGCCGCCGGGACCGCGCCTGCCGGTGCATCGACGGCGGCAGCCGCCTGCTGCGTCTCTTTGCTGTTGGCGCAAATCGCGTCGAACTGCTCAATCAGCACCTCGACGTTAAGGCGGGTGAACTGCGACGAAATGCTTTTCAGCACGTTCGCCAGGTTCCAGGTTTTAAGCATGCCGATGAGCAAATGGCCGCCGCGAATACGGCTGACGCCAAACTTCAGCGAGCCGAAGACCCAGGCGCGCTCTACGGCGCTGTCGATATGCTCGGAGAGATCGGAAACGGAACTCGCCCCGCGCGGAAGGACATCCAGCGCGGCCACGATATCGCGGGTCAGCTGCTGTTCATCGAGGGCAAAGTGGCGGATGACCTGCTGCAGATCGCCATCCTGCTGCTGCATCAGCTGATGCAGCCAGTGCACCAGCTCAACGTACGGGTTGCCGCGCAGCTTGCAGAACGCAGTGGCGCTTTCCAGAGAGGTAAATAACAGCGTATCCAGTTTGCCGAAAAGCACGGCACGGCTAATTTCTGACATGTTAGTTTCCATTAACAATGATTCGGTATACGGAAGGATTACCGCTCTGCGCGATACACCAGATCGCCACGCGGGACAGGCTGCGGCTGAAGGCCCAGCCAGGTGTTATAGCCTAATCGCCCATTGCTGCCGAGCGTGGTGCCCTGCACCGCGTCTTCACGCAGGATCACCCGCGTTTCCCATTCAAACTCCACCCCGGCGTACTGACGCACCCAGTCGCGCAGCTCGGTGACCCACGCTTCACCCGGCAGAAAACGGTTGTACTCCTCCGCGCTCAGCGGGCCAATTTCGATGCGAAACTTGTGCTGCACGTCGCGGACGGCGACGCCGAGAAAGGCGGATTCCCCCATGCGCGGCATGCGGCGCCCTGCTCCCAGCTGCGCCTGCTCGCGCGTGGAAAGCGGCATCCACTGCGGTACGTTGCTGACCAGCTTAACCGGCGCTTTAAAATAGCTGCGCAGGATCTTCTCCAGCCCCTCCGGATCCCGCCCGTGACGGGTCAGGTGTCCGGCGTGGGTAAAGCGGGCATGCGAGCTCAGGCTGCCTTTGTTCATCTGCCCCGGCTGGCCCATGCCGATCAGCGACGCCAGATACCCCTCAAAGCGCCTGTTGTCGGCGCGGTCCAGAGAGACGGCCGGCTGCGCATCCGCCCAGGCGCGGTAAAACAGCAGCGCCAGACGGTGATGGAACAGATCGGCAAACGCGCTGAGGCTGGCGTCCTGATGATGATAAATACGCTCGCGGGCGTATTCGGTCATGTGGACCGGCAGCGGGCCGTTCGGGCCAAACAGGCCGAAGCTGAGGATAGACACCTCATGCAGCCCGCTCTCTTCGCGCTGACGGACCTGAGCCATCGTCGACGGTGCAAAGCTCATCGACGGCTGCTGGCCGATGCGCAGCGGCTCAAATTTCGGCAGCGGCGCGCGTCCAAGCGGGTAGCGCTCGCCGCCCTGGGCATCAATGCGCCTTAACAGCTGAAACAGATCGTAGCGCCAGGGCGTCTCGCGAACCCCTTGCCAGAACGCGTCCGGCAGCCAGGTCAGGCGATGCACGCGCAGCGGTGCAGTGGCAGCGTCACTCATATCAGCGCCCTTTTACCCATGCGCGGCGCCCAGTAGCCAATCTCGCCGCGCTGCTGACTTTTCAGGGTGAACTCCGTAAAGCTGTTGATGGACACCAGACGGGCAAAGAGACGCTCCATCACGCTGCCGAAAAGCCACGGGCTGGCGCCGGAAAAGGCTCGCTCATCGACCGTCAGGGTAATGCCTATCCCGCGGGCGAAAACGACCGGACCGGGTTCAGGCACGCGGCGGTGAACCGGCTCCAGCACGCAGTGGCGTACCCCCTCCACCTGACGCGCAACGGGCGTTTCTGCCAGGTTGGCGTACAGCCCTAACAGCTGGCGCAGCGCGGCCGCACCCTCTTCGTTTTCGCTGTCCATCAGGCTGAGGTAGTTCATCTGCAGCTGGCTGATGAGCCGCCAGGTGCTGAACCCTTCCGCCAGCGCGGGACGCGGCGGCGTCGGGCCTTTGCGCAGGGTGAGGGATTTCACCGGCATGGAGTCGGCCATAATGAACTGCCCGAGCTCCTGCTGCAGCATCAGCGGCAGATCGCGGCTGGTGCACAGCACCTCGGCAGAGATATAGCGCAGGTTTTCCTGCCACGGGGCGTGCTGTTCATCCACCAGCGAAACAAACACCTCCGAGCCGATATAGCCGGTGCGCGTGCCGTAGCGCAGGGCGTGCTCGGACAGCACGCGCTGTTCGCGACGCAGGGAAAAATAGGCCCCGTAGTTGCCCGCATCGCCGCTCCAGGTGCTCCAGAATGGACGAAACGTCTGGTCATCGCGCTGGCCGTCCGCGCTGCCATAGATTTTTTTGACCGCGTAAATTTCATAATCCAGCGGACGAATGTTATCGACCACCAGATGGTATTCATGCTGGCCTTCATTCAGCTTCTGACGCGCCGCGACCTTGGGGAAAAGGTTGATGACCGGCGTACAGTGCAGCGCCAGATGGCTGGCATCGACCACGCGCTCCAGCTGTTCATCCGACTTATCCAGCAGAATGAAGATGTCGAAGGCTTTTTCGCCTTCACAGCGTTCGACAAGCTTGCTCAAACCGCTGAGGCTGATGAAGCGGAAGCGGGCCGGAAACGCGAAATACTCCTGCAGCAGGCGATAGCCGTCAAAGTTGCGCAGATCGTCGGGAAGCAGGGCCTGGTCAGGCTCAAAGCCCTCCTGGCGCAGCGCGTCCGACGCCAGCAGCTGTCGCTGCGGCTGCGGGCTGACCGTCTGGCAGACGATCCCGGCGTGGTGCTCCATCACCAGCTCCAGCAGCTTCAGCGCTTCAATGTCCGGACCGCCGAGGAAAAATTCCAGACGGTCAAAATCCAGGTGCCCGAGGTTTTGCGGGCCGTCGCAGGCGATGCGGATCCGCAAGGCGCTGCCGATCCCCCGCTGGCTCAGCCCCAGCTGCGCGAGCGGCAGATCGGCGGGCACGCCGCCCAGCTCGACCTTGTCGATTTTCAGCGGCAGCAGGTTGACCTCGTGCGCCGTGGTATAGCTGCAGGTTACGCCGGTTTTTTTCAGCGCCAGGCTGTCCATCATGGTGCCGCGCGGCACAATGAAGCCCTTGCTCAGGTCGCCCCGGCTGCTGTCGGGCTCAATCTCCGCGATCGCCATCGACGGCGTGGGCGCGAGATAGTTAGGGGCAATCATCTCCAGCAGACGCTGGGAGAAGCGCGGGAACTCCGCGTCCATTTTCATCTGCACGCGGGAGGTCAGGAAGGCGAAGCCCTCCATCAGACGTTCGGTATACGGGTCCGCCACTTCGATGCCGAGCATGCCCAGCCGTCCGGCGACTTTTGGGTAGCGTTCGGCAAACTCGGCTCCCATTTCGCGCAGGTAGGCCAGCTCACGGTTGTAGTATTCGAGCAGTTTACTTTCCATGATTACCCCGCATCTTTCAGTTCAAAATGGCCGTTTTCCAGATCGACATCGGTACGAAACAGAAACTCCAGCGGGTACGGCACGCACCACAGACGCCCTTTGATCTCGATGGAGAGCACGTTGTGCAGATCCAGCGAGGAGGTATCCGACACGCAGCGGACCTGCAGCCCCTGCGGCAAAATGCGCGGCTCAAAATTGATGATGGCCTCGGTGAGCTTGCGCTGAATGTCGTGCCATTCGATATCCGACATCCTTTTCCCGGCCAGCGGCGCGACGCCGAAGTTGACCACCGAGCGCTTCACGTGCGGCAAGGCGCTCAAATCGCCGGAGGCATCGTGGTTGATGGTGTTAAACAACCACTGCAGATCGCGCAGGACGTTGCGACGCAGGGCGGCGTGGGTGATCAGATTGCTGTTGGCCGACTCGCGTTTTTTTTCCGGGTCGTTATCGGTGAGACGATCCAGCAGCGAGGGCTGCATTTTGTCGCGCGCCCCCACCTTCTCCTGCCTGCTGCGGGCTTGCCAGCCGCTGCGCAGCAGATCGCCTTCGCCAGCGGGATTACTCATCGGCTCCATCCGTTGCAAGCGTCACGAGGCTTAAGGACAGCAGCGGGTATTCGCTTTGCTCGCTCAGCCAGGCTTTCTGGCCCCTGCCTTCGTAAAGGGTGCCGTCTTCGTCGAGCGGCTGCCATTCGGTGGTGCGGCCCAGCCTGACCGCATCGGTGGCATCGGCAGCAAACGGGTAACGCGCCGGGATCTGACACACCTGCTCCGTACCGTCGGTCAGGCGCACCAGCGCGTGACGCCAGACCAGATCGGTCACGCTGGCGGGCGCCTGGAAACGGATCTCCGCGATAGCGCTGAACGGCAGCCAGAAATAGCGGCCATTCACGATGGTTTCGCAGACCGGGCCGAGACGGGCATCGCCATCCATCAGCCACTCGAAAGCCTGCGTCTCCTCGTTTTCGAGGATAATCTGGCCGGAGGTGGCCTCAGCCCGATCGAGAGCTTCCAGACTCAGCGCCCGGGCGCGCTCGCCCTCCTCGCTCAGCGCCGCGGCCAGAGTCGTCAGCCACGGCCACTGGGTTTCAGGCATAGCCGGACGCGCCTGTCCCGCCATCACCTGCGCTCGCTGCAGCTCGCCCTGAATGGATTGCTCCAGCAGCGTGACGGTGGGCTTCGCCTGAGGCTTCAGCGCCAGCCAGCTTTTCAGCTGGGTCAGCGCACGCGTCCAGTTGCCGCTGAGGGTTAAAAACTGCACGAACGCGGCGCGGAGGTCGGCATCCGCCGGACGGGCTTTGATTTCAGCTTCAATGCGCGCCAGCGCATCGCTGAGCGACTCGCCCGCCAGGTGTTGATAGAGCGTATTCATAGCCATTCCTTAATTCGCCGCGCGCCATGCGCCGACGGCCGGATCGCGCAGCTGAGGACGCAGGGTGTCAATCAGCACGATATTCAGCGGAGTGCCGGGTGCGACCCAGGCGCTCCAGGTTTTTTTCACCGCCGCAATACGCGCCTGCAGTTTTGCATCATCGCTGGCGACTTCACGGGAGATCTCCACCGCTACGGTACCGTTGCTTTTCCAGCTGTTCAGGGCGTTATCGTAAGGCAGGATCATCCAGCTCTGGTCGCTGTTTGGCGTGCTGAATACCATGCGCTCTTTGTTGACGGAGGTGATCAGCGCGTTTTCAGGATCGGCGCTTTGATTCAGCCCGGTCACCGGGAAGCCATGGATGTACGTCACCGCCATCTCTTTCTGTCCGCCGTTGCGGGACTGCGAAACCACGGTGTGTCCGCTCAGCCAGCTGCCGTTACCGCAGCGGGTGGTGTCAGAATCCGGAATAAAGAGCGCCGGTGCGGACGCGCCTCCTTCCCAGAAGGTGCGCAGGTGGCAGCCGTCCTGCAGGGTAAATTCCTGCCACGGCGTGCGGTCAGCGGCGACGGTGCGGGATGCCACGTTCTGGTCCGGCGGCAGCAGCGCGCCGCTGGCTGGGGTTGCGGTGATGGTCGCAGCAGGCGCGGCCTGCTCCTGTTTCACCACCAGCGCCCAGTCCTGCGCTTTGCCTGCCGTACCCTGCGCCAGCGTGGTACCCGCCGGGTCGTTGAGCGTCCAGCTGAGCTTATTCACTTTGCTGCACTGGTGTTCCAGCAGGGAGCCAAGACGCGGCACAAAGTTCTCCAGCACGGAGACGTCCTTCTTGCCGTTCGCCACGATACGCAGCGCCACCTCAGGCTTACACCAGCTCTGCGGCGTGTTGTCTTTGATGTTGTCGATCCAGATATCCAGCTTCTGCGCAGGAGACTGCACGATGCGGAAATTCTCAGCCTGCGCGGTGGAGGTGACCGCCAGAAGTGCCAAACCCGATAGCCAAAGTTTCATATCGTTCCTTGTGTGTCTAATCAGTTCCGCAGGGAAGAAATTGTGCTGCGTCAGAGAGGGTGTGCAGCAAAGTAGTGTCCTGAGGGTTGCCCATCCATACCGCCAGGGCAGTATAGTTATCCTGAGCATTCCCCTCCTGTTCGCCATTCTTTTGAATGATTTGGTTCATTAAGGTCAGCCACTCCTGCGGCGTATTGACCATATGCAGCGACTGCTTCATTTGCTCTTCGCTGACGCCGTGCCAGAACCCGTCGGTGCAGAGTAAGAATGCATCGCCGTCTTCAACCTGCACCACGTCGCTGTAGCTCGCTTCCGGCCCGCCGTTTTCAATCCCCAGCGCGAGGTACAAAAGGTTGCTGTTGAGATCGTCGGTCTGGTGCCCGGCGTCTTTCATCTGCTGCACCAGGCTGTGGTCGGTGGTCACATGCCATAGCCATCCCCGGCGAAACAGGTACAGGCGGCTGTCTCCAGCGTGCGCCCAGTAGGCCAGCCCGTAATCACGGTCAATGAACAGGCTGACCAGCGTCGTGCCCATCCGGCGATAGTCCTGAACGGCCTGCTGTTCGCTGAGGATGGTGCGGTTCGCCGTCTGCACGTAGTCGCGGATATGCTGCGCGTTAAGATGTTTGTCGCCATCGAAGCGGGAGATGATGCTGTTGCGGGCCAGCTCTGCAGCCACCTCACCGCCCGGCAGGCCCGCGATGCCGTCGCAGACGACAAAGCAGGCTGAACGTTCCCCTATGGTTTCTCCCGTCTGATCCTGGTTGCTGGCGCGCGTCCCCTGGCGGGAGAGAGAAGCCGTTGCGATATTCATTTGTCTTCCGATCCGCTCTGTGAGTCTTTGTACTGATTTACCTCCATGTCGTACGCATGAAGGAAGGCCTCGCCGAACAGGGTGTGGAAGTCATCCTCAATCTCGCCTGCCGTTTCGCCATAGCTGCGCACAAAATAGTCCCACAGGGCGGCTTTGCGGCTGCCCGGCAGCGCCAGACGAGAGGTCATCCCGTTCTGCTTCGCCTGCTCTTCCAGCTGTTCCGGGTTAAAGGACTGCAGCATCGCGGCAATGATGGCGCGGATACCGGAGATCATGCCCAGCTGGTGCGCCTGCAGATCGATCAGCGCGTCGCGCACGGATTTGGTCGGCGGCATAAAGCCCGGCATCGGGGTGCCGAACATCTGGATCAGCACGGTTTTGCCGGTCGGCAACAGCTTGAACGGGTTGTTGGCATCATCCAGCACCATGGTCATATCGGCCTTCACGCCGCGCTTGAGGATGGAGCGTGAGGAGAGCAGCGCCACGGTCCCCTGAGAGAACATACCGAGGATCTGCCCGAGCTGACGCATATTTTCCCGGTCAAACTGCGGGACGGGCTGCATTTCGCTCAGACCCATGCCTTCCAGCAGCGCCTCCAGCAGCTCGCCCTGCAGCACTTCGCCCTTCTCACCGCTGTTCGCCGTAGCGGTTGGGGCGGCGGCGTTATTGACCGGGTCGATGCGCAGACGACCCTTCGGCGCCTGAGTGCTGCTGCGCGCAACGGCCTGCGGCGTAGGCATGGTGAAGCCTGCGTAATCCGGTCGCGCGGGCTCTTCTTCAGCACGCGGTTCTTCCTGCGGCTCGGGGGCGAACAGCGGAGAATCGGCCAGCACGTCCTCTTCCTGCTCAGGTTCCGGCACTGGCGCAGGCTTTTCGGCAAGAATGTCATCCGGATGGGTTAACGGTGCGCCGCCCATCAGCCCGAGCGGGTCGTCATTACGCGCGGCTGGCGCGCTGGCCTTACCGCCAAACAGGGCCAGCGGATCGAGCTCGTCCGTCGCCTCGTCTTCTGGCTTAATGGGGCTATTCTCGCCCGGCGGCACCAGCGTTGACGGGGTGACGTCGTCAAAAATACTCTCTTTTTTGAACAACGCTTCGTCGCTGAACAGCGTGTCCGGGTCAACGTTCTTACGCTCAAGCTTTGGATCGCTGTCGTTGAACATCGCCAGCGGATCTTCCGCGTTACGCTCCGGGGCCGCAGGCTGGGAGAACGGATCGTGCGATGCAGCAGGCTGCGGTTTTGTACGGTTGCTGGAGATGCTGTCGGAGATGGAGAACTCCTGCATCAGGCTATCCCAGATTTCCGTTGGCACGGCGGTCGGCTCGGCCTTCCCGCGCGGTGCGGCGCTCGCCGGCTTCGGCTGTGGAGCGGTCGCGGGTGCGGGTGTCGGACGCGCCTGCTGATGCATGCTGGCCGCCATACGGCTCACGGGCTGCGTATCGTGGATCAGTTCGGTGACTTCGATACGGTAGTCATCAATACCGAGAATGTCGCCATCCTGCAGTTCAACCTGACGACCTCGCTCCAGCGGAATGTCATTTAATACCACGCGGGTGACGCTGCCACGGTTGGTCACGCGGCATTCGCCCTGGGCGTCAACGTGGACAATGGCCTGCAGACGAGAGATGGTGCGGTCATTATCCGGCAATACCAGATTGTTATCCGTACCGCGCCCAATGGTGCCGCCCGGGGCGTAAAAATCACAGCTGCTTTGCGGCGGCTGATGACCGGGTTTCGTAGAAATAATCGTGAATCGCATGGCGTATTCCTGCTGGTATGATTAGCGCTCAAACGCTGCCGCTCTCGGGGCGAGAACGGCGGCGTTTGGGGTTAACACATTCTATTCAGTCTGCGTAAGCTTAAACTGGCCTGAGGGACCTTCTTGTAAGGTAAAGCGGGCCGCATAGCGAATAGAATCGTTTTTCCCTGACACCTTCAGGGCAACATCATATTCTCCAGCTTGCCACGCAATCCCCTGCCACTGGTGACACTGTTGGGTCGTTAACGTCACCTCAGGGCTAAACGTTGACGGCGGCGATATCGCTTTCCATTCATTTCCAGCGCGCTTCATTATGGTGGGCGAATGGCTGGTGACAGGCGCGTCTAACCCGGAGTTAGCGGGAATAGCAAAGCAGGGTTCGTTGTTCTTTAGCGTAACCGTAAGCGACTGATATTGTGCAGGATGAGAGACACAGGCACTCACCGTTAATGCGATTGCTACAACACTGAGTAACTGTTTCATAACCATACCCGCCGGTCTTTAGGATTTTGAATAAACAACGATAATACCTGCAGATATTTATCCTTCAGGTCGGGTCCGATAATTCCCTCGAAACCTGCAATGTTTCGGAAATCACCCAGACCGTAATTTATCAGATAATAAAAATCTGAAATGATAGAAGCCTGCTGCTCCATACCAAAGTCCGATAGTTTTTTATCGGGGGGCAGAGAATAATTATAACTTGCTGCCCAACTGAATGCGCCTCGGGTTCGAACATTCATTCCAATTTGATGCTGCAGTACATGCACCATTTCGTGAATAAACCAGTGTTTATATCGCGGAACCTCTATTGAGAAGTCATCCCGATAATGCGGCTCGCGAAAATAGAGCTCGCCGTTGGGGGTCATTGCGACATCTGTCGACTGCATATTAAACGGCAAATAGCTTTTATTATGGACTTTAACTTCTGAGTACTTTATTGCGTCACCAAAAACCGAGCGCGCCAGTGCTATTTCGCCAATGGTGAGAGGACGGGCGCCTCCTTCCTGCAAACTTGCCATGCTATCTTCCTTCCCGGTTGATAATGACCGGGGAAAACTCCCCGGCCACATACGCAGTTACGCTTCTTTGTTTTCTTTGATGTTCCAGCCAGCGCTGCTTTCAGCACCTTTACCACCAGACGTGGTCTGCTCCCAGTACTGCTGTTTCACTTTCGCAGCCTGGAACGCATAGGTCACACCAACGGTATCGCCGTTGTCTGCACCGGTGTACTGAACAGAGGTGACCAGCACATCTTCCAGCGTGATGCGGGAGTATTCCACCTGCTGGCCGCCGGCTTTACAGACGGACAGCTCAACTTTGGTCAGGTGTTTACCGCTGGCGCAGTGTTTCAGGATAGCGGTGGTGGATTTGTCGATCAGCGCGTTAACGTGCAGGTCGTTAAAGTTAACTTTACCGGCACCGCCGCCACCGCCAACGCTCATATTACCTGGCTGGGAAGCGCCCCAGGAGAAGGAGGTAATATCAGTCCAGCCGGTGTGGTTAGAATCTTTAGATTCGCCCGTAACACCCTCGACCTTCAGAAACATATCAATAGCCATAATATCTACTCTTCGTGGATGAACAATATTGCTTTCGAAAAAGCACTTATATGGCAAACAGGAAAGCATGGGGCTGAATAAAACCGTCCATATTTTACCTCTGCCTCATATCAAATGACCCGTGTCATTTGACAGTCTTACATTCCCCCTGAATGAACGGAAAGAATGTGAAGTCTTTTACTACTGCGGGTTATCCTGAATCCAGGTGCGGTCAGGGTTTCCGATGATTAATTGAGGTACCAGCTTGTTAAGTTCGTCACTATGATAAAGACGCAGGCAATTTAACGTGACGCCTTTTACATCGGGCTTTCGTTCAGCATGAAACCCGTTAATGCGATCTTTATATTTTCTAATGAGCGCATTCATTTTCTCAGTGCCATTTTCAGCATCAAAAGGTATCCATTCTATGAATGCACTCGCACTGCGGGCGGCGTCAGCAGAAAACTGGCTGCCTTTATCTGCCACCTGAGCAAGACAGCGCGCCAGAACCAAATCTTTTACGACCTGCCGGTATGGTTGCTGCTGATAAAAATCTACGTGAGAGTTATCACCGCGAGCAGAAAAACATAAGCAAGTGAGCAAAAATAATGCTGTCTTTAGATATCTGAATGAAATTATTTTAATTCCCAAAACCAGATTTCCTGACAGTACGGAAAGCAATCGGAGTTACATATAAACGAATTATTACTCAGAGGCTCGATAAGGTCGATATGACCACCGCCATACCCGTCAATTTTATTGAAGAAAACAACACCTTTTCGGCCCAACATTGAGCGCGCACCCGCCTCGCGATCGGTAAATATTTCTGCCTTGCCAAACACATGGGATTTATAAAGTTGATCGGCAAGTAATTTTGCGCCAGGTTCGATTGTTTTTCCTTTATAGGGACCCGACTTTATGGGTAAACGGCCTGTGAATTCAATATTACATTTTAACAATGCCAGACTCATTCTTACCGCACAGGTATTTTCGTATGCCGGTTGCTGCTTGATAATCGTTGAATAATCGTAGCCAATTTCTGAGAAGACCTGTTCACCCGAGGCAAAACCCGCGCGCGTATGATTTGAAGAGTAATGCTGACGTTTCAGCTGTTCGTATAATGGTCTCATTTATCACTCTCCTTTTTGCACGGGCGTAATTCTTTCATTCCATCAATGATAATTTTTGAAGCGCGTTCTTCGCCTTGCTGTTTTGATAAGTTCGCAAAACGAGAATAGAGAAACTCATGTATAGTATTTGGCAAAAAAGGCCTGCCCTTGCACCATGCAGTGCCCTCAGATGCATCGACTACGCCGAGAAGATACATATTTGCCTTAATGCGTTCACGTTCATTCGTTTTCGACAACCAGGCTTTAGCGAAACGCTCTGCACTCAAATTTAAATCGTATCCCGTTAATAACGTCGGATCGCGTTGGAAGTTTGATGTGTCATCCTGAGGCAATGCTTCCGCTTGAGGATATTTATAATTTCCAGCGTCAGCGCTTGCCAGAGTAGAAACTGCCAGCAAACTGGTTGCGATTAAAAGTATATGTTTCACCGTATATCCTTATTCACTGACAGTATTAAGCCAAGCTCTTACGCTCAAATTGCCGGCCCCTGCGGGCCGGCACTCATCATCACGCGTCTTTCGTCTTCAGCGACGGCAGTTTAGATACCAGACGCAGGGAAACGGTCAGACCTTCCAGCTGGTAGTGAGGACGCAGGAAGAACTTCGCGGCGTAGTAGCCTGGGTTATCTTCAATCTCCTGCACCTGCACTTCCGCAGCGGCCAGCGGTTTGCGGGACTTGGTCTCCTGAGAGGAGTTCGCCGGGTCACCGTCAACGTAGTTCATGACCCAGTCGTTCAGCCAGCGCTCCATCTCTTCGCGCTCGCGGAAGGAGCCGATTTTGTCCCGCACGATGCACTTCAGGTAGTGGGCAAAGCGGCAGCAGGCGAACAGGTACGGCAGACGAGAGGCCAGACGCGCGTTAGCGGTGGCATCCGGGTCATGGTACTCCGCCGGTTTCTGCAGCGACTGCGCGCCGATGAAGGCGGCAAAGTCGGAGTTTTTGCGGTGAACCAGCGGCATAAAGCCGTTTTTCGCCAGCTCGGCTTCACGACGATCGCTGATGGCGATCTCGGTCGGGCACTTCATGTCCACGCCGCCGTCATCGCTCGGGAAGGTGTGGCACGGCAGGTTTTCAACCGCCCCGCCGGACTCCACGCCGCGAATCGAGGTGCACCAGCCGTACTCTTTGAAGGAGCGGTTGATGTTGGCGGCCATCGCATACGCGGCGTTCGCCCAGGAGTAGCTGTTGTGGTTCGCGCCGTCGGTCTGCTCTTCAAAGTCAAAGCTGTCGACCGGGTTGGTGCGAATGCCGTACGGCAGGCGCGACAGGAAGCGCGGCATCACCAGGCCCAGATAGCGGGCATCTTCGGATTCACGCAGCGAACGCCAGGCGGCGTATTCGGTGTTCTGGAAGATCTTGGTCAGGTCGCGCGGGTTAGCCAGCTCCTGCCAGGACTCCATCTGCATCACGCCCGGTGCGGTACCGGTGATAAACGGACAGTGCGCCGCAGAGCCGATGCGCGCCATTTCGCCCAGCAGCTCAACGTCCTGCGGGCTGTGGTCGAAGTAGTAGTCGCCCACGATGCAGCCAAACGGCTCGCCGCCGAACTGACCGTACTCCTGCTCGTAGATTTTCTTGAAGATCGGGCTCTGGTCCCAGCCCACGCCCTTGAAGCGCTTCAGGGTGCGGCCCAGCTCCTGCTTGGAGATGCTCATAAAGCGGATCTTCAGCATCTCGTCAGTTTCAGTGTTGTTCACCAGATAGCTCAGACCGCGCCAGGCGCTCTCCAGCTTCTGAAACTCTTCGTGGTGAATGATCTGGTTCACCTGCTGCGACAGCTGCTCGTCGATACCGGCGATCAGGTTCTGAATGGTGCGGTAGGTGTCGTTGGAGAAGGTGACGGTATTTTCCAGCGCCTGCTGCGCCAGCGTTTTAACCGCGCTCTCTACGGCTGAACGGGCCTGATCGGTTTTCGGGCGGAACTCTTTGTTCAGCAGCGCGCTGAATTCATCCTGGCTGAACGCCTGACCCGCCTGCTGCTCGTGTTGTTGAGTCTGGTTGCTCATCGATTATTCCTCGCTACCTTTCGCGCTTTCGTCATTTTTCGGCAACTGGCTCAGGGATTTGAGCAGCGTCGGATCCTGCAGAATTTTAGCGATCAGCTCTTCCGCACCGTTTTTGCCGTCCATATAGGTCAGCAGGTTAGAGAGCTGGGTACGCGCTTCCAGCAGCTTGTTCAGCGGCTCAACCTTGCGGGCCACCGCATCCGGCAGGAAGTCGTCCATGCTGTCGAAGGTCAGATCCACGTTGAGCTTGCCTTCGCCGGTCAGGGTGTTATCCACCTGGAACGCCACGCGCGGCTTCAGCGCCTTCATGCGTTCGTCAAAGTTGTCGATGTCGATTTCGAGGAATTTACGCTCGTCGACGGCCGGCAGATTTTCCACCGGTTTGCCGACCAGATCGGCCATGACGCCCATCACAAACGGCAGCTGAATCTTACGTTCTGCACCGTAGATCTCTACGTCGTACTCGATCTGCACGCGGGGGGCACGGTTACGTGCGATGAATTTCTGCCCACTGTTACTCATTGCCATGATGTTCTCCATCAAAGATGCGCGGTGAAGGTGAAACGGCAGGCTCCATGCCTGTCGTCATAATGCCTGGACGCGTTATTCGCGGCGCCCAAAGATGTTTTCAAGTTGGTTAACGCCGTCTGGCGCCAGGTCGCGAATAATGTCCATAAAGTTAAGTTCTGACAGCCGCTGCACCCGTTCAATCATCAGCGGTGCGGGGTGGCTCGGTTCGTACTGCGCAAAATACTGCTTCGCTTTTTCCAGCATCAGCTGCGCGTCGGCGCGGCTGGTGACCTGCACGCTTCGCCAGTCGGTGACCGGCTGAGCGGGCTGCGCTGCCGCCGACTGCTGCTCGGCCTGGGGTTCGGCCTGCGCCTCACGGTTCGGCAGCAGCTTGCTGATGTCGGTCACCTGACACGCGCTGGCGACCAGTCCGACGGTTTTCAGCAGCTGCTCCATCTCGGGCACGCCGCTTTCACCGAGATGCCCGGTGAGAAGCTCGCGAATCGCCAGCAGACGTTCGTTAATGACGATAACCGCTGCGGTTCCCGGCTGGTCGCCGCGGGCCAGCTCGTCAATCAGCCGCGGACGGCCGCCGGGATAGTCCGGACATTCCGTCTTGCTGCCGTCCAGCAGGGCCTGGGCATCCCGGAGCGAAATTTCATCGCCGTTTGAACGCAGAAGCGAGGCGTTTCGCACGGCGACGGTGAGGTCGGATTTATCGCTCAGCCCTGCCAGGGCGTTAATGCGATAGAACGGATCGGTTTCGCCATACTCTTCCAGCAGCGGATAAAGCGTCTCCCAGTAACGGGCGATCGCCTCCTGCACCAGCAGCAATCCGTCCGCGTAGCCCGCAAGCCCGCGACGGCGCGTCCAGGCATGGGTTAACGCCAGCAGTACGCGAAGATCTTTGGTGCGGGTCAGCAGGCTGGTGGCGTATTTTTCCACCGTGTTCCAGTCAGCGGGCTCTGCCGGGATAATGGTGTCGCCAAACTGCTGTTCCGCTTTCCCAAGACTTGCCTGATTCATGATCTGGAAGTCGGCGTCGTACTCCAGGTTTTCGCCGCAGGGTTTTTCGGGACTGATTGGCGCGAGAAATTCTTCGATATTCATGAGATCCCTGCTTATTCAAACATGGGCGGATAAAGACCGTGACGCCCCGGACGGGCGCCCCCTGCCGGGTCGAACAGCAGGGTGAAAAGCTGCCCGGTAAAGTTACCGCTGTGCACATGGGTGTACAGCGGGTAGCCGTCGCAGCGGTTGGTCCACCAGTAGCTGGTCTGGCGCAGCGGATCAAAACACTCGGCCGCCTGAGGCCAGCCCAGCGTGCTCTGGCCATCCTCGTCATAGCCAATCACATCAAGGATGTCGGAGCGCTTTTGCGGCTCGACGGGCTGCGGTGCCGGAATGGTCATCAGCATCTCATCCAGCTGCGAGGCGGAAAAACTGTTGCGCACCGCGTGCAGCCCCAGGCGCCCAATCTGCTGGTACCAGCTTTCGGCCTGGCTGAGCAGGCTGGTCGACCACTCTGACGGGGCAAAGCTCAGCTGAAGGCAAACCGGGTACTGGCGGCCAACGCTGTCGCGGCCGGGCAGCAGACAGCCCATCTGGATCATCTGGCTGCCCAGCATAGGCGGTACCACAAAATTCCAGACTGGCGCTTTCTGGAACTGGCGCTCGCCGCTGCGCTGCTCTTCCTGCTGCCAGGCCAGCAGACCGACCTGGAACCAGTGTGACCACTGGCGCTGTAAAGTGTCAGGAAAGCGACGCTGCAAAAAATCTCCGGCGCTGGGTAACTTGCCATACCAGCTGTAGCGGTTCATCGCAGGGGTATTCGTCATACGGCTGTCCTTGCGGTTATGGGCATGAGAAACGGGGAAGCTGGAACGGGTTACGAATGCTGTTTGGCGCAAACTCCAGCGTGACCTGATGTCCGTCGACGCTGAAGGTGGCCTGACGGCTCAGGCTACCCGCGCCCGGGCTGGTGCTCGCTTTATCGAAGAAGCGGTTGAGCGCCCAGGCGCCGTTGGTGACCAGCGTCGCCGTGCTGCCGTTAGCCAGCCCCAGCTGCATGCGTACCTGGTTGGTGCCGCCCGGCCCCGGCCAGTTCATGATCTGCACGGCCTGCGGACCGTGGCTGTAGCGCAGCAGCTGGCCGTCAACGTCCAGCGTCAGGTTCAGAATGGTGTTATCCATTCGCACGGTGCGAACCGTCACCTTGAAGGACGGCGTCGTGGCGCCATTAGCAAAGAAGGCGTCGCGAATGGACTGGGCCTGCTGGAACGGTCTCAGCAGCCCTTCGCTTCCCGGCAGCGTTTTACCGTCGATGCCCGGCATAAAGCGCCAGTTTGCCTGCGTGGTATCCACTTTATTGGTCAGATTGTCGCGGAAGAAAGCGTCCATCAGCCCGGTTCCCGGCGCAAACATGCGCGCCAGATCGTCAGGGGTGACCTCGGTGCTGGCGCTGCGCACCAGCGGGTAGCGACCGGCGATCGCCTGACGGCAGAATCCGCCCACCTCAACGTTAATTCGCTTACGCACGTTTTCAAGGTCACGGCGCTGGGTATCGCTGCTGGCGCCCACCGCCATATTGCTGAACATGGTTTGCAGCCCGCCCGGCAGACGACCGGCGCTGGCCTGCAGCCGGCTGATCGCCTCGCCGCCCGGTGCCGGCATGCCGCTGTTGGCCGCGTCCTGGACGGCGGTCAGGTAGCGATAGAGCTCATCCACCTGCTTGAGAAAATCATCAAACACGATGGTCTTTCCGCCCTTCTCCAGCGGCTGCGCCAGCTCAATCATCGGCGCGTAGTGGTCGGTCACCAGCTGTTCCGGCGCCTGGGTGACCACGGCGGCCTGGGTCGGCGCAGCGTCATTGTTGCTGAACAGCGCTTCCAGCGTGCGGGTGGCGCGGTTGCTCTGCGCCTGCGCTTTATCCGCATCTTCCGGCGCTGGCGCATTGCGTGACAGCGTCAGGACCTGGCTCAGGTTCTGCACCAGACGGCGCAGCGGCGAATTTGCGCCGGAGAGCAGGCGCGCGGTGTTGATGCGCTGGGAAAGATCGGCGCTATTATTGAGCTGGATGTCGGCGAGGAAGCGATCCCAGTTAGCAATAAAATCGCGCATGTAGAGCTGGCGCACGGCGTTATCGATCTGCTGTTTATCTTCCTGCGCCGTCGCGGCCCCCAGCACCCAGGCGTCGTCCTCGTGCAGGGCGGTGGTTACGCTGTCAATCTGGCCGTTAAAGCTTTTCCAGTAGCCGTCCGGCGTATATAGACCCGGCACGCCTTCGCTCACCGGCTTGCCGCTTTTGCGTGAAAACACCAGCTCGCTCTGCGGTCCGCCCAGGTCGGAAAGGGAGACCGGCTTGAGGTTCTCATCATGCTCCAGCAGGCGTTTAAGACGACCGTATACGCGCGTGGAGAGCGGCTGCTGGCCGATCATCGCTCTTTCGCGGGCAACCAGAGATTCATCCTGCGCGTAAGGCGAGGCCTGAATTTTCGGTTCCAGCAGCTGCGTCAGGTGCCATTCCAGCTGCTGCAGCTGCGCCTTCGTGACGTTCTGCGGCAGATTTCGCTGCAGGTTGAGCATCACCCACGAATGCAGGAATTTGCCGTCGTAGTGTTTTGGCTGATACAGCATCTGATAGGCTTTCAGCGCTTCATAGCTGTATTCCACATCGCTGCCGTTGTCGTTGCGAAGCCAGGTGGTGATGTGCATAGCGACGGCAGGCAACAGCATCTGATCCAGCGCTTTCTGGTACAGAGACTGCGCGGCATCGCTGACGTCATCCCCGCGATAGAGCCCCATACGGCGGGATACGGGCGGATCGTTGACATCAAACGCGTCGCTTTTCGGCAGGTCAACCAGACCGTTCAGCAGCGGCAGCAGATCGAACAGGTCACGCTGGGTCTGGTTCTGCAACGCCTTGCTCTGCTGGTCCAGCAGCGGCACCTTCGCATCCACCTCTTCCAGATAGGCCTTGTTTTTGGCATAGCTGGTCAGCCACAGACCGCCGAGGATCGCCAGCAGGGCCAGCAGCGCCGCGTAGCCGGACCAGATCACCGCCCGGTTGCGCAGCTCCCACCAGCGGTTTTCGCCCGCGATCCCGGCTTCCTGGAAGATGACGTTTTGCAGGAGGTTCTTAATGAAGAAACTCTGACCTTTAGCACCCGGGATAGGCGCTTCTTTGCTGACCGAATCCCAGTTATCCGCCTCTCCCCCTTCCGGCAGCGACAGCGCGCGGTTCAGTTCGCCCATCACGCGGTCGAACGGCATGCCTTCCTGCGTCCCGCTGGCGAAGTAGATCCCGCGCGGAGAGAACTCGGTTTCAAAGTTGGAGCGGGCGAAGACCGTGCTCAGGTAGTCCGCCAGCAGCGGACGCAGCGCGGCGAACTCCTGCGGGAAGAGATACGCTTCTGCGCGGGTTTTCGCGTCATGCTCTTTCAGCATGGTTTCCGGCAGCCCGGCATCGAGGCGCTGCTGGAGCAGAGAAAACTCCTGCTGGAAGTTGCCCATCAGGTCGTAATCGGCGTGTTTGGTTTGCTCCCACGGCAGCGTAAAGCCCCAGATCTGGTCGCGCTGCGCTTTATCGTAGTCGGCAAACCAGGCGCGGAAGCCTTTAAGCAGGTCGGCCTTGGTCACCATCACGTACACCGGGAAGCGGATGCCCAGCTGTTCATGCAGCTCGGACAGACGCTGGCGCAGGTTCACCGCCTGCTGGCGGGACGCCTCGGCGGACTGGGTGAGCAGGTCAGAAATGCTGATGGTGATGATGACGCCGTTGATCGGCTGGCGGCGGCGATACTTACGCAGTAACCCCATGAACTCCAGCCATTCGCCGGCGTCCTGCACCTGCTCGCTCTCCTGGGTGGTATAGCGGCCCGCCGTGTCCAGCAGCACCGCCTCGTTGGTGAACCACCAGTCGCAGTTACGCGTGCCGCCAATGCCCCGCAGCGCGGTCTTACCGAAGCGATCGGCCAGCGGGAACTGCAGCCCGGAATTGACCAGCGCCGTGGTTTTACCGGAGCCCGGCGCGCCGATAATGACGTACCACGGCAGCTGATAGAGATATTGCGTGCTGAAGCGCTGCGTCCACTGGGCGCTCTGACCCGCTTTGCTGAAGTGCGCTTTTTTAAGCATCTGCGCGGCTTCATCAAAGCGGCTGGCGAGGATCTGCTCCTCGCTGTTCAGCCGCTTCTGCGGATCCGCCGCTTCCGGGCTGGCGGTATTCTCCTTGAGCTTGTCCATCAGCTTGCGGTTCAGCCAGGCATTGTACAGGCGCGGCAGAATGTGGCCCTGTGCCCAGAGCAGATAGACCACGGCAATGCTGATAATACGGTTCTGTTCAGACTCAAGCGGTCGGGTGTCCACGATGGACAACAGGGGACCAATCATCCAGATCACCGCCGCAAGCGCCGTTACGCCGAGGAAGCTCCACAGAATGCGGTTGGTCAAAATGGAAAGAAGTGTAGTCAGCATCCTTAGTTTCCTTGCGGCAATCCGTTCAGCTCAGCCTGAGTGTTTTCAGGCGACACCAGCAGAGTAATTTCCACACGGCGGTTACGGGCGCGGTTTTCAGGCGTCGTGTTCGGCGCCACCGGGTTAATCTCGCCCCGCCCTTCCGCTTTCACGCGGCCAGGTTGAGAGAGGCTTCCCTGCAGCATTTTCTGTACCGAGCGGGCGCGTTCCAGAGAGAGTTCATAGTTAGAGGCAAAGCGCGCGCTGCGGATCGGCACGTTGTCGCTGTAGCCCACCACCAGAATTTTGCCGCTGACGTTATTCATCGCCTGCGCAATGCGGTTAATGACCGGTTCATAGCGGTCACGCACGACGGTAGAGGCAGAGGCAAACAGCCCGTCGCCCTTCAGGATAACGACGCTGCGGTCCGCTTCGTCTTTCACCGCGACCAGGCCAGCCTCGATTTCAGGCTTCAGGAAGCCGCGCAGGTTCAGCACCGCCGGTAGCTGACGGGCCGGCTGCTGAATAGTGGTTTCCGGCAGCTGGGACTGGTAAATCTTCGCCAGCACCGGGTTGGTGTTATCGCCAAGACGCCAGTTAAGCACGATATAAAACAGGCAGGCGATAAACCCGGCCAGCGCCACGCAGGCCCACAGGGGAACCATCGGCCGCCAGAGCTTGCGCAGCACCGGACGATCTTCCGGATGGGGTGAAAGCGGCGGCGGATAGCTGCCGCGCACGCCGCGGATCATCTGCCACAGCCGCTGCTTGATGGTTTCAAGCTGGGTGCGGCCATTATCCAGCACCCGATAGCGCCCTTCGAAGCCCAGCAGCAGGCAGAAGTTGATCATCTCCAGCAGCAGAATATGCTCGCGCGGGTTCTGCGACAGGCGCGCCAGCAGCTGGAAGAACTTCTCGCCGCCCCAGGTTTCGTTGTGGAACGTCACCAGCAGACCGTTGCTTGACCAGACGCCGCTGCTGCCCCACGGGGTGAGCGCGGCGGCCTCATCGAGCGCCGTACACAGGCAGTAACGCGCCCCGACGATCACTTCGTAGGGCAGCCCCGCCTGCTGGCAGCGGACTTCGAAACGGCGAATCTCATCGATCAGACGCTGGCGTAACGCCACCTGATCGTCATGGGAGACCGAATGACGGATCTGCGGAATCGCGTTGAGCAGCGGATTGGCGGCCGCCACCAGCTGGTTGTTGCTACTGGCTCCGGTAAACGCGGCATCACTGCCGGTGTCCTGTCGTTCCTGCATATTAAGCGCTCGCTTTATTATTCTGTCGGGCTACGGATGGCCCAAAACTCCATATCCAGCCCCGGGAATTCCCCTGCAAGATGCAGGGCGAATGCGCCGGACTTATCCATCTCGTGCCACAGCTCGCTGCCCTTCTCCAGTTCAAAGTAGCTGTAGCCGGCATGCCACGGGATCTGCGGCGGCGCGACCGGCATGGCGCGCAGCATAATGCCCGGAAGCTGAAGCTGAACCAAATCGCGGATTTTCGAGACCGGCGCGACCTTCATCTGCGCCGGGAAATGGGTTTGCAGGTGTTCGCCTGGCACATTGGCTTTAACCGCCAGCACGAAGCCGAATTCGCGCACCATGCTGGTTTCTGGCACCGTAGCGATGTTCAGACCGTGAGAGCGTTCGTTGAGCGGCAGCTGAATCGCGTGGTCTTCCATCACCAGCGACAGTCCCTGACGCAGCATCAGCATCAGCTTGCTGAAGCAATTAGCCAGATCGTCATGATCGTAAATCGGCAGCACGCTTTCGGCGGTACGCTGGGACGTCCAGGTGGCGAGCTCGGTCGCAAACGGCAGCCAGCTGCGCCAGAGCGTTTCCGGATGCAGCAGCGGGAGGGTTTTTAAATGAGAAACCTCGCCCAGATGGCGGTTAACCAGCGACAGCAGCGTGAATTCAATCAGTTCGGAGGTATTAAAGCGGCCGGGCTGGCGCAAACGACCGCCAATCTGCTGGCTGCGCTGCACCAGCAGACCGTGCAGATCGTTGATCATGCTGTAGATCTGCGGGCTGTTGTTGGCGTTGAGCATCGGCGGGATGTAGCTGTTATCGAGGCGCACGTGATTGTCGTTACGTTTCTCCGTCACAAACGCCACGCCGATGGCGGTCCATTCTGCCGTGAGATCTTTTTCCAGCATCAGGGTCAAACGCAGACGGCCAAACTGGACGGTGGCATCCCCCACCGACATGGCGTTGTCGTCTTCCACCTCTTGCTCGAAAGTGATGAAGCGCGCCAGCGAGGCCGGCTCTTCGCTAAAAATCACCTCTTCTCTCTCACCGCGACGAACCGGCAGCGCGAGCACCACCTTTTCGTTGGTGAGATTGTCAGGAATTTTCAGCGGTACAGGACCGTTGCGCCCGTTACGCACCTGGAAAAAGGTGCCGTCCGGCAGCAGGCCGCTGCAGTAGCTCAGGGCAATGCATCCCTGACGAAGCATCGCTTCATCCAGTTCAACGTCAAGAAAGCCCCAGAGATATGACCGCTGTAGCGCACCCCATTCACGAACATGGTTGAGCAGATAACTTTCAGTCCGCTGAAAATGGTGTGGACGCAGGAACATGCCTTCGGTCCAGACGACCTTTTCTGCTTTCGTCATGATGATGTGTTTCCTGTGTTGAAGCGCGTTACTGGCTGATGACCCGAATGCCGTTCACGTCGAGAAAAACGTTGGCCTGAAGTTCATCCGCGGACCATTTCCAGAACTGGTAGATATGATTTTCGCCAGGCACGGGCAGAGGGAGTGAAACGCGCCATTTTTTGCCATCCAGCACCTGATACTCCGCCATCACGCCGATGTAGCGGGCCTCCGGAGAGCTTTGCCCGCTGAGGGTTTTGGACAGCTGTCCCGGCATCAGGAAGAACACGTCGCTGTTCAGCAGATTCGCGCCAAGCGTGGCTGACGCGTTGTTCTGCAGGGAGTAGAAGTCGCTGGACATGAAATCCGCATCGGATTTCAGCAGCAGCACCCGGACCTTAAGCGGCGCAGATTCATTGATTTGTGGATGAGCCTGAAACTGCAGATTGTAGCGGGAGGGGTCGCTGTGTGAAGACGACGTACAACCACTGAGCAGAGCGAAAATCACCGCGTAAAAAAATAACCACAGCTTATGAAAATTTTTATTATTCATAAAAATGCGCTCAAGAAAGCCGTTTAGTTCAGGATCCAGGTACCGTTAGCGCTGTCTTTGCAGGCTTTGCTGTTGCCATCGACGTCGACACAGGTCGCTTTTTTACGCGCTTTCGGACGAATGGCCTGTTTACGCACGGCGGCGTCGTACAGGTCGGCCTTGATCACGGCGCGCATCGGGACGTAACCAATCAGCTGATCGTTACCTTCATCGGCAAGCGCCATCCAGTAGTGTTCAACCTGTCCCAGCACCACGTACGTTTTTCCGGTCTCGAGATTACGGATAACTTTGCCGCCGAAGTCAGGACGGCTCATCAGGGAGGCCGGATACATGGCGCGATACGGTTCGTTGACCGGGTTGAACTCCGCCGGCGGCGTAACAGCGTGACGGTGGGTTAAGGTCACGCCGTTGACCTGGCTGGTCTCGATCGTATCGTCGTTGATCACAGGTTTCTGCGGCGCTTTACAGCCCGCCACCGCCATTACAAACAGAAGTGAAAACAGTACGCGCATTTTCATATGCTTTTCCGTAGCGATATTTCGATGATGAAGATAAGGGAGTGAAGTTTTACTTAAGTGCTATTGTTAAAATAGCCAGGATATTTTCGGGGCGTTACTATTTTAAAGGCATAGCTACCGCACGAGCCTTTCAGAATAAGGCCCAGCGTCTTCCTGACATATTTTGACAAACGGTAAACAAGTTTACATGAGCTTCGCATCAATTCAATATTTACCGCTACGTAACTGTTGGTAAATGAAGCAGTCGGAAAATTATAGGATTAATCCTATGAAAAAACCGGATATGACCTGCATTCTGTTATTTCCCTACCGCAACTCTACACAACCATATGTTTTATATACGAAAAACACAAAAGAGAACCACTTTCATTAACGCAATACGGCTATTATCGCCACTACCATAATTAGTAGAATTCGCGTATTGGTGAGGTCAGCAGAATATATGAACGATGAATTATTTGTTGCACTAACAGGGTATCTTTAATATTGAATGTACGCGACAACGTGAATGTGACTATTTCACTTATGTTGCACGACATTAATTTCACGACTCAAAATAACTTTATATTTCGCATTGTGAAAATGACCCTGCCAGGCCTGAATTTTATCCTTTAATCATTAAGCCAGAGTTAATCTTTCTGACATTGTCACTGGCGAAAATGCTTGCGATGGCCCGCCAGCTGCTAACAGTGATTATTGCTGCCGCTCACAGGCTTCATTCGAAATTTTATTGCTGCTACATCCTCTCCTGCTCGACCCATCTATCTTGCCTACCGTCTGATAGATAAGATTTATTATTAAAATGATAAAATTTCGTTATAATTTCTTTAAATATTTAAGCATCAGATCCGATAAACCTATGTAATAAAAAGAATTTAAGATAAAGCATTTTTCCGCACCGCATGCGCATAGCCATCCGGTCGTCATTGCTTTCACTTATTGTCCTTTGCAGCGTTTTTATGGGATCAGACGTTGTGTGACCGAACAAATCAGGAGTGGGTATGAATAAGAAAAGACGCTCGGTGCCGGGTATCAGACACTATGACGGTCCTGCCGGAGGCTGGGGCGCGTTAAAAGCGACGGCTATCGCGGTACGTACCCAAATGGATACCCTTGATGCTCCCGCCACGCTGCTGCGCACCAACCAGCCTGACGGTTTTGACTGCCCGGGCTGCGCGTGGCCCGATAAAGAACACAAGTCGACGTTCCAGTTCTGCGAGAACGGCGCCAAAGCGGTGACCTGGGAAGCCACCAGCAAACGCGTTACCCCCGCGTTTCTGGCCGAAAACAGAGTCTCCTCGCTGCTGGCAAAATCGGACTTTGAGCTGGAAGGCTACGGTCGACTGACGCATCCCCTGCGCTATGACCGGGCAAGCGATACCTTCCGGCCCGTCGACTGGGAAGAGGCGTTTCAACGCATCGGCGAAGTGTTGCGCGGGCTCGAACCGGACCAGGTCGAGTTCTATACCTCCGGACGCGCCTCTAACGAAGCGGCGTATCTGTTCCAGCTGTTCGCTCGCGAATACGGCACCAATAACTTCCCCGACTGCTCGAATATGTGTCACGAGGCCACCAGCGTCGGTTTGCCGCGTTCGATTGGCATCGGGAAAGGCACCGTCTCGCTGGACGACTTCGATAAGACCGAGCTGGTGATCTCCATCGGCCACAACCCCGGCACCAACCATCCGCGAATGATGGGAACTCTCCACGAGCTGGCCCGTCGCAACGTGCCGATTATCGTCTTTAACCCGCTGCGCGAGCGCGCCCTCGAACGTTTCGCCGACCCGCAAAGCGTGATTGAAATGGCAACCTACGGCTCAACGGATATCGCCTCGACCTATTTCCAGGTGAAGGCCGGGGGCGATGCCGCCGCGCTGAAAGGAATTGCCAAACATCTACTGGAAATGGAGGCCGAACGCGGTGACGTGCTCGACCATGCGTTTATTGCCGAACACACCCAGGGCATTGAGGACTTAGCCGCCGATATCGCGCAAACCCGCTGGGACGAGATCGAGCGCGAGTCGGGCCTGAGCCGGGCGGCGCTCAAGAAGGTGGCCGACGCCTATGCGAAATCAAATGCCACCATTATTACCTACGGGATGGGTATTACCCAGCACAATAAAGGTACGGCAAACGTCCGCCTGATTGCTGACCTGCTGCTGCTGCGCGGAAATATCGGCAAGCCCGGCGCGGGTATCTGCCCCCTGCGCGGCCACTCTAACGTTCAGGGGAACCGTACCGTCGGGATTAGCGAGAAGCCTACCCCGGCCTTCCTGAACCGTCTGAAGGACGTTTTCGGCTTTGAGCCGCCCTCTCACCACGGACACGATGCGGTGCAGGCCACGCAGGCGATGATCGAACGCCGCGCGAAGGCGCTCATCTGCCTTGGGGGTAATTTTGCCGTCGCGATGCCCGATCACGAACGGGGTTTTCCGGCGATGGGTAACCTGGATTTGAGCGTGCACGTCGGCACCAAGCTCAACCGCACTCATCTTCTGGTGGGCAAAGAGACCTTTATTTTTCCGTGCCTCGGCCGTACCGAGCTGGATCTCCAGGCCACCGGTCGTCAGTCCATTACCGTTGAAGACTCCATGTCGATGGTGCATGCCTCATCCGGCAAGCTGAAGCCCGCCTCGCCGCTGCTTCGGTCAGAACCCGCTATCGTCGCGGGCATGGCGAAAGCCACGCTGCCGGAAACCCGCGTGGACTGGCTGACGCTGGTAGAGGATTATGACCGCATCCGCGATCTGATCGAGCAAACCATTCCGGGCTTTGAGAATTACAACGCGCGGATCCGCGTTCCCGGCGGCTTCCGCATGCCGCTGCCGCCAACGCAGCGTATCTGGCCAACGGCGACGGGAAAAGCGATGTTCTCGGTGTTCGACGGCGTTCACGAGAACGCCAGCGGTGAAGGCGAGCACGTTCTGCGCCTGATCACGCTGCGCAGCCACGACCAGTATAACACCACCATTTACGCTCTGGACGACCGCTACCGCGGCGTGTTTGGCCGCCGCGACGTGCTGTTTATGAACGAAGACGATATGGCGCAGTCAGGACTGGAACACGGCGACCGCGTGGATATCGAAACCGCCCTCCCCGGCAGCGTTCAGCGTCTGAAAGACATTACCGTGGTGGCGTACAACATCGCGCCGGGCACCGTCGGCGCCTATTACCCGGAGGCCAACGTGCTGGTACCGCTTGATTATCTGGATAAGGACAGCGGTACACCGTCGTATAAATCCGTTCCGGTTCGCATCACCCTGCGCTCGAAAGAGATCCGCATGCTGTAAGGCTGCTCGCGCAGAAAATTAGATGGATATTAAACAGTTAAAATATTTAATCGCACTCGACGAGACCCGGCACTTTGGTAAAGCCGCCTCGCAGTGCAACGTCACCCAGCCGACCCTCTCCATGCGCATCCGCAGCCTGGAAGAGGAGCTGGGGCTGGTGCTGATTGTGCGCGGGCAGCGCTTTGAAGGGTTTACGCCGGAGGGTGAACGCATCCTCGCGTGGGCCCGCGCCCTGCTGGCCGCACACGACGGGCTACAGGCGGAAGCCGCGCTGTGCAAAGGACAGGTGGTAGGCGAATTACGGCTGGGAATGGTGCCGCTGGCGAGCGTGGATCCGATGATCTTTATTCGCGAGCTAACGCAAAAATACCCGGAGCTGACCTATAGCCTCTATTCCATGTCCTCAGCGCAGATTGCCGACGGCGTCAGCCGCAACCAGCTTGAGCTGGGAATTTGCTACCTCAACAGCATCGACACCAGCCTGTTTGACGTTATCCAGCTGCCAAAAACGAAGATGGGCCTGCTGCACGACGTCCGCCATTTCCAGCTCGGCCAGGCAGCGCTGACGTGGCACGACCTGACGGATTTTCCGCTGGGGTTCCTGACCAAAGGGATGCATTACCGGGCGCATATGGAGGCCAGCTTTAAATCTGCAGGCATCGAACCGACGTCCGTTTTCGAGAGCGACTCGACGTTCCAGATCATTCAGGCGGTTCAGAGCGGCGTGTGCTGCGCCGTCATGCCGCTGAACAACGGGCTGGAGGCACTGAACAGCAATTTCAGGATTGTCCCCATCGCCGATGCGAACATTGAGGCCCCCGTCGGACTGATTATGCGCAGGCAGAAGCCCATCTCCTCGCTGGCGCTGCGCTGTTTTACCGACGCGCAGGAGATTTATCACGCGGACAATGAGGCGTAGGCCTCGCGCGTCACCACGCTAAAACCACCGATCAGCACCGCGTCGCAAATCTCCCGATGTTCCGGTGAACTCACCAACTCGTGGAGCGCATCGCGAATGGCGTTAAGCGCTTCAGGTGAGGTGTTATGCGAGGTAATCAGCGGCAGTCCCGGCGTCAGCGGAGTACGGTCAATGACCGCCAGCCCCGCAAGCCGTTCCGGCTCATGGCGCTGCAGCAGCGCCCAGGTCACGCAGTCTATGGCCGCAATATCCCCCGCCCCGCGTTTCACATCAATCAGCGACTGGCGATGGCTGCCGCTGAAGGACGTTTGCGCGAAAAAGGGACCACCGCTCAACAGGGGAGCCACTATTTTTCGCAGCGCATTGTAGCCGGACTGGGAATCCGGGGAATTACAGACCGCCCGACGTCCGCGAAAATCCGCCAGCGTCAGGTGCCGATCCTCCTCGCGCACCGCCAGAAAGCTGCGGTACTGGATCCCTTCGCAGCCCGGTGCCGTGTAGTGAAAACAGCCGACCACCTGCACTTCCGGAAGCTGCGTGACCAGCGGATAACCGCAGGTCTGGCTGAGGATAAGCGCAGGCTGTTGCCAGTGCCTCAGCAGATCGGACTCCGGCCAGCCGGGCTCGCGATCGACGGTCACATTGCGCGCAGCCAGCAGCCCCTTTACCGTCAGCCAGAGCGCGCGGGTGTCGGCGCGATCCACGGCATACATGGGAAACGCCAGCAGGTTACTCATACCCTTCTCCCTGTTGTTTTCCGGGGTGAACGGTGACGTCGACGGGTCTGACCCAGAACTGACGCAGCCATTCACCATAGCCCCTGACGAGAAAACCGTGGTTTCGCTGCTGGTACGCCTCCCGGTTTTGCTGGTAGATCGCCTTCAGCCCGTACCAGGGAACGCCCGGCAGATCGTGATGGACTGAATGGTAGTTGAGATTCAAAAACAGCACCCGCCAGAATAACCCGGCCTCGTTAATAACGGAGCGCGCAAGGGGATCGTCCGCCGCGCGATGTTCGAAAAACGATCGGATCTTGGTCAGCGCCAGCGCCGGATAGCTGACCGCCAGCACGAACCAGACGGGTGAAAAACCGGTATGCGTCATCCAGGCGAAGAGCGCCACCAGCAGCAAAACGTGAACCAGCCACATCGCCATCGCCCGCAGGTGAAGGTGACGAAATGCCGCCATGGCGCTGCCCAGCGTCTGCAGGATATCCAGCAGCGGCGCCAGCATCAGCCGCCCGGCGAAGGTATTCCGGGCGCGGATGACGCGTTTCTGCCACGGAGAAAAGCGCGCCCAGCTCTCGTCGGTAAAATAGTACGACTCCGGATCATCCACCGGATGGGTCAGGCTATGGTGCCGATGATGGGCAAGATGGGAGTCCCGGTACAGGCCGTACGGATACCAGACCGCCAGCGGGAGCGTGCCAAACAGCTGGTTGAGCCAGGCAAAACGCGTGGGGTGTCCGTGGATCAACTCATGCTGCAGGGACATGTACCAGGCGGTAAACCCGATCAGCAGCAGCGTGGCGGGCAGCAGGCCGAGCGTTTGCCAGAACGCCAGCGTGGCAAACCAGCCGGCATAAATAGTGACGATCAACAGCCACGTGGGCAGTTCGCTTCGCCATAAAAAACCCGATGCGAGATGGCGGATTTGTTCGCGTTGTTGCGGATGTAAATAGAGGGAGCTTCGTTGACTCATTCCTTCAGACGCCGTTTCGCCAGAGATAATTCTCTGAAGATCGGGGATAACGCCTGAAATAACAAAGAACTTAAATCGCATTGCTTTGCCAGAAACGTGGAGCGCACACGCCGCTTGACTTATTCTGTGATAAAGGTACTTTTCAGGACATGAAGAAGATCCTGATTATCGTTCCCGACGGCGGCATGCTGTTTGAAGCCGCCGGTATCGCCGACATTCTGATGCAGGCCAACCGGCTGCATCCGGAAGGTCTTGCGCAGCCGCGCTACCGGATTATCATCGCCACCACGCAGCCTCACCAGGTGATCCACGGCCAGTCCGGCCTGAATCTGCTGGCGGACTATCGTCTGCCGGAGCTGGATCCGCGTGAACCGCTGGACACCATTATCATCACCGGACGCGGCATGAACGAGCTGGAGAGCACGGCGGTGGTGGACTGGCTGCACCTCGCTGCGCCGCATGCCCGGCGGGTAGCCTCTATCTGCGGCGGTGCGATGCTGCTGGCCCAGACCGGCCTGCTGGACGGTCGGCGCGCGACCACCCACTGGCGGCTGCTGGAGACGATGCAAACTCAGTATCCGGCTATCCGCGTCGAAGGCGGTCCGCTGTATATTCAGGATGGCCCCATCTGGACCTCCGGCGGCGTGAGTTCCGGGTTCGATCTGACCCTGGCGCTGGTGGAAGACGACTACGGATTTACCCTCGCCCGCGACGTGGCGCAGGATATGGTGATGTATCTGCGCCGTCCCGGCGGCCAGCTGCAGTTCAGCCGTTACAGCCTGCAGCAGCCCGGCACATCCGGTCCGATAAGCGAACTGCAAGCTTGGATCCTGCAGAACCTCACCGCCGACCTGTGCGTGGAAAATCTGGCCGAGAAAGCGGCGATGAGCCCGCGTAATTTCACCCGCGTGTTTACTCGCGACGCGGGCGTCTCTCCGGCCCGCTACGTGACCGAAGCGCGTCTGGCCGCGGCCCGCCAGCTGCTTGAGCAGACCCATGACTCCCTTGAGCGCGTTGCCGAGCAGAGCGGGTTTGGCACCAGCATTAACCTGCGCCGCATCTTTGAGAAACATCTTCACCTCACGCCCGGCGAGTATCGCCAGCGCTTCCACTGCCGCAAGATGGCGTAATCTGATCCTTTTTTGTCGTTTACGCCAACCGGCCCTACGCCTACAGTGACTCCAGACAACAGAGATAAGGAGTGCACCATGGTTAAGGTCGGTATTAACGGTTTCGGCCGTATCGGACGTAATTTCCTGCGCGCGGCGCTGGGCAACACGGATCTGCAGATTGTGGCCATTAACGATCTGACGGACAGTAAAACCCTCGCCCACCTGCTGAAACATGATTCCCTTCTGGGCAAGCTGCCCGCGCCCGTTGAAGCGGCAGACGGCGCGCTGCAGGTAGACGGGCAGCGAATCGCCGTATTTAGCGAACGCGATCCGGCGAATATCCCGTGGCGTGACGCCGGCGTTGACGTGGTGATTGAGGCCACCGGCTTCTTTACCGAGCGGGAAAAAGCGGCGGTGCATATTACCCACGGCGGCGCTAAGCGCGTCATCATTTCCGCTCCCGGGAAGAACGACGACCTGACGATTGTGATGGGGGTGAATCATGAGCAGTACGATCCCGCCCGTCACGCGGTGGTGAGTAACGGCAGTTGCACCACGAACGGCCTGGCGCCGGCCGCTCAGGTGCTGCATCAGCAGTTCGGGATTGAGCATGGCCTGATGAATACCACGCATGCCTACACCAACAGCCAGGCGCTGCACGATCAGCCGGAGAAAGACCTGCGCGGCGCGCGCGCGGCGGCGCTGTCGATTGTGCCTTACTCCAGCGGTGCGGCAAAAGCGCTGGGGAAAGTGATCCCTTCCCTTGACGGCAAACTGACCGGGTATTCCCTGCGCGTGCCGGTCCCGGTGGTGTCGATTGTGGATTTAACGGTAACGCTGAGCCGTAACGTAACCGCCGAAGAGGTGAACGAGGCGTTCCGCAACGCGGCCGCCAGCGGGCCACTAAAAGACATTCTGGGCTATAGCGATGAGCCGCTGGTCTCCAGCGATTACCAGGGCGACCCACGCTCCTCAATTATCGACGGGCTTTCCACGCTGGTGATTGGCGGGAACATGGTGAAGATCCTGGCGTGGTACGACAACGAGTGGGGCTTCTCTAACCGCCTGGTGGATTTGGCGGTGCTGATGGATAAGAAAGGGCTGTAAGCCTGAAGCCGGGTGGCGCATGCGTTCACCCGGCAAATCATTCACTCTGCTTTTACTTTCACACCCATAAACACGATCACCATCGCCATCACCAGCAGGAAACCGCTTCCCGCGAATACGCCGCTGGCGCCGTTGAGGTCAAATACCGCCCCGCCCCCGGCCGCCCCGGCACTGATTGCCAGCTGAATTGAGGCCACCAGCAGCCCGCCTGCACTTTCGGCTTCATCCGGAACGGTGGTAGCAAGCCAGGTTGACCAGCCCACAGGAACCAGACCAAATGCAAAGCCCCACAGCGCGACCAGGAACCCGTCCAGCATAGCCAGATGACCAAATGCCACCATCGTGAGCGCGAGAACGCCCATCGCGAACGGCACCAGCGCCAGCGTCAGGCGCAGATTGCGTGCCAGCAGATGCCCGGCAACGGAGGTGCCGACAAAGTTGGCGAGCCCAAAGCCGAGCAGGATCAGCGAAATGGTCTCAACGCTCGCCTGCCCCACCGTTTCCAGGAACGGACGCAGGTAGGTAAAGAACGCGAAATGGCCGCTGAAGATCAGGATGGTCGCCAGCATGCCGCCGATCATCCCCGGACGACGCAGCACGCGGAACAGCGTACTCAGGCTGCCGCTGCTCTCCGGCTTCATGGACGGCAGGACCCAGAGCTGCCACAGCAGCGCCAGCATGCTCGGCAGAATGCAGAGCACAAAGACGTTGCGCCAGCCGATCAGGCTGCCCAGGTAGCTACCCAGCGGCGCCGCGACCACCGTGGCTATCGATACGCTGGAGAAGATCACCGCCAGCGCTTTCGGCACTTTATCTGCCGGAACCAGACGCATCGTGGTCGCCGTTGACATCGCCCAGAATCCCCCGATGGCTACCCCCAGCAGCAGACGTCCCATCAGCAGGACGTGAAGATTGGGCGCAAAGGCCACCAGCAGGCTGGAGATAATTTGCAGGACCGAGAAAAACATCAGCACCCAGCGGCGGTCGATGCTTTTGGTCGCCGGCGTAATCAGCAGTCCGGTCACCAGCGCCACCAGCGCGGTAGCGGTGACGGCCTGTCCGGCCATTCCCTCACTCACGCCCAGGCTCGCGGCCATCGGCGTTAACAGACTGGCGGGCAGAAATTCTGCCGTAATCAAACCAAACACCCCCAGCCCCAGTGAATAGACGGCCCGCCAGGCGGGTTTTGCAGGCGCTACCGCCTCGCTCGCCGCGACACATGAATTCATCTGTTTTTCTCCCGTTATAAAAATGTGACAACTGTCGCAAAAGCATAGAAGGTTCACCCTGGACGATCTATGACATATAATCTCCACTTATTGATTATTCGTCCGGAGTTGCGCCATGACCGTACAGTCACCCGATCTGATCAGCGAACTCTTACGCGGCATGCGCCTGTCAGGGGTGAAATACCGGCGGATTGAAGCCAGCTCGCCGTTTGGCGTCGCGTTCCACCACGCCCCCGGCAAAGCGCAGTTTCATTTCGTGAGCCACGGCAGCGCCCTGCTGCGAATGGAGAGCGGTGCGGCCTTTCAGCTGAGCAGCGGCGATGCCCTGTTTATTCCTGGCGGCAATTCCCATGCCCTGCTCTCCGACGAGCGGGCCACCATTACCCCGGTCAGCGACTTTCCCAGCGAGCCTATCTGCAGCTCGGTCTGCGCCATCACCTGCGAGCCCTGCCCAGAAAGCGAGAACACCATCATCTTTAGCGGGTGCATGGATTTTGAACTTGGCGGGATGCAGCCGCTGATCAAGGCGATGCCGGAAGTGATGATGGTCAGCCGGCTGATGTCCACCTGGCCGGAGATCCACCCGCTGCTGGCGGCGATGGAGCGGGAGTCCGTGGCGCGTCAGGCCGGGTACGCCGGGATCCTCGCGCGTCTGGCCGACGTGGTGGCGGCGTTAATCGTGCGCGGCTGGGTTGAAGGCGGCTGTGGTAAAGCCACCGGCTGGGTGCAGGTTCTGCGCGACCCGCGCCTGAGCCGAGCCATTTACGCCATGCACCAGCAGCCCGGCCTGAACTGGAGCGTGGCGGATCTGGCAAAAGAAGCGGGCACGTCCCGTTCCGTGTTCGCCGAACGGTTCCTGGCCGCGACGGGAACCACCCCGGCAAAATATCTCAGCGAGCTGAGGATGCGGCTGGCCATTCAGTACATTCGCCACGAAAATCAGCCGATTGAAACCGTCGCGCTGCGGCTGGGATACGGCTCTCTGGCGGCATTTAGCCGGGCATTTAAGCGGATTATCGGGCATGCGCCGGGCACGCTGCGGGAAGCCAGCCAGACGCCGGAAGAGGTCTGACTGGCCAGCAATTTTTAACGCGAAGCGGGCAATATTCGTCTAAGGTTTTCAGGTGATTGACAACAGCGGTCACGCTGTTTAGTGAAGACAGGAGACGAACTAATGATAAGACCTCGTACACTACGCCCCGCGTTCTTGCCCCTTGCGTTAGGAGGCGCGCTGCTCGGCGTAACGACTTTCGGTTATGCCGACGATAGCCCCGCAGCCCAGACAACCTCACCCGATATTTTGCTGGGCCCGCTGTTTAATGATGTGCAAAGCGCCAAGCTGTTTCCCGATCAGAAAACCTTTGCTGATGCCGTCCCCAAAAGCGACCCGCTGATGATTCTGGCGGATTACCGGATGCAGCACGCGCAGTCCAGCTTTGACTTACGCCACTTTGTCGAGATGAACTTTACGCTCCCTGCGGAAGGGGAAAAATATGTTCCGCCTGCTGGACAAAGTTTACGTGAGCACATTGACGATCTCTGGCCCGTACTGACGCGCACCACGGATAAAGCCAGCAACAAATGGGATTCCCTGCTGCCGTTACCTAAACCTTACGTTGTGCCCGGCGGACGTTTTCGCGAGGTCTACTACTGGGACAGCTATTTCACCATGCTGGGCCTGGCCGAGAGCAATCACTGGGACAAAATCAGCGACATGGTGGATAACTTTGCGTATGAGATTGACACCTTCGGCCACATTCCCAACGGCAACCGCAGCTATTACCTGAGCCGCTCCCAGCCGCCGTTTTTCTCAATGATGGTTGAACTGCTGGCGACCCACGACAGCGATGCGCTGAAGAAGTACCGCCCGCAGATGGAGAAAGAGTATGCCTACTGGATGGACGGCGTCGACGCCCTTCAGCCGGGGCAGGCTAACAAGCGCGTGGTGAAGCTGGACGACGGCGCTATCCTCAACCGCTACTGGGACGACCGCGATACCCCGCGCCCAGAGTCCTGGCTTGACGATGTGAATACCGCCAAAAGTAACCCTAACCGGCCTGCGACCGAGATCTACCGCGATCTGCGTTCCGCTGCGGCCTCGGGCTGGGACTTTAGCTCCCGCTGGATGGACGATCCGCAAAAGCTCGGCACCATCCGGACCACCAGCATTGTCCCCGTGGACCTGAACGCCCTGATGTTCAAGATGGAAAAACTGCTGGCGCGGGCAAGCCAGGAGAGTGGCGACGCCGCCAGCGCAAGCAAATACGAGGCGCTGGCAACGGCGCGTCAGAAAGCCATCGAGAGCCACCTGTGGAATGATAAAGAGGGCTGGTACGCGGATTACGATCTCAAGAGCAAGAAGGTTCGCAATCAGCTCACGGCGGCAGCCCTGTTCCCGCTTTACGTGAAGGCGGCGGCGCAGGATCGGGCCGATAAAGTCGCCGCGGCAACCTCGTCGCGCCTGTTGAAACCGGGCGGTATTGCGACCACCACCGTCAACAGCGGCCAGCAGTGGGATGCGCCAAACGGCTGGGCCCCGCTGCAGTGGGTGGCCGCGGAAGGGCTGCAGAATTACGGACAGGAGAAGGTCTCGATGGACGTGACCTGGCGCTTCCTGAAGAACGTTCAGCATACTTACGACCGCGAAAAGAAACTGGTCGAGAAGTATGACGTGTCGACAACCGGTACGGGCGGCGGCGGCGGTGAGTATCCGCTGCAGGATGGCTTCGGATGGAGCAACGGCGTGACGCTGAAAATGCTGGATCGGGTCTGTCCGAAAGCAAAACAGTGCGACAGCGTGCCGGAGAATCAGCCTGCGGCGAATGATGAGGCTGCGCCGGTGAAAGCTGCGGCGCAGTAAGGGAGTATTGCCGGGTGGCGGCTACGCCTTACCCGGCCTACGTTGCGAGCCCTCTCCCTCCGGGAGAAGGTTAGCCAGTAAGTTTTGAGCAGAAGCAATAACGTTGTTTCAGAACGCCTGAACGCTTTCAGCGATGCCATGGTCCGGCTGTAAATCGCTGAGGCGTTTGCCTTCCGGCCGGGGCGAGGCGCATGGATGCGCCGAGAGGGCGGGCTTTACAGGGATGTTACCTCCGCCCGTCCCCGATAAGCCGGAAGGAATACGCCGAGGGCACCGCGAAGCGGCGATTTACCGCCGGGAGCCCGGGTTGCCAGGGTGGTGGCGACTGAGCCACCCTGGCACGTTCACCGGTCACATCGTTACAGAGTAGCAAGGAACATAAAGTGAACGGAATGACCACCGGCGCCGTATGTTCCCCCTCACCCCAACCCTCTCCCTCAAGGGAGAGGGGGCAGTCCGATTGCGCATTTTTGACGGGGTTCCCCTGGTTCCTTAGAAACTATAACTCGCCCCTAGCTGATACGTCCTGTCACGCCCAATCCAGCAGTTGGTCGCGTCGTAGCAGGTCAGCGTCTCTTTATTAGTGATATTCTGCGCGCTGGCTTTAAGCGTTAGCCCTGCCAGCGAGGGCAGGATTTCACCCATCCGGTAGGAAGCCGCCAGATCGTACTGCGTGGTGCCGCCCAGCTTACCCGCATCGTTTGCCGGAGAGATTTCCATCGGCCCGGTGTAGCGTGCGCCAGCCCCCAGCATCAGTCCTTTCAGCGGCGTGTTGTCAAAGGTGTAATCCCCCCAGAGGTTGAAGGCATTCTCCGGTACCTGCGTTGGACGTTTGCCTTTGTACTTGTCATCTTCCCGGTTGATCGCGTGGGTGTACGCATAGTTGGCAATCAGCGTCAGGTTGTCCGTCGGACGGCTGATGGCGGAGAGCTCTGCCCCTTTGGATTCCACTTCCCCGGTCTGACGATAGTTCAGGAAGCCCGGATCGGAGGTGACGACATTTTTCTGACGGATGTTAAACACCGAAGCGGTAAAGGTGGTGGCGTAGTCGGCCAGCAGATATTTTACCCCGCCCTCCACCTGCTTGCTGGTGGTCGGTTTGACGTCTTTCGCCACGAGCGTGCCCTGCGGTGAGACCGGCGCAAAACCTTCTGAATAGCTGATAAACGGCGAAATCCCGTTATCGAAGGCGTAAAGCGCGCCCAGGCGTTTGGTGACGCGGTCCTGCGATACCCAGGCTTTATCACCGTTTTGCAGGTAGTTGGTGGTGACGGAGCGGTAATCGTCGTAGCGCAGGCTGCCCAGCAGATTGAGGCCGCCAAACTCTACCTGATCCTGCAGATAGTAACCGTTTTGCTGGTAGCTGAGACGGTTTTTCTGGGCGGTATAGAGCCCCAGCGCGCTTTCCTGGATCTGAGAATAGTCAGGATGCCGCATATCGATACCCGGCGTGGCCGACGCGTAGCGATAGTGGAAATGGGAGTTCAGCTTCTGATAGTCAAACCCGGCCAGCAGATGGTGTTTCCACTCGCCCAGCGCAACGGTTTTGGTCACCTGGTTGTCGATGTTGAAGCTCTTAAGGTCTTCATCGGTGGTGTAGGCAAAGCGGTTGAGCTGATACGCCTCGCTTCCCGTCCCTGTCGCGTAGACGCTGCGCTGGTGGGTATCGACGTCGAAATAGCGCGCCTTCTGATTAAAGCCCCAGCCGCTGTCGAATTCATGTTCAAAGCTGTAGCCCAGCATCCACTGACGCTGCTTAAACCCACTCCACTCATCTCCGGCGTAATCGCGCTTGCCCGCATATTTCGAGCGCAGGTAGGCGAGCGGCAGCGGGTTAGACGGCGTCAGGCTCGGGGTGTTTTGCGCCAGCGCGTCCAGGGTAAGGCGGGTTTTGCTGTCGGGCTGCCAGGTGACGGACGGCGCAACCAGGTAGTTTTCATACCGGGTGGTGTGCGGCTGATCGTCGTTTTCCGTCGCTTTGCCCAGCAGACGGTAATTCCAGTCGCTGTCGGCAATCTGCCCGGTTGAATCGAGGTATCCCTCTTTCAGATTACGGTTTCCGGTGTTAACGCCGATTTCGGTTCGGGCTTCCCGCTGCGGTTTTTTACTTTGAATATTCACCAGCCCGCCCGGCGAACCGCCGCCGTAAAGAACAGATGAGGGGCCTTTCAGGATATCAACGCTGTCAATCAGCAGCGGATCGATGCGCGCTTTGGTATTGCCGGTGACGTTATAGGGCAGCTGCAGCCCGTTGTAGAACTCCTGGTCAACGGTGAAGCCACGAATTTTATATTCGCTCATGTAGGAGGTATTCCCCCGCACCTCGGTTGAGACGCCTGGGGCATAGCGCAGGATTTCATTCACCGAATTCGCGTGACGCTTTTCAATTTCCGGCGCAGAGAGGGTCGTGATGACCTGCGGCGTTTTACTTTCAGCAACGGCCGATTTCGTGGCGCTGTTCGTCCAGGCCGGCAGCGCGCTGCCCTGCTCTGAGCCCGTGACGACGATGGTGGATTCTTCGGCGAACGCCGGGACCTGCAATGCCAGCGTGACGGCCCCTGCCAGGGCGCAAAGCGTAAAACGTGAGGTATTCATAATGTCGTCTTGTTGTTAGATGCAATACGGAACGACAATTATTATCATTTAGATTAACAAATCAATACTCAGGCAAAAAAACGGCCCTCCGCAGAGAGCCGTTTACGTCAATTTATGCTCGTCGCAGTAACCTAAATATGCCCAGCACCACAATGGCACCCACGACAGCGACCAGAAAACTGTGCAGGTCGAAACCACTTATGTTGCCTCCAAAACCAAACATCGTCGCCAGCCAGCCGCCCACAACCGCACCAACGACCCCGAGTACACAGGTCAAAATAAAGCCACCGCCATCGTTTCCCGGCATGATCAGTTTAGCGATAGCGCCAGCAATAAGACCAAAGATAATCCAGGCGATGATACCCATAGCGATGCCCTCTTGCAGGTTTAACGCGTGCGCAGAAAACCTTCTGCACAGCTAACTTAAGTATAGGTCATCGCCGGAAAACCATTTTCATGTCACCGACTTATCTTTGCCTAAACAGGCAAAAAAAACTCACCGGTTTGTATTAAGTTTCATTGCAGATTGCCGATAACGCTAAGACAGTCTGTCATCAATCAAGGAGCCATCCGGCGTGAGTCATTACAGTGAGCAGTTCCTCAAGCAAAATCCGCTGGCTGTATTAGGGGTATTACGCGACCTGCAAAAAGGTGAAGTGCCGCTGCGCATCAGCTGGTCGAATAATCAGTTCATCAGCAAGATCCTTGACGCCTCGCAGGATCGGCTGGTGATTGATTTAGGCAGTCAGGAGTATGAAAACCGCGCGGCGCTGAAAGCGGAGAATATCGCGGTGATGGCCGAAACGCAGGGCGCCAAAGTGGAGTTTGTCCTGTCGCGGCTGGAACTGAGCGAATATCAGGGACTGCCGGCTTTTGTTACCCCGCTTCCGACCAATCTCTGGTTTGTTCAGCGTCGTGAATATTTCCGCATCAGCGCCCCGCTCCATCCCGCCTATTTTTGTAAGGCCAAAATGCCGGACAAAAAAGAGATCCGCTTCCGCCTCTTCGATCTGTCGCTGGGCGGCATGGGCGCGCTGATGGATACGCCGAAACCGGAAGGGCTGGTAGAGGGCATGCGGTTTTCGCAAATCGAACTGGATATGGGTGGCTGGGGTCGCTTTTATTTCGATGCGCAGCTGATTGCCATCAGCGACCGCACCGTCGTGGACAGCAAAAATGAAACCATCACCACGCCGCGTCTGAGCTTCCGTTTCCTGAACGTCGGGCCCGGCGCAGAGCGTGAGCTTCAGCGTATTATCTATTCCCTGGAGCGGGAGGCGCGGGAACGCGCAAATAAAGTCCTGTGAAGAAATCGGGCAGCGTGACCGCCGCCCGTCTGCGGCATTACATGGCATCCATCGCTTTCTGTACTTTCCAGATATAACGAGGCGCCTGTGGTGCCGGGTGATTTTTCGCCACATGCTCAAAGAATTCGTCTTTGTCCATGTCGTTAATCTCTTCTATCGCCTCTTTGCGGTCAGAGGAGAAGGTTCTGAGCAACGCGCCGGCACCGTTAACGTAAGACACCACCAGCGCGTACTGCATCACCTCTGGATCCTTAATCCCCTTCAGCACGCCATGCTCCATAATGCTCAGATAGGCCGTGCCCATTGAAATGTTGCGTTCCGGGTTCTTCAGCTCGCTGGTCGACGGCTGGCCGCTCCAGCCCATGTAGCGATAAACCTCTCTCCCCGCCGTTGACGCTTTAAGCTGCATCAACCCCACCGCGTTGGACTTGCTGACAAGCGTGGGATTACCGCCGGACTCCACCGCAATGATCGCCGTGATGAGACGTGGGCTGACGCCCCAGGCCTTCCCGGCTTGCTCACTGATCGGCATCCACTGCATGGCCCGTTTCACCGGCACTTCCGGGTTCCAGGGCGGGTTTTGATAATTATGTTTTGAACTACAGCCAGCGAGCAACACAATCAAAAAAGCAAACCATCTCAATTTCACGTCATCTATCCTTATAGCCGGTCATCGCGGTGCGCCGCCTCTTGAAGCGGGCGGCGTATAAGCGGCATGATATAGACAATTAGTTTCTCATTCAGCAAGGAATTGCCATGTCTCAGTTTCATCTTATCGCGCCGTCGGGCTACTGCATTAACCAGGACGCGGCGCAGCGGGGCGTTCAGCGTTTGCTGGAATCTGGCCATCAGGTAGAAAATCAGACGATTATCCCCCGCCGTCAGCAGCGTTTTGCCGGTACCGAAGCGCAGAGGCTGAATGATATCAATAGTCTGGTGAACCTGACGGGCGAAAACCGGATTGTGCTTGCGGTGCGCGGCGGATATGGTGCGAGCCGGCTGCTGGAGAGCATTGACTGGCAGGGGCTGGCGCTGCGCCAGCAGCAGGATCCGCTGCTGATTTGCGGCCACAGCGATTTCACCGTCATCCAGCTCGGGCTGCTGGCCCTGCATAACGTCATCACCTTCAGCGGCCCGATGCTGGCCGGTAACTTCGGCGCACCGGAGCTGGATGCGTTCACCGTCGAACATTTCTGGCGCGCGCTGCGTAACCCTACCTACAGCGTGGAGTGGCAAGGCAATGGACCGCACTGGGAGTGTGAAGGCCAGCTCTGGGGCGGTAACCTGGCGATGCTGGTCTCGCTCATCGGCACGCCGTGGATGCCGCAAATCGAGGACGGCATTCTGGTGCTGGAAGATATCAACGAACATCCGTTCCGCGTCGAACGCATGCTATTGCAGCTTTATCATGCCGGTATTCTTGAACGCCAGTCCGCGGTTGTGCTGGGCAGCTTCAGCGGCTCTGCCCCGAATGACTATGACGCAGGTTACTCCCTGGAGACCATGGTCGACTTCGTTCGCTCGCGGCTGGATATTCCGGTCATCACCGGTCTCGATTTCGGCCATGAGCAACAAACCGTGACCCTGGCGCTGGGGGCGCACGCCACCCTGATCCACAATGATTCCGGCAGTCGGCTGACCATCAGCGGCCATCCTGTCATAAAGGCATAAAAAAGCCGTTATACCCCCTTAATAAAACGCTGTTGCCGTTGTTAATATGTTAGGGTTTTAGTAACAGCGTTAACATTGAGGTGGGAGTAAGAGAACATTGGATGCCGCAGCGATAATCAGCCTTTTCATTTTGGGTTCCGTCCTTGTAACCAGCAGTATTTTATTAAGTTCATTTTCATCGCGTCTCGGCATACCTATTCTTGTCATTTTCCTCGCCATCGGCATGCTCGCCGGCATTGATGGCATTGGCGGTATCCCATTCGATAACTACCCTTTCGCCTACATGGTGAGTAACCTCGCGCTGGCGGTGATCCTGCTGGACGGCGGGATGCGCACCCAGGCAAGCTCCTTCCGCGTGGCCTTAGGGCCTGCGCTGTCGCTCGCCACGGTCGGCGTGTTGATTACCTCTGGCCTCACCGGAATGATGGCCGCGTGGCTTTTCCATCTCAATATCATGGAAGGTTTGCTGATTGGCGCCATCGTGGGCTCAACCGATGCGGCAGCGGTATTTTCCCTGCTCGGCGGAAAAGGGCTTAACGAACGCGTCGGCTCCACGCTTGAGATTGAATCCGGCAGTAACGATCCGATGGCGGTGTTTCTCACCATTACGCTTATCGAGATGATCCAGCAGCACGAGACGGGCCTGAGCTGGATGTTTGCGTTACATATCCTGCAACAGTTCGGGCTGGGGATTGTTATCGGCCTGGCGGGGGGATACCTCTTACAGCAGACGATCAACCGCATCTCGCTGCCCGCGGGGCTTTACCCCCTGCTGGCGCTGAGCGGCGGCATTCTCATTTTTGCCGTCACCACCGCGCTGGACGGCAGCGGCATTCTCGCCGTCTATCTCTGCGGGTTCCTGATGGGCAACCGCCCTATTCGCAACCGGCATGCCATTTTGCAGAACTTCGACGGTCTGGCCTGGCTGGCGCAGATCGGCATGTTCCTGGTGCTCGGTCTTCTGGTCACACCATCGGACCTGCTGCCGATCGCCGTTCCGGCGCTGCTGCTGTCCGCGTGGATGATCTTCTTCGCGCGTCCGCTGTCGGTATTTGCAGGCCTGCTGCCGTTTCGCGGCTTCAACCTGCGCGAGCGGGTCTTTATCAGCTGGGTGGGCCTGCGCGGCGCGGTGCCGATTATCCTTGCGGTGTTCCCGATGATGGCCGGTCTGGATAACGCGCGGCTGTTCTTTAACGTGGCGTTCTTCGTGGTGCTCATTTCGCTGCTGTTCCAGGGAACCTCGCTCGGGTGGGCGGCGAAAAAAGCCAAAGTGGTGGTCCCGCCCGTGGGCTGGCCGGTCTCCCGCGTGGGGCTCGACATTCACCCGGAGAACCCGTGGGAACAGTTTGTCTATCAGCTGAGCGCCGACAAATGGTGCGTGGGGGCCTCGCTGCGCGATTTGCACATGCCGGCCGAAACGCGCATTGCCGCCCTGTTCCGCGATAATGTCCTGCTGCACCCTACCGGCAGCACCCGCCTGCGCGAGGGGGATATTCTCTGCGTGATTGGTCGCGAGCGCGACCTGCCCGCGCTGGGCAAGCTGTTCAGCCAGTCCCCTCCGGTGGCGCTGGATCAGCGTTTCTTCGGCGATTTTATTCTGGAAGCGAGCGCCAAGTTTGCCGATGTGGCGCTGATTTACGGCCTGGATGAAGGTGCTGAAGACGGTGATAACCCGCAAACGCTGGGTGAAATCATCCAGCAGCGGCTTGGCGCTGCCCCGGTCGTAGGCGATCAGGTTGAGTTTGCCGGGATGATCTGGACCGTTGCCGAAAAAGAAGATAACGCGGTGCGGAAAGTCGGTTTAAGGCCGATGGAGGAGGAAGCGGAGTAGTTTTTTTGCCGGGTGGCGCTAACGCTTACCCGGCCTACAAAACCCTAGAACGTAGGTCGGGTAAGGCGAAGCCGCCACCCGACACAACCATTCGTTACACCGTCACAACCGGCACTCTCGGTGCCAGCGCGCACATCAATTCGTACCCCACCGTGCCCGCCGCGGCAGCAACGTCATCAATCTTAATTTCGTTACCCCACAGCTCCACCGGTGAACCGATGCCCGCCTGCGGGCATGGCGTCAGGTCAACGGCCAGCATATCCATAGATACGGTGCCCACCGTTCCCGTGCGAACCCCATCGACCCAGACCGGCGTGCCGGTCGGCGCGATGCGCGGGTAGCCGTCGGCATAGCCGCCCGCCACGATGCCAATCCGCTGCTCGCCCTGTGCCCGGTAGCGGCTGCCGTAGCCCACCGTGTCCCCGGCCTTCAGCGTCTGCACGCCGATGATTTCACTGCGCAGGGTCATGACCGGCTTCAGGCCGCTGTTGGCGATATCCTGCCACTGGCCTGAGGGAGACGCACCGTACAGAACGATCCCCGGACGCACCCAGTTGTAGTGCGCCTCGGGATGCCACAGCGTGGCCGCCGAGTTCGACAGCGAGCGCGGGCAATCCAGCCCTTCTGCCGCCTGCTCAATGCGGACCATGGCATCGGCAATACCGTCGGGTTTTTCCGCGTCGGCAAAATGCGCCATCAGCGTCATTTCGCCCACGTTTTTCATGGCGCGCAGCTGCTGCCAGACCTTATGCACCCGCTCAGGCTGAAAGCCCAGGCGGTTCATGCCGCTGTTCACCTTAAGGTAGATATCCAGCGGAGCATGGAGTTTCGCATCCTGGATCGCCTTAATCTGCCAGTTGCTGTGAACGCTGGTGGTCAGCCGGTACTTGTCCAGCAGCGGCAGATCGTCCGCGTGGAAGAACCCTTCCAGCAGCAGTATGGGCCCTTTCCAGCCGCGCTCGCGCAGCAGAATGGCCTCTTCCAGATTCAGGAGCGCAAAACCGTCGGTCGCGCTCAGCGCGCTCCAGATACGGTCGATACCGTGGCCGTAGGCATTCGCTTTCACCACCGACCAGACGCGCGAACCCGGTGCCGCCCGACGAACAATTTGCAGATTATCCTTCAGGGCCTGCAGGTTCAGCTGGGCCAGAACAGGACGGGACATGACAACTCCTTAGCTATGCGCGCCGTGCAGGTGCTGTGGACGCGAAGGCGTAAACCCCGATTGATAGCGTGCGGCGCTTAAATCGTCAAACGGAATTGCCGGCGTGCGCCCGGAAATCAGGTCGCTCAGCAGCTGGCCCGATCCGCAGGCCATCGTCCAGCCGAGCGTGCCGTGTCCGGTATTGGTCCACAGGTTTTTGAACGGCGTGCGGCCTACGATCGGCGTGCCGTCCGGGGTCATCGGACGCAGGCCGGTCCAGAACGTCGCCTGCTCAACAAAGCCTCCGCGCGGGAAGAGATCGCCCACGACCATCTCCAGCGTTTCACGACGCGGCTGCAGCAGTTCGGTGTTGAAGCCGACAATTTCCGCCATGCCGCCTACGCGAATGCGGTTGTCGAAGCGGGTAATGGCGATTTTGTAGGTTTCGTCCAGAATGGTCGACACCGGGGCGCCGCTCTCTTCTTTCACCGGAATGGTCAGCGAGTAGCCCTTCAGCGGATAAACCGGAATGTCGAGAATGCCTTTCAGCATGGCGGTGGAGTACGAACCAAACGCCATCACGTAGGCATCCGCTTTGATCACCTCGTCGCCGCACTTCACGCCGTAAATTTTTTCCCCTTCCGACAGCAGCTTGTCGACGGAGGTGTTGAAGCGGAACTTCACCCCCGCCTGCTCGCACATTTGCGCCAGTCGTTGCGTAAAGAGCTGGCAGTCGCCGGTTTCGTCATTCGGCAGGCGCAGGCCGCCCGTCAGCTTATGCGCCACTTCCGCCAGCGCCGGTTCAACCTGGCCAAGCTGGCTGGCTTCCAGCAGCTGGTACGGTACGCCGGCATCTTCCAGCACGGCGATATCGCGGGTGGCATTTTCGTACTGTTGCTCGGTGCGGAACAGCTGCAGCGTGCCGCCCTGGCGGCCTTCATACTCAATCCCCGTCGACGCGCGCAGCGCTTTCAGACAATCGCGGCTGTATTCCGCCAGGCGCACCATGCGCCCTTTGTTCTCCATGTAGTGGCGGGTGTCGCAGTTGCGCAGCATCTGCCACATCCACTTCAGCTGGAACTGCGTGCCGTCAAGGCTGATGGCCAGCGGCGCGTGGCGCTGGAACATCCATTTAATCGCTTTCAGCGGAACGCCCGGCGCAGCCCACGGTGCAGCATACCCCGGAGAGATTTGCCCGGCGTTCGCCGCGCTGGTTTCAAGCGCGGGACCGGATTCACGATCGATAACGGTTACGTCATGTCCCGCCTGGCTTAAATACCAGGCGCTGGTTACCCCAACGACACCACTTCCCAGTATGACAACACGCATAGCCACTCCATTATGTGCAAAAGAACAATCTTCTAATTACAGATTGATAACCTAGTTGAAAATATTATTCAACATACGACTTTTTTATGGTGACTTACCTCACACATCCCCCAGCATCAGGGGATAGTGCTAATTTGGGATCTCCTGCTGCGCGTTATTTTTAACCAGCATAATATGCTGAGGCATACCGTTTTTTTGCCGTATCAAAAACGCGAAATCGCAAAGAAAAAATTTCTGCCCCAGCACGCTTTTTAACACGTTGATCTATGCTTGAAAGGAGGCTCTCCAGACAGAGAGAGCACCCACAACGAGGGCGCGCTAATGGCTACTATTGATTCCCTGAACAAGGACAACACACGTCTGAGCGATGGACCCGACTGGACCTTCGAGCTGCTGGATGTTTACCTCGCCGAAATCGACCGGGTCGCAAAGCTGTATCGTCTGGATACCTATCCCCATCAGATTGAAGTCATTACGTCCGAACAGATGATGGACGCCTACTCCAGCGTCGGGATGCCGATTAACTATCCGCACTGGTCGTTTGGTAAGAAATTTATTGAAACGGAACGGCTGTATAAGCACGGCCAGCAGGGGCTGGCGTATGAGATTGTGATTAACTCCAATCCGTGTATTGCCTATTTGATGGAAGAGAACACCATTACCATGCAGGCGCTGGTGATGGCGCACGCCTGCTACGGGCATAACTCTTTTTTCAAGAATAACTACCTGTTCCGCAGCTGGACGGATGCCAGCTCCATCGTCGATTACCTGATCTTCGCCCGTAAATACATTACCGACTGCGAAGAGCGCTACGGCGTGGACGAAGTGGAAAAACTGCTCGACTCCTGCCACGCGCTGATGAACTACGGCGTGGACCGCTATAAACGCCCGCAGAAAATCTCCCTGCAGGAGGAGAAGGCCCGGCAGAAAAGCCGCGAAGAGTACCTGCAAAGCCAGGTGAACATGCTGTGGCGTACCCTGCCGAAGCGTGAGGAGGAAAAAACAATCGCCGAAGCGCGCCGCTATCCGTCCGAGCCGCAGGAAAACCTGCTCTATTTTATGGAGAAGAACGCCCCGCTGCTGGAGCCGTGGCAGCGTGAGATCCTGCGCATCGTGCGCAAGGTGAGCCAGTATTTCTACCCGCAAAAGCAGACGCAGGTGATGAACGAAGGCTGGGCGACCTTCTGGCACTACACCATTCTTAACCATCTTTACGACGAGGGGAAAGTAACCGAGCGGTTCATGATGGAATTCCTCCACAGCCATACCAACGTTGTGTTCCAGCCGCCCTACAACAGCCCGTGGTACAGCGGAATAAACCCGTATGCGCTTGGTTTTGCCATGTTCCAGGACATTAAGCGCATCTGCCAGTCGCCGACGGAAGAAGACAGGTACTGGTTCCCGGATATCGCCGGCTCCGACTGGCTGGAAACGCTGCACTTTGCGATGCGCGACTTTAAGGATGAGAGCTTCATCAGCCAGTTTATGTCGCCGAAAATCATGCGTGATTTCCGCTTCTTCACCGTGCTGGACGACGACCGCAACAACTATCTGGAGATATCCGCGATCCATAACGAAGAGGGATACCGTGAGATCCGCTCTCGCCTCTCTTCCCAGTACAACCTGAGCAACCTTGAGCCGAATATTCAGGTGTGGAACGTCGATTTGCGCGGCGACCGCTCCCTGACGCTGCGCTATATCCCGCACAATCGCGCGCCGCTGGATAAAGGGCGTAAAGAGGTGCTGAAGCACGTGCATCGCCTGTGGGGTTTTGACGTGCAGCTGGAGCAGCAGAATGAAGACGGGAGCGTCGAGCTGCTGGAACGTTGCCCGGCGCGGTTGAATACGCTGTAGTGCCGCTTTTCTTTTGCCCGGTGGCGCTACGCTTACCGGGCCTACAAAGCCCGTAGGTCGGGTAAGGCGTAGCCGCCACCCGACGAAAAAAAACCTCTCGTATGAGAGGTTTTTTCTTTTAGCGAGTCTGAATCGCTAAATCACCCGGCAGCGTTTTCTGCATACGGTGCCAGATTTCACCGGAATCGTGACCGTAGCGGCGCACCGTCTCATAAACCTGATCGTGCAGGCCTTCGGTACAAAGCTTGCTCAGCTTATGGTAGAAGCCCAGCGCCAGGCTACGCGCTTCCGGATTGGCAAAGTAGTGGCGGCCAATGCGGGTATAAAGCCCTTTCATACCGTTGAGGATCAGGCCGTACACCGGGTTGCCGGAGGCAAACGCCAGGCCGCGAAACACGTTGTAATCGAGGGTGGCAAAAGCATCGGCATGATCTTCCACCTCGTTCGCCGTGGCCAGCACCGCAAGGGCGTCTTCCGGATGCTGACGGAAAGCGGTACGAATAAAGATCGTCGCGATGTTGGTGCGAACAGAGAGCAGATTATCAATGAGCTGCGGCACGCTTTCATGGTCGAGACGCGCCAGCGTTTCAAGAATGTTCAGCCCGGACGTTTCCCAGAAGTTGTTCACTTTCGTAGGCTTACCGTGCTGGATCGTCAACCAGCCATCGCGCGCCAGCCGCTGAAGCACTTCACGCAGCGTGGTGCGAGTGACGCCAATCAGTTCAGAGAGTTCGCGTTCAGCCGGAAGAATGGACCCTGCAGGGAAACGATTATTCCAGATGCTTTCAATGATGTACTCTTCCGCGAAACCCGCCGGGCTCTGCGCCTTAATGACCATAGTGAGATTTCCATTACACAGCTTTAGCAAATTGGACTCATCATACCAGAGGCACGCAGTGGCAGGTAGCGCGGCAAAGTGAGAAAAGAGGGATCGCCGTTTCATTTTTGTGAAATTTACAATGCAGCCTTATCCGTCTCCAGGCCGCGATTTTTGCGTATACTGATGTTTTGTCTTACTTGTCGGGAAGGACGTCTGTTGTGGAAATTTCTTTTGGGCGCGCGCTGTGGCGCAATTTTTTAGGCCAGTCTCCTGACTGGTATAAACTGATACTGTTGGTTTTCCTGGTCGTAAATCCCATCATTTTTAGCGTGAATCCCTTTATCGCCGGCTGGCTGCTGGTGGCGGAGTTTATATTTACCCTGGCCATGGCGCTGAAATGTTATCCCCTGCTGCCGGGCGGATTGCTGGCGTTTGAAGCCGTCGTCATCGGTATGACCAGCGCCGAGCATGTCAAAGCAGAGCTGGCGTCAAATCTCGAAGTGCTTCTGCTGCTGATCTTTATGGTGGCGGGTATCTACTTTATGAAACAGCTGCTGCTGTTCATCTTCACGCGCCTGCTGCTCAGCATTCCGTCGAAAATGTTCCTCTCGCTGGCGTTTTGCCTTGCCGCCGCCTTCCTGTCGGCCTTCCTGGATGCGCTAACGGTCGTCGCGGTGGTGATAAGCGTCGCGGTTGGGTTTTACGGTATCTATCACCGCGTGGCCTCCTCCCGCCCAAATGAGGACCTGCAGGATGACAGCCACGTCGAGGCGCATAACCGTGACGTGCTGGAACAGTTCCGCGCGTTTCTGCGCAGCCTGATGATGCATGCCGGCGTGGGTACCGCCCTGGGCGGCGTGATGACCATGGTGGGCGAGCCGCAAAACCTGATCATTGCCAAAGCGGCGGGCTGGCACTTCGGTGATTTCTTCCTGAGAATGGCTCCGGTGAGCGTACCGGTGCTGATCTGCGGGCTGACGACCTGTCTGCTGGTGGAGAAGTTTCGCCTCTTTGGCTACGGGGCGCAGCTGCCGGAGCCGGTACGTCAGGAACTGCATAAATTCGATCTGCAGAGCCGAAGCCAGCGGACGCGCCAGGAGACGCTACGACTGATTGCTCAGGGGATCATCGGCGTCTGGCTTATCGCGGCGCTGGCGTTTCATCTTGCCGAAGTGGGGCTGATTGGCCTGTCAGTCATTATTCTCGCCACCACCTTTACCGGCGTGACGGACGAACATGCCATCGGCAAGGCGTTTACCGAAGCCCTGCCGTTTACCGCCCTGCTGGCGGTGTTCTTTGCCGTCGTGGCCGTGATTATCGACCAGCACCTGTTCGCGCCGATTATTGCCTTTGTATTACAGGCGTCACCGGATGCTCAACTGTCGCTGTTTTACCTGTTTAACGGCCTGCTGTCGTCGATCTCAGACAACGTCTTCGTCGGGACGGTCTACATCAACGAGGCCAAAGCGGCCATGGAGCAAGGCGTTATCAGCGCCGGACAGTTTGAGCTGCTGGCCGTGGCGATCAACACCGGTACCAACCTGCCGTCGGTAGCGACGCCAAATGGCCAGGCCGCCTTCCTGTTCCTGCTGACCTCCGCCCTCGCTCCGCTCATACGTCTTTCTTATGGCAGGATGGTGTGGATGGCGCTGCCCTATACGCTGGTGCTCACGATCGTCGGATTGCTTTGCGTCAAAATTACCCTCATTCCCTGTACGCAATGGCTGGTACAAGCGGGTATACTTGCGGCGCAGTAAACTATGCATCTCGGGCAGTTCGCTGCCCGTTTGCCTTTTCGCACGATAAACGTCCAATTACGTTTTATTTCGCCAGGTACAGGTGGCGCGAAAAACGAATTCGTTTACACTGCGCTTTCTAAGCATGTTCCAGGGAAATGATTATGTTGAGATTTTTAAACCAGTGCTCCCGCGGTCGCGGAGCGTGGTTGTTAATGGCCCTGACCGCCTTTGCGCTGGAAATGGTCGCGCTGTGGTTCCAGCATGTAATGGGACTGAAACCTTGCGTGCTGTGTATTTACGAACGCTGCGCGCTGTTCGGCATTATGGGTGCGGGCCTGGTGGGTGCGATTGCCCCAAAATCGCCGCTTCGCTATGCCGGTATCGCCATCTGGATCTACAGCGCCTGGAAAGGAATTGAACTCTCCTGGCAGCACACCATGATGCAACTGCATCCGTCACCGTTTATGACCTGTGATTTTGCCGCCCGCTTCCCGAGCTGGCTGCCGCTGGACAAATGGCTGCCGCAGGTGTTTGTCGCATCCGGTGACTGCTCCGTTCGTCAGTGGGAATTCCTGACGCTGGAGATGCCGCAGTGGCTGGTGGGTATTTTTGCCGCCTACTTCGTCGTGGCGCTGCTGGTGCTGATCGCTCAGCCGTTCAAACCGAAGAAACGCGATCTTTTTGGAAGGTAAAAGCAAAACGGCAACCTCGGTTGCCGTTTTTTAGTGTTTGCGCCCTCTCCCGTGGGAGAGGGTTGGGGTGAGGGCATCAGGCCGCACAAACACAATAAAAAACCCGCCTCGGCGGGTTTTTTAATCTTAACGGGTCGGGTGGTTCATGATGTGGTCTTCCCAGTCACGCACCTCGGACTCTTTCACCGCGATGTGGCGCACAGAAATGCGTTCACCGTGCATCGCCGCTTTTGAACCGGTTAACAGCGGATGCCAGTCAGGCAGACCTTTCCCTTCCGCCAGCAGGCGATACGCGCAGGTATGCGGCAGCCATTCAAACGTCGGCAGATTATCCCGGGTTAACTTGATGCAGTCAGGCTCAAATTCAAACCGGCGCTCATAGTTGCGGCACTGACAGGTTTTAATGTTTAGCTGCTTGCAGGCAACGTTGGTGAAGTAGATTTCATCCGTATCTTCATCCATCAGCTTGTGCAGGCAGCACTGCCCACAGCCGTCGCACAATGATTCCCATTCCGCGTCAGTCATGTCGTCGAGAGTTTTGCTTTGCCAGAAAGGGATGTCGTTCATCAGGATGTCCACACGTCAAAAGAAAGCGCACCTTATAACGAGTCTGGCACGTTGTTGCAAGTTTTGCCGCCCTCTTGAGGCGGCAAGATGCGGTTACAGCACGCGGGTTTTCAGCGACAGGCCGTTAAAACCGACCTCAAGCTCGTCACCGCTGAGCAGCGGACCAACGCCTTCTGGGGTTCCGGTCAGGATCACATCACCCGGTTTCAGGGTAAAGAAGCGGCTCATGTAGGCGATCAGCGGCACAATCTTGTGGATCATGTCCGCGGTGGTGCCCTGCTGGCGGATCTCGCCGTTAATCTTCAGGCTGAGCGGCGTGTCCTGCGGATCGCCGGTAAATTCGCTCACCGGCACAAACGCCGAAATCGGGCAGGAATTATCAAACCCTTTGGCTTTTTCCCACGGCTGCCCTGCTTTCTTCATTTTGCCTTGAACGTCACGCAGGGTCAGATCCAGCGCCACGCCGTATCCGGCAATCGCTTTTTGAACATGTTCTTCTGAGGCCTGGCGCAGCGTCGCGCCGATCAGCACCGCGAGCTCAACTTCGTGATGCACCGAGCCCAGCCCCTGCGGCAGCGCCAGCGGCTGGCGGATATCGCAAAGCGCCGTTTCAGGCTTAATAAACAGGACCGGCTCTTCTGGCGTCGCGCTGCCCATCTCCTGAATATGTTTTGCGTAGTTGCTGCCCACGCAAACCACTTTGCTGACGGGATAATCCAGTAATGCACCTTGCCAGTTATGATGTTGATACATGGTCGACCCCTAAACGGTTGATGTGTTGTGCCCAAAAACAGTTGAGACTATTTTTTACCGTTCGCCTCAAGATGCTGTTTTAATAAATTCTCGGGTGGCGGTGGAAGCTGTAAATAATAGCCTTGCTCGGCTAAGGCCGTTTTCACTTTATCCAGATCGGCATTAATCAGTTTCTTACGACCATCAAGCGGCAGCAGCATCGCCAGCTGTGGTCGGCCAAAGTTCTTCATTAATTCGTCAGGCACGCGTGAAAAATCGTCTTTCTTTTCGACATAAAGATAGGTCTGGTCACGGCTTGTACTTCTGTAGATCACACAAAACATGTTTTTACTCTGAATTAATGGGTGGTTGCTTGCCTCAATATACTCCTGACTATAACATGCCTGATACTCTTCGGAATATCGCAGCGAGTGGTTGCGGTTAATAGCAAATTGAGTAAGGCCAGGATGTCAAACACGCCCATCGAGCTTAAAGGCAGTAGCTTCACCTTATCAGTGGTACATTTGCATGATGCAAAACCCGAGGTTATTCGTCAGGCGTTAGAAGACAAAATCGCCCAGGCTCCCGCCTTTCTGAAGCACGCCCCTGTTGTTATCAACGTTAGCGGTCTTGAGGCTCCGGTTAACTGGAAGCTTCTCCAGCAGGCCGTCTCCTCGACCGGACTGCGAATCGTGGGCATCAGCGGCTGCAAAGATACTGAGCTGAAAGCGGAAATTGAGCGTGCGGGGCTGCCTCTTCTGAATGAGGGTAAAGAAAAAGCCTCGCGTGCGGCACCCGTTGCCGTGCAAACGCCCCCTCCTGTGGTGCAAAACGTTACTACCGTCACAAAAACGCGAATGATTGATGTGCCGGTTCGTTCCGGTCAGCGCATTTATGCACCAAACTGTGATCTGATTGTTACAAGCCACGTCAGTGCTGGCGCTGAGCTGATTGCAGATGGCAATATTCACGTATACGGTATGATGCGTGGACGTGCGCTCGCAGGTGCAAGTGGCGATCGAGATGCGCAAATATTTTGTACTCACCTGACGGCGGAACTGGTGTCCATCGCAGGTGAATATTGGCTGAGCGACAAGATCCCAGCCGAATTTTATGGCAAAGCGGCTCGCCTGCTTCTGGCAGACGACGCGTTGACCGTTCAACCGTTGAATTGATCCCTTTTTAACAAGGAATTTCTATGGCACGCATTATTGTTGTTACTTCGGGTAAAGGAGGCGTTGGCAAGACCACCTCCAGCGCGGCCATCGCTACTGGTTTGGCCCAGAAGGGAAAGAAAACCATCGTTATCGACTTCGATATCGGTCTGCGTAACCTCGACCTCATCATGGGATGTGAGCGTCGCGTCGTGTATGACTTCGTAAACGTCATTCAGGGCGATGCCACGCTTAACCAGGCGATGATCAAAGACAAGCGCACCGAGAACCTCTACATTCTCCCGGCTTCTCAGACGCGTGACAAAGACGCCCTGACCCGTGAAGGCGTGGAAAAGGTGCTCGACGATCTGAAAAAAATGGATTTCGACTTCATTGTCTGCGACTCCCCTGCGGGCATCGAAACCGGTGCCCTGATGGCGCTCTACTTCGCTGATGAAGCGATCATCACCACCAACCCTGAAGTTTCATCCGTGCGTGACTCAGACCGAATTCTGGGCATCCTCGCCTCTAAATCCCGTCGTGCGGAAAATGGCGAAGACCCGATTAAAGAACACCTGCTGCTCACCCGCTACAATCCGGGCCGCGTGAACAAAGGTGACATGCTGAGCATGGAAGACGTGCTGGAGATCCTGCGCATTAAGCTGGTAGGCGTTATCCCGGAAGATCAGTCCGTGTTACGCGCGTCTAACCAGGGCGAGCCAGTGATCCTTGATACATTGGCAGATGCAGGTAAAGCTTACGCCGATACCGTTGACCGTCTGCTGGGAGAAGAACGTCCTTTCCGCTTCATTGAAGAAGAGAAGAAAGGTTTCCTCAAACGCCTGTTCGGAGGATAAGTTATGGCATTACTGGACTTTTTTCTCTCGCGGAAAAAGAACACCGCCAACATCGCAAAAGAACGTCTGCAAATTATCGTTGCGGAGCGTCGTCGTAGCGACGCCGAGCCTCACTACCTGCCGCAGCTGCGCAAGGACATCCTGGAAGTGATCTGTAAGTACGTGCAGATTGACCCGGAGATGGTGACGGTGCAGCTGGAACAAAAAGACGGGGATATTTCGATTCTGGAGCTGAACGTTACGCTCCCGGAAGCGGAAGAGTCGCGTTAATCCGTTTGTGGTTTTGTAGGCCGGGCAAGCGTCGCGCCGCCCGGCAATTTCCCCGGTGGCGCTGCGCTTACCGGGGCTACAATTCTTCAGCGTGGGTATGCTTCCAGCAGCGTATTCAGGCGATCGGCCATCAATTTCCCGCGCCAGCCCGCCACCATTTCCGGCACGCCACTCTGCGGCTTCAGCTTCCAGTGCCAGTTCAGCAGCTGGTTAATCTGACGACGTGAGGCGAGCAGTTCCGCGCTCAGCTTGCTTTCCGCTGCAACTGCCTGCACCAGCGCTTTGATATCCTTAAACGCTTTGCGATAGCCCGGCATGTCCATCAGGTTAAGCAGCGGTTCCGGCAGCGCATCTTCCGGCAGCTCCTGCGCTTTTGCGACCAGCGCCAGCAGGGTTTTGCCGTGGAAGCGGATCTCGCTGCCCGAAAGCCCAATGCTGTCCAGCTCGCCCAGGCTGCCCGGCATATAGCGCGCGACCGCCCAGAGATGCTCTTCGCGAACCACAAAGTTAACGGCCAGATCGCGCTCGCGCGCTTTACGCAAGCGCCAGTCTGCCAGCAGCTGCAGGCATGCCAGCTGACGCGTACGCAGCTGCCAGGCGTTGCTGATATCGCGCCAGGCCTCTTTCGGGTCGACCACTTCCTGACGACGCTGCTGGGTCATACGGCACTCGTCCAGCGCAGCAGCGAGCCAGCCGGAGGCTTCTGCCTCTTTCATCAGCTGTCCGGCAATCGGCAGCAGGTAAAACACGTCTGCCGCCGCATACTCCAGCTGACGCTCGGTAAGCGGACGCGCCAGCCAGTCGGTACGGGATTCGCTTTTATCCAGCGTCAGGCCCGTATACTCCTCTACCATGGCAGCAAAGCCCCATGAGAGCGGACGATTGCTGAATGCCGCGAGGATCTGCGTGTCAATCAGCGGCTGGGGCATGATGCCAAAGGTGTTCAGAAAGACTTCCAGATCCTCACTGCCTGCGTGCAGGTATTTCGTCACGGCGGTATCGAGCAGCAGGTCACGCATCGGCGTCCAGTCGGTAATGCCGAGAGGGTCAATCAGCGACACGTGTTTACCGTCGTACATCTGAATCAAACCCAGCTGCGGATAATAGGTCCGGGTACGGACAAACTCGGTATCCAGGGCAATGGCAGGAAAGTCGCGCGTCACTTCGCACAGCGAAGCCAGCTCGTCGTTGGTCGTGATCATCTGGTAATTCAAAACGGGTTCTCTTTTGTTTGCGCCCATAAAAAACGCCGGCTTAACCGGCGTCTGGGCGATTAGCGTGAAGCTCAGGCCTTATTGTCTACTTTGCCACGGGCTTCGTCACGTAATTCTCGTCGTAATATCTTTCCGACGTTGGATTTCGGCAGCTCATCGCGGAATTCAACCAGCTTCGGCACCTTGTAGCCCGTCAGCTGACGACGGCAGAACGTTACCAGCGCCTCCTCCGTCAGGGAAGGATCTTTCTTGACCACAAATATCTTAACCGCTTCGCCGCTGCTGCCGGAAGGGACACCGACAGCCGCCACCTCGAGTACGCCGCTGTGCTGCATAACCACGTCTTCGATCTCATTCGGATAGACGTTGAAGCCGGAGACCAGGATCATGTCTTTCTTACGATCGACGATGCGCAGGAAGCCCTCGTCATCCATTACCGCAATATCACCGGTGTGCAGCCAGCCGTCTTTGATGATTTCATCGGTCGCATCGGGACGCTGCCAGTAACCCAGCATCACCTGCGGACCTTTGACGCAAAGCTCACCCGGCTCGCCCGGCGCGACTTCGTTATCGTTATCATCGACCAGTTTGGCCTCGGTGGAAGGAACCGGCAGACCAATGCTTCCACTATGATAGTCGATATCGTGTGGGTTCACGCTGACCAGCGGAGCACATTCCGTCAGCCCATAGCCTTCCAGCAAATACTGACCGGTGAGCTTCACCCAGCGCTCGGCGACCGCCTGCTGAACCGGCATGCCGCCCCCCGCAGAGAGATGCAGCGTGGAGAAATCCAGCTGCTGGAACTCTTTGTTATTAAGCAGCGCGTTAAACAGGGTATTAACCCCGGTCATGGCGGTGAACGGATATTTCGCCAGCTCTTTCACCAGGCCCGGGATATCGCGCGGGTTGGTGATGAGGATGTTCTGGCCACCCAGTTCAATAAACAGCAGGCAGTTCATGGTCAGCGCAAAGATGTGATACAGCGGAAGCGCGGTGATCACCACCTCTTTGCCCGGATGCAGCAGCGGCCCGTAGGTGGCGTTCACCTGTTCAAGGTTTGCCAGCATATTGCGGTGGGTAAGCATGGCCCCTTTGGCGACGCCGGTGGTCCCGCCCGTGTATTGCAGAAACGCAAGATCTTCCGCGACCACTTCGGGTTTCACATACTGCATACGGTAGCCCGCATGCAGCGCGCGGCGGAAAGAGATGGCGTCCGGCAGGTGGTATTTTGGCACCAGGCGCTTGACGTATTTGACGACAAAGTTAACCAGCGTGCCTTTGGCTGTGGAGAGTTGATCCCCCATGCGCGTCAGGATGACGTGTTTAACCTGGGTTTTGTCGACCACTTTTTCCAGCGTATGGGCGAAGTTGGACACAATGACAATCGCGGCCGCGCCGCTGTCGTTCAGCTGATGCTCCAGCTCGCGCGGGGTGTACAGCGGGTTGACGTTGACGACAATCATCCCGGCTCGCAGGATACCAAACAACGCCACCGGGTATTGCAGCAGGTTCGGCATCATCAGCGCGACGCGGTCCCCTTTTTGCAGCCCCAGCCCTTCCTGCAGATACGCAGCAAACGCGCGGCTACGCTCCTCAAGCTTACGGAACGTCATGACCTCGCCCATATTCACGAATGCGGGCTGGTCCGCGTAGCGCCTTACCGAGTGCTCAAATAATTCCACCAGGGATTGATAACGGTCAGGATTGATCTCAGCAGGAACATCTGCGGGATAACGGTTAAGCCAAACCTTCTTCAATGCATCACCTCTGAAATGAGTGTTCGTCGTCATCACAACCCCGATAATAAACAGTTTGTTAACATTATATTAACTCAGCGTACCAGTTTATTAATTGTTCACATTTAAGGTTGCGAAGCGCGTCACTCTTTTTTTTCGTTTTATCCGTAAAAAAACAGAGACAGCGGCTGAGCCGCTGTCTCTTTTCTAACAATAACAGTAAGTTACTCAGTAACGATCGTCTGAACCTGTGCAGGACCCGGGTTATACCAGCCCCAGCCCGGGTAGCCGTAACGATAAGGATGTGGACCCCACATCCACGGATCCATCGGCTGAGGCGGCATGATCACCTGCTGTGCCAGCCGCCAGCGTTTATACCCGTTGACCTGCATGGTCATAAATTTATACGGCGTACTGCCGATTTTGCCCTGCACCGCGCCGGTAATCGGCCCGACGACGGTCACCAGCTGCCCGCGAAAATCGACCGGATCGAGGAAACCACTGACGTCCGCATAGATACGCCCGCGGGAGGCCTCACCCAGTACAGGCCGTGCGCCGCTGTCCAGCGGAACGGTCGCGATCTCCAGACGGGTTTTTCCCTGCTGGTTTTGTACGTCGATGACCTTACCGCCAAACCGCGCTTCCTGGCCAACGTACAGCTCAGGCGCATTCATCACCCGAACCAGATCCTGCTGTGGCGTCGGGCTGCTGCCCTTAATCGCATCAGGAACGGAAACGCATCCGCTCAGTGCTATGGCAACCGCGCCTGCCATAATAAGGCGTACTACTTTAGTCTGAACCGCCATGATGCGACTCCTTTTTCTCAGTTCCTGTTACTGAGATTCACTCGCGGCCCGGAAGTTTCTTCCACGCAACGGTGTTTCGCAAATAAACCGGCTCCGCGTGTTCAACGGCAACGGTTTTTCCTGCTGCGAGCAGCTGGGAGGCAATCGGAAGCATATCTTCCGCAGCCGGCAGCAGCATGTTGCCGTCCACCAGCGTCACCCCGGTGTCGTTTGCCATGTCAGGCCACGCCGGCCAGCCGGTGCCGACGGTTGCCCACTCGCCGGAGAGCTGTTGCAGCCGCTCAGTGACCGCTTCCGGCTTAAGCACGGCTTCCGTCTCTTCACCGTGCCATACGCCGTGCTCGTCGCGGGTGTATTCGGCCCAGTAAACTTCGCCCATGCGGGCATCAATCGCGGCCAGGACGCGCGTTGCCCCGGTCATGCGCCATGCGCCCTGCGCCATGGTGGCAAGGGTAGAGACGCCGATCATCGGCAGTTCGGCGCCCAGCGCCAGCCCCTGCGCAATGCCGATCCCGATACGTACGCCCGTAAAGCTGCCGGGGCCACGGCCAAAGGCCAGCGCGTCGAGGTCGGTTAAGGAGGTGTTGCCCTGGGTTAAAATGGCTTTTACCAGGGGCAGAATGCGTTGGGTGTGTTCCCGTGGGCACTCTTCGAAATGGGCAGAAACAGCACCGTCGTTCAACAGAGCGACAGAGCAAGCCTCTGTCGCAGTATCAATAGCCAGAATTCGCATCAGTCGTCGCGCTCTCGCAAGGGTCAGTCACAAAATGGCGCGCATCTTAGCACACTCCGGGGTAAATTACTCCGCCGTTGGGTTTGCCAGGAAACGCACCGCGCGTTTTATATCCCGCGTACGCGGCGCGGGCGGAAGGCTGGCGAGGAAGGTTGCCCCGTAAGGGCGCATCACCAGCCGGTTATCGCAAATGACCAGCACCCCGCGATCGGTAACGTCGCGGATCAATCGCCCTACCCCCTGCTTGAGCGTAATCACCGCGTCCGGCAGCTGTACCTCATCGAAAGGATCGCCCCCGCGCAGGCGGCAGTCTTCCATGCGCGCCTTCAGCAGCGGGTCGTCCGGGGAGGTAAACGGCAGCTTATCAATGATCACCAGCGAGAGCGTATCGCCCCGCACGTCCACCCCTTCCCAGAAGCTGCTGGTAGCCACCAGCAGGGCATTCCCGGCGCTGACAAACTGCTGTAACAGCTGGCCTTTGCTGGTTTCGCCCTGCAGCAGCACAGGCAGCGTCATGGTGGCGCGGAACTGCTCGGCGAGGTCACGCATCATGGCGTGAGAGGTGCAGAGCATAAAGCAGCGGCCGTTGTTGGCCTCGATCATCGGTTTTAACATCGCGGCCAGATGGCGCGCCGCACCCGGCTGGTTCGGCAGAGGCAGATTACGAGGCACGCAGAGCAGCGCCTGTTTTTCGTAATCGAACGGGCTGGGCAGGAGCAGGGATTCCGACGCCTCAATGCCGAGACGTTCCGTGAAGTGATGCAGATCGTCATTCACCGACAGGGTTGCCGAGGTGAAGATCCAGCTTCCCGGTTTTTGCGCCATCACCTCTTTAAACTTATCCGCTACCGTCAGCGGCGTGAGCGCCAGCGTGAAGTGCCGCGAGGTGCACTCATACCAGTAGCTGAACCCCGGCTGGTTAATCTCTTTCAGCCGTTTGAGCCGCCCGCGATAGAGCGTGGCGCGCTCGAAGGCCGCGTCCAGCAGCGCGGAGCGGCCGAGGGACAGTTTTGCCACGTCGTAGCAGAGTTCCAGGGCATCATCGAGCAGCAGCAGCGCGCGCTGAATGTTTTTGTCCGCGAGAAGCTCGCGCAGGTTACCGCGATAGCCCGGCTCGCCGAGCTGCAAGCGGAAATCCTGCGCGCTTTGCGCCAGACGGTCGGCGCATTTCTGCAGCTGCTGGGTATCTTTGAGTTCGGTCCGGTAGGCGATGGTGAAATCTTTCGCCAGATCCTGCAGCTGGCGGCTGGAAAGCGACTGGCCGAAATACTGGCTGGCGATGTCCGGAAGCTGGTGGGCTTCGTCGAAGATCATCACGTCCGCCTCCGGGATCAGCTCGCCGAAGCCGCTGTCCTTGACGACCATATCCGCGAGGAACAGATGGTGGTTCACCACCACCACGTCCGCGTCCATCGCCGTTTTGCGCGCTTTCACCACGAAGCAGTCTTTGTACAGCGGACAGTCGCTGCCGAGGCAGTTGTCGTTGGTGCTGGTCACCAGCGGCCAGGCCGGGGAATCTTCCGGCACGCTCGCGCAGGTGCTGATATCGCCCTCCTCGGTCTGGTTCGCCCAGGCGCGAAGGATAATGACGTCGCTGAGGGTTTGCACCGGCAGGTCGCCGCCCGCCAGCGCCTGCTGCTCAAGACGTTCCAGGCAGAGATAGTTAGAGCGCCCCTTCAGCAAGGCCAAACGCCCCTTGTATTTCAGCGCCTTAGCCACCGTGGGCAAATCGCGGCTGTAGAGCTGATCCTGCAGCGCCTTCGAACCGGTGGAAATAATCACCTTCTTTTTCGCGCGCAGCGCCGGAGCAAGGTAAGCATACGTTTTACCCGTGCCGGTACCGGCTTCGACCACCAGCGGCTGAGCCTTATCGATGGCGCGTGCAACGGCGTGCGCCATCTGACGCTGAGGCTCACGGGGCTTGAAGCCGGGAATAGCCTGCGCTAATTGACCTTCAGGGGAAAAATCGTCTGCCACGGTGCTCTCTCACTGTATTTTTGCACAGGGATTATGTCAGCCCATCCTCTCCTGTGCCACCCCAAATAGTGACGACACGAGAACAATATGGCAGTCTTGCCGCCTGACGACGAAAAATAACGAGGAAACGTTTATGACAATTGTGCGCATTGATGCCGAAGCCCGCTGGTCTGATGTGGTGATCCATAACCAGACGCTTTACTACACCGGCGTACCGGCTAACCTGGACGCGGATGCGTTCGAGCAGACGGCTAACACTCTGGCGCAGATTGACGCGGTGCTGGAAAAACAGGGCAGCGACAAATCCCGCATTCTGGATGCGACGATTTTCCTGGCAAACAAAGATGATTTCGCGGCGATGAACAAAGCCTGGGATGCATGGGTAGTGGCGGGTCACGCGCCTGTACGCTGCACCGTACAGGCCACGCTGATGAAACCGGAATATAAGGTAGAGATCAAGATTATCGCGGCGGTGTAAGTCCGATTACTCTTCTGGTTCTTCATCTTCATCTTCGAAACGCGCCATGATCCGCTCGCCGGAATGACTGGCGCGAATCTCCTCGGCGACAACGGTAATCGCCTGTCCGCTGCTCATCCCCTGGGACATCAGTTCCTGAATTCGCTCAACCGCTTTCTGCTGCTGTTCATGGCTCAGAGAAGGTAAACCTGCAAACATCGTCAACTCCTGCTAAATTATTCGCGCTAATTATTTCACGCTGCCCGGTAGTATGCCACACATGAACATGCGCTTCCCCACTGTTATTACCTTGCCCTGGCGTGCAGACGCCGCTGAATTCTGGTTTGCCCGCCTGAGCCATCTTCCGTTTGCGATGCTGCTGCATTCCGGCCATGCGGACCATCCCTATAGCCGCTTCGACATTCTGGTGGCCGATCCGCTAAAGACGCTGACAACCGATGACCTGTCGTTAACGGACGATCCCCTGAAACAGCTGCAGCAAGCCATTAGCGCGCTGGGCTTATCTGCCGCGCCGAACCCGGACCTCCCTTTTCAGGGAGGCGCGCTGGGCCTGTTTGGTTACGATCTGGGACGCCGTTTCGAAACGCTGCCGAAGCATGCGCAGGCTGATATTTCCCTGCCAGACATGGCCGTGGGGCTGTATGACTGGGCGTTAATTGTCGATCATCTGAAAAAAACGTTTTCCCTGCTGAGCCATCATGACGTGCAGGCGCGTCTGGCGTGGCTTGAGGCGCAGCAGCCTGCCCCGGCACAGACGTTTACGCTGACCTCCGGCTGGAGCTCAAATATGAGCGCAGCGGAGTATGCCGAAAAATTCGCGCGCGTTCAGGCGTATCTGCAAAGCGGTGACTGCTATCAGGTTAACCTCGCCCAGCGCTTCCAGGCGACATACCGGGGAGATGAGTGGCAGGCGTTTACCCGCCTAAATGCCAGCAATAAGGCGCCGTTCAGCGCGTTTGTCCGTCTGGAACAGGGGGCCATACTGAGCCTGTCTCCCGAGCGCTTTATTCATCTGGCCGAGGGCACGATTCAAACCCGTCCGATTAAAGGCACCCTGCCGCGTCTTGCCGATCCCGACGCCGATCGCCAGCAGGCGGAAAAGCTGGCCGCCTCGCCGAAAGACCGCGCCGAAAACCTGATGATTGTCGATCTGATGCGTAACGACATTGGCCGCGTCGCCGAACCGGGCAGCGTGCGCGTGCCGGAGCTGTTTGTCGTCGAGCCTTTCCCGGCGGTGCATCATCTGGTCAGTACCATTACCGCGCGTCTCCCTGCCTCTCGCACCGCCTGCGATCTGCTCCGCGCCGCGTTCCCGGGCGGCTCCATCACCGGCGCGCCAAAGGTACGGGCGATGGAGATTATTGATGAGCTGGAGCCGCACCGCCGCAACGCCTGGTGCGGCAGCATCGGCTATATCAGCCTGTGCGGCACCATGGATACCAGCATTACCATTCGCACGCTGACCGCCTGCGACGGAAACCTTTACTGTTCGGCCGGGGGCGGCATTGTTGCCGATAGCCAGGTCGATGCGGAATATCAGGAAACCTTTGATAAAGTTAACCGTATCCTGAAACAACTGGAGTAATCACGGGTGGAAAAAGAGAACCTGACGCTGGACGATTTTTTATCTCGCTTTCAGCTATTACGACCGCAGGTCAACCGCGAAGCGCTGAACCAGCGACAAGCGGCCGTGCTGATCCCGGTCGTGCGTCGCGCGCAGCCGGGCCTGCTGCTCACCCAGCGTTCTCCCCATTTACGTAAGCACGCGGGTCAGGTCGCCTTTCCGGGGGGGGCCGTAGACAGCTCCGACGCCTCGCTGATTGCCGCCGCGCTGCGGGAAGCGCAGGAAGAGGTGGCCATTCCGCCGGAGGCGGTGGAAGTTATCGGCGTGCTGCCGCCCGTCGACAGCGTTACCGGTTTTCAGGTCACGCCGGTGGTGGGCATTATCCCGCCCGGCCTGCAGTATCACGCCAGCGTCGATGAGGTGTCTGCGGTATTTGAAATGCCGCTTGAAGAGGCGCTCCGGCTAAGTCGTTATCACCCGCTGGATATCCATCGACGGGGGCATGACCATCGGGTCTGGTTGTCCTGGTATCAGCATTATTTTGTCTGGGGCATGACGGCGGGTATTATTCGCGAACTTGCGCTGCAAATCGGCCTGAAACCTTGACTATACTTTACATTCCATCCTTTTTTGCAGGTTTGCGATCCGCGTCGCGCTATTAGCAAAACCCATCGTTAACCATTAGTTTAATTCATGTGAATAGTTAAGCCGAGGTCGGTGTTCCCTCTTACACTATGCGCAGTTATAACATCGTTACTGGAACCCCGGTAACCCTGTCAGGAGTGTGAAAGTGATTAGTATATTCGACATGTTCAAAGTGGGAATTGGCCCTTCGTCTTCCCATACTGTTGGCCCGATGAAGGCCGGTAAACAGTTCGTCGATGATCTGGTCGAAAAAGGATTACTGGAAAGCGTTACCCGTGTCGCCGTGGATGTTTACGGCTCGCTGTCATTAACGGGTAAAGGCCACCACACCGATATCGCCATTATTATGGGTCTGGCAGGCAATATGCCGGATACCGTAGATATTGATGCCATCCCGGCATTCATCCGCGACGTGGAAACACGCGGCCGCCTGCTGCTGGCAAACGGCCAGCAGGAAGTCGATTTCCCGCAGGATGACGGCATGCGTTTTCGCAGCGACAACCTGCCGCTGCACGAAAACGGCATGACCATTCACGCTTACAGCGGTGAAAAAGAGATTTACAGCAAAACGTACTACTCCATCGGCGGTGGCTTCATCGTGGATGAAGAGCATTTTGGCAAAGACAGCGTCGGCGACGTCAGCGTACCGTACCCGTTCAAATCGGCTACCGAAATGCTGGGCTACTGCAAAGAGACCGGTCTTTCACTGTCCGGCATGGTGATGCAGAACGAACTGGCCCTGCACAGTAAAAAAGAGATTGAAGACTATTTTGCGAACGTCTGGCAAACCATGCGCGCCTGTATCGACCGCGGGATGAACACCGAAGGCGTTCTGCCGGGTCCACTGCGCGTACCGCGTCGTGCCTCTGCCCTGCGCCGTATGCTGGTGACCACGGACAAGTTCTCCAATGACCCGATGAACGTGGTCGACTGGGTAAACATGTTTGCCCTGGCGGTTAACGAAGAGAACGCCGCGGGTGGCCGCGTCGTGACGGCGCCAACCAACGGTGCCTGCGGTATCGTTCCGGCAGTGCTGGCGTATTACGATCACTTTATTGAGCCCGTGACGCCGGACATTTACATCCGCTATTTCCTGGCGGCAGGTGCCATCGGTGCGCTGTACAAAATGAACGCCTCCATTTCCGGCGCGGAAGTGGGCTGTCAGGGTGAAGTGGGCGTTGCCTGCTCCATGGCGGCGGCCGGTCTGGCAGAGCTGCTGGGCGCAAGCCCAGAGCAGGTCTGCGTGGCGGCGGAAATCGGTATGGAACATAACCTCGGTCTGACCTGTGACCCGGTCGCGGGCCAGGTGCAGGTGCCGTGCATTGAGCGTAACGCGATTGCCTCGGTGAAAGCCATCAACGCCTCACGTATGGCGATGCGCCGTACCAGCGAACCTCGCGTATCGCTGGATAAGGTGATTGAAACCATGTACGAAACCGGCAAGGACATGAACGCGAAATACCGCGAGACGTCCCGCGGTGGCCTGGCCATTAAGGTGCAGTGCGACTAATACTGCCTTTCGCCCATCTGCAACGGATGGGCGAATTTCCCTCTTCTTTCTCGTCTCCTTCTGCTTTCCCCACTACACTTTTACTGTTGCGTCCGGCTTTTGTGGCTGGAGGCTTATCAGGCGACCGTTCATGCAAACTGCACAAACGATCATTAAAAACTATCGCCGAAAACGCGTTATCGTCTGTGTCACGGTTGCGCTCCTCACGCTCATCCTGACGTTAGGCATTCGCTTTATTTCACAGCGCAATGTTAACCAACAGCGGATCCTCGATTTTACCAGCCACACCGTTCGCGCCCTTGATAACGTCCTGCTTTCTTTAGAGAACCGCCGCAGCGTGCTTCAGCCCCTGGTGGGGCAGCCCTGCCCGCAGGCGCACCTGGCGCTGCGAAAGCAGGCCGCCATTTTGCAGACGGTACGCTCCATCGCCCTGATTAACGACGGGATCCTGTACTGCTCGAGTATTTTCGGCAGCCGCAACGTGCCCGTTCGCGACTTCCTGAAAGAATTACCCTCCAGCACGGCGAAGCTGATTTTATCGAGCGACCAGTGGCTGCTTAAGGGTAGTCCGATATTGATCCAGTGGTATCCCGTCTCTCAGGACGGTGAAGCAGGCGTTATCGAGATCATCAATATCGACCTGATCGCCAAAATGATCCTCGAGCCCCAGCGCCCACTTATTAATGACGTGGCGCTGACCGTAGGCGATCGCTTTTTGCGCTATGGACAACGCGTCAGCGACAGCCTGACGTTTGATGAAAAGGGCTCTCTTTTCCGGCAGTCATCAACCCGAAATCCTTTCACCATTACGGTCAGCGGGCCAGGTCCTGGAGAGTTAGCCTTAAAAAGCCTGCCAGCCCAGCTGCCGCTGGGGCTGATGCTCAGCCTGCTGCTGGGCTATCTCGCCTGGCTGGCAACGGCAAACCGGATGAGCTTTACGTGGGAGATCGATATGGGCATTGCGGGGCGGGAATTTGAGCTTTTCTGCCAGCCGCTGGTGAATGCCCGTACCCAGGCGTGCACCGGCGTGGAGATCCTGCTGCGCTGGAATAATCCCCGTCAGGGTTGGATCACCCCGGAGGTGTTTATCCCTCTGGCAGAAGAGCATAACCAGATTGTCCCCCTGACCCGCTATGTCATCGCCGAAACGGTGCGCCAGATAGGCTACTTCCCTTCCAGCGCCGGTTTTCACATCGGTATTAACGTCGCTGCCAGCCATTTCCGCCACGCGGTGTTAATACAGGACCTGAACCGCCTCTGGTTCAGCGCCAGTCCGCTCCAGCAGCTGGTGATTGAACTCACTGAACGGGATGCGCTGCTGGATGCGGATTATCGCATCGTGCGGGAACTGCATCGCAAAGGGGTGAAGCTCGCCATCGACGATTTTGGTACCGGGAACAGCTCCCTCTCCTGGCTTGAAAAGCTGCACCCGGACGTGCTGAAAATCGACCAGTCGTTTACCACCGCCATCGGTACCGACGCCGTGAACTCGACGGTGACGGATATGATTATTGCGCTGGGTCAGCGGCTGAATATTGAACTGGTGGCTGAAGGGGTCGAGACGGAGGAGCAGGCGCGCTACTTGCGCCGTCATGGCGTGCCTGTCCTGCAGGGTTTTTTCTATGCGCGGCCGATGCCGCTGCGGGATTTTCCGAAGTGGCTGGCGGGAAGTTCATCCCCGCCAGCGCATCATAACGGGCACATCGTGCCGTTAATGCCGCTGCGCTAAGCCGGCTTACTCATCTTCGTCGTGGGCAGATTGTTCTTTAACAATGCGAACCATATCAACCCGATAGTCGTTGGCTTCAACGATCGTAATGTGCAGCGGCCCCAGCTCGATCACATCTCCGACGCGCGGGATTTGCCCGTTAACAGCGATAACCAGACCGGCAACGGTCGCGATGTCTTCTTCATCGTTGATCACGTTTTCCAGCCCCAGCGTGTGCGAGAGCGCGTGCAGGTCGGTGGTACCTTTAACCAGCCAGCCTTCACCGTCGGCAACGATCTCTGGCGTTTCGTCGGCATCCGGGAATTCACCGGCAATCGCTTCCAGCACGTCCAGCGGCGTAACCAGCCCCTGCACCACGCCAAACTCGTTGGTGACGATAACAAAGCTACCGCGAGCGCGACGCAGCACCCCGAGCAGGTTGATAGGATCCAGCGTTTCCGGCACGACAATTGCAGGCGACGCGGCGGCAACGGCTTCCACGTTAACGCCCTCTTCCAGGGCCACCAGCATCTCTTTCGCCCGCACGACGCCGATGATCTCATCCAGCTCTCCGCGACACACCGGGAACAGGCTGTGCGGAGAAGAGAGCAGCTGCTGGCGAATTTCATCCACGCTCAGGTTTGCATCAACCCAGCTGATTTCCCCGCGCGGCGTCATGATGCCGCGCAGCGAACGGGAGGCCAGGGAGAGCACGCCGTTGATCATGTAGCGCTCTTGTTCCACAAACGCCCCTTCCGGGACCGGAACCGGGTTATGGTTTTCGGAATCAGACTGAACGTTCACCTGACGACGACCGCCCATCAGGCGCAGAATGGCATCTGCGGTACGGGCGCGCAGCGGCTGATTCGACTGCTGCTTAATAAAGTTACGGCGCGCAATCTGGTTGAACAGTTCGATCAGGATCGAGAAGCCAATCGCGGCGTACAGGTAGCCTTTCGGAATATGGAAGCCAAAACCTTCCGCCACCAGGCTCAGGCCAATCATCAGCAGGAAGCTCAGACACAGCACGACCACCGTCGGATGCTGGTTGACGAAGCGCGTCAGCGGCTTCGAGGCCAGCAGCATGACCGCCATCGCAATGACGACAGCCGCCATCATTACCGGCAGATGATTCACCATGCCGACCGCTGTGATCACCGCATCCAGCGAGAAGACCGCATCAAGCACCACGATCTGCAGCACCACCACCCAGAAGCTGGCATAGCCTTTACCGTGCCCATCATCGTGCTGACGGTTTTCCAGCCGCTCGTGTAGCTCCGTCGTCGCTTTGAAAAGCAGGAATATCCCCCCGATCAGCATGATTAAATCACGCCCGGAGAAGGTGTAGTCCATGACGGAGAACAGCGGTTTGGTCAGCGTGACCATCCAGGAGATGACGGAGAGCAGCCCCAGTCGCATAACCAGCGCCAGCGAGAGACCAATCAGACGCGCTTTATCACGCTGTTTTGGCGGCAGTTTGTCCGCAAGGATGGCGATAAACACCAGGTTATCAATGCCGAGAACAATCTCCAGCACCACCAGCGTGAGCAATCCCACCCAGATTGACGGGTCCATTAAGAATTCCATGACAAGCTCCTGCTAAAGGAATGACGAAACGGTGCCCCACTCAACGTGGGCAAAACAGAGGCAAACAGAGTCGATACGTGGCGAGGATCGCCGGTGAATAAGGCGCGAAGTGGCCTGACAGATGACTGACGTCGGTGACGGTCCATATAGTGGGCTGTAGCCCTATACTCCTGAACTATTAAACGGAGGCTAAACATATCAGAGACACTGTGTTTTTAGCAAAGATTTACGTTCCTTTGCAAAGTTCTGTAACACAGCGGCTTTACGCTACAGATAAATCTGTAACGCGTGGCTAAATTACGGATCTTCATCACATAAATTATTTTTTCACTATCTAAAATAATTCGCGGAAGTCTTAGTTTTTTTGAACTCTAACCCTTATCTGAATCGATTCGGTTCGCCAATACGATTCTCAGTACGGCTGCCTGGCAGGCGTATTAATGATAATAAAAGGAGGTAGCAAGTGACCATTGCTATTGTCATAGGCACACATGGTTGGGCTGCTGAGCAGCTACTCAAAACGGCAGAGATGCTGTTGGGCGAGCAGGAAAACGTCGGCTGGATCGATTTCGTTCCCGGTGAAAACGCCGAGACGCTGATAGAGAAGTACAACGCTCAACTCGCGAAGCTGGATACCAGCAAAGGCGTGCTGTTTCTCGTTGATACATGGGGCGGCAGCCCGTTCAATGCCGCCAGCCGCATTGTCGTCGATAAAGAGCACTATGAAGTTGTCGCCGGGGTTAATATTCCGATGCTGGTGGAAACCTTCATGGCTCGCGACGACAATCCGGCGTTCGATGAGCTGGTGGCGCTGGCCGTTGAAACCGGTCGCGAAGGGGTAAAAGCCCTGAAGGCGCAGCCGGTTGAAAAACCTGCCCCTGCTCCTGCAGCGGCACCAAAAGCGGCAGCACCGGCAAAACCGATGGGCCCGAACGATTACATGGTCATCGGCCTGGCGCGTATTGATGACCGCTTAATCCACGGCCAGGTCGCCACGCGCTGGACCAAAGAGACCAACGTTCGACGTATTATCGTGGTCAGCGACGAAGTTGCCGCCGATACCGTTCGTAAAACCCTTCTGACTCAGGTTGCTCCTCCTGGCGTTACCGCGCACGTCGTGGATGTCGCCAAGATGATCCGCGTGTACAACAACCCGAAATATGCGGGTGAACGCGTGATGCTCCTGTTCACTAACCCGACAGACGTTGAGCGCATTGTTGAAGGCGGCGTGAAAATCACCTCCGTGAACATTGGTGGTATGGCATTCCGTCAGGGCAAAACGCAGGTCAACAACGCCATTTCAGTCGATGCGAAAGATATCGAGGCATTCAACAAGCTGAATGCGCGCGGTATTGAACTGGAAGCCCGTAAGGTTTCCACGGATCAAAAACTGAAAATGATGGATTTGATCGGCAAAGTTGGGAAATAAGCCCGCGCCGGTTCTCATATAAAGCTTATGTAATAGGAGAAGTGCAATGGAGATTACCACTCTTCAGATTGTGCTGGTGTTCGTCGTCGCATGTATTGCGGGTATGGAATCCGTACTTGATGAATTTCAGTTCCACCGCCCTCTGGTGGCCTGTACGCTGATTGGGGCCGTTTTGGGTGACATGAAAACCGGTATCATCATCGGTGGTACCCTGGAAATGATCGCCCTGGGCTGGATGAACATCGGCGCGGCGGTTGCGCCCGATGCCGCGCTGGCCTCTATCATTTCGACCGTTCTGGTTATTGCTGGTCACCAGAGTATTGGTGCCGGTATCGCCCTGGCGATCCCGCTGGCAGCAGCAGGCCAGGTTCTGACCATCATCGTTCGTACTATCACCGTTGCCTTCCAGCACGCGGCGGATAAGGCGGCCGAAAACGGCAACCTCACGGCACTGTCGTGGATCCACGTTTCATCCCTGTTCCTGCAGGCGATGCGTATCGCGATCCCGGCGGTTATCGTGGCGATCTCCGTCGGTACCAGTGAAGTCCAGAGCATGCTGAACGCCATTCCAGAAGTGGTCACCGGCGGTCTGAACATCGCGGGCGGTATGATCGTGGTCGTCGGTTATGCGATGGTCATCAACATGATGCGCGCGGGCTACCTGATGCCATTCTTCTACCTCGGCTTCGTGACCGCTGCCTTCACCAACTTCAACCTGGTTGCACTGGGCGTGATTGGTGCGGTGATGGCGATTCTCTACATCCAGCTCAGCCCGAAATACAACCGCGTCGCGGGTGCCCCAGCGCAGGCTGCTGGTAACAACGATCTCGATAACGAACTGGACTAACAGGTGAGCGAAATGGTTGATATGACAAAAACTACCACCGAGAAAAAACTCACTCCGGGTGATATTCGTGGCGTGTTCATCCGTTCTAACCTGTTTCAGGGTTCATGGAACTTCGAACGTATGCAGGCGCTGGGCTTCTGCTTCTCCATGGTACCGGCGATCAAACGCCTTTACCCGGAAAACAACGAGGCGCGCCGTCAGGCGATCAAGCGTCACCTGGAATTCTTTAACACCCATCCTTACGTAGCGGCTCCGGTTCTCGGCGTAACGCTGGCGATGGAAGAACAGCGTGCGAACGGCGCAGAGATTGACGATGGTGCCATCAACGGTATCAAAGTCGGCCTGATGGGCCCGCTGGCCGGTGTCGGTGACCCTATCTTCTGGGGGACCGTACGTCCGGTCTTCGCGGCGCTGGGTGCCGGTATCGCGATGAGCGGCAGCCTGCTTGGCCCGCTGCTGTTCTTCATCCTGTTCAACGCCGTGCGTCTGCTGACCCGTTACTACGGTGTGGCCTACGGCTACCGTAAAGGGGTGGACATCGTTAAGGACATGGGCGGCGGCTTCCTGCAGAAACTGACTGAGGGGGCGTCAATCCTCGGCCTGTTTGTCATGGGGGCGCTGGTTAACAAGTGGACGCACGTGAACATCCCGCTGGTGGTATCGACCATCACCGGTCAGGATGGTCAGACCCGCGTCACCACCGTGCAGACGATTCTGGACCAGCTGATGCCTGGCCTGGTACCGCTGCTGTTGACCTTTGCCTGCATGTGGCTGCTGCGTAAGAAAGTGAACCCGCTGTGGATTATCGTTGGCTTCTTCGTCATCGGCATCGCGGGCTACGCTGTCGGCCTGCTGGGTCTGTAAGTTTTAATGCTATGGGCCGGGGGCTTGCCCCCGGTTTTTTTTATCTGGAGGATGAATGACTGTCACGGACATCGTACTGGTTTTATTTATTGCTGCCCTTCTGGCTTACGCGATCTATGACGAGTTCATCATGCCCCGCCGTCACGGCGAGACGCTGCTCTCCCTTCCCCTTCTGCGACGCGGGCGCGTGGATGCATTTATCTTCGCGGGTCTCATCGTTATTCTTATTTACAATAACGTCACCAGTCATGGTGCAATATTAACCACATGGTTATTATGTGCGCTGGCATTAATGGCAGTTTATCTGTTCTGGATCCGTACGCCGAAAATCATTTTTAAATCCCGCGGCTTTTTCTTCGCCAATGTGTGGATAGAATATAACCGTATTAAAGAGATGAATTTATCCGAAGACGGTGTGCTGGTGATGCAATTAGAACAACGCCGCCTGCTTATTCGTGTGAAGAATATTGACGACCTGGAAAAGTTCTACAAGTTACTCGTTAAAACTCAATGATTTAAATATATAGCAATGGCTATATTCTGTGTTTATCTTGCGCAAGAAATATAGCCTAAGCTATATCCACTTCGTTAATTTGTTCTCTATTTGTTAACGATATTTTCACGCTTAAAGACAAATGAAAATCGTTATCACCAAGCATTTTAAATAATGCCTCTTCGTTGTTGTTTTATATTCTCAAAATATGTTAAGGTTGCGCCCGTCGTTGGGGAGTAGCCGATTTCCTGTTCGCAGGAAATGTACGTGTCAACATACTCGTTGAAAAACGTGGCGCGTACGGATCGCTGACAGCACATCTTATGTGCGGCGCGATCAGGCGAGACCATAGATACATCAACTGCTGTTTACTGGGGGCAGTGATGTGTCATATGGATATCCCCGGTCTGGACGCTGTTATGAATATCTCCGCTACGATCCTCCTCGCTTTTGGCATGTCCATGGACGCATTTGCTGCATCCATCGGAAAAGGCGCCACGCTCCACAAACCTAAGTTCTCCGAAGCCCTGCGTACCGGCCTCATTTTTGGTGCTATCGAAACGCTGACGCCGCTTATCGGCTGGGGTCTTGGCATGCTCGCCAGCCAGTTCGTGCTGGAGTGGAACCACTGGATTGCCTTCGTACTGCTGGTGTTTCTCGGTGGCCGAATGGTAATTGAAGGTTTTCGCGGCGGTGATGATGAAGAAGAGGAGCCGCAGCACCGCCACGGGTTCTGGCTGCTGGTCACCACGGCCATTGCCACCAGCCTTGATGCGATGGCCGTCGGGGTCGGTCTGGCATTCCTGCAGGTCAATATTATCGCCACCGCGCTGGCCATCGGCTGCGCAACGCTGATTATGTCCACGCTGGGCATGATGGTCGGACGGTTTATCGGCCCGCTGCTGGGTAAACGCGCCGAGATCCTGGGAGGAATTGTGCTGATTGGCATTGGTGCCCAGATCCTCTGGGCACACTTCGCCGGTTAATCTTCGCGCTGCCAGACGTGGATACTGAAATCCGTCTGGCAGCGAAATGTTGAGTGTGCTGCTAGCGCTTCCCATACTTCCGGTTTTGCCCGCCACGCGAACGGCGTCATCTGCAGCAACGCGGTAGCCTCTTCCCCTTTCAGCGTCATTTCATACGCTACGCTTTGCTCCTGCTTCAGGCTAAAACCGGCCAGCTGTTCAGAATGAGGGGCATGCAGACGCACTTCGTCGTAGATCAGCCCTTTCAGCTCCATCAGATGACGCGGGCCCGGCGTCACGGTGACGACCCATCCGCCCGGCTTCACCACGCGAGCCAGCTCTTCCGCCTTGCAGGGCGCGTAAATGCGGATAACAGCGTCCATGCTCGCATCGTCAAACGGCAGCCGGTGGCTGGATGCCACGCAGAACGTCACGTCCGCGTAACGCTTTGCCGCCGCGCGAATGGCCACTTTCGACACGTCCAGACCGAATGTCAGCGCGCCCTTCTCACGGGCAATCCCGGCAAAGCGTGCGGTGTAGTACCCTTCTCCGCAGCCGATATCGAGCATGGCGGTGGCTGAACCCGGCAGGATGTCATTCAGCATCTGCGCGACGGTCTCCCGCAGCGGCAGATAGTGCCCGGCATCCAGAAACGCACGACGCGCCTGCATCATCTCTGCACTGTCGCCTGGATCGCGGGAGCGCTTATGCTGCACGGGCAGAAGATTCACGTAGCCTTCTTTTGCCATATCAAACTGATGCCCCTGCGGACAGGTATAACTTTTATCTGAGCGCGTCAGGGTGGCGTGGCAAAGGGGACAGCTGAAGGACATGGTGACTCCGGAGCATAATCAAAGGGCGAAGTGTACCGCTATTCGCCCTGGTTATAAACGCCCGGTTAACGCATAACGATAAGGTGATCGGAGCCCGCCGGTAACCCGTCAGGTTTCACATTCTCCAGACGCAGCACGTTACCCATAATCTCGCTGAATACAGGTGCGGAAACGGCACCGCCGTAGTAGGCGCCATTTTGCGGATCGTTAATGACCACCACCAGAGCAAAGCGCGGATCGCTGGCGGGCGCAACGCCGGCCGTATAGGCGACGTATTTATCGACGTACTTTCCGCTGTCGTCAATTTTCTTCGCCGTACCGGTTTTCACTGCCACCCGGTAATCACGAACGGCGGCCTTAACCCCGCCACCGCCGGGCAGCGCAACGCTCTCCATCATGTGCTCCACCTCGTGCGCGATCTCTTCCGGCATAACGCGGTGCCCGATAACGGGTGGATCGATACGCGTAATTGAGAGAGGTCGCTCGAGCCCGAAGCCGCCGATCGTGGCGTAGACGTGCGCCAGCTGGAGCGGCGTCACCATCAGCCCGTAGCCGAAGGCAAAGGTCGCACGATCGAGCTGGCTCCAGTATTTACGATTTGGCAACAGCCCCGCGCTCTCGCCCGTTAAGCCAAGCCCCGTATTCGTGCCAAACCCAAAGTTTCTATAGGTATCAATAAGATGCTGGACAGGCATTGCCAGGGAGAGTCGGGAAACGCCGGTGTCGCTCGATTTTTGCAGGATCCCGGTCATCGTCAGTTCAGGATAATAGCCCACGTCGCGGATACGATGCCCGTCAAGGGTATACGGGTGCGTGTCAATTACGCTGTCCGGCTGGACCAGCCCCTGCTGCAGGGCCGTCATCAGCACCAGCGGCTTGACCGTCGAACCGGGTTCGAACGTATCGCTGATGGCGCGATTACGGAAATCGTTTATCGTCGCGCCTTCCCGATTATTGGGGTTGAAATCCGGATAGCTCGCCATGGCGAGTATTTCCCCGGTTGGGATATTAATTAGCACCGATGCACCAGACTCGGCCTTGTTCCAGGCCACGGCATTATCGAGCGCATCTTCGGTGATGGTTTGCAGCCGCTCGTCGATACTTAACTGGATGTTATGCGCCGGTGCGGGCGCCACTTCCGTCAGGTTTTCAACCACGCGACCGTAGCGGTCTTCCCTTACCTGCCGCACGCCCGGCTTGCCGGTCAGCTGCGCATTGAAGCTTTTTTCCACGCCTTCAATGCCCTGCCCGTCAATATTGGTGAAGCCAATCAGGTTCGCTGCCACATGGCCGGCAGGATAAAAACGGCGGGATTCATCGCGTAAATTGATGCCGGGCAGATTCAGCTTATCGATCCACTTTGCCTGTGCGGGATCGACCTGACGGGCAAGATAAATAAAACGCCCCTGCGGGTTGGCGTTGATTCGCGCCGAAAGTGTGCCCAGGGAGAGATGCAGCGCGTTTGCCAACGCCTGCCAGCGTTCGTCAATGCCAACGCCCCCTTTTGCCAGCACCGTTTTAGGATCGGCCCAGACGGCCCGGACGGGCACGCTCACCGCCAGGGGGCGACCTTCGCGATCCATTATCATGCCGCGCGGCGCATCAATCGCCAGCTGGCGGAGGGAGCGCATATCTTCCTGCTTCACCAGATTGTCAGGCTTGATGATTTGCAGCCAGGCAACGCGGCCCAGCAAAAAAGCCAGACTACAAAAAATAGCTAAACAGAGCAGCACAAAACGCGCCGGCGTGAAATTGCCAGCGGTCGTTATCAATTTCTTCTTCACCTGAACCCCAGGACTGTTAAACAACGCCCTGATTTAACGGGAAAAGATGGGTTTAAGGTGGCAAAACAGTGCTACTAACCTCGCAGCTTTGCAACAAGTTACTAACAAGAGCGCGAATGGTAATATTTTGAAAGATAAGGGGCATAAAAAAGCCCCGCATTATGCGAGGCTTTATGTCTGAGATTGAAGTGCTAAGCGCTTCAGTCAGCAGCGGTTCGATCAGATAGCAGTTACGTTAACTGCAGCTGGGCCTTTCTGGCCGTCCTGAATTTCGAACTCAACGTTCTGGCCTTCAGCCAGAGTTTTGAAGCCGTTACCCTGGATTGCAGAGAAGTGTACGAACACGTCTTTGCTGCCGTCAGCAGGAGTAATGAAACCAAAACCTTTAGACTCGTTGAACCACTTAACTTGACCTTTAATCTTTGCCATTTTGCAAAATTCCTTAGAGTGTTTTCTTAGCCCGCAGGCATTAACTGAGATAAAACTGAGACATTACTGCATGAGGCACTAATATAAGGTTCGGCAGAGAAGCGGTATTCAACGACAACGTGTTTACTCAGGACTTCTTTACTGAAAATGCCACACATAAACAGAACTGTACCTCGTTTGACCCAAAACGTGTTATCACACACTATGTTTAATATGGCAAGCCATTTTTAAACATGTCTCGATCCGCCGCACAAATTCGAACAGTGCCTGTCAGGTTTTGCACAATTATGCGCATCACTTACAGACAGCTCTGCTGCGTAACAAAGACCCAGCGTTGCTTCCACAAGCGCTGTAATCTAAGACTTTTTTAACATAGCTCAATCATTACGAAGCGTCCAGCAACCGGGAAAAGAAATCTTACGTCCTGATTGAGTTAGAACAATTTGTGAAAACTTATGCTTAAATCATTGTAACGCGACCAAATTGTTTCAGAGAAAAAACACTGTTAATAACCCGCGCCGAACTGTATTAAAATGCACCAGCTAATAAACAGTGTTATGCACCAAAATAATGAAATTTTTATGACTCTGCATCAAAAGAAGGCAAGCAAAACGTTTCGATAAAAATAAAACATTCCTGCACGCGTCTACATACAGAATATATGCACTACGTTATCGCTTCGTTTATAAGGATAAATATTCACCAACTTTCAGTATCCTGAAAGAATGATTAACCGGTGCTAAATTATCTAGCGCGTCATTTAACTCCCGCACAGGTTCATCGAGGGCTTCATCTGCCAGTTCAAACACACCCCAGTGAATGGGAAACGCCAGAGGACAACCCAGCTGCTGCCACAATGCCACCGCAGATTGCGGATCCATATGATGGACAGCCATGAACCATCGTGGAGCATAGGCTCCAATCGGTAACGCGGCAGCATCGATATGGCCCAGGCGTTCAGGTATCAACAGCAGCTCGGGCGAATACCCCGTATCTCCGCTGAACCAGAAACGATGATGTCGACCCTCCATAACCCAGCCGCACCATAATGAGCGATTGCGGTTCCATGGCGTGCGCATACTCCAGTGCTGTGCCGGTACGGCGGTCAGCGTCATCCCCTGCCAAGTGAAGCTCTGCCACCAGTCGAGCTCAACCACGCGTTTTGCCCCCCGGCGGCGAAACCAGTCGGCCAGGCCCAGCGGAACAAAAAAACTGACATCGGGAAAGCGTTTGAGAATGCGGCGAATGGTCGCATCATCAAGATGATCGTAATGATTATGGGAGATGACGACCGCATCAAGCTGATTGAGTTGATTGAGTGACAGCGCGGGAGGCGTTTTGCGCTGGGGTCCCAGGAAAGGGAGTGGAGAAGCGCGCTGTGAAAAAACCGGATCGGTAAGGATGATATTGCCGTCCAGCTGCAGCATTACGCTCGCGTGTCCCAGCCACCATACCCCATCTTCATGAGGTTGCGTAAGCTCAACCGGTTGCCACCACTGTTGGATAAAGTCTTCATAGCCCAGCGCGGGTGGCTTCGGTAAACCGGCCTCTTTACGCGCTTTGCGCCAACGGTCAAGATCGCCGGGTTGATGCCCGACAGGATCGGTATTACGAAAACCGTCCGGGGTGTGATGTTTCAGGGAGGGGTCATACCAGGGATTTTTCCAGACCACAGCCACCTCCCAGCATAAAAAGATTAACGCTCAGCCACCAGGCGGATAAAATCGTCTTCGTCTTTGCTATCTTCAGCGACCGCGTCTTTCGGCGCGTCTTTCTCTTCCGGTTCGTTAGCCTCACACAGACGGCGTAGCAGCGCATTCTGACGTTTTTGCTGATCGAGCAGCGCTTCCAGCAGTTCAATCTGCTCGTTAGTACGGGAACTGGCGCGGTTCACGAAAAACCAAATGACCAGCCCCACAAGCAGAACAACCAAAGAAATCATCAGGGATGCCATATTCAGCAGCCCTGAATTCAGTAACTCACCCATTTCACCACCTCAATAAAAACGTCTATTTTACCACTGGCGCGAAGGAAGGAAATCACCTTGAGAAAAAATGCGTATTACCACGGAATAAACTTATTGATTGCGCAAACGCCGCTAAAAAACTGTACATCCTGATCGCACATCACATTGATCGTCTGCGTCCATAACACCACGCACGCTATCAGCACGATAATCAGAATTACCCAGCGTATTTTTTTCACTCCACACTCCGTCTAAAAACCTGATGTAACGAGGTTATCACGCTTATCTTAAACAAGGACTAACTGTACCGCCATCGCACTTTTTTCAGAATCCTGCACTTGTTTCATCGTGTAAACCGTTTACGCTAGCTTTATGATAAAAACGACAAAAGAGGTTAATGATGCGCTTAATCATTCGAACAATTATTGCACTGGTCATCGTCTGGATTGGCCTTCTGCTCACGGGTTATGGCGTGCTTGTGGGAAGCACCGAAAACGCAGCCGGGTTAGGGATTCAATGTAAATATTTAACAGCACAGGGTGTGAGCACTGCGCAATATTTGCATACTGACAGCGGGATCGTTGGCTTGACCAACTGTCCGGTCCTGCGAAAGACATCCGTCGTGATTGATAATGGCTAATCAGCCGGTGACATGACTGATATAAAATAAAAAACGCCGCAACAGATGCGGCGTTTTTTTATGCGAGCAGAGATTAAAACGGGTAGTCGTGATAACCCATTTGTTCAGAAATCTTACGTGCGGCAGTGTGCAGAATAGCCACATACTCATGCAGGCGCTCTTCGGAGAAGCGTAAGGTTGGGAAGGAGATACTTAAGCCCGCGATTACAACGCCAAAGCGGTCAAACACCGGAACGCCGATGCAGCGCAGCCCCTCTTCCTGTTCTTCGTTATCTTCGCCATACCCCTGCTCGCGTACGCGATCGAGCACCGTTAAAAGCGCGTCCGTGCTGGTAATGGTTCGTGAAGTACTTTGCTTGTATTCCACGCCTTCGAGGATCTGCTTCACTTCCTCACGATCGCGCCACGCCAGCAGAACCTTACCAATCGCGGTGCTGTAGAGCGGGTTGCGACGACCAATGCGCGAGTACATGCGCAGATTGTACATAGAGTCGATTTTATGGATGTAAACAATGCTGTCTTCATCCAGCGCACCGAGATGGATGGTCTCTTTGGTCAGGCGTGAGATTTCACGCATCTGGATGTCAGCGCTGCGGATCAGGTCAACATTTTGTAGCGCACGGGCGCCCAGCTCAAACAGCTTCAGCGTCAGAGAATATTTTTCAGATTCGCCTTCCTGGGCAACGTAGCCCAGCGACTTCATGGTTTGTAAAAAGCGATACACGGTGCTTTTAGACATCATCACGCGCTGCGACAACTCTGTAATACCTATTTCACGCTCTTCCCCCAGCGCCTGTAAGATGCCAAACACCTTCAGCACGGAAGAAACAGAATCTGGCTGTTTATCCAAATCCGCAATAGCCATTTACCACCTCATAGAGAGTGTTTTATAAAAATCAGAACCGGTTTTTATTATAAGTTCCCGTCATGTCACCTGCAATCAATCCACGTTTACTTCGTTACAAATCTGCGACATATCGCGGCTGTAACAATGCTAAAATAATTACCCTGAGAATAATTTCACGCTGAGCTTTTTTAATCCTAATGGAAAAGACCCTTTCCGATGGCCTGCCTTTACCCCAGCGGTATGGCGCTATAGCGACCATCATTATCGGTATCTCAATGGCCGTCCTTGACGGCGCAATCGCGAACGTTGCCCTGCCAACCATCGCCAGCGACCTGCATGCCTCTCCCGCCAGTTCGATATGGATCGTTAACGCCTATCAGATTGCGATTGTGATTTCCCTGCTCTCGTTCTCTTTCCTGGGCGATATGTTCGGTTATCGTCGGGTGTATCAGTGCGGTCTGGTGGTTTTCACCATCACGTCCCTGCTATGCGCCCTTTCAGATTCACTGCATACCCTGACGCTTGCCCGCATTGCGCAGGGTTTTGGCGGCGCGGCGCTCATGAGCGTAAACACGGCGTTGATCCGCTTAATTTATCCTCAGCGTCATCTGGGGCGCGGTATGGGGATAAACTCGTTTATTGTCGCCGTCTCTTCCGCCGCCGGGCCAACTATTGCGGCGGCGATCCTTTCCGTTGCGTCATGGCAGTGGCTGTTCGCCATTAACGTGCCGCTGGGTATCGTCGCCATCTTCTTTGCCCTGCGCTTTCTTCCCGCTAACGGCCCTAAAAGCACCATGCCGCGCTTCGACGTGGCGAGTGCGGTGATGAATGCCCTGACCTTTGGCCTGCTGATTACGGCGCTGAGCGGCTTTGCGCAGGGACAGTCTCTGATGCTTACCGGCGCGGAGCTCATCGCCCTGCTGGCGATCGGTTTCTTCTTTGTTCGCCGCCAGCTCACACTCCCTGTGCCTTTGCTGCCGGTGGATCTGCTGCGTATTCCCCTCTTTTCCCTCTCCATCTGCACGTCAGTCTGCTCGTTCTGCGCCCAGATGCTGGCTCTGGTTTCTCTGCCCTTCTTTCTGCAGAGCGTGCTAGGCCGTTCAGAAGTGGAGACCGGCCTGCTGTTAACCCCCTGGCCGCTGGCGACCATGGTGATGGCGCCGCTGGCAGGTTACTTAATTGAACGGGTCCATGCCGGTTTACTGGGAGCATTGGGGCTCGCGGTGATGGCAACAGGCCTTTTCGCGCTGGCTCTACTACCGTCCTCGCCAACCGATCTGGACATCATCTGGCGCATGATCCTGTGCGGCGCAGGGTTTGGCCTGTTCCAGTCCCCTAACAATCACACCATCATCACCTCCGCGCCGCGTCATCGAAGCGGTGGTGCCAGCGGCATGCTGGGGACCGCGCGCCTTCTGGGACAAAGCAGCGGTGCGGCGCTGGTCGCCCTGATGTTTAACCTCGCCGGACAAAACGGCAACCATGTTGCGCTTCTCACCGCGGGTGCCCTTGCCTCGCTCGCGGCGGTCGTCAGCGGCCTGCGTGTGACCCAGCCCAGGGTTCAGGCATAAAAAAAGCCGGGCGGAGAGTTCTCCTGCCCGGCTTATTAGGGTTCTTAGCGTTACTTCAGGTATTCCCCACTGCGCAGCGCTTCGATACGTTTATCCAGCGGCGGGTGAGACATAAACAGCTCGCTCAGCGATTTGGACTTACCGTTAATGCAGAAGGCCATCATGCTGTTCGCTTCCTGCGGCTCATAGCTGGTTTTCAGACGCTGCAGCGCGGCAATCATCTTCTCACGACCAACCAGCTTCGCCGAGCCGGCATCCGCATGGAATTCACGGTGGCGGGAGAACCACATGGTGATGATGCTGGCCAGTATACCGAATACCAGTTCCAGAACCATCGAAACGGCGAAGTAGATCAGCGGGTTGCCGTTGCTCTCTTCACCTTCGTCACGGTTTCCGCCCATAAAGCCTGCCGCGATCTGCGCCAGAATACGGGAGATGAAGATCACGAAGGTGTTCACCACGCCCTGAATCAGGGTCATGGTCACCATGTCACCGTTGGCGATATGGCTGATTTCGTGGGCAATAACCGCTTCGGCTTCGTCACGGCTCATGTTCTGCAGCAATCCGGTGCTGACGGCAACCAGTGACGCATCGCGACGGGCGCCCGTGGCGAAAGCGTTGATGTCCGGGGCATGGTAAATCGCCACCTGCGGCATGGCGATCCCGGCCTGACGGGATTGCTGAGCCACCGTATTCATCAGCCACTGTTCCATATCGTTACGCGGCTGTTCAATAACCTCACCACCCACCGATTTCAGTGCCATCCACTTCGACATCAGCAGGGAGATGAACGAGCCACCAAAACCAAACAGCAGCGCCATAATCAACAGACCCTGAACGCTGCTCGACTGAATTCCTGTCAGGCTTAGCACGAGCCCGAAAACCACCATGACCGCCAGGTTGGTGAGCAGGAAGAGCGCGATTCGCATCATAATTTTCTTTTTACCTCAGTTTAACAAAACGCACTATGCGATTACCCACATCGTATGGGTATTGCGTCTATTTTCAAGCATCCGGCGGGCGTAAGTCACCAGAAAGACACAACTTTACACAATTGGAAATCTGGCTGACGGAAGGATGCAGAACAAAAAGAAACAGGCACAATTTCTTGTGCCTGTTGGGAGGTTATTTTGCCGGAGCGGGCTGTACGGCTGGTTTCTCTTTTTCCTGATTCGCAAGGTCGAGAGCAATATGCACCGTCTCGTCCAGATACGGATCCGGCTCCTGGTAATCTTTTGGCAGATCGTCCAGTTTCTTGAGCAGAGGCTTGCCTTCGCGCTTGAAGCGATCGTTGATACGCGCCAGGCGGGTTGCATCGTCTTCGTTGTTCTCTTTCTCACGCTGTGCGTAGTTCAGAGAAACGATATTCCGCTTATCTTTCAGGGCATTGAATCGTGCAATGTCCTTCATGATGTACTGGAACTCCGGATCTTTCGCGATGCGGTCGTTATGCGCTTTCAGCAGTTCTGGGCCAAATTGCGTCATATCACCCGCTTTCACGTAGGTCGCGGCATTGATGCTGTCCCACGGCAACGCGTTATCTTCAAACTTCTCGCCGGTTTCCGTCTCTTCCGTGCCTGTCGGCATCATGATGTCCGGCGTTACGCCCTTACGCTGCGTACTGCCGCCGTTCACGCGGTAGAATTTCTGAATGGTGTACTGAACCGAGCCCAGCGCAGGCCATTCCGGACGCAGCATCTGATCGTAAATACGATTCAGAGAGCGATACTGCTGAACGGTGCCTTTCCCGAAGGTTGGCTCACCGACGATCAGCGCGCGGCCATAGTCCTGCATTGCAGCGGCAAAGATTTCAGACGCCGAAGCACTGAAGCGGTCAACCAGGACCACCAGCGGGCCTTTGTAGTAGACCACACCGTCGTTGTCGGCATCTTCACGCACTTTACCGTTGTTATCGCGCACCTGAACCACCGGGCCAGATGGAATGAACAGACCGGAGAGTGAAACCGCTTCCGTCAGCGCCCCGCCGCCGTTACTGCGCAGGTCGATGATAATGCTGCTGACGTTCTGCTTTTCAAGCTTCTGCAGCTGAACCTTCACATCGTCAGTCAGCCCTACGTAGAAGCCAGGAATATCCAGAACACCCACCTTCTCTTTACCCACGGTTTTCACCGACATTTTCACCGCGCGGTCTTCCAGACGGATACGCTCGCGGGTCAGGGTAACGATACGGGTTTTAGTGCCTTTACCGGCAGGCAGAATTTCCAGACGAACCTTGCTGCCTTTCGGACCTTTGATCAGCGCAACCACGTCATCAAGACGCCAGCCGATCACGTCGACCATGTTCTGGCCGGTTTGTCCTACACCCACAATACGATCGCCTACGCTAATCGCTTTGCTTTTGGATGCCGGGCCACCCGCGACCATCGAATTGATCACCGTGTAATCATCGTCCATCTGCAGCACCGCGCCGATACCTTCCAGAGACAGGCTCATCTCGGTATTGAACTGTTCGGTGTTGCGCGGAGAGAGATAGTTGGTGTGCGGATCGATTTCGTGAGCAAAGGCGGTCATGGCCAGCGAAAAGACATCCTCACTGTTGGTCTGGGCCAGACGACGAATGGCGAATTTGTAACGACGCGCCAGCGTGTCACGGATCTCTTTTTCGTCTTTGCCGGTCAGCTTAAGACTCAGTTCGTCGTATTTAACTTTACCGTCCCACAGCGCATTCAACTCGGCTTCATCTTTCGGCCAGGGTGCTTTACTGCGATCCAGATTAAAGGTGTCAGTACCGGTGAAGTCCATCGGACGTTCCAGCACTTTCAGCGCGTACTGATAGCGTTCAAAGCGGCGCTTTTGCGACAGGTTGTAGAGATCGTAGAACAGATCCAGCTTGCCTGAACGCAACTCGTCACCCACCTCGGATTTGCGCTTAGCGAACTGCTCGACATCGCTGGCGAGCAAAACGTTATGGCTGTAATCCAGCAAGTTCAGATAGCGGTCAAAGATTTTGGCCGAAAAGGCCTGATCGAGATCGAACTGACGATAGTGCGAGCGGGTAAAACGTGAGGTCACGCGCTCGCTCACCGTCGCGTGCTGCGTCTCTTCCTTGAGAACCGGAATTTGATCAACACGCGTAATATCGTCCACTGCAAAAGCGTGACCTGTTATGGCAAACAGGCCCGCCAGCGCGGTGAGCTTAAAAAAAGTGTTCATGCCAGGCTTGGCCTCCGTTTCAGAACAACAAGTGTTCTGCGCGTACAATCATTGACATACCAGAAGTCAGCTGTACACGAACGCCATCTTTGGTGATTTCCAGTACGGTGGCGTCCATAGCATTGTTACCCGCTTTTACCTTCAGCGCCTGACCTACGCTCAGAGCGTTAATGTCAGAAACCGGCGTATGGCGCGGCTCTTCACGAGGGGCACGCGGGGCTTTTGCTGCTGGTTTGTCTGCACGCGGTTTGCGATCGTTATTATCGTGACGGCGCGGCGCAGGGCGTGGTTTACGCTCACGACGAGGCGCTTCTTCCTGGCCGTTTGCCGCTGCGGCTTCGCGTTTTTTCGCCTGCTGTTCTGCACGTTGTGCCTGAACGCGTGCTTTGGCTTCTTCAAGCTGCTTACGCGCGTGCTCAACGTGCTGCTCGTCCAGCTCACCACACGGGTTGCCGTCGAGATCCACGCGGGTCGCGCCAGCTTTGATACCGTACAGGTAGCGCCAGCTCGAAGTGTAAAGACGTAAGGCGGAACGCAGCTGAGTTTTGCTGAGGTTCATTTCCCCTTCAACACGCGCCACCAGATCCTGAAAAATACCGACTTTCAGGGGACGAGCTTCACCTTCCGCGCTGAAGCACTGCGGGAAACGCTCGGCCAGAAATGCGATAACTTCTTTACTGCTATTCAACTTAGGTTGATTTTCCATGAAATTTCCTGATTACAACGGACGTTGCCAACAAGCGCAGGCATGAACAGGCGTCATTATAATGACGCTATCAGTAAATGCTACGTTATCCGTTGATTATCCTGCGACGCTCGCAAAGAATTTTTGATAATCGGTTGCAGCGAGTACGTTTTCCAGATTCGCCACCAGCTCGCGTAGCCCCTGTTCGTCCTCGCTTGTAAAGCGACTGAAGACCGTACTGTCGATATCCAGAACGCCAATAATCTGATTTTTCACCACCAGCGGCAGAACGATTTCAGAGTTACTGGCGGCATCACAGGCAATGTGCCCGTCAAACGCATGAACGTCTTCCACACGCTGGACCTGATTTTCGGCCACCGCCGTGCCGCATACGCCACGCCCTACAGGAATACGCACGCAGGCCAGTTTGCCCTGGAACGGGCCAAGCACCAGCGTTTCACCTTCCAGCAGGTAAAAGCCGGCCCAGTTCACGTCAGAGAGACGTTCAAACAGCAATGCGCTAGTATTTGCCAGAGTGGCTAAGAAGCTGGTCTCACCCGCCATCAATGCCTTAAAATCGCGGTTCAGATCCGCGTAGAATTCTGTTTTGTTCATTATTCAATCACTTAGTTGTCTTACAAATTTACCGCATAGCCTATTAAAATAAGCATTAAATGCGCTCATGCTCAAGATGAATCCGTTCATGAGTTATTATAACTTTCAACAATACTTATTTGTGCGCAGCTGATGGCCTTAAAAACAACCAAAATTACGCCGACAAGAAAGATAACTGTCCATACGGTAAGCGAAGCTTTGCCACGTGCACATTATCAGCGTTGCCCCCAGTGCGATACGCTTTTTATGTTGCCGAAGATGAAATCGCACCAAAGTGCCTTTTGTCCCCGCTGCGACGCCAAAATTCGCGATGGCCGCGACTGGTCGCTAACCCGTCTCGCCGCCATGGCCGTCACCATGCTGCTGCTGATGCCCTTCGCCTGGAGCGAACCGCTGCTGAAACTCTACCTGCTTGGCGTGCGCATTGACGCCAACGTGCTGCAGGGTATCTGGCAGATGACCCGTCAGGGCGATCCCATCACCGCTGCCATGGTGCTGTTCTGCACCGTTGGCGCGCCGCTGGTGCTGGTCGCCGCGATTGCGTATCTGTGGTTTGGCAATATTCTCGGTATGAACCTTCGCCCGGTGCTGCTGATGCTGGATAAGCTCAAAGAGTGGGTGATGCTGGATATTTATCTGGTGGGCGTGGGCGTTGCGTCAATAAAGGTACAGGACTACGCCTTTTTGCAGCCCGGCATCGGACTCTTTGCTTTCATCAGCCTGGTATTGCTGAGCATACTGACGCTGATCCACCTGAACGTTGAACAGCTCTGGGAGCGATTTTACCCTCAGCGCCCCGCCACGCGTCCCGATGAAAATCTGCGCGTCTGTCTGGGATGCCACTATACCGGCTTGCCCGACGCGCGTGGGCGCTGCCCGCGGTGCCACATTCCGTTGAGACTGCGGCGCAACAACAGCCTGCAAAAATGCTGGGCCGCGCTGATCGCCTCCCTGGTGTTTCTGATACCAGCCAATATGCTGCCGATTTCCATCATTTACGTGAATGGCGGGCGTCAGGAGGATACTATCCTCTCCGGGATTATCTCCCTTGCGCACAGCAACGTCGGGGTGGCGGCGATCGTCTTTATTGCCAGTATCCTGGTTCCCTTTACCAAAGTGGTGGTGATGTTTACCCTGCTCATCAGCATTCACTTTAAGTGTGAACAAGGCTTACGGACCCGCATTCTGCTGCTGCGGTTCGTTACCTGGATTGGCCGCTGGTCAATGTTAGATCTGTTCGTGATTTCGCTGATGATGTCGCTCATCAATCGCGACCAGCTACTTGCTTTTACAATGGGACCCGCGGCTTTTTATTTCGGCTCTGCGGTGATATTGACTATTCTTGCTGTGGAATGGCTGGATAGCCGCTTACTTTGGGATGCACATGAGTCAGGAAACCCCCGCTTCGCCGACTGAAGCGAGAATTAAAACAAAACGCCGCATTTCGCCATTCTGGTTGCTGCCCGTCATCGCCCTGATGATTGCAGGCTGGCTTATCTGGACGAGCTATGAAGATCGCGGGAGTACCGTCACCATTGATTTCCAGACCGCCGACGGCATCGTCGCCGGGCGAACGCCCGTTCGCTTCCAGGGGGTTGAAGTGGGTACGGTTCAGGACATCTCCCTTGGAAAAGGGCTGAACAAGATTCAGGTGCGGGTCAGTATTAAATCTGACATGCAGGATGCCCTGCGCAGCGAAACGCAGTTCTGGCTGGTCACGCCAAAAGCCTCTCTGGCGGGCGTGTCAGGGCTGGATGCGCTCGTGGGCGGTAACTATATTGGCATGATGCCGGGTAAAGGCGAGCCGCAGGATCACTTTGTTGCCCTGGATACACAGCCCAAGTACCGCCTCAACAACGGCGATTTAATGATCCATCTGCAGGCGCCGGATCTCGGTTCTCTGAACAGCGGTTCGCTGGTCTATTTCCGCAAAATCCCGGTTGGCCGCGTGTACGATTATGCGATCAACCCGAATAAACAGGGCGTCACCATCGACGTGCTGATCGAGCGTCGCTTCACCAATCTGGTGAAAAAAGGCAGCCGCTTCTGGAACGTCTCCGGCGTGGATGCGGACCTCAGCCTGAGCGGTGCGAAAGTGAAGCTGGAAAGTCTGGCCGCGCTGGTGAATGGCGCCATTGCCTTTGACTCCCCGGAAAACTCAAGCCCCGCCACCGCTGATGACTCATTTGGATTGTACGCTGACCTGGCGCACAGCCAGCGCGGCGTGCTCGTCAAACTCGCCCTGCCCGATGCTAAGGGGCTAAAAGCGGGTTCAACGCCGCTGATGTATCAGGGGTTGCAGGTTGGTCAGCTCACCAAAATGACGCTCAACCCGGGCGGCTCGGTCACCGGCGAAATGACTGTCGACCCGAGCGTGGTCGATCTCCTGCGCGAGAAAACGCGTATCGAAATGCGCAGTCCAAAGCTCTCTCTGAACGATGCCAGCCTCAGCACGCTGCTGACCGGCAATACGTTTGAGCTCGTCCCCGGCGAAGGTGAACCCAGCAATAGCTTCGTGATTGCCCCGGCGGATAAATCCCTGCTGCAAAAGCCGGGCGTAGTGACCGTCACGCTGAATGCGCCGGAAAGTTACGGAATCGAAGCCGGTCAGCCGTTAATTTTACACGGCGTGCAGGTCGGTCAGGTGCTGGAGCGTAAGCTGTCCGCGGATGGCGTGACCTTCTCGGTCGCCATCGATCCGCAGTACAGCGACCTTGTGCACGGTGACAGCAAATTCGTGGTGAACAGTCGCGTCGACGTCAAGGTGGGTCTGGACGGCGTGGAATTCCTCGGCGCCAGCGCCAGCGAATGGGTTAACGGCGGTATCCGCATTCTGCCCGGCGATAAAGGCCCCGTGCGCGACAGCTATCCGCTGTATGCCAACCTGGAGAAAGCGATTGAAAACAGCCTGAGCGATCTTCCTACCACCACGCTGACGCTGAGCGCCGAGACGCTGCCGGACGTACAGGCGGGATCCGTGGTGCTGTATCGCAAGTTTGAAGTTGGGGAAGTGATCGCCGTTCGCCCGCGTGCGGACGCGTTTGATATCGAACTGCATATCAAACCGGAGTACCGCAAGCTGCTGACGCCAAACAGCGTTTTCTGGGCCGAAGGCGGCGCGAAAGTTCAGCTTAACGGTAACGGCCTGACCGTGCAGGCCTCCCCGCTCTCACGCGCGCTGCGCGGGGCGATTAGCTTCGATAACCTCAGCGGCGCGGGCGCGAATCTGCGTAAAGGCGATAAGCGTATTCTCTTCCCGTCCGAAACCGCCGCGCGCGCCGTAGGGGGACAGATTACCCTGCACGCGTTTGATGCAGGCAAGCTGGCGGAAGGCATGCCAATTCGCTATCTGGGCATTGATATCGGGCAGATCCAGAAGCTGACGCTGATTACCTCGCGTAACGAGGTGCAGGCTACCGCCGTGCTGTACCCGGAATATGTGCAGACCTTTGCCCGGACGGGTTCGCGCTTCTCGGTGGTCACCCCGCAGATCTCGGCCGCGGGCGTTGAGCATCTCGATACCATCCTGCAGCCGTACATCAACGTAGAGCCAGGCCAGGGCAATGCCCGTCGTGATTTCGAGCTGCAGGAAGCCACGATCACCGACTCGCGCTATCTTGGCGGCCTGAGCATCGTGGTGGAAGTGCCGGAAGCGGGCTCGCTGAGCATCGGCACCCCGGTACTGTTCCGCGGCATTGAAGTGGGTACGGTCACGGGCCTGACGCTCGGTACGCTTTCCGACCGCGTGATGGTGGCGTTGCGCATCAGCGAGCGTTACCAGCACCTGGTCCGTAATAACTCGGTATTCTGGCTGGCATCCGGCTATTCGCTGGACTTTGGCCTGACGGGAGGCGTGGTGAAAACCGGCACCTTCAACCAGTTCATTCGCGGCGGTATCGCGTTTGCCACGCCGCCGGGCACGCCGCTGGCGCCAAAAGCGCAGCCGGGTAAACACTTCCTGCTGCTTGAAAGCGAACCGAAAGAGTGGCGCGAATGGGGAACCGCCCTGCCGCGTTAATCTGACAGGCTCCGGTGTCACCGCACCGGAGCCTTTATGTTACACTGCGCGCCTGAACTTTTCCCTGTGGTGTGCCCGTGGCTCAAAACTCCGTATTTCTTCCTGAACAATTCCTGGCGCAGATGCGCGAGGCGCTTCCCTCTCACCTGTCGTTAGACGATTTTATCGCCGCCTGCCAGCGTCCGTTACGCCGAAGTATTCGCGTCAACACGCTGAAAATCAGCGTCGATGATTTTCTGGCGCTGGTCTCGCCGTACGGCTGGCAGCTTACGCCGGTCCCGTGGTGCGCCGAGGGGTTCTGGATCGAACGCGATGACGAAGCCTCGCTGCCGCTGGGCAGTACCGCTGAACATCTGAGCGGTCTGTTCTATATTCAGGAAGCCAGCTCGATGCTGCCGGTGGCCGCCCTGTTCGCCGATGGTAATGCGCCTGAGCGCGTGATGGATGTTGCCGCAGCGCCCGGCTCAAAAACCACGCAAATTGCCGCCCGGATGGGTAACCACGGGGCGATCCTCGCCAACGAGTTTTCCGCCAGCCGCGTGAAGGTGCTGCATGCCAACATCAGCCGCTGCGGTATTCATAATGTTGCCCTGACCCACTTCGACGGACGCGTGTTTGGCGCCGCCCTTCCGGAAGCCTTCGATGCCATTCTGCTGGACGCCCCCTGCTCCGGCGAAGGGGTGGTGCGTAAAGATCCCGATGCGCTAAAAAACTGGTCCGTGGAAAGCAACCTTGAGATCGCCGCCACGCAGCGCGAGCTGATCGAGAGCGCATTTCACGCGTTGCGCCCCGGCGGCACGCTGGTCTATTCAACGTGCACCTTAAACCGCGATGAAAACGAAGACGTCTGCCTGTGGCTGAAAGCAAACTACCCGGATGCCGTGGAGTTTCTGCCGCTTAACGATCTGTTTGCCTCAGCACAAGAGGCGGTCACGCCGGAGGGTTTCCTCCACGTGTTCCCGCAGATTTACGACTGCGAAGGGTTCTTTGTGGCGCGTCTGCGTAAAACGCAGGCCGTTGAGCCCCTGCCCGCGCCTAAATTTAAGGTCGGCAACTTCCCGTTTGCCCCTCTTAAAGGTCGCGATGCGGCACAGCTTGAAGCCGCCGCCAAAAAGGTTGGGCTGGTCTGGGATGAGAGTCTGCACCCCTGGATGCGTGATAAGGAGATATGGCTGTTCCCGGCACAGATCGAGCCGCTCATCGGAAAGGTCCGTTTTTCGCGAATTGGGATCCGCCTGGCGGAAGTGCATAACAAAGGCTATCGCTGGCAGCATGAGGCCGTTATCGCCCTTGCCGGATGCGAGAATACCTTTGCCCTGACGCATCAGGAAGCCGAAGAGTGGTACCGTGGTCGCGATGTCTACCCGGACAGCACGCCATCAGGCGATGAAGTAATAGTCACGTATCAGGGATACCCGCTGGGACTGGCAAAAAAGGTCGGCTCAAGGCTGAAAAACAGCTATCCGCGCGAGCTGGTTCGGGACGGCCGTCTGTTTACCGGTAACGATCGCACAGCCTGAAAAAAAGCGCATTTTTTTACTGGCGATTTTGCTCTCCTTGTCTACGATCAAAAATGGGTGATCGCACTGGTCATACCAGATTTTGACAACCGACCCGGAGAGCACTATGACGAAAACCAGCGTGCGTATTGGCGCTTTTGAGATCGACGACGCAGAGCTGCGCGGCGAAGCACAGGGCGATCGAACGTTAAGTATTCCCTGCAAATCCGACCCGGATTTGTGCATGCAGCTCGATGCATGGGATGCAGACACCAGCGTCCCGGCAATACTTGATGGCGAACATTCTGTCCTTTACCGTGAGCATTACGATAGCAAAACCGATGCCTGGGTCATGCGTCTTGCCTGACCTAAAGAGAACCCGCCCGAAGGCGGGTTATTTATTACTGCAGCTGCGCCAGCGTAAAGTAACCGTCGAAAACAGCCCCCGTATCAATGTAGTGAAGATTATTAAAATCATACCTTCTGTCGAGGGGCGTATGTCCAAACCAAAAGTGATCCGCACCGCTGATGCCCTCTCCTTTGCCCACCATAAACCCCATTAGCCTGTCGCGGTTCCATAAGACACGCTGAGCGCTAACCGGTTTTTGCCATTGGTATTCCGCAGCCGGATAATCAGCATGGGCAATTACATTCAGACCGTTCGCACAGGTTATCTCGATGATATGCGGTAAATCGCGACAGGCATCGAGCAACGACAGTGCAAGCTGTTGCTGATCGCGTTCAAGATGCGAAAACCATATTCCACCATTCATCGTCCAGAGAGAAAAATCGTTATTATCCAGACTGTCGAGAGCCATTTGCTCATGGTTTCCCCGCACGGCACGAAACCATTTTTCATGAATTAACTGCAGGCATTTAACGCTATCAGGGCCACGATCGATCACATCCCCGACTGAAATAAGTAAATCCTCATATGGGTTAAAATGACGGCGCTTAAGCTCATCCATAAGCCACTGGTAACAACCGTGTATATCGCTGACAACCCAGACGTGACGCCACATCCCACCTTCAATTCTCTGATACATAGGACCTCCTTTAAACAGTATAGCCGCCGCAGAAAAGGCAACTGACAGGCGCGGTCATCACGAAGTCAAACAAATGGTAAACCAAACAGAAATAAAGATCCTCGCGCTATTAATCCCTTTTTATTGGCTCTTTAGAATAAGGGTATAAAAAAAGAGGGGTCTTCACGTGTCTAATACGCACCTGCATAACGATGTTTTTTATCCGCATCGCACAAATATTATTTCCGAGCTGGTGAACGGCAAACGCGTGCCGGGTCCGATCTGGCGCAAACGCGAATATCGTCTGAAGTTCCTTTTACGCTCGCTTCTGTTCTGGTCTTCCACCCATCGCATGCTGGAAGCCCTTTCGGGTCGCGACGATTTCGACAGGCTGCTGGCCTCTCAAATTACGTTACCCAGCAAGACCCACCGGCAGTATCTGATGCGCGGCCTGACGGCTAACGATCGCGCCGACGCTATCGTCAACCATTACTACTGGATTGATAGCCTGAAAGAGAGCGGTCTCGCTCAGGCCCTGACCAGCCCGCAGGAGCAAACCGTCGTGCAGTTCCATGCCAAAGACGGTGTGACCTATACGGTCAGTGCTTCCTCTGCGGGAAAAGCCGAGCGCGAAGGAGAAAGCACGCTGTGGCTGCACGACAACGAGGATACGCTGCTGGCCAGCCTGACCTTTAGCGTCGCGCGCAGCAACGGTCAGCAAGTGATGGTCATCGGCGGGCTTCAGGGGCCCCGTCGCTGCGTATCGCGAGACGTCATTAAACAGGCCACCCGCGCCTGCCACGGCCTGTTCCCTAAGCGCGTGCTGATGGAAGTCCTCTTCCAGCTGGCTGCGCAGTCATCTGTCCGGGCGATTTTTGCCGTCAGCGATGAAGGGCACGTTTTCCGCGCGTTGCGATATCGCCTGAGCAAAGGCCGCCATTTCCACGCCAGCTACGATGAATTTTGGGCATCTCTGGACGGTAAAAAGCTCTCAGCCTTCTGCTGGCAGCTGCCGCTGCACATGGAGCGTAAATCCCTGGAAGAGATTGCCAGTAAAAAACGTGCCGAATACCGCCGTCGCTTTGAGCTGCTCGATGAAATAGAGGCGTCCGTGAAGTCCCACTTTTAAGCCTGGCTGGCGTTTTCGCTCACTGCGTAGTGGATGTATTCTGTTTAAAAGAGGAATGATAAAGCAGCCCACTATTGCACAGGGCGAGGGCGCTCAGTTAGCATTGCGCGAAATGAAACCGGCGAATGCGTTGGGAAAAACGCAATGCGGGCGCAAAATGAGGGACTTTGGTAATGATCTATGACTGCTTCTTATATTACGATGAAGATATGCTTCTCGAAATCAGGCTAAACACGCTAGCGGACGTTGTCGATCGCTTCGTTATCGTTGAGTCAACGCATACCTTTACGGGTAAAAAGCGGCAGCTGCATTTTGACATTAATAAATACAGCCAGTTTAAAGATAAAATTATCTATGTTGTTCATGATCAAGAGCCCATTACGAAAGCTGCCGAAGAATCGCACCCGGCTCGAGAGGTCATTCCGGGGCTGCCAGACGGCATGGTAGTGGATGCGTGGGCAAATGAAGCCGCGCAGAGGAATGCCATCATGAAGGGTTTGACGCATGCCAACGATGATGATTTGATTTTAGTTTCCGATGTCGATGAGATATTTTCACCTCAGGTGTTAGCATCGATAAACCCAAAAAAACTCTGCACCACTATTTATCAGAATTTCTATAATTATCAGTTTAACCTGCAGGTTTTTAACACTGACAACACGCCAAGAAAATGTAAATTACCGAGAGCCACCCAATATAAAAATCTCGTTAGTTTCTTTGGTGGTGAACCCGAATCATTCAGGAATCTTAAACGTACCCGAAGCGTTAAAAACTGGTCCTGGCTGAAGTGGAACTGGTTCAAGATTAACAACCGCATCATTGAAAATGGTGGCTGGCATTTCTCATGGGTAATGACACCCGAGCGCATCTCAGAAAAAATGTCGACCATATCCCATACTGAATACGATCTTCCTGAATTTAACAATCCGGAACACATCATGAAGGTCATTAAAAACGCGGAAGATATCTGGGGTCGCGACAGGACGTTAATCAAGCAAGAGCTAACGGTTGAAAACTTCCCGGAGTACATTGTCCGCCACAAAGATAAATTCAGCGCGTTCATTATTTAACTTATGGGCTGCCCTTTTGCTGGTCAGAAGACTTTTGCTCAGCGATCGCTCGGACACAAAATTTTAACAAAGATCCCAAAAAACCCTGGACGCACGCGGTCCTGAGTATGTTATGGTTTAGACAGGATATGGAATGTTCGAGAAAGTTTCGGGTGATGTAGAGTCAACACCGAACAACGCTTTGAAAAACATACAGATAAAAAGAGACCGAATACGATTCCTGTATTCGGTCCAGGGAAATGGCTCTTGGGAGAGAGCCGTGCGCTAAAAGTTGGCATTAATGCAGGCTAAGTCGCCTTGCCTTTTAAGAATAGATGACGACGCCAGGTTTTCCAGTCCACAGCTAAAGCGGCCGGAAAAAAAGCGCCAGAGCATCATTAAAAGTGAAAAACCGCAGTGCTTTCGCAAGCATCTGCGGTTTTTTATTGGAAACCCGAACGTTAGCAGAGCTTGTCGGCGCGCTCGATAAACGGTGCCAGGCTCATTTTTTGTCCCGGATGCGACGGGTCATCGATTTGAATAATGCTAATCGGCTGGCCGCTGCTCTTGCCGCTGGCTACCTGCTGCTCTGCGGTATCATTTAACGGGTATTGCACCAGCGTGCTCGGGTTGATGGCATACAGCGCATGGCCCGGACGGCAGGTCAGCATCACCTCTTCGCGATTGAAAGCCCATTTGTCCTTACCCACTTCAAAACGGCTCACGGTGATGACCTGCGGTGCGGCAAACGCGCTCCCCGTACAGGCCAGCAATATGAGAGAAAGTACTGTCTTTTTCATATGATATTTAACCTTGTCAGAAGGGTTCCCAGGTCGCAAACAGACTGACCGTTGCCAGCACCAGCGCTCCCAGCACCACTTCTGCCTGTGTCATCCTGATAAAAATCTGCTTTGCTCGTCCGGTCTCCGGACGAAACCGTGGCACCAGAAAATACCGATTTGCCAGCGCAATTACCACCATCAACGCCACCAGCGCACATTTGAACAACAAAAACCGCACGTAGCCAGCCTGCCAGGGAATATCGAGGCCCAGTATCATGAGCGCATTTATCACCCCGGAGAGCAGGACGCCCGCAACGGCGTAATGCCCCACGCGTGAGAAGCGCATCATGGTAAAGATGGCGGCATTCTGCCAGCGCCCTTTCGCCAGACGCATGCAGAACAGTAGGGGCAGTAATCCGCCAAGCCAGGTGGCGGCACATATCAGGTGAAAAGCATAATTAAGACGCTGCAGCGCCCCCGTCGGACCGTCGTTCATCGCCGCATGCCCTACCCCAGCCAGCAGGATAAGCTGGCCCATTGCGAGCAGCAGCAGCCGCGAACCTTTCAGCGGCGCAAGCCATGCGGCACTAACCGTCAGCGCAGCGAGGATCATTTGCCACAGCCAGACGCCGCCAAACCGGGTTCCCATCACGCTGAACCAGATCTGTGGCGCAAACACATCTCCCCAGCCGTTGCCCATCAATCCGCCCTGCAGCACAAACATCAGGACCGCTGCCGCCAGGCTCACTAAGGCCGCCACTTTCTGCTGCGACTGAAAACGCCGGGACAGCAGACGGTGGAGAGACGAAGGCGCAAACCAGACGCTGTAAAGCGCATTGCCAAACACCAGCATCAGCGCCCCGAAATGGATAAAGCGTAGCCCGATATAACACAGCGCCAGCATGCTATTTCACGCTAAAGTGATAGCTGCCTTTGGTTTTATGGCCGTCCACGGAGACCACATGCCAGTCCACCTGGTAAGTCCCTGACGCCAGCGTTTGTTCCAGCGGAACGGTGAGCTGAGCCTTATTATGTTCGTCGCGCGTAGCGGTTCCCGTTTTGATGACCTGCTTTTGCGCATCCGTTACCACTACACCGCTAAATCCAGGTTCGATACCTTCTGAAAAATTCAGCGTAAGTGCCTGCGGTGCGGTCACCACGCTGTCTGCTGCCGGGACCTGCTGGTTAAGATGTGCATGTGCCAGCACGGAAGGCGTCATCATTGTCGAGGCCACAAAAACCAGTGCGCAGACCGCGCGGGAAGCGGAGAAACCCATCCTATCATTCCTTTTTGTTATGTCTGTGTGCTAAAGAATAACGCTGTATAATAAACGAGTCGAGGATCATCCTGCCTCCGCTTGTCATCTTCGTGCAATCGCGGTAACGTTGCCGCCGCATAAAAAGGAGAAGGTAATGAAGATCAATCTGGCCGCCCTTCCGCAGGACGAGATGGATAAAGTGAATGTCGATCTCGCTGCCGCTGGCGTCGCGTTCAAAGAGCGTTACAACATGCCCATCGTGGCTGAAGTCGTGGAACGGGAACAGCCCGCCCATCTGCGCGACTGGTTTCGCGAAAGACTCATCGCCCACCGCCTCGCCTCGGTCAACCTCTCCCGTTTACCGTACGAGCCTAAAGTTAAATAAGCTTAACGAGTCGTTACACTTCCTTACGCGGAATCTGGCAGGATAAGAAAACCCTGATTATTTTAGGTGTATTCTTAAATCTCTGCGACTCAGTGTATAAGGAAGTCACGATGTCACATTGGAATATAGCGGCCGCCCAGTATGGCGGGCTGCATCAGACTGTAGATGACCATGTTACGCACCACCTGCGCTTCATCGCCGAAGCAGCACGGCAGCGGTGCGATCTGCTGGTTTTCCCTGAACTCTCATTAACGGGCTCTGGCTCGCCGACGTTACCTCCCCCGCCCGATGACGCGCAGCTGGAGCCGCTGCTCAACGCGGCACATCTACATCAGATTACCGTTATTGCCGGGCTCCCCCTGGAACAGAATGGCCAGCGCCAGAAAGGCCTTGTGCTGTTATCGCCCGCTCGCCATCGCATTTTGCGCTATCCGCAAGGGCGCGGTGCCAGCCTCGTGCCGGGGGATAAACACCTTACCATCCTTGATGCACATCCCTATTCGCCCAATCTCGATCCCCGGGCAACGCTTGTTACCAGCTGCCAGTCGGTGGGGGATCATCGCTGGCGGCAGTCCATCAGTAACCTGCAGCGCTTCGCGCATAAATATGCCATTGCGGTGCTGATGGCGAATGCCTGCGGCGGCAGCGCGCTGTGGGATGAAAAAGGCCAGCTGATCGTGCGCGCGGATAAGGGCGAGCTTCTGGTGACCGGCACGCTCGGCGGAGAGGGTTGGCAAGGCGATATCATTCCTTTAGGCTAGGCGTTTTAAGCTCAGGAGTTTTCAATGCTGCGCGTCATCGATACCGAAACTTGCGATCTTCAGGGCGGAATAGTGGAAGTGGCCTCTGTCGACGTGGTTGATGGTAAAATCGTCAACCCCATGAGCCATCTGGTGCGTCCCGATCGCCCCATCAGCCCACAGGCGATGGCTATCCATCGCATTACCGAATCGATGGTGGCGGATAAGCCGTGGATCGAAGAGATTATTCCTCACTACTACGGTAGCCCATGGTACGTCGCGCATAACGCCAGCTTTGACCGCCGGGTGTTGCCTGAAATGCCGGGGGAATGGATTTGCACCATGAAGCTGGCGCGTCGCCTCTGGCCGGGGATTAAATACAGCAACATGGCGCTGTATAAGTCCCGCAAGCTCAGCGTTCGTACCCCTGAGGGGCTTCACCATCACCGCGCTCTGTATGACTGCTATATCACCGCCGCGCTGCTGATTGATATTATGAATATCTCCGGCTGGACGCCGGATGATATGGCAACCATCACCGGACGCCCCGCGCTACTGACCACGTTTACCTTTGGGAAATATCGCGGGAAGCCAGTGTCCGAGGTGGCGGATAAAGACCCGGGCTATCTGCGCTGGCTGTATAACAACCTCGACAGAATGAGCCCGGAGCTGCGCTTAACCCTGAAACATTATCTGGGCGACGCCTAACGCTCCGCACGGCCTGGCAGCGTGTCCTGCGCCAGGCCTATTAAAAAGGCATATTCCAGGGCAACGCCTTCGTACGATTTAAATCGCCCTGATTTCCCTCCGTGTCCGGAATCCATGTCGGTACACAGCAGCAGCAGATTGTCATCGGTTTTCAGCTCACGCAGTTTTGCCACCCATTTTGCCGGCTCCCAGTATTGCACCTGAGAATCATGCAAACCGGTGGTGACCAGCATATGCGGGTAGGCTTTCGCCTCAACGTTATCGTACGGGCTGTACTCTTTCATATAGCGGTAGTACATCTCATCCTGCGGATTCCCCCACTCCTCAAACTCACCGGTAGTAAGAGGAATGGATTCATCAAGCATGGTCGTGACCACATCGACAAACGGAACCTGCGCGACAATCCCCTTAAAACGGTCGGGACGCTGGTTGATCGCCGCCCCCATCAGCATGCCGCCCGCGCTGCCCCCCATCCCAAAGCAGAGCTGCGGATCGCCGTATCCCTGCTCAATCAGCGCATCGCAGACGTCGAGATAGTCATTGAAGGTGTTTTTCTTTTTCAGGAATTTCCCGTCTTCATACCAGTGCTGGCCCAGCTCACCGCCGCCGCGAATATGGGCGATGGCGAAAACAAAACCGCGATCGAGCAGGCTTAACCGGCTGCTGCTGAAATCGGCGTCCATGCTTGAGCCATACGAGCCGTAGCCGTACACCAGGATAGGGTTTTTGCCTTTCTGGAAATGCGCCCGATGGTAAACAAGAGAGACCGGCACCTCCACGCCATCACGGGCGGTGACCCACAGGTGCTCGCTGCGGTAGTTTTCGGACTCAAACCCTTTTACCTCGGTCTGTTTAATCACCTGGCGCTGCCCGGTATCCATATCCAGTTCAAACAGGGTGTCAGGCGTGGTCATGGAAGAGTAACCATAGCGCAACCGCGACGATTCGGGTTCAGGGTTGAAACCAATCCACGTGACATAGGCCGGGTCGTCGAACGCAATCCCCACCACTTCCCGGGTCTTACGGTTGATTTGCCGGATACTGGTCAGCCCGCGCTGACGCTCTTCCACCACCAGCCAGTCGGTAAACAGGGTGAACCCTTCGAGCATCACCTGATCCCGCGCGGGGATAAGCACCTCCCACTTGCGCTCATCGCGCACTTTGGTTTTATAGAGACCAAAGTTTTTGCCCTCGCGATTGGAGCGCAAATAAAAGCTGTGCTGGAAGTGATCCAGGCTGTATTCGTGATCCTTGCGGCGCGGCAGGAAACAGAGCGGCTGGGCATCGGGCAGTTCGGCATCCAGCAGCAGAACTTCCGACGTCGTCGCGCTGGAAAGGAAGATAATCACATAGTGGCGTGAAGAGGTCTTATGCAGGTTGACATAAAACGTTTCGTCTTTCTCTTCATAAACCATCTCGTCGTCAGCGGAGTCCGTTCCCACGGTATGTCGCCACACCTGATAAGGCAGCAGCGTCGACGCGTGCTTTTTGACGTAGTAAACCGTCTCGGAATCGTTCGCCCAGACAAAATCCGGGGAGACGTTTTCCAGCATTTCCGGATACCAGTTGCCGGTCTCCAGATTGCGAAACCGCAGGCCGTACTGACGACGGGAGAGATAATCCTCCGCCAGCGCCATCACCGCGTTGTCAGGCGAAATGGACATGCCGCCCAGGGTATAAAACTCGCTGTGGGCAGCGCGCTGGTTGGCATCCAGCAGAATATCCCACTCATCCCATTCGGCGCTTAGCACCGACTGACGCTGGTAGATGGGATACTCATTGCCGGGCTCGTAGATATGGCGATAGCGATAGCCATTTTTGGTCCAGGGCGCGGAGATGTCGTGCTGAGGAATACGCTGCACCATTTCATTCAGCAGCTGGTCCTGAAGCGGCTGCTGGCTGGACATGACCTTGCGGCCATAGTCGTTTTCCTCGTGCAGGTAGTCGAGTACCTCTGGCCGGGAGCGCGAATCGTCCCGCAGCCAGTAATAATTGTCTATACGCGTATCGCCATGCGTGGTGATCGCATAAGGAGTACGTCGGGCTTTCGGTGGCATGTCATCATTCTTTTAAGTTTTACACCCTATAAGGTTGGCAAAACCCACGCATGATGCAAGCGAAACCGCGTCGCGACGGCGACGGCTATCCCTGTAACGCCTGTTTTTGTTCCCGGATATCCCGCTCAATGCCCTCGCGCACGTCCTGAGGGATCTTTAACGCATCGCCCAGAGCGTTAAGGTAGCTGCGCTCCATAAAGTGATCGATATCGATGGCGGCACAGCTGAGGAAATAGAGCTCCAGCGCCTCTTCCTCATTTTTCACACTTTGCGCAAGACGCTGCGGCTCGAGCGGCTGTTCTATCGCCTGCGCCACCAGCACTCTTCCCTTCTCTTCGACCCCGGCTTCGCGCAGCTGCTGCTCGATCGCCGAACGTTCTTTATCATCAATATGCCCGTCACTTTTCGCGGCAAAAACCAGCGCAAGAATGAGCCGTTCGGTACGCAGATCCAGCGGCGAGGTGTGCTCGCCATAATGCGGTTCATCGCTGTGCGCGGTCCGTACCCTGTCCTTGTATTTATTCCACAGCACGGTGCCCGCGATGGCGCCGCCGCCGACCAGCAGCGCGCCTGTACCATACTTTGCCAGCAGCTTGCGTGAGGATTTATTCGCGACCAGCAGGCCTGCCAGCCCGCCGAGCGCCCCGGGTACCAGCTGTTTGCTAAGGTCCCGTTCGCCAGACGATGTTTTTTGCCCTAACAGGGATTGCAGTTGATTTAACCAGCCAGACATGGTTTCCCTCACTTAACGGTGAACATGTTCCACAGCGTAAGCGAGCAGGCGTCAGGAAACGTCTGGCCGGGCTAAAGAAGCGCAAATTTCTGTCCCCTCGTTTAGCCATGCACAAGACAGACGCAAACGTTTTCGTTTATACTGCGCGCAACTTTTTCAGGGGGATTGTTATGATTCGTTTAGGAACTGCGCTGCGACCGGCGGCGACGCGAGTGATGCTGTTGGGATCGGGCGAACTGGGGAAAGAGGTCGCCATTGAGTGCCAGCGTTTAGGTGTGGAAGTCATTGCCGTAGACCGTTACGCCGACGCACCCGCCATGCACGTCGCCCATCGTTCTTATGTGATTAACATGCTGGATGGCGATGCCCTTCGCGAACTGATTACGCGCGAAAAACCCGATTTTGTCGTGCCGGAAATTGAAGCGATTGCCACCGAAACGCTGATCGCCCTCGAGCAGGAAGGCCAGCGCGTGGTGCCCTGCGCAAAAGCCGCAAAGCTGACCATGAACCGCGAAGGTATTCGTCGCCTGGCGGCAGAAGAGCTGGGATTGCCCACCTCGAGCTACCGTTTTGCTGGCGATAAGGCTTCATTCCTGAAGGCCGTCGAGGAGATTGGCTATCCGTGCATCGTTAAGCCGGTGATGAGCTCCTCCGGAAAAGGACAGAGCTTTATTCGCGACAGCGGCACTCTGGATAACGCGTGGGATTATGCCCAGCAGGGCGGTCGTGCCGGGGCCGGTCGCGTCATCGTCGAAGGCGTCGTGAAGTTTGATTTCGAAATCACCCTGCTGACCGTCAGCGCCGTTGACGGCGTCCATTTCTGCGACCCGATTGGCCACCGTCAGGAGGATGGCGATTACCGCGAATCCTGGCAGCCGCAGCAGATGAGCAACCTGGCGCTGGAGCGGGCTCAGGAGATCGCCCGTAAAACCGTCCTGGCGCTGGGCGGCTATGGCCTGTTCGGCGTCGAGCTGTTTGTGTGCGGTGATGAGGTGATTTTCAGCGAAGTCTCCCCTCGCCCGCATGACACCGGCATGGTGACGCTGATTTCGCAGGATCTCTCCGAGTTCGCCCTGCACGTGCGCGCGTTCCTCGGCCTGCCCGTCGGCGGTGTCCGTCAGTATGGCCCGGCCGCCTCGGCGGTGATCCTGCCGCAGTTAACCAGCCAGAACGTCACGTTTGATAACGTCGACGGGGCGGTGGGTGCAGGATTGCAGGTACGTTTGTTCGGCAAGCCGGAAATCGACGGAACCCGTCGTCTTGGCGTGGCATTAGCCACCGGGGATAACGTTGACGACGCCGTGGCGAGAGCGAAAGCGGCCGCTGCGAACGTCAAGGTAGCAGGATAAAAAAACGGGCCGTAAGGCCCGTTTTTCATACGGCGAATAGCTTACTGCTTCGCGCCTTCAACCGCTTCGCGAGCCAGTTTGGTGATGCGATCCCAGTCGCCCGCTTCCAGCGCATCCGCCGGAACCAGCCATGAACCACCGATGCAAAGCACGCTTTTCAGCGCCAGGTAGTCACGGTAGTTGGCAGGAGAGATACCGCCCGTCGGGCAGAAGCGTACCTGAGAGAATGGACCCGCAATCGCCTGCAGCGCTTTGGTGCCGCCGTTCGCTTCAGCCGGGAAGAATTTGAACTCTTTCAGACCGTAGTCCATGCCCAGCATCAGTTCAGAGACGGTGCTGATGCCCGGGATCAGCGGAATGGTGCCTTCAGTGGCGGCTTTCAGCAGCGGCTCGGTCAGGCCAGGGCTGATGGCGAACTGCGCGCCCGCTTCGGTCACTTCTGCCAGCTGCTGCGCGTTGAGAACGGTACCCGCACCGATGATGGCGTCCGGCACTTCTTTGGCGATAGCGCGGATCGCGTCCATCGCACAGGCGGTACGCAGGGTCACTTCCAGAACGCGAACGCCGCCCGCGACCAGCGCTTTCGCCATCGGTACAGCGTGCTCCAGCTTGTTTACCACGATAACCGGCACGACAGGGCCAGTGGTCAGGATTGCTTCTGCACTTGTTTTCCAGTTTTTCATCAGAGTTTTCTCTCGCCAGATCGTTAAAATCAAGTCGTCTTAAAACGTAATACAGGTTGCGCCCTGCTCCGCACCGGAGAGTTTCTCACGCAGCGCGCTGAACATTTCGCGTCCGGTCCCCACGCGCGATGCGCTCAGGTCAGGAATATGGGGCTGACGTGCAGCCAGCTCGGCTTCATCCACCAGCAGGGTTAACTCGCCCGTCTGGCCGTTAACGCGGATCATGTCACCGTCGCGCACTTTCGCCAGTAAACCGCCGTCATAGGCTTCCGGCGTTACGTGGATGGCAGAAGGCACTTTACCGGATGCCCCAGAGAGGCGACCATCGGTGACCAACGCAATTTTGAAACGGCGGTCCAATAATACACCAAGTGGTGGCATAAGTTTATGTAATTCTGGCATCCCGTTAGCTTTAGGCCCCTGGTGACGCACCACCACCACGCAGTCTTTATCAAGAAGACCGGCGTCAAAGGCGGGTAACACATCGTGCTGGCTTTCAAACACCACCGCCGGCGCTTCGATAATCTGGTTCGCTTCCGGTACGGCCGAGGTCTTCATTACCGCACGACCGAGGTTGCCGCTCAGCACTTTGGTGCCGCCGTGAGGTGAGAACGGTTTGTCGATCGTGGCAATCACCTGCGCATCAAGAGACGCGCTTGCCCCTTCGCGCCAGTCCAGCTCGTCGTTGTTCAGCCACGGCTCCTGGGTGTAGCGCTGAAGGCCAAAGCCCGCCACGGTGTTCACGTCTTCATGCAGCAGTCCGCCTTTCAGCAGCTCGCGCATCAGCAGCGGTACGCCGCCTGCGGCCTGGAAGTGGTTAATATCCGCCGGACCGTTCGGGTACAGGCGCGCCATCAGCGGCACTACAGAAGAGATCTCGGAGAAGTCATCCCAGTTAATCAGAATGCCCGCCGCACGCGCCATGGCCACCAGATGCATGGTATGGTTGGTTGACCCCCCGGTTGCCAGCAGCGCGACAATCCCGTTGACGATGACTTTTTCGTCGACCATTTTGCCCATCGGCATCCATTCGTTGCCGTTACCGGTCAGACGCGTCACCTGACGGGCTGCGGCCTCGGTCAGCGCCTTGCGCAGCGGCGCATCCGGCTGGATAAAGGACGAGCCCGGAAGCTGCATTCCCATAAATTCCACGACCATCTGGTTAGTGTTAGCCGTACCGTAGAACGTGCAGGTCCCCGGCGCATGATAAGACGCGGCTTCCGCCTCCAGCAGCGCCTGACGGTCTGCTTTCCCTTCCGCGTACAGCTGGCGAATACGCACTTTTTCTTTGTTCGGCAGACCGCTCGCCATTGGGCCTGACGGCACGAAGATCGCAGGCAGATGCCCAAACGACAGCGCCGCCATTACCAGGCCCGGGACAATCTTGTCGCACACGCCGAGGTACAGCGCGCCATCAAACATGTTGTGTGACAGGCCAACCGCCGCGGACATAGCAATCACTTCGCGGCTCAGCAGGGACAGCTCCATGCCGTCCTGCCCCTGCGTCACGCCGTCGCACATGGCAGGTACGCCGCCCGCCACCTGGCCCACCGCATTCACGCTGTGCAGCGCGTTACGGATGATAGTGGGATAGACCTCATACGGCTGGTGGGCAGAAAGCATATCGTTATAGGAGGTAATGATGGCGATATTGTTACGCAACATGCTTTTCAGCGACGCTTTATCATCAGGCTGGCAGGCGGCGAAGCCGTGAGCCAGGTTCCCGCAGGCCAGCTGAGATCGGTGGACGGTGCTGCTCTTTGCCTGTTCAATCCGGGCGAGGTAGGCCGAACGGGTCTCTTTCGAGCGCTCGATAATGCGCTGTGTTACGAGTAACAATGTCGGATTCATAAAAGCTCCTCTAAATTATCTGTCCGGCTCGGGAGTTTACAAAGTCGCTGGCAGTTGTTAACAACGCTGAAACGCTTGCTGTCCGGAGCTCAGGGGCAAAATCACTTCCGGCAGTGTAATAAAAAAAGCTCCGCGGGTGAATCCACGCGGAGCTTAAAAGTTGAAAATTGTGCCACTAGCTGTGTTAGATCATGTTACCGGTAAAATAACACTTTCGAGCTAGAGGATTATCTTACTCAAACTCGTTCCAGGAGCGGCCATCGCGGGTGATCATCGCCACCGACGCGACAGGTCCCCAGGTACCCGCCTGATACGGTTTTGGCGCATCCTGATCGGCAGCCCAGGCTTCGGTGATGGAGTCGACCCATTTCCATGCTTCTTCCACCTCATCGCGGCGCACAAACAGCGCCTGGATACCGCGCATGGTTTCCAGCAGCAGACGCTCGTAAGCATCGGCCAGGTGCGTCTGGTTGAAGGTTTCGGAGTAACTCAGATCCAGCTTGGTGGTCTGCAGGTTGTGTTTGTGATCCAGGCCCGGCACTTTGTTCAGGATCTGGATATCCACGCCCTCGTCCGGCTGCAGACGAATGGTCAGTTTGTTCTGCGGCAGCTCCTGCCAGGACTCTTTGAACAGGTTCAGTTCCGGGTTTTTGAAGTAAACAACCACTTCGGAACATTTGGCTGGCAGACGTTTACCGGTGCGCAGGTAGAACGGAACGCCCGCCCAACGCCAGTCGTCGATATCCACGCGGATCGCCACGAACGTCTCGGTGTTGCTGGACTTGTTCGCGCCCTCTTCTTCCAGGTAGCCAGGCACTTTTTTGCCTTGCGCAAACCCGGCGGTGTACTGACCGCGGACGGTCTTCTCACGCACGTTGGAGCGGTCGATGCGGCGCAGTGACTTCAGCACCTTCACTTTTGCGTCACGGATGCTGTCAGCCGTCAGGTCAGACGGTGGAGACATGGCAATCATGCACAGAATCTGCAGCAGGTGGTTCTGAATCATGTCGCGCATCTGACCGGCCTGGTCAAAGTAACCCCAGCGGCCTTCAATCCCCACCTCTTCCGCCACGGTGATTTCCACGTGGTCGATAGTGCGGTTGTCCCAGTTATTCACAAACAGGGAGTTAGCGAAACGCAGCGCCAGCAGGTTCAGTACCGTCTCTTTACCGAGATAGTGGTCGATACGGTAGACCTGGCACTCTTCAAAGAACTCGCCCACCTGGTCGTTGATTTCACGCGAGGTTGCCAGCGACGTACCCAGCGGCTTCTCCATCACGACGCGCGCCGGTTTGGCGTTCAGTTTGGCTTCGCCCAGACCTTTGCAGATGGCGCCGAAGGTGCTTGGCGGCATGGCGAAATAGTTAATGGTGACACGGTTTTTCTGATCCAGCATCGCGCCTAAGCGGGTAAACGCGCTGACGTCATTGACGTCCAGGTTGCAGAAATCGAGGCGTCCACTCAGGGTATCCCACAAACTTTCATCAATTTTTTCTTTCATGAAAGTTTCGAGCGCCTCGCGGACGACTTTGGTATAAGCGTCCTTGTCCCAGTCGGCGCGCCCTACACCCAGGATACGGGTATCCGGATGAATTTGGCCCGCTTTCTCCAGTTGATACAGGGAAGGCAGCAATTTTCGGCGTGCAAGGTCGCCTTTCGCGCCGAAAATGACCAGGTCACATGCCTGGGCTGTTTGCGTTACCGCCATGTCATTCTCCTCAGTTGGATCACCTGGTACTTCTGCCAGGTATCGTTGTAATTTTATTACAATGCACTGTACTGCTTTTACGTCATTCCCGAAACCATTAGCGCTTATCGTCGCGTGCGATAACGCGATTTTTCCCCCTCTGGAGGATTACGACGGCGCAATGACGCAACAACCGTCGTTTCTTTGCGCAACAGGGTCACGGCAAAACCCGACACCGATCAAGTAATGAAAAAAAACAACAACATTATCTTGTCGATTGTTACCCTTTATGGAAGCCACAAGGGTAATATCGGCTAAATCGAATCACGATTTCATCAATTTATGAAATCGTTTACACCCATGAGCGTGCTGTTAACATGAACATGCTGGAAAAAATCCAGTTTCAACTGGAACACCTTAGCAAATCCGAGCGAAAAGTGGCCGAGGTCATTCTCGCCTCCCCCGCTCAGGCGATTCATTCAAGCATCGCCGCTCTGGCACAGGAAGCGGGTGTTAGCGAACCGACGGTCAATCGCTTTTGCCGCAGCCTGGAAACGCGCGGCTTCCCTGATTTTAAACTGCATCTGGCACAAAGTCTGGCTAACGGCACCCCTTATGTTAATCGTAATGTGGATGAAGACGACAGCGTTGATGCCTATACCGCGAAAATTTTTGAATCGGCCATGGCTTCGCTCGACCACGTCCGCCAGTCTCTGGACATGAGTTCCGTGAATCGCGCGGTGGATTTGCTCACCCAGGCCAAGCGGATTGCGTTCTTTGGTCTCGGGTCGTCTGCGGCCGTGGCGCATGACGCCATGAACAAATTTTTTCGCTTTAACGTCCCGGTTATTTATTCCGATGACATTGTGCTGCAACGCATGAGCTGTATGAATTGCAGTGAAGATGACGTCGTGGTGCTGATTTCGCACACTGGCCGCACTAAGAGTCAGGTAGAGCTGGCGCAGCTGGCCCGTGAAAACGATGCCATGGTGATTGCCCTCACCACGGCAGGCACGCCGCTGGCCCGTGAGGCGACGCTGGCGATCACCCTCGACGTGCCGGAAGACACCGACATTTATATGCCGATGGTTTCCCGGCTGGCGCAGCTCACCGTGATTGACGTGCTGGCGACCGGTTTTACCTTACGTCGGGGCGCAAAATTCAGGGATAACTTGAAGCGGGTCAAGGAAGCGCTGAAGGAATCGCGTTTTGATAAAGAATTGCTTATAAAGAGCGATGTTCCCTGATAGTTGATAACGAAGACGTAACCAATAATTACGATGTAACGATTTACGGCATTCGGTCCACTCTCCGCTGCCTTGCAGCAGATGAAGACCGATTCAATGTTCACGCAACACCAAAGTTGTTTCAGTCAACGGAGTATTACATGTCCAGAAGGCTTCGCAGAACCAAGATCGTAACCACCTTAGGCCCGGCCACCGATCGCGATAATAATCTTGAGAAAATTATCGCCGCCGGCGCCAACGTGGTGCGTATGAACTTCTCTCACGGTACGCCAGAAGACCATAAGTTACGTGCCGATAAAGTGCGTGAAATCGCAGCAAAACTGGGCCGCCACGTGGCTATCCTTGGCGATTTGCAGGGTCCAAAAATTCGTGTATCGACCTTTAAAGAGGGTAAGGTTTTCCTCAATATTGGCGACAAATTCCTGCTTGATGCCAACCTGGGCAAAGGCGAAGGCGATAAAGAGAAAGTCGGTATCGACTATAAAGGCCTGCCGGCTGACGTGGTGCCAGGCGATATCCTGCTGCTCGACGACGGTCGCGTACAGCTGAAGGTGCTGGAAGTTCAGGGCATGAAAGTGTTCACCGAAGTCACCGTCGGCGGCCCGCTCTCCAACAATAAAGGCATCAACAAGCTGGGCGGCGGCCTCTCTGCAGAAGCGCTTACCGATAAAGACAAAGCGGACATCGTAACTGCCGCGCTGATCGGCGTTGACTACCTGGCCGTCTCCTTCCCGCGCTGCGGCGAAGATCTGAACTATGCGCGTCGCCTGGCACGTGATGCAGGCTGCGATGCTAAAATCGTCGCGAAAGTTGAACGCGCCGAAGCCGTTTGCGATCAGGATGCCATGGACGATGTGATCCTCGCGTCTGACGTGGTGATGGTTGCGCGCGGTGACCTGGGCGTGGAAATCGGCGACCCTGAGCTGGTAGGGATCCAGAAAGCGCTGATCCGTCGCGCACGTCAGCTGAACCGCGCGGTGATCACCGCCACTCAGATGATGGAATCGATGATCACCAACCCAATGCCAACCCGTGCAGAAGTCATGGACGTGGCTAACGCCGTGCTGGACGGTACCGATGCGGTCATGCTCTCTGCGGAAACCGCTGCGGGCCAGTATCCGGCAGAAACCGTGGCCGCCATGGCGCGCGTCTGCCTGGGCGCTGAAAAGATCCCTAGCATCAACGTCTCTAAACACCGTCTGGACGTGCAGTTCGACAACGTGGAAGAAGCGATCGCGATGTCTGCGATGTACGCGGCAAACCATCTGAAGGGCGTTACCGCGATCATCACCATGACCGAATCTGGCCGCACCGCGCTGATGACCTCTCGTATCAGCTCTGGTCTGCCGATCTTCGCCATGTCCCGTCACGAACGTACCCTGAACCTGACGGCGCTGTACCGCGGCGTGACGCCAGTTCACTTCGACAGCACCAATGACGGCGTAGCTGCGGCGCACGATGCCGTAAACCTGCTGCGCGACAAAGGCTATCTGGTGTCCGGTGATATCGTCATTGTGACCCAGGGCGACGTGATGAGCACCATCGGCTCAACCAACACCACGCGCGTTATGACCGTCGAGTAATAACGTCTGTGTTAAAAAGCCCTCTCCAGATGGAGAGGGCTTTTTTTATTTCCTCGGATAAAGCTCTTTGCGTTTATAGGGCTCTGTTTCACCCGGCTTACGCGTTTTAAGCAGCTTCAGGATCCACGTGTACTGTTCAGCATGCGGCCCCACCAGTATTTCCACCTCTTCGTTCATTCGACGCGCGATGGTGTGGTCGTCAGCGGTCAGCAAATCATCCATCGGCGGACGGACCTCAATACTCAAACGATGCGTTTTGCCGTCATAGACCGGGAATAGCGGAATCACGCGGGCACGACAGACCTTCATCAGACGGCCAATCGCGGGGAGCGTCGCTTTATAGGTCGCAAAGAAATCGACAAACTCGCTGTGCTCGGGGCCGTGGTCCTGATCCGGCAGATAATAGCCCCAGTACCCCTGACGTACCGACTGAATGAAGGGCTTAATGCCATCGTTACGCGCATGCAGACGTCCGCCAAAACGACGACGCACCGTGTTCCAGACAAAATCGTAGATTTTATTTCCCTGGTTATGGAACATCGCCGCCATTTTCTGGCCCTGAGACGCCATGAGCATCGCCGGAATATCAACGCCCCAGCCGTGGGGGACGAGGAAAATGACTTTCTCGTCGTTGCGGCGCATCTCCTCGATGATGTCCAGCCCTTTCCAGTCAACGCGATCGACGATTTTATCCGGCCCTTTCAGCGCCAGTTCCGCCATCATCGCCATTGCCTGCGGGGCAGTGGTATACATCTCATCAATGATTGCCTCGCGCTCGGAGTCGCTTTTCTCAGGAAAACAGTAGTAGAGGTTGATCTGCGCGCGGCGGCGGGCGCTCTTGCCTAAACGCCCGGCCAGACGGCCAATTTTCCCCAGAACAGGATCGCGGACGGAAGCCGGCAGCAATGCCATCCCCGCAAAGGCGTAAACACCAAGCCAGGCACCCCAGTTGCGCGGATGGCGGAAGGATTTTTCAAACTCAGGAATGTATTCAATATTGTTTTTTTGGGTTTCCATGCTGGATCCAGGGTCTGATGACGCAAAATTTTATTCAGATAGTGTAGCGAGGCAGTCGTCCACGCACAAAAGAAAAAGCCGGCGTCAGTGTGCGCCGGCTTTTTTTAACAAAAACAGAGGGCTTAGTTTAAGCTCAGCTGCGGCATCACCTCTTTCACCTGCGCCAGATAATCAGTACGATCTTTACCTGTCAGGCCTTCGGTGCGCGGCAGTTTCGCCGTCAGCGGGTTCACTGCCTGTTGGTTGATCCACACTTCATAGTGCAGGTGCGGACCGGTAGAACGTCCGGTATTGCCGGAGATCGCGATACGGTCACCACGCTTCACCTTCTGGCCCGGTTTGACCAGCAGCTTACGCAGGTGCATATAGCGGGTCGTATAAGTACGACCATGACGTACCGCGACATAATATCCGGCGGCACCGCTACGCTTGGCCACAACCACTTCGCCATCTCCAACCGCCAGTACCGGCGTGCCCTGCGGCATGGCAAAGTCAACGCCACGGTGAGGCGCGACGCGCCCGGTTACCGGGTTCAGACGACGCGGGTTAAAATTCGAGGAGACGCGGAACTGTTTTGCCGTCGGGAAGCGCAGGAAGCCTTTCGCCAGGCCCGTACCGGTGCGGTCATAGAACTTACCGTCTTCGGCACGAATCGCGTAGTAATCTTTGCCCTCGGAGCGCAGACGTACGCCCAGCAGCTGGCTTTGCTCACGCTTGCCGTCCAGCATTTCGCGGGACATCAGGACGGAGAACTCATCGCCCTTCTTCAGCTTGCGGAAATCCATCTGCCACTGCATGGCTTTGATCACCGAGCTGATTTCAGCGCTGGTCAGGCCTGCATCGCGCGCGCTGGAGACAAAGCTCGCGCCCACGGTACCTTTCAGAACGCTGTTAACCCAGTCACCCTTCTGCATTTCGCTGGTCATCTTGAAACCGTTTGCAGTGCGATCGTAGGTGCGGGTTTCGCGGCGGGACATTTCCCAGGTCAGACGCTGGAGATCGCCATCTGCCGTTAATGTCCAGGAGAGCTGCTGTCCGATTTTCAGGTTACGAAGATCTTTATCCGCAGCCGCCAGCTGGCTGATATTACCCATGTCGATGCCGTACTGGTTCAGCACGCTGCTCAGCGTGTCCCCGGTTGACACAACATATTCGTGGATACCCGCTTCGTTCTCGGTTTTATCGTCCAGCTCATCCTGCGGGATGGCTTCATCTTCCTGAGCCGCCTGGTCGATAGGCTCACTGGCTTCAGGCAGCAAAGAACGGATTTCGCTCTTTTCAAGCTCAATGGTTTTAATGATAGGGGCAGAACTCGGGTGGTAAACATAGGGCCGCCAGACGGCGACCGCTAAGGTGAGTACTGTAAGCGACCCCAGCATAACGCGATGGGGTCGAGGCAGATTGTTAAATGCCAGGGCGACAGAGCGGGCTATCTGTTGCACGTATTCACTTCCTCGTTAATCTCCTTTCAGGCAGCTCGCATACTGGTTCGCCAGTTGGCTGAGGAACTGCGAATAGCTCGCTTTGCTCAACTGGATGTTCGTACCTAGCGGGTCAAGGGTTCCCATGCGCACGGATGTTCCCCTGGCCACGGCTTCTACGACCGCTGGCCTGAACTGTGGCTCAGCAAAAACGCATGTCGCTTTTTGCTCAACCAACTGTGTTCTGATTTCATGTAAACGCTGCGCACCAGGCTGAATTTCAGGGTTGACGGTGAAGTGGCCCAGCGGGGTCAAACCGTAATGTTTTTCGTAATAGCCGTAGGCGTCATGAAAAACGAAATACCCTTTACCTTTCAACGGTGCGAGCTCATTACCTACCTGCTTATCGGTTGCGGCTAATTGTGCCTCAAAATCCTTCAGGTTGGCGTCTAGTTTGGCTCGACTTTGCGGCATAAGTTCCACTAATTTGTCATGGATTGCAACCGCTGAAAGCCGCGCTATCTCTGGGGATAACCAAAGATGCATGTTGTACTCGCCGTGATGGTGATCTCCATCACCTTTTTCGACGTCTGCAGCATGATGGTCATGTTCGTCACCGTCGTCATCCGCCCCTTTCATGAGCAACGGTTTCACGCCGGAGAGTTCGGCAATGGCGACCTGCTTTTCGCCAGCAACCTGTTTTGCTGACTTCTGCATGAACGCTTCCATTTCCGGGCCAATCCAGACGACTAAGTCCGCGTTTTGTAAGCGTTTTACATCTGACGGACGCAGGGAATAGTCATGCTCGGATGCACCATCAGGAAGCAGAACCTGGGTTTCCGTTACCCCGTCGGCAATAGCCGACGCGATGAATCCGAGTGGTTTAAGCGAAGCGACAACCGCAGCGTTAACATCTTGTGCGGTTGTACCCCAAAGGGCAGCGGATAATGCTGCGAAAAGAAGCGTATTTTTATGTAACATAATGCGACTAATCATCGTAGTGAATGCGTAGAATGTGATATTATAACATTCGTTGACTTCTTCAAGCTTAAAATGACATGACGACATTGGTTTCTCTTGAAAATATTTCGGTCTCATTCGGGCAGCGCCGCGTCCTCTCTGACGTGTCGCTCGATCTGAAGCCCGGCAAAATTCTGACGCTGCTCGGTCCCAATGGCGCAGGCAAATCAACCCTTGTGCGCGTGGTGCTGGGTCTGGTCGCACCCGATGAAGGCGTGATCAAGCGCGAGGAAAAATTGCGTATTGGCTATGTGCCGCAAAAACTTCACCTCGACGCCACGCTGCCGCTGACGGTCAGCCGTTTCCTGCGTCTGCGTCCCGGCACACGGAAGGCCGATATTCTCCCGGCACTGAAACGCGTGCAGGCGGGCCATCTTGTCGATGCACCGCTGCAAAAACTGTCCGGCGGTGAAACTCAGCGAGTTTTACTTGCCCGCGCGCTGCTGAGCAGCCCGCAGCTGCTGGTACTGGATGAGCCAACTCAGGGTGTGGACGTGAATGGTCAGGTTGCGCTTTATGATCTGATCGATCAGCTACGTCGGGAGCTTGATTGCGCCGTGCTGATGGTGTCTCACGACCTGCATCTGGTAATGGCAAAAACCGACGAAGTGCTGTGTCTCAACCACCATATCTGCTGCTCCGGCACGCCTGAAGTGGTCTCAATGCACCCGGAATTTATCTCTATGTTCGGCCCTCGCGGTGCTGAACAGCTGGGCATTTACCGCCATCACCATAATCATCGCCATGATTTACAGGGACGAATCGTACTGCGTCGGGGAAATGGACACTCATGATTGAACTGTTACTGCCCGGCTGGCTGGCCGGGATTATGCTTGCCTGCGCCGCGGGCCCGCTCGGCTCGTTTGTTGTCTGGCGCAGAATGTCCTATTTTGGCGATACCCTGGCACATGCGTCTCTGCTGGGCGTTGCCTTTGGTCTGCTGCTGGATGTGAACCCCTTCTACGCGGTAATTGTGGTCACGCTGCTGCTGGCCGCCGGTCTTGTCTGGCTGGAAAAGCGCCCTCACCTCGCCATTGATACGCTGCTTGGCATTATGGCGCACAGTGCCCTGTCTCTGGGTCTGGTGGTGGTCAGCCTGATGTCGAACATCCGCGTGGATCTGATGGCCTACCTCTTCGGTGACCTGCTGGCCGTGACGCCGGAGGATCTCATCGCTATCGCCATTGGCGTGGTGGTGGTGCTCGCTATTCTGCTCTGGCAGTGGCGGAATTTACTGGCCATGACCGTCAGCCCGGACCTGGCATTTGTCGACGGCGTGAAGCTGCAGCGCGTAAAACTGCTGCTGATGCTGGTGACGGCGTTAACGATTGGTGTAGCGATGAAGTTTGTCGGCGCGCTGATTATTACGTCGCTGCTGATCATCCCTGCCGCCACGGCGCGTCGCTTTGCCCGTACGCCGGAGCAAATGGCGGGCGTGGCCGTGATTATCGGAATGATTGCGGTAACGGGTGGGTTAACCTTCTCGGCGTTCTACGATACGCCTGCGGGGCCGTCCGTTGTGCTGAGTGCGGCGGTGCTGTTTATCTTCAGTATGATGAAGAAGACCGCACAGTAGCGGGTATGTCCCCGGTGGCGCTTCGCTTACCGGGGCTACAAAGGCCAAATTGTAGGCCGGGTAAGGCGTAGCCGCCACCCGGCATTATTTACGGCATTGCCGGTGGCGTAATGCCGAAATGATTCCACGCCCGCACCGTTGCCATACGTCCGCGCGGGGTGCGCTGCAGGAAGCCCTGCTGGATCAGATACGGCTCCAGCACATCTTCAATCGTCTCACGCTCTTCCCCAATAGCCGCAGCCAGGTTATCCAGCCCGACCGGGCCACCGAAGAACTTATCCAGCACCGCCAGCAGCAGTTTACGGTCCATATAGTCAAAGCCTTCGGCATCGACGTTCAGCATATCCAGCGCCTGAGCGGCGATCTCCGCGGAAATCGAGCCATCGTGCTTCACTTCGGCAAAGTCACGCACGCGGCGCAGCAGGCGGTTGGCGATACGCGGCGTACCGCGGGAACGCTTCGCCACTTCAAACGCGCCCTCCTCGCTCATTTCGAGCCCCATATAGCGGGCGCTACGGCCAACGATGTGCTGGAGGTCCGCCACCTGGTAAAACTCAAGGCGCTGCACGATGCCGAAACGGTCGCGCAGCGGAGAGGTCAACGACCCGGCGCGGGTGGTAGCGCCAATAAGGGTAAACGGCGGCAGATCGATTTTGATAGAGCGCGCGGCCGGGCCTTCACCGATCATGATATCCAGCTGGTAATCTTCCATCGCCGGATAGAGCACTTCCTCCACCACCGGCGACAGGCGGTGGATCTCATCGATAAACAGCACGTCATGCGGTTCGAGGTTGGTCAGCATCGCCGCGAGATCGCCCGCCTTCTCCAGCACCGGGCCGGAAGTGGTGCGCAGGTTGACGCCCATTTCATTGGCGACGATATTCGCCAGCGTGGTTTTCCCCAAACCTGGAGGGCCAAAAATCAGCAGGTGATCGAGCGCATCGCCGCGCAGCTTTGCCGCCTGGATAAAAATCTCCATCTGGGAACGAACCTGCGGCTGGCCGATATACTCATCAAGCAGTTTTGGGCGGATCGCGCGATCCACCACGTCATCTGCCTGAATAGTGCCTGCCGACACCAGGCGGTCTGCTTCAATCATCCTTTACCTCACAATGCAGCGCGCAGCGCTTCACGAATCAGGGTTTCACTGCTGGCGTCCGGTTTGGCAATTTTGCTCACCATACGGCTGGCCTCCTGAGGTTTATAGCCCAGCGCCACCAGCGCGGCAACCGCTTCCTGCTCGGCGTCATCATCCGTCGCAGGGCCGCCAGGGGAGGTCAGTACCAAATCGGCAGCCGGAGTGAACAGATCGCCATGCAGACCTTTAAAGCGGTCTTTCATCTCGACAATCAGGCGCTCGGCGGTTTTCTTACCAATGCCCGGGAGCTTAATCAGTGCCGCAGGATCTTCGCGCTCAACGGCATTCACAAACTGTGGTGCCGACATGCCGGACAAAATCGCCAGCGCGAGCTTCGGACCGACGCCGTTGGTTTTAATCAGCTCGCGGAACAGGGTCCGTTCCTGCTTGTTATTGAAGCCGTACAGCAGCTGGGCATCTTCACGCACCACAAACTGGGTAAAGACAATCGCCTCTTTGCCCGCGTCCGGCAGCTCGTAGAAGCAGGTCATCGGCATATGGACTTCATAGCCCACGCCACCCACTTCCAGCAGCACTAACGGGGGTTGTTTTTCAATGATGATGCCTCTGAGTCTGCCTATCACGTGACGCTCCTGCGTTCTGGGAGAAATTAACTGCCGACATAATAAAAAAAGGCTGGATGTTTATCCAGCCTGATTTCTGATTATCGTAACCTGCCTCGCGCCAGATTGAGCCGCGACTCGCTCATTTGCATCGCGTTCTGGCTGACGTGACAGTGGGTAATCGCAATCGCCAGCGCATCCGCGGCGTCAGCCTGTGGGTTCGCGGGAAGCTTCAGCAAGGTGCGCACCATGTGCTGCACCTGACTTTTCTCCGCGCTCCCAATGCCCACCACCGTCTGCTTGACCTGACGCGCCGCGTATTCGAATACCGGTAAATCCTGGTTCACGGCAGCGACGATGGCGACACCGCGCGCCTGACCGAGCTTTAGCGCCGAATCGGCGTTTTTCGCCATAAAGACCTGCTCGATGGCGAAATAGTCCGGCTGAAACTGGGTGATGATCTCCGACACGCCCGCATAAATGAGCTTCAGGCGCGAAGGAAGATCGTCCACTTTGGTGCGAATACAGCCGCTGCCCAGGTAGGTTAACTGGCGTCCCACCTGACGGATAACGCCATAACCGGTGACGCGTGAGCCTGGGTCAATCCCGAGAATAATCGACATCACGCGTCTCCCGTAAACGGTTTACAGGCTCTCATCAGAGAGTCGCTGCAACCTCATCAGAGATTTCACCGTTGTGGTACACTTCCTGAACGTCGTCGCAGTCTTCGAGCATGTCGATAAGACGCAGCAGTTTTGGTGCCGTTTCCGCATCCATGTCCGCTTTGGTGGACGGGATCATGGAGACTTCAGCGTTGTCCGCTTTCAGGCCAGCCGCTTCCAGCGCGTCGCGCACGGCACCCATCTCTTCCCACGCGGTATAAACGTCGATAGCACCGTCATCGAAGGTCACTACGTCTTCCGCACCGGCTTCCAGCGCCGCTTCCATGATCGCATCTTCGTCGCCTTTCTCGAAGGAGATGACGCCTTTTTTGCTGAACAGGTAAGCAACGGACCCATCAGTGCCCAGGTTGCCACCGGTTTTGGTGAACGCGTGGCGCACTTCCGCAACGGTACGGTTACGGTTGTCGGAAAGACACTCAACCATCACCGCAGTACCGCCAGGGCCGTAACCTTCATAAATGATGGTTTCCATGTTCGCGTCTTCATCACCGCCCACGCCACGTGCGATAGCACGGTTCAGGGTGTCACGCGTCATGTTGTTAGACAGCGCTTTATCTACCGCCGCGCGCAGACGCGGGTTAGAAGCCGGGTCGCCGCCGCCCAGACGCGCTGCTGTCACCAGCTCGCGAATGATTTTGGTAAAGATCTTACCGCGCTTGGCATCCTGTGCCGCTTTGCGGTGTTTGGTGTTGGCCCACTTACTATGACCTGCCATAAAAAGTTCTCCAAAAATCGCGCCTTCTCAGGCTGCGTTAATTACAAATTCTTCAATCGCCTGCCGGTTGCTCCACGACTTGGTCAGTGCGGCGGCGTCCGCCGCATTTACCCAGCGGTAGGTCAGGTGTTCGGTAAACACGATCTCCCGTTCATGGGGGAGCGCGAGACAGAACCACGACTCCGTATTGCGCTCAGTACCCGGCGCGTAGCGATGACGTAAATGGCTAAAAATTTCAAACTCCACCGTGCGCTGGCAGTCCTTCAGGGTCAGTTGCTCGCGGGCAACGTCAATGGTGACCTCTTCCTTTACTTCGCGCGCGGCGGCCTGCAACGCGGTTTCCCCCTCTTCCAGACTGCCGGTTACCGACTGCCAGAAATCAGGGTCATCGCGCCGCTGCAACATCAGCACCCGCTTCGTGTCTTCTGCATAAATGACCACCAGGACCGAAACGGGAAGCTTATATGCCATATCAGTTTTTCTCTTCCTTCTTCACCACTTCAATGCCCAGCTCGGCCAGAGAGGCCGGGTTGGCAAAGCTTGGCGCTTCGGTCATCAGACACGCTGCGGCAGTGGTTTTCGGGAAGGCAATAACATCACGAATGTTATCGGTGCCAGTCAGCAGCATGGTCAGACGGTCAAGACCGAAGGCCAGACCCGCGTGCGGCGGCGTACCGTATTTCAGCGCGTCCAGCAGGAAGCCAAACTTCTCGCGCTGCTCCTGCTCGTTGATGCCCAGGATGCCGAACACGGTCTGCTGCATTTCACCGCTGTGAATACGCACGGAACCACCGCCCACTTCGTAGCCGTTGATAACCATGTCATAAGCGTTCGCGACCGCATCTTCCGGTGCCGCTTTCAGCTCTGCCGCCGTCATGTCTTTTGGCGAGGTGAACGGGTGGTGCATTGCGGTCAGGCCGCCTTCACCGTCGTCTTCAAACATTGGGAAGTCGATAACCCACAGCGGCGCCCATTTGTTTTCGTCGGTCAGGCTCAGGTCTTTGCCGAGCTTCAGACGCAGCGCGCCCATCGCATCCGCCACGACTTTCTTGTTGTCTGCGCCGAAGAAGATCATGTCGCCGTCCTGCGCGCCGGTGCGCTCAAGGATCGCTTCCACGATGTCCGCGTTCAGGAATTTCGCTACCGGGCTGGTGATGCCTTCGAGACCTTTCGCGCGCTCGGTCACTTTAATATAGGCCAGACCTTTCGCGCCGTAGATCTTGATGAAGTTGCCGTAGTCGTCGATCTGCTTGCGGCTCAGGGCAGCACCACCCGGTACACGCAGGGCCGCCACACGGCCTTTAGGATCGTTAGCCGGGCCAGCGAAGACGGCAAACTCAACGCCTTTCACCAGGTCTGCTACGTCCACCAGCTCCATAGGGTTACGCAGGTCGGGTTTGTCGGAGCCGTAACGACGCTCGGCTTCAGCGAAGGTCATGATAGGGAAATCGCCCAGATCAACGCCTTTCACGTCGTTCCACAGGCTACGCACCAGGGCTTCCATCACTTCACGCACCTGCTCGGCGGTCATGAAGGAGGTTTCCACATCGATCTGGGTAAATTCTGGCTGGCGGTCAGCGCGCAGGTCTTCGTCGCGGAAGCATTTAACGATCTGATAGTAGCGATCGAAGCCGGACATCATCAGCAGCTGTTTGAACAGCTGTGGAGACTGCGGCAGCGCGTAGAATTTGCCTTTATGAACGCGGGATGGGACCAGGTAATCGCGCGCGCCTTCCGGCGTGGCTTTGGTCAGCATCGGGGTTTCGATGTCGAGGAAACCGTGGTCATCCATAAAGCGACGCACCAGGCTGGTGATTTTCGCACGGGTTTTCAGGCGCTGAGCCATTTCCGGACGACGCAGATCCAGGTAGCGGTATTTCAGACGCGCTTCTTCAGTGTTGACGTGGTTGGAGTCCAGCGGCAGCGCTTCTGCACGGTTGATGATCACCAGATCGGACGCCAGCACTTCGATAGCACCCGTCGCCATGTCGGCGTTGACGTTTTTCTCGTCACGCGCGCGCACGGTGCCGGTAACCTGAATGCAGAACTCATTACGCAGCTCAGAGGCCAGCTTCAACGCATCTGCGCGATCCGGATCGAAGAACACCTGAACGATACCTTCGCGGTCGCGCATATCGATGAAGATAAGGCTACCAAGATCACGACGACGATTGACCCAACCACACAGGGTTACCTGCTGTCCGACGTGGGACTGACGCAGCTGCCCGCAATATTCTGTACGCATGAGATATCCCTTAATTAGCCGCAGGCTAAATGTCGCCTGGTATGCAGGCTACTATGTCGCAGCTTTCTGTATGTCACAACTGGATGAAAAAAGGCGGCTATTATACTGGAAATTCCGCCGGACGATAAGAGCGAACCACGGCCTGGCGGTCGTTTGCTGCACTCTTATTGCGCATTCTCACAAAAATTAACAAAATTATCCGACCAGGAACAGGCCATCACGTCGTATGGTGTCTGGAAGTGATTCATTTAACGGGAGTAACGATGTTAACACTTGATGCCAGTAAAACCGCACTTGTTGTGATTGATTTACAGGAAGGCATCCTGCCCTTCGCCGGTGGCCCGCATACCGCGGATGATGTGGTCAGCCGCGCGGCTCGCCTGGCGGAAACATGTCGTGCCAGCGGTGCGCCTGTTGTCATGGTGCGCGTCGGCTGGTCCGCGGATTACGCCGAAGCGTTAAAACAGCCCGTTGATGCCCAGGCTCCTGCACGCGCCCTGCCGGAAAACTGGTGGACGTACCCGGCCTCACTCGGCGAACGCGACGGCGATATTGAAGTAACCAAACGCCAGTGGGGCGCATTTTACGGTACCGATCTCGAGCTGCAGCTCCGCCGTCGCGGCATCGACACCATCATCCTGTGCGGCATTTCCACCAACATCGGCGTGGAGTCTACCGCCCGCAACGCGTGGGAGCTGGGCTTTAATCTGGTGATCGCCGAAGATGCCTGCAGCGCGGCCTCCGCGGAACAGCACCAGGGCAGCATGACCCATATCTTCCCGCGCATCGGCCGCGTGCGCAGCACGGATGAGATTGTCAGCGCGCTATGATGTACGTGGGCCTGCCCCAGTGGTCGCACCCGAAATGGGTGCGCCTTGGCATCACCAGCCTTGAGGAATATGCCCGGCACTTCAACTGTGTCGAGGGCAACACCACCCTGTATGCGCTTCCCAAAGCCGAGATTGTTACGCGCTGGCGGGAACAAACGACCGACGACTTCCGCTTCTGCTTTAAGTTTCCGGCCACCATTTCCCACCAGGCCGCGCTGCGCAACTGCGGGGATTTGACCGAAGAGTTTTTTACGCGCATGTCGCCGCTGGCGAACCGCATCGGTCAGTACTGGATCCAGCTACCCGCCACGTTTGGCCCGCGCGATTTACCTGCGCTCTGGCAGTTCCTTGATGCCCTGCCCCGTGAATTCACCTACGGCGTTGAAGTCAGGCATCCTGAATTTTTTGCAAAGGGCGAAGCAGAAAAAGCGCTCAATCGCGGCCTGCTTGAGCGTTCCGTTAACCGGGTGATCCTCGATAGCCGGCCGGTGCACAGCGCTGTGCCCCATAGCGAAGCCATCGTTGAAGCCCAGCGTAAAAAACCGAAAGTGCCGGTCCACGCCATCGTGACCGCGCATAACCCAATGGTCAGGTATATCGGCAGCGATAACATGCAGCAAAATCAGGCGATGTTCGCCGTCTGGCTGCAAACGTTAGCGAAGTGGGAAGACACCACCACGCCGTATCTCTTTTTGCACACGCCGGATATCGCCCAGGCGCCCGAACTGGTCGATGCTCTGTGGCAGGCCTTGCAGGCTGCGGTGCCGTCCGTAGGCAGCGCCCCTTCCATCCCACAACAATCTTCTCTTTTCTGATATCACCCCCTATCATAGTGAAGTGCCATCTGCCAAAAACAGGGAGTTTGTATGGTCAGCGCGCTGTATGCGGTGTTAGGTGCATTACTGCTGATTAAGTTTTCATTTGATGTTGTGCGCCTCAGAACGCTGTACCGCGTCTCTTACGGTGACGGCGGATTTTCAGAGCTACAAAGCGCTATCCGCATTCATGGCAACGCGGTCGAATACATCCCCGCAGCCTTAATCCTGCTGCTGTTTATGGAGATGAATGGCGCAGAAACCTGGATGGTGCACATCTGTGGCCTGCTTCTTATTGCTGGCCGCCTGATGCACTATTACGGTTTTCACCACCGCTTAATCCGCTGGCGTCGTTCCGGCATGAGTGCGACCTGGTGTTCGCTTTTGCTGATGGTGCTGGCTAACCTGTGGTATATGCCGTGGGAGTTGGTTTTCTCCCTCCATTAGCGCACAATACGCCACTTTATTTTTCCCGGATTTTTACGTTATGTCAGATCGCGACACGCTTTTTTCCGCGCCTATCGCCAGCCTGGGCGACTGGACCTTCGATGAACGGGTAGCCGAAGTCTTCCCGGATATGATCCAGCGCTCTGTTCCCGGTTATTCCAATATTATCTCTATGATCGGCATGCTGGCTGAGCGCTTCGTTCAACCCGGCACGCAGGTCTATGACCTGGGCTGCTCGCTCGGCGCGGCAACGCTGTCGGTTCGTCGTAACATTCACCAGGAAGGCTGCCGAATCATTGCCGTCGATAACTCCCCGGCCATGGTTGAGCGCTGCCGTCGCCATATTGACGCGTACAAAGCCCCTGTCCCGGTGGACGTGGTGGAAGGTGATATCCGCGAGATTGAGATCAATAACGCCTCGATGGTGGTGCTGAATTTCACCCTTCAGTTCCTGGTGCCAGAAGACCGCCAGCTGCTGCTGGATAAAATTTACCAGGGGCTGAATCCCGGCGGCGCGCTGGTGCTCTCGGAGAAATTCAGCTTCGAAGATGCCGAGGTTGGTGAACTGCTGTTCAATATGCACCACGATTTCAAACGGGCGAACGGCTACAGCGAGCTGGAGATCAGCCAGAAGCGCAGCATGCTCGAAAACGTGATGCTGACGGATTCCGTAGAAACCCACAAAGCGCGTCTGAGCAAAGCCGGGTTTGAGCACAGCGAACTGTGGTTCCAGTGCTTTAACTTTGGCTCTCTGGTGGCGCTGAAAGCGGGAGAATCCTCATGATCGAATTCAGTAACTTTTATCAGCTGATTGCCAAAAACCAGCTCTCCCACTGGCTGGAAACCTTGCCCGCGCAGATTGCCGCCTGGCAGCGCGATCAGCAGCACGGCCTGTTAAAGCAGTGGTCAAACGCGGTGGAGTTTCTGCCCGAACTGACCCCGCATCGTCTGGATCTTCTCCACAGCGTAACCGCCGAGAGCGAAGAGCCGCTCCCGGCCGGGCAGATCAACCGCATCGAAACGCTGATGCGTAATCTGATGCCGTGGCGCAAAGGGCCGTTTTCACTTTACGGCGTGGACATCAATACCGAATGGCGCTCTGACTGGAAATGGGATCGCGTTCTGCCCCACCTTTCCGACCTGACCGGACGTACCATTCTGGACGTGGGCTGCGGCAGCGGTTACCACATGTGGCGCATGATTGGCGCGGGCGCGCATCTGGCGGTCGGTATTGACCCGATGCAGCTGTTCCTGTGCCAGTTTGAAGCGGTGCGCAAGCTGCTGGGTAACGACCAGCGCGCGCACCTGCTGCCGCTGGGCATTGAACAACTCCCTGCCCTGAAAGCGTTTGATACCGTCTTCTCCATGGGCGTGCTGTATCACCGTCGTTCCCCGCTTGAACACCTGTGGCAACTGAAGGATCAGCTGGTCAGCGGCGGCGAGCTGGTGCTGGAAACGCTGGTGATTGAAGGCGATGAACATGCCGTTCTGGTCCCGGGCGATCGCTACGCGCAGATGCGCAACGTTTACTTCATCCCTTCCGCGCTGGCGCTGAAGAACTGGCTGGAGAAGTGCGGGTTTGTGGATGTGCGGATTGCCGACGTCAGCGTGACCTCAATTGAGGAACAGCGCCGCACCGACTGGATGATCACCGAATCGCTGGAGCAGTTCCTCGACCCGGCCGACCACAGCAAAACCATCGAAGGCTATCAGGCCCCGATGCGTGCGGTGTTGATTGCGACCAAGCCGTAGCCTTTTAGCCGGGTGGCGGCTACGCCTTACCCGGCCTACTCGTAGCACGTTTTCTCCGAAATAGTTCAAGTTGCAGCAAGGCGGCAACGCAGCGAATCCCCGGGAGCTTACATCAGTAAGTGACCGGGGTGAGCGAGGCGGCCAACGCAGCTGCGGCTTGAAATATGAAGAAGAAAAAAAGGCCCCTGTTGAAATTGCAGGGGCCTGGTACAAGCAAGCATCATATTGGGCGACATGATGCGCGGTAAAAATCGGTACGTTGCTACACGTGATGGCGCTCAATCAGCGACTTCATTTCCGCAACCGACTCTCCCTCTACGCCATAGCGTGAATACTCATCCGCTTCAGCATCCGTCGACATTGACAATCCTGTATTGCGATAACGCATGGGCGAAGGTATCCATTTACCCGCGGAGCTGTGCAGCTCTTCTACCCCTGCGTTTAAAAACCGTTCCAGATTGCTGGCGCGGACTCCCGCACCCGCCATTATTATTGGAACACCGGAATGTGCTTTTAGTTCCGTAATTAATTGCAGTCCTTTTTCAGCTGACGCTTGCTGACCCGATGTCAGGATGCGCGCCACGCCAAGTTCTCCAAGTGTTTCAAAGGCCTGAAGCGGATCTTTGCACATATCAAATGCGCGATGAAAAGTGACGGCCAGCCCCTGCGCGGCGTTCATAATCTGACGCATGCGCGGTATATCGATATTGCCGTCTTCATCCAGCAGGCCGGTCACCAGCCCTGGAAACCCCAGGTCCCGAACGAGCGCGATATCATCAAGCATGGCACTGAACTCGCCCGCCGTGTAACAAAAATCACCGCCGCGCGGACGAATAATCGGGTGCACGGGAATGGTGACGGCCTGACGGGCAGACTTCAACACGCCGTAAGACGGCGTCAGCCCGCCCTCTTTGGGTGCCGCACACAGTTCAATGCGGTCAGCCCCGTGCTTTTGCGCGGTCACGGCACACTCCACGCTGTAACAACAAATCTCCAGCAGCGCCATTTAATCCTCCTGAAATTCCACTAAACGAAACATCATTACACGCCGTTCGTTTCCAGTCCCGGCGTGAACTCACATCTCTTACGCTTCGCTGGCAACGATCTGCTCAATGGTCCACGGATGAAACTTCACCGTGACCTGTCCGTCAGTGACGGCCAGCGTCGGGTTAGGTAACCGCTCGCGCTCGCCTTTGGGTGAACTCGTCTTCACAAAAATTCCCGGCTTGCTTAAGCCTTCGTCAGAAAGGAGGGACAGCGCGCGCGCGTTCAACGTTTCCGGCTCTCCCGGCAGAACAATTTCGATATGTTCCCAGCCTTCGTGCGGATAGCGTTTCTCTCCCGGCCACGGCAGTTCAACCACGGTGAATTGCCAGTGCGCCACGTTCACCGGTTCATACAGTTTGAACAGGCAAATGGGGCGACCATTGATGATGTTCTCGGACAGTAACTCACCGCACTGCTCAAACCCGCGACGCCAGCGCTCGGCCGTGGCATTCTGATGACAGCGCAAAGAGATGTGATCGGCCTCAAGCGGCGCGATATCCAGACCAAGACGGGTGGCAAGTTCTGTGAACGCCTGGGTGAAGCGCGGTAAATCTGCGGAAATATCATGCAGTTCGTCAATGGATTGCCAGTTCGCCATAATTCACTCTCTTTTCGTGTCGCAAAGCCGCTAATTTACTCTGTTGCCCTGTTTTGACCAACCGCAGAATCCGGCTTTTTATGACTGCATGATTATGCATACCTTCACCGCCTGGATTCTGAGCAATCTTCAGGCCCCGCAATGCTGACGCCAGAAGGCATTTGCAGTATACTCCCGCCCTAAATTCTTTAACTGGCGCGGGCGGTTGTAAGCCCGCATCAAAAACGTAAGGTATCCAGGTGAATATTCAGGCTCTTCTCTCCGAAAAAGTCAGTCAGGCACTGATTGCCGCAGGCGCGCCTGCGGATTGCGAACCGCAGGTTCGTCAGTCAGCAAAAGTACAGTTTGGCGACTATCAGGCTAATGGCGTGATGGCAGTGGCTAAAAAACTGGGCATGCCGCCGCGACAGCTCGCTGAGCAGGTACTGACGCATCTGGATCTTTCCGGCATTGCCAGCAAAACCGAAATCGCCGGTCCGGGCTTTATCAATATCTTCCTTGAGCCTGCATTCCTGGCAAGCCACGTTGACGCGGCGCTGAAATCTGACCGTCTGGGCGTTTCCCAGCCGGAGGCGCAGACCGTCGTGATCGACTACTCTGCGCCGAACGTGGCGAAAGAGATGCACGTTGGCCACCTGCGCTCCACCATCATCGGTGATGCCGCAGTGCGCACGCTCGAGTTCCTCGGTCACAGGGTGATCCGCGCGAACCACGTGGGCGACTGGGGTACCCAGTTCGGCATGCTGATTGCTTACCTGGAAAAACAGCAGCAGGAAAACGCGGGTGAAATGGCGCTGGCGGACCTGGAAGGGTTCTACCGCGAAGCCAAAAAACACTACGACGAAGACGAAGCCTTTGCCGAGCGCGCGCGCAGCTACGTGGTTAAACTGCAGGGCGGCGACCAATACTTCCTCGAGATGTGGCGCAAGCTTGTCGACATCACCATGTCTCAGAACCAGCTGACCTATAACCGCCTGAACGTCACCCTGACCCGTGACGACGTGATGGGTGAAAGCCTGTATAACCCAATGCTGCCCGGCATTGTTGCTGACCTGAAAGCGAAAAACCTGGCGGTAGAGAGCGAAGGCGCAACGGTTGTGTTCCTTGATGAGTATAAAAACAAGGAAGGCGAACCGATGGGCGTGATCATCCAGAAAAAGGATGGCGGCTACCTCTATACCACCACCGATATCGCCTGTGCGAAGTACCGTTACGAAACGCTGCATGCCGATCGCGTGCTGTACTACATCGACTCCCGTCAGCACCAGCACCTGATGCAGGCGTGGACCATCGTGCGTAAAGCCGGTTACGTGCCGGATTGCGTGCCGCTGGAACACCACATGTTCGGCATGATGCTGGGCAAAGACGGCAAGCCGTTCAAAACCCGTGCGGGCGGTACCGTGAAGCTGTCCGACCTGCTGGACGAAGCGCTGGAACGCGCCCGCCGTCTGGTGGCCGAGAAGAACCCGGACATGCCTGCTGAAGAGCTGGAAAAACTGGCCAACGCCGTGGGTATCGGTGCGGTGAAATACGCGGATCTCTCCAAGAACCGCACCACCGACTACATCTTCGACTGGGATAACATGCTGGCGTTTGAAGGCAACACGGCGCCTTACATGCAGTACGCCTACACCCGCGTGCTCTCGGTGTTCCGTAAGGCGAACATTGATGAAAGCGTACTGGCGAACGCGGCAGTGACCATCACGGAAGATCGTGAAGCGCAGCTTGCGGCGCGCCTGCTGCAGTTTGAAGAGACGCTGACGGTTGTCGCGCGTGACGGCACGCCGCACGTGATGTGTGCTTACCTGTACGATCTGGCGGGTCTGTTCTCCGGCTTTTACGAACACTGCCCTATTCTGTCTGCGGAAAACGAATCGGTCCGCAACAGCCGCCTGAAGCTGGCGCAGCTCACGGCGAAGACCCTGAAGCTGGGTCTGGATACCCTGGGTATCGAAACCGTAGAACGCATGTAATACAAAAAAACCCGGCAATCGCCGGGTTTTGTTTTTAAGTCCTGCTGATTCAAGCGTCAGCGGTAATTCACGATGACAGAATTACTCTGCACTTTCAGCGCCGGGATTAAGCGTCCCCCGCCCGGCACTTCCCAGATGAAACGCAAAGGTTCAATAGCCGGTACGCCGTTGAATGCCTGCGTCGTGCCATTTTCGCCGTCGATTTCCGTGCAGCGCGTCTGAGAACAAAGGCGCACCCGCAGCCCTGCGGGCGTTGGGCCAATCAGCCGGTAATTCCAGACCACAAGGCCCATCTGACCGGAAACGCCTTCAGAAGGCGACAGCGGGTTAGATGACATGGCGACGCCCCGGTTGCTGAGGGTCACCCCCATGCTGCTCGCCTGCCAGGTGCCCTCTCCGGCAGCGTGCGCCGCCAGCGGGAAGAGCACAATCCAGAGCCATTTACGCATTATTTTCCTCCAATCGTCGCGGTCATGCGAATATGACGGTTATCCGACAGCTCCATATTCGACAGCACGACCAGCTGATTCAGACTACGACGCAGGAAGCGCGACAGCAGCGGACGCAGCGCATGGTTAACCAGCAGCACCGGCGGCGCGCCCAGCATCTCCTGGCGCGCCAGCGCCTCCTGCGTTTGCGCCAGCAGACGGTCCGCCAGCCCCGGCTCCAGGCCGCCCCCGCCCTGCAGGGCCTGCAGCAGCAGACGTTCAAGCGGCGTATCGAGGCCAATAACCTGCACTTCTCCGGTTCCCGGGAACCACTGTTGGGTGATCGCGCGGCCCAGCGCCACGCGAACCACCGCCGTCAGCTCGTGCGGATCGTTTTGTATCGGCGCATGCTCTGCCAGCGTTTCCAGAATGGTGCGCATATCGCGGATCGGCACCTTTTCTTCGAGCAGGTTTTGCAGCACCTTGTGCAGCGTCGTCAGCGTCACCACGCCCGGGACCAGATCTTCGGTCAGCTTCGGCATCTCCTGCGTGACGCGGTCCAGCAGCTGCTGCGCTTCCTGACGGCCAAACAGCTCCGCCGAGAATTGCCCAATCAGGTGATTAAGATGGGTCGCCACCACGGTACTGGCTTCAACAACCGTATACCCCTGGATTTGCGCCTGCTCTTTCAGGGCACTTTCAATCCAGATAGCGGCCAGGCCAAAGGCAGGATCGATAGTTTGCTCGCCCGGCAGCGTGCCCGCGGCGGTGCCCGGGTTAATCGCCAGCCAGCGGCCCGGATAGGCATCACCGCTGCCAATTTCGACCCCTTTCATCAGAATGCGATAGCGCGCGGGCGGTAGGTCCATATTGTCGCGGATGTGTACAACCGGCGGCAGGAAGCCCATATCCTGCGCGAATTTTTTACGGATGCTGCGGATACGGCCAAGCAGCTCGCCATCCTGCTGGAAATCGACCATCGGAATCAGGCGATAGCCCACTTCCATTCCCAGGGAATCTTCCAGCTGAACGTCGTTCCAGGTCGCTTCGACGGCCTGGGTATTTTCCGGCATTTTTACCTGAACAGGCTCCGCTGCCGGTTTGGTTTCGCGACCGCGCATCCACCAGGCAAGCCCCAGCAGACCCGCCGTAAACAGCAGGAAAACGAGGTTCGGCATCCCCGGCACAAGTCCGAGCAAACCCAGAACGGCAGCGGCCAGCAGCATCACGCGCGGGTTGCTGAAGAGCTGGCCCACCATCTGCTCGCCAACGTCCTGATCGGTACTCACGCGGGTCACAATCACACCCGCCGCAGTAGAGATAACCAGCGCCGGGATCTGCGCGACCAGACCGTCACCAATGGTCAGCAGCGTATAGCTTTCCGCCGCGTGGCCCATGTCCATCCCGTGCTGCAATACCCCCACCAGCAGGCCGCCGACCACGTTAATCACCATGATCAGAATGCCCGCGATGGCGTCACCGCGCACAAACTTACTCGCACCGTCCATGGAGCCGTAGAAGTCCGCCTCCTGCGTCACTTCCGAACGGCGTTTTTTGGCTTCATCTTCGGCGATAAGGCCGGCGTTCAGGTCGGCGTCGATCGCCATCTGCTTGCCCGGCATCCCGTCCAGCACAAAACGCGCGCCCACTTCCGCAATACGCCCTGCACCTTTGGTGATAACCATAAAGTTGATGATAACGAGGATAACGAACACCACGATACCGATCGCGAAATTACCGCCCACCAGGAAGTGGCCGAACGCTTCCACCACTTTACCTGCCGCTGCCGCACCGGTGTGTCCTTCCATCAGGATGATACGCGTGGACGCGACGTTCAGCGCCAGTCGGAGCAAGGTGGTAAACAGCAGAATGGTCGGGAACGCGGCAAACTCCAGGGTACGCTGGGTGAACATCGCCACCAGCAGCACCATAATGGACAGCGCAATATTGAAAGTGAAAAGCAGATCGAGGATGAACGCCGGGAGCGGCAGTACCATCATCGACAGAATTAGCAGGATCAGAATCGGCCCGGCAAGGATTTGCCATTGGGTCGATTTCAGGTTGCCGGGCAGGCGCAACATTGCCACCAGATTAGCCATCAGAGTCCTTCTCGTTCATAAAATCCAGCGCGGCAGGCACCGGAAGGTTTTCAGGTTTCACAGGCCGCTGACCGCCAGCCAGACGCCAGCGCTTCAACTGCCACACCCAGGCCAGCACTTCCGCCACGGCGGCGTAGAGTTGTCCCGGGATCTGTTGTCCGATATCCGCATGGCGGTAAAGGGCACGCGCCAGCGGAGGAGCTTCCAGGATCGGCACGCGGTGCTCAGTGCCAATTTCCCGGATACGCAGTGCGATCAGCCCCGCGCCTTTCGCAACGACTTTCGGCGCGCTCATTTTGTTTTCGTCATAGCGCAGCGCAACGGAATAGTGCGTCGGATTGGTAACAATGACGTCGGCCTTCGGCACATCGTCCATCATGCGGCGACGGGCGGCGGCACGCTGCATCTGGCGGATACGCCCTTTAACGTGCGGGTCACCTTCCATCTGCTTATATTCGTCACGGATATCCTGACGCGACATGCGCAGCTTTTTGAAGTGGGTATAAAGCTGGAAGATCACGTCAAAACCCACCATCGGGATAATGCTGAGCACCACCAGCAGCGCGCAGAGCCCGACCAGATTCAGCGCGTTGCTCATTGCGGTGAGAGGCGATTCGCTGATAAGACGCATCATTTCAGGCCAGTGGTACCAGAGGTAAAAGCCTGCGGAACTGCCCATCAGCACCGATTTAAGAACGGCTTTGAGCAGTTCAGCCCCGGTCTGCGCAGAGAACATTTTCGCAATGCCCGGCAGCGGGTTCAGTTTGGAAAATTTCGGTTGCAGCGATTTGGCACTAAAAACCAGACCGCCGAGCATCACCGGAGAGACCAGCGCGACCAGCACGACGCCGGTAATCAGGGGCAACAGCGCGACCATGGCCCCCTTGATAAGCTGAATAATCTGGCTGAGGATCAGATTCGGATCGTTGACCATGCTGTGATCAAAACGTAAGCCGGTGGACAACATTCCCGCCAGCTTGCGGGCGAGCGACTCCCCGCCCCACCAGATAATGCACACCCCTACGATAAGGATCAGCAGGGAGGTTAATTCTCGGGATCGGGGGATCTGCCCTTCCTCACGCGCTTTTTCTAGTCGGTGGGGTGTGGGGGCTTCCGTTTTGTCGTCGTTCTCTTCTGCCACAGTGCATGCTCAGCCCATTACGTCACGGGTATCATGCCAGCACCGCCTTTCATCAATGGGCTGATAAACCCCTATAACCGGGTCTTTTTATCCAGTTTAAGACCGCACTCCGTACGTTGGGCGAGCGAAGAGAGGGCACGAAATGTTCGAACAAAGATTGTTCCGACTTGTGTGATGCGTTTCATATCACAAAATGAATTAAGCGAAGTTTTAAAAATGTTTATTAAAAAATACCCCTAAACAAAATTAGCATAGTCGCCGATTTTAACCTCTTAATATTGCAGGAATGATATAAATATGTAAATTCAATAATTCAGATCAATTGGAACTCTATTTAAACATTACTGTAGAAAATCCAAAAATGGATTAATCAACACAACATTCGCCCTGAAGCTCACTTACCAGAAAAAATTTAAATGTTATAATTTCACGCGACATAATTTACTTCTCACGAGAAAGCAAATCATATGCCAGATATTTCTTTTTACTTAAAGGAACATTTAAGATGGATTTGAAAAAGAATATTATTGCGGGCTTAGCTCTTGCAACGCTGTCGATAACTGGTTTCGCCGCTGAAATGAATGCCGGCACTGTTCACTTCACGGGTGAAATTATCGAATCGAGCTGCACGATTCAGGGCGACGACGGCACGGACAGTACTATCCCACTGGGTACCTATCCAATATCATTGTTTACTGCTGTTGGGACGGAAACCGCACTTACACCGTTCTCCGTTACGCTGGCGAACTGTCCGTTAACAAGCGCTGGGCTTCCAGCTGTACAGCTGACCTTTAACGGCCCAACAACCCTGACCGGTACCAATACGCTGCTGGACGTCAGTAAAATTACCACCACGGGCGAAACCGCGGCCTCCGGTATCGGCGTTGCCGTCAGCCTGGCGGGTAAAGATGATAAACTCATTACTATGGACGGCGCTGAAGGGCAGGTCTATATCGAACTGGCGACAAAATCCTCGGATACGATTAAGGCTGATTTTAATGCCCGCTACAAATCATTTGCAACTGCGGTTACCGCCGGTCCGGCAGACGCTGATATGACGGTAAATATTCTTTACCGTTAATAAACGCATCACTGACATTCAGAATATATATATTTAGGCGTCATGACCTTTAAGGAGTCATGCTCTGATAATAGTCCGAATCCGGATTCGGACTATTATCATCACCCCTCAACGTCCTTTATTAAAGGTTTCACCATGCGCATATCACTCCAGGTCTTATTATGTATTCCTGTTATTGCGAGTACCTTTTGTCACGCAGCAGGTGTTCAGATAGGTCGCACACGCATAATCTACGATGCCGCGAAAAAGGAAGTTGCCCTGCCCTTACAAAATAATGATAAAGAACTGCCCTGGTTAATACAGTCATGGACGGATACGGGTGATGGTAAAACGCACGGACCGTTTATCGTGACACCTCCCCTATTTCGACTCGATCCGCAAAAAGAGCAAAGCCTGCGCATTACCTGGAACGGGACAGCCTTAGCAGGGGATAAAGAGTCGCTGTTCTATATGAATGTGCGAACGGTTCCTGCCACGGCTACGGATGAGGGTGACAAAAACGTCCTGCGGTTAATCTATAAAACGCGTCTGAAACTGTTCTGGCGCCCTGTCGGACTGAGCGGTACGCCATCTGAATCCTGCAAAAACCTGCGCTTCGCTCGTCATGGTCAGCAGCTCACTGTCATCAACGCGGGGGCGTTCTACAGCGTCTTTGATTCACTTGCGCTGGGAGTGCACAAAGTGGAGAAAGCCGACATGGTTGCCCCTAAATCCCGCGTTGACATTCCTCTCCCTGCCAATGCTCAGGGGACGAGCGTCACCTGGCGCTGCATAACCGATTACGGCAATGCTTCCGAAAAATACACCGCCATCCTGGCGCAGGACTAAAAGACCGCAATGATGACAGGACGTAATTATTTGTCATACGGGCGGCTCTTTAGACCGAATCCGCTTCTTCGCTGCCTTGGCGGTGTCTTGCTCATGGCGAGCTTCTCGACGCTGGCCCGTGAGTATCGTTTCTCTCCCTCATCGCTGGAAGGGGACATGCTGGCACAGCAGGATATCGACCTTTCACTCTTTTCAAAGTCGAATGCTCAGCTACCCGGCACCTACTCTTCACGAGTGCAGGTGAACGAACGCCGCCTGAGCACCACCAATATTGTTTATGTGAGTTCGCCGAAAGGGTCACTGATACCACAGCTCACGCCGGATATGCTGCGGGCATGGGGGATTGCTATCGACCGGTATCCTGCGCTGCTTACGTTACCCGCCAATAAGGCTTTGCCCAAAGATATCAGCAACTATATTCCCCAGGCCTCCGCGCGGCTTGATTTTTCAACCATGACTTTAGCGTTGAGTATTCCTCAGGCCGCGTTAAGTGGGACCGGTCACGATTACATCGATCCTTCGCGCTGGGACGACGGTGTACCCGTGTTATTCAGTGACTACGCTTTTTCAGGATCAAAAAATAAGGACAGCGGCGACAACAGCGCGACCAGTCAGTATCTGAATTTGCGCACCGGCGCCAACCTGGGTGGCTGGCGACTGCGCAACTATTCTACGTGGAGCAATTCAGAGAGTGAAAACCAGTGGGAAAACATCAATACCTTCCTGCAGCATGACGTTGATGTCCTCAAGGCGCAGTTCACGGCCGGGGAAAGCAGCACGCGGGGCGAGGTATTTGATAGCTTACAGTACCGGGGCGTCAACCTTGCGTCAGATGAAGAGATGCTTCCCTATAGCCAACGCGGCTATGCCCCTGTCATTCGCGGCATCGCCAGCTCAAACGCCGAAGTCTCGGTGCGCCAGAACGGCTATCTCATCTATCAGCAAAATGTCGCGCCGGGCGCGTTCGAAATCAACGATCTCTACTCCACGACCAACAGCGGCGATCTGGACGTTACGGTAAAAGAGGCTGACGGCACCGAGCATCGCTTTACGCAGCCCTACTCCAGTATCGCGGTTATGCTGCGGCCAGGGCGTATGAAGTATGAAATGACAGCAGGCCGTTATCGTGCTGAAAGCGGGAGCGACCAAAAGGAACCCGACTTTTTCCAGGGCAGCATGATTTACGGTTTAAATAACCTTCTCACCTGGTTTGGAGGGCTGACCCTCTCGAAAGACTATAACGCAGCCAATACCGGTGCCGGTCTGGCGCTCGGGCCGCTGGGCTCGCTGTCGGCTGACGTTACCATGGCCAACACCCGGCTAGACGATAACAGCCAGCATACCGGCCAGTCATGGCGTCTGCTTTATACCGGTAAACTGGATTCGACCAATACCAACTTCAGCCTCGGCAGCTACCGATACACCAGCCGCGGATATTACAGCTTTGCCGACGCCAACCAAAAGCGTGACGGCCACGAAGACGATCTGCTGTTTCGTTACAATAAACGCAACCGCATTCAGGCCAGCGTTAGCCAAACCGTTGCTGGGGTGAGTCTGTATCTTAACGGCTATCAGCAAGATTACTGGGGCACCTCTAAAAAAGAGCGCAGCCTGTCGGTTGGATTCAATACCGTTATTGCCGGAACGAGTTATCACGTTGCCTATACGTACAGCAAAACCAACGACGAAGAGTCTGACAGGATGGTCTCTTTGGGGTTTAGCATTCCTCTCGCCAGATGGCTGCCACACGCCTGGAGTAGCTATAACATCAGCAATACTAAAAATGGCTATACGCGGCAAAACGTTGGCCTCAACGGCACGCTGCTGGACGACGAGCGTTTGAGCTACTCGTTACAGCAGAGCCATTCCAACCACGACGGGGAGGATATCAGCAGCGTCTATGGCAGCTACCGCTCTCAATACGCCAACCTGACCGCAGGCTATTACGCCTCCACCGATGATTCTCAGCAGCTTAACTACGGCATTAGCGGCGGTATTGTTGCCCATCCTCAGGGCGTCACGCTGGCTCAACCTTTAGGCAGCCAGTTTGCTATCGTCAACGCCAACGACGCGTCCGGCGTCCGTTTCCTGAACCAGCGGGGTATTCAGACCGACTGGCAGGGTAACGCAGTCATTCCATCACTCACTCCGTACCAGGAGAACAATATTCGTATTGATACCTCGAGCCTGCCGGAAAATGTGGATAGCAGCGATACCGCCATCACCGTTATCCCCTCGCGCAACGCGGCGGTGCTGGCAAGATTTGACGCCCACACAGGCTATCGGATGCTGATTACCCTGAAGCGTCCAAACGGCCTCCCCGTTCCGTTCGGCGCCATCGCGACCAGTAGCGACCCGGTAATGAGCGGCATTGTCGATGAAACCGGCACCGTCTATCTGGCAGGCATTGGAGAGACCGCGCAGGTCACCGTGAAATGGGGCAACGGCACGGGCCAACAGTGCCGCGCCAGCATTACGCAACAGTCAGCCAACCGCACCGAAAGCCCTAACGGTATTCGCTCGGTTAGCGAGCTTTGTCAGCAGGAATAAGCACATGAAAACTGTACTCACGAAACGGGCCGCCTGGGCTTTATTGGCTACGGCAATGAGCCTGACCACAACCAGCCCGTGCAGGGGAGCCGTGACTTTACTTCGTAACTGCTTCGGCGCGCCGCAAGCCTACACCACGTCGTTCGATCATGAGTTTTCGTCCAGCGAAAATATTGCCAATCATGACTATGATGTGCCAAATCATCTGGTCGGCAATGGCCCGGAGATAGTGGCCAACTGCAGCTGTCCCGGAAATATTTTTTCTTCGAGCATGGTCTATGAAAAAACGTTTGCCGGGAGCCCGCTGAGTCCGGGAACAAACGGATACGGCTATTTGACCGATAAGATCGATGCCGATATCACCGCCTACGCGGATGCAATCAACTCTCCGGACGGTACTTCTTTGAACCCGTTATCTATCAATGAATACCCGACGTCCAGAGGTAATATGCGTAACACTACCGAGAATGCACTTGCCAAAACGGAGGGAGATGCCGACGTTTGCGGTAGTGGCACCCAGCCGAGCAACGCCGCTACAGTAAAACGTAATTTCCGCTGGAACGTCGTTGCGATCCTGCTTCACGTTAAAAAACCCATCCTGGGTCAAGAGGTGATCCCTTCGACGATCGTCGCGCAAAACTATGCCTGTCTTTATTTCGGATCGGGGGGAAGCTGCGATCCTGGGCAGGCAGAACAGGTCTCTGATATCTGGTTTAGCGGCACGCTTTCTGCGCCGCTAAGCTGTACCATCAACGCCGGCAGCACCATTGAGGTTGAGTTCGGCAGCATCGTCAGCAAGCAATTCGTCATCAAGGGGCAACCGCCAAAACGTTATGCCATCAAAAACGTTGATATTGCCTACCACTGTGATGATAACGCAGTGGGCAATACGGACCGGATAAAGCTCACGCTGACAGCAGATCAGGGCGTCGCGGATAGCAGCACGCCGTACATTGCAAAACTTCTGGACAGGGACGATCTCGGGGTGCGCGTATATGATGAAAACAGTCAGAACGTTGCGCTGGACGGGACCTATGAGTTTCCGGTAACGATGGACGAGCAGGGAAATGGTGTGGTCAAAATTCAGGCTGTACCGGTCAGCACGACGAATGCCCCCCCGGCCCCCGGCCGCTTTGAAGGTAACGTGACGGTGAAGATGGATCTTCGCTAACCGAAACACCCTCAGGCTGACGCCGCAGCCTGAGGGTAATCAGAACAATCAGAAGCCGAGGCTGTCCAGCAGATCGTCGACCTGATCCTGGCTTGCCACAACGCCCGCCTTGCTGGCGTCGAGCTGCGGACCATTGAGCAGGCTTTCGTTCTCGCGTTTTGGACGGGCTGCCGGTTCCGGAATGTTCTCCAGCAGAACCATCAGCAGCTGACGCTCAATCTCCTGGATAACATCCATCATGCGCTTGATCACCTGACCGGTCAGGTCCTGGAAATCCTGCGCCATCATGATGTCCAGCAGCTGGGCGTTGGTGAAGCTGGTGTGGCCCGGCACATCACCCAGGTACTGACGGGTATCCGTCACCAGCTCGCGGGCATCCGCCAGCTCGATAGGGTTCTCAAACCACTCGTCCCAGCGTTTGCTCAGCGCTTTCGCCCCCTTTTCCATCGCATCCTGGTGCGGCTGTGACGCTTCAACGCTGTTCAGCGCACGTTCCGCGGCCTGAGCGGTCATCTGCACAACATAGTCCAGACGATCGCGGGCATCAGGAATGGCTTCCGCCGCTTCGGCAATCGCCTGATCCAGACCCAGCTCGCGCAGGCTGTCACGCAGCATGCGCGTCAGGCTGCCGATGCGGACGATGATATCGCTCGGCGAGTGTTCTTCAACGGGTTTCATAGCAGGTTGCAACATTTCCATCACCTCACATGCCGAGTTTCTCGAAGATCTTACCGAGCTTCTCTTCCAGGGTTGCCGCGGTGAATGGCTTCACCACATAACCGCTTGCGCCCGCCTGTGCAGCGGCAATGATGTTCTCTTTTTTCGCTTCTGCAGTGACCATCAGAACCGGCATAGACGCCATTCCGGCATCGGCACGAATGGTTTTCAGCAGTTCCAGACCGTCCATGTTAGGCATGTTCCAGTCGGAGATAACAAAACCAAACCCGCCAGCCTGCAGTTTGTTCAGCGCATCAACGCCGTCTTCTGCTTCTTCAACGTTGTTGAAGCCCAGCTCTTTCAGCAGGTTGCGCACGATGCGACGCATGGTGGAAAAGTCATCCACAACCAAAAACTTAAGCTCTTTATCCGCCATAAAATAATACTCCTGAGTCAAATACGTATTGCCTGTCCGGCACTGATTTTCGCCAGCATCTGCTGGCTTACCTGGCTAAGATCGACCACTTCGCTCACGCCACCCATATTGATGGCCTCGCGCGGCATGCCGAACACCACACAACTTGCTTCATTCTGCGCAATCGTCCAGGCGCCAGCCTGGTGCATTGCAAGCATTCCGGCGGCACCATCGTTGCCCATCCCCGTCAGGATCACCCCAACGGCGTTGCGCCCCGCATGTTTCGCCACCGAATGAAACAGCACATCCACCGACGGACGGTGCCGGTTGACCGGCGGTCCGTCATGAATTTTGATTTGATAGTTAGCGCCGCTGCGCGACAGCTCCATATGCTTGTCGCCCGGGGCGATATAGGCATGTCCCGGGAGCACGCGCTCGCCGTCTTCCGCCTCCTTCACGCTGATCTGGCACAGCTTGTTCAGGCGTTCGGCGAACGAACGGGTAAAGCCTGGTGGCATATGCTGAGTGATCAGAATACCCGGACTCGAAAGCGGCAATGGCTGGAGTACATGACGAATTGCCTCTGTTCCTCCGGTTGACGCCCCAATGACCAGCAGTTTTTCCGAGCTGAGTAAGGGACCGGCCTTCAGGGTCGCAGGCGCGGCCAATGGCGTATGGGCAGCAAGCTTCGCCCGCGACGCGGTGCGGATCTTCTCCGCGATCATTTCGCTGTAGGCCAGCATCCCTTCGCGAATGCCGAGCTGCGGCTTGGTGACAAAATCCACCGCCCCCAGCTCCAACGCGCGCAGGGTGATTTCCGATCCTTTTCCGGTCAGGGAGGAGACCATCACCACCGGCATGGGCCGAAGACGCATTAATTTTTCGAGGAAATCGATACCATCCATGCGCGGCATCTCGACATCCAGCGTTAGCACGTCGGGGTTATATTTTTTAATTAAATCCCGCGCTACCAGAGGATCGGGCGCAGTGGCCACCATCTCCATGTCGCTGTGGCTATTGATAATTTCAGTCATGATCTGACGCATCAGCGCTGAATCATCGACAGACAACACCCTGATTTTACTCATGCTTTTTCCTTACTCAGCGCATATACCGTTTGCCCACGCAGGCTAAACTCACGCGCGAGGTTGCTGAAGTTTTCCGAGTGCCCGGCAAACAGTAAACCGTCAGGCTTGAGCAACGGAACAAACCGACGCAGAATGTCCTGTTGCGTCGTTTTATCAAAATAGATCATGACGTTACGGCAAAAAATGGCGTCGAACGGCCCCGGCACGTTGTACTGCTTATCCAGCAGGTTAACGGGCGCGAATTCGACACAGTTCGCCAGCTCCTGGCGTACGCGCACCAGGCCTTCATGCGGGCCCGTCCCGCGCATGAAATAACGCTGCAGCTGCTGCGGCGACAGCGTTTTCAGTTCATCCTGGCGATACACGCCGTTACGCGCCTTCTCCAGCACTTCGGTATCGATATCGCTGGCGTAGACTTTCCAGCGTCCGGGCGTCATGCCCAGGGTGTCAGCAAGGGTGATCGCCAGCGAGTAAGGCTCTTCACCCGTCGAGGCGGCGGCACTCCATACGCGATACTCCCCGGTGCGACGGCGGGCGTGCTCGGCCAGGACCGGGAAGTGGTGAGCTTCACGGAAAAACGCCGTCAGGTTGGTGGTTAACGAGTTAATAAAAGCCTGCCACTCTGCGCTGTTCTGGTTCGCCTCAAGCATGCTCAGATAGCGGCCAAAATCATCCAGCCCCAGCGTACGCAAGCGCCGCACCAGACGGTTGTAGACCATGTCCCGCTTATGATCCGCAAGCACGATCCCCGCACGCTGGTAGATTAACTGACATATCCGACGAAAATGCGCGTCGGACAGCGCGAGGCGCTGTGTCATCTGCAACAATAATGACGTTTGCCCGGGGGGCATTGGTGATGTCATAGCGCCTTCTTAATTACATTCAGGATACAACTGGCACGGCCTGCGACCGCCCGACTTCTGTTACTGCTTCAACGTGCTCTTTCACATTAAATACCGCGACCAGTCCGGTCAGACGATCTGCCTGGCTGGCCAGCTGATCGGTTGCCGCTGCCGCTTCCTCAACTAACGAGGCGTTCTGTTGCGTCACCTGATCCATCTGGCTGACGGCCTGGGCAACCTGCTCAATCCCGCGGCGCTGTTCGTCCGACGCCGAGGCAATCTCGCCCATGATGTCGTTCACCCGCGTCACGGAGGTGACGATCTCGTGCATGGTTTTCGCCGCCGTATCCACAAGGGTTGAGCCCTGCTGAACGCGCGAAACCGACTCTTCGATCAGGACCTTAATTTCTTTCGCCGCGTTGGCGCTGCGGCTCGCCAGGTTACGCACTTCCCCCGCCACCACCGCAAATCCGCGTCCTTGCTCACCGGCGCGCGCCGCTTCAACGGCGGCATTCAGCGCCAGAATGTTGGTCTGGAACGCGATACCGTCAATCACGCTGATGATGTCACCAATTTTCTGCGAGCTGGTGGCAATCTCCTGCATGGTGCTGGCGACATGGGACGCCTGGTCCCCGCCTTTCTTTGCCGTCATCGCCGCCTGTTTTGACAGGTCAGACGCCTGACGCGCGTTATCGGCGTTCTGGCCTACCGTCGCGGTTAACTGCTCCATGCTGGCCGCCGTCTGCGCGAGCGAGGCCGCCTGCTGCTCGGTGCGGGACGATAGATCGTTGTTACCCGCCGCAATCTCAGAGATCCCGGTGTGCATGGCATAGCTGCCCTGCCGCACGTCGCTCACCGTTTCCCGCAGGGATCCCTGCATCGCCTTCAGGCTGGCAAAGATCGCCGAAATTTCGTTTTTGCCGAACACCGCGACCGGACGCGCCAGGTCCCCTTTCGCAATGCTGTCGAAGTGGCTGCTGATGATTGCCAGCGGCTGCACGATCATTCTGCGCGACCAGAGCAGCGCCCCGCCGGTCAGCAGCCCTGCCAGAATCACCACCACGGCAAAGATGACGCCCGACATGTGATAGCTTTGACGGCTCTGGTCACCGGCACGCTGGACAGACTGGTTAATATCCTGCTGCCACGCGTTAAAGCTGCCGTCAAACGCCGCCTGAGACACCTGAACCGGTGCTGTCATAAAGTCCGAAAGCTGATTGTTCTCAAGCCACGTCGCCTGGTGGTCCAGATCGCTGTACCACTGCTCAAAGTTCGTCTTCATGGCGGCCTTCAGCGCTTTCTCTTTCTCGCTGTCGGCGGCCTGCGCCGTAAAAGCTTTAAACTGTGCGTCAGCCTGCTTCAGGCTGTCGCGCGCGGTCGCCATCAGCGCTTTAATGTCATCCGGCGGATAACTCAGCGCGGTTAAGGTTCCCGCCTTGTTCAGCGCAGTGCTTGCCTGCAACAGCACGGCACGCGTTTGTGCCAGTGCGGAGCGCTGCTGATTACTCGCCTCAACTTCCTGCAAATTCTGATAGCCATCGCGAAACGCCCAAAAAGACAACCCGTTACTGCCAACCTGCAACACACCGCAAAGGATCAGAATCAAAAACAGTGTGGTCGAGATACGAATACGATTTAACATCCACGCTCCCATCAAGCGGCAAGCAGCCGCGGTTTAATTGTCAGTCAAAATGTTTCCCAGTTTTCATCTTGTCCGGTCGTCGCGGTGCGCGTACGGTTTGCAGCCGATTCAGCGGCTGGCGCGCGATACGTCGCCTGCGGGGTGACCGTGTTTCCAGCGAGTGAAGCGAGACGAAACGCCGAGACGGCCATCTTCAGACGGCTCGCCTGGTCTTCCAGAGCAGCGGCCGCCGCAGCGGACTCCTGCACCAGCGCGGCGTTTTGCTGTGTCACGCGATCCATTTCCGATACCGCCAGGGCAACCTGGTCGATACCACGACTCTGCTCATCGGACGCAGAGGCGATTTCACCCATGATGTCCGTCACGCGGGTGACGGCATTCACGATGTCATTCATGGTCTCCCCGGCGCTTTCCACCAGCACGGAGCCGGTATCCACGCGGGAGACGGAATCTTCAATCAGCGACTTGATCTCTTTTGCCGCGTTGGCGCTGCGGCTGGCCAGGTTGCGTACTTCCCCGGCCACCACGGCAAACCCGCGTCCCTGTTCGCCCGCGCGCGCCGCTTCCACGGCGGCGTTCAGCGCCAGAATGTTGGTCTGGAAGGCAATGCCGTCTATGACGCTGATGATGTCGGCGATTTTCTTCGAGCTGTCGGCGATTTCGTGCATGGTTTTCACCACGCCATCCACCACGCGGCCGCCGCGCTGCGCCGTCTCGGAGGCGCTTTCTGCCAGCTGAGACGCCTGGCGGGCGTTATCGGCGTTCTGCTTCACGGTTGCGGTGAGCTGCTCCATGCTGGCGGCCGTCTCTTCCAGGGCGGACGCCTGCTGCTCGGTGCGGGATGAGAGATCGTTATTCCCCATCGCGATTTCGCTGGTGCCGGTGTAGATAGCCTCCGACCCGTTGCGCACGTTGGCGACGGTTTCGATTAACGAACGCTGCATATGGTCAACGCTGTTTGCCAGCTCGGTGATCTCATTGCGCCCGGAAACGGTCAGCGTTTTGGTCAGGTCACCGCCGGCAATTTCACGAATGTGGGCAATGACGCGCCCAAGAGGGTTCAGCAGGATATGGCGAATGCCGTACCAGACCGCCATCAGCACAATGACCAGCGCCAGCGCCAGCACGGCCATCTGCCATTTCGCAAAGCGGTAGTCATCCTGGCTTGCGGTAAAGGCCGAGTGATACAGATCGCCGCTGGCCTTCGCGTATTCCCCCAGCGCCGCGCCGAGTGCGTTTTGCATCCCCTGCGTTGGCTGCGCGAAATAGGCGTCCATATTGCCGCTCTCCAGGAACTGAATCAGTTCGGTCAGGCCGGTATGGTAGGCATTGTATTTTTCGTCGATATTCTGGCTCACCTGCTCCATAGCAGGCTGCGGGGCGATCTTCTTGAAGGCGTCGTAGTGTTTCGCGGCGTCAGCGAGGGTGGCACGGGCATTTTTCAACAGATCGGTTTTCGCGCTGCTCTGCTGATTGTTGGGGTCCATCATCATGCGCGCGGACGAGCGGCTCAGGTTGATACGCGTTTGCAGCATCAGATCCCACGTCGACGTGAGTTCACTCTGCTGCAGGCGGAGATCGTTCGAGGCCGCGAAGCTGTCCTGGTTCTGTTTTAATGACGAGAAAAAAAGCCCGCCGGAGATGAGCTGAAGAAGTGCGAAAATGACCAGCACCATCATGAGCATTGTGACAACGCGGATATGGTTCAACATACAACACCTTCTCATAGATTTATTAACGGTGTTATCGGCACAGCCCACAGGAACTTTACATTTGCGAAAGGGAAAAGCGCGGGGTTAAAACGCCACGTCGACAATCAGCGTGTCGGTGTAGGTTCCGGCGGGCGGCGTGGCCTGATTGGTCAGGACTTTCGCGGTGTAGTTGTAGGTGCGCAGTAAACCGTCGGTACTGACCTGGGACGATACCGCGCTGGACCAGCGCTCGCTGCCGCTGCCGCCCCAGCGGTTACCGGTGGCTTCCTTATAGATGTCGTAGCTCATGGCGTTGCTGCCGCTCACCATCCGCCGCACGTTGTTCAGCGCGTTGGCACCGTTATTAATGCCGATGGTATACGAACTTCCTTTGGTACAGGTGACGGCAATCGCCTGTGAGACGGTGGGAAAACTTTGTACCAGCGGCGCGCTGTTGAAGTTCACATCTGGCGTGGTCATAGCGCTGCAGTCGTTGGTGACGGTCATATCTAAAAGGATGGTGGTTGTCGCGGTTCCCGTCTGATTGATTGTGCAAACGCCGAGCGCGCCCACGGAGCACACGCTGTAGTTAATGCTGAAGGTTAACTGCACCTGATATGGCCCGGCAGTGACGTTTTGCCCGGCGACGGTGCGGAAATAGAGCGGAATGTTGTACTGCTTTGACCCCAGCAATCCCAGCAGGGTATTCCCGCTCCAGGTATACGATTTACTTATCTGTACCTCGCTGCTGCTCGCGCATCCCGATAACCCGCACAGCCGGGTGGGGATCACGTCGGTGATGGCCGCATTATCCGTGCGTTTCATCGTGGCCCGGCTGCTGCCCGAAACCGATGCCGCGGTGTAGGTCAGCGTTACTGAGTCGCTGGTGAGCAGATTCAGCACGGCATCGCAGGCCACCACCAGCGTGCCGGTGGTTTGAACTTCCCCGGTTCCGCTGAGCGCGAACGAGGTGACGCTGCCAAACGACGCATTAACCGTACTGACGGTACACGCCGCCCAGCCGCCGCCGGAAAACAGCAGCAGGATCAACAGCAGCAGGCGCGTCATGGCTCCTCCCGGCAAATCAGCGGCCCGTAGGTTTTCAGCTTATGCTCCGGATTGGCCCCCACGGTCAGAGTAGTCTTGCAGCGCCTCCCGTCAGGTGCGATCACCTCCAGCGGGTTAACATCGCTGAGGTTTTCCAGCCAGGCGATGCCGTCATACCCCACCACCGCATTGCTGCGCGAGGCGCGTCGAACCTGGCTTCCCACCGGCAACGCCTTCCCGCGCGCGTCATGCAGAATAACGCTTGCCACCCGCTCCTGCTCCATCGGGAAATCGACCAGATAGCCGCTGTGGCGCCGAATCGCGATCCGGCGTTCGGTCTCTTTCAGACGGGTATCCGCCGGCAGATTCAGGGTATCAATCCGGTAGCTGGCCGGGTAATACGCCGATACCCCGCTGACCAGCAGGTAGCCGTTGTTATTGGTTTTACCGACGGGCTGGTTCTCATAGCTGACGGGCACGTCCGGGTGGCCGTCGGTACTGATGACCACAAAAGCATCGTTGATCTTATTCGCCGCGAACAGCTCGCCGTCCATCAGCACAACGGACCCCATCGCCTCGCCCCACCAGGTCATGGTATCTCTTTCGCCATAGCCGCCGCCCTGCAGCTCGATGTTGTTATTGCGCCAGCCCAGCGTACCCTGCTGATAATCACTGGATCTTGACTGGTTGGCCCAGGCCATGTTCCAGCTGAACCCACCGTCAGAAGGCATGGAGTGGTTGTAGTTAATGCGCTGGGTACTGCCTGCATCCGGGGTGTTTTCAACGGTGACGGCAGCGCTGTCGCGCGCGCCCAGCGGCACCTGCAGCGACAGCGCGACCGTCCAGTCACCCCGCTGCCGATCCCGGCTGCCGGCCAGGTAAATACTGCTCGCTCCCCACAGGTTGCGGCTCCAGGAGAGATTGAGCAGCTCGGTTTTTTGGCTGTCAAAACTCTCCACGCCGATCCAGGCCGCACCGATGTTGCCGTACCGTCCCAGATTGAAGGTCAGCGAATACTGGTCCGTATTGCGGCTGAAGCTGGCGATGGGCTTATCGTTTTCGTCATACACCGTCGGCTGATCGTAAAGGGCGAGATTCCCAAAGCCGCGGTCGCGACGCGTGTGCTGGGTGGCGACGCTAAACTCGCTGGTACTGTACTGGTAACCCCAGTTGATTTGCCCACCCGCATCACCGCGCATGCGGCTTTGCGAGTAAGAGGTATTCACCACGCCAAACTGGCCGAGTTTTATCACCGTCCCCGCGCCGCCCAGCGCCAGCTCCTGCGCCCCTTCCGCGTGGCCCTCGAGGGTTAGCCAGTCCGTCATCCCGTAGCGATACGAGCCGCTGCCGGCTGCCGGACCGTAGTCAAAATTCTTGATACCGTAATTGCGCCGCAGGCTGCCGAGCGTCACGGCGCCGTCGCTTAGCCCTTGCTTAAGCAGGTCGCTGGTGACGTAAAACGGGAGCGTGGTGCTTACCTGACGCCCCAGCGCATCCGTCGTGACCAGTACCGCATCCCCGGCGCCGTTGATATAGGGCAGATTAGTCAGGGTGAAGGGGCCCGGCTGAAGCTGGGTTGAGCCGGAGCGATAGCCGTTGATAAAAAGATCGACCGAAGTGGGTACCGCGGCTTCACCCGCGAACTCGGGCAGCGGCCATGTCACCAGGTCAGGGCGCAGGGAGAAATCCCGCCCGACACTTATCCCCCCCATTCGCACGCTGGAGCTCCAGCTCAGAGCATCGCTTATCACGTCCCCGGCGCTCCAGCTCATCGCGTCATCTTCGTTAGTGAACAGCAGGGTCGTGTCATAGCGGACATATCCTTCCTGCTGGCCGTGATTACCGGTGAAATTTTCCCGCGCGTAGCCGGTGGAGGAAAAGGAGCCGTTCTCGTTGAAGTAGCGGAACTCGTGCCAGATCGACGCCTGACCGCCGATATGTTCCGTGTGGTTGGTGTAGAGATCGTAATTCAGCAGCGCCCCGCGCCCGTAGTGCGGTTTGGCCTGTGCCGTTTGCGCGCTGAAAGGCGTCACGCGGGCCGTCACCCAGTCGCGGGGAACGGTCAGGAGCAGCCGCTGCGCGGCGCTGTCGTACTCTACCCGAACCTGGGCAAGCGAGGAGAGATTTACCTCGCCGGTGGGAACATGCGCCGGGGGCAGCCCCGCACGCAGCAAATCGGCGCTGGAGATAAAGAAAGCGCCTTTACGCTGCGTCACGGGCACCACCAGGCCGGTATCATAGTGGTTGAGCACGAGGGCAAGCTGGAAAACCGCTTCATCATTTATCGCCTGCGCCTGTGGAGGCGGCGGTAAACTGTCGTCACCGGGCTCGGCCAGGGTCGCGGAGCTGACGCATAGCAGTATCATCATCGCCGGCTTCAGTTGACGGGCGTCGACTGCCATTGTTCGTCCCTGGCATTAATCTGCGCGCTCATCCGCTCTGGCTGGCGAACGCCAGCGGGTATGGGCCAGCTGCGGGTGCTGCCCGGCAGAACATAACCCAGCAATCCTTCCGCCACCGTTCGTTTCTGACCGCCCTGCTCCAGCGCCACCTGGCTCAGCCTGACGTGGACATCCCCCCGATTTCTGACCTCCAGCGCAGGCTTACCCTCCGCCTGCGTCACCCGCCAGCTCAGGTTGTGGGTCTCCGCCAGCGCGTGATGCGCACCCTCTTTGATGGTCGGGATCCCCTGTCCATATACGAACAGAGGGATGGAGTAACGCATCTGCAATTTCAGGCCAATTGTGGGTTCGGCTTTGGCATCCGGCTGGGGGATTTCATCGACGATAATGCGATAGGCCTGTTCGACCCCTGCGGGAACCGAAGCCTGTTTGATAAGGCGAATAAGCTGCTTGCTGCCTGTGCCAATCGTGACGATGGGCGGGCTGGCGACCACGTCCTGCTGCGCGGTATAGCGCTCGTGTCCGTCCTCCTGCTTCCAGCGCACGATGCGAACCTGCATCGTCGTGGCGCTGTTTCCCTGGTTCTGGATCCACAGTTCCGTGGCGTTGGCGTCCGCAGCAAGCCAGGGATCGATAGGCCAGAGCAGGATGGTGGCCGCCGCCTGCGCCTGGCCAGCAGCCGCCATTCCCAACGCGCCCGCCAGACAAACCGGTCTGAAAAATGGCTTCATCAACACTCTCCCTTTATTACCATGACAAGGTCACGGTGAGCTGATCGGAATAGGTTCCCGCCGGGCTAAACCCGGTCAGTAGCGCCACGCCAAAAAGCGGCAGCGCGATGTTATTGCTGTTGGTATAGGTCACCGCTATCGCCTGGTTGACGCCAATTTCGCTGTTCGCGGCCAGCGAGCTGCTGCTGTAGAGCCGGTATGGCACCATATCGATGCCGTTCGCGCGCTTCATGCGGCGAACGGATGAATAATTTTGACCGCCATTAATGCTCATGCTCAGCGCCACGCCTGGCGTACAGGCAATAGACAACGCCCCGTTTGGCACAAAGCTGGTGCTCACCGGCGCGCTCTCGACGCCGTTATGGCTGCCAAAATCCAGCGTGCCGAGAAGCCCTCCGCTGCCGGTAGCCACCGCGCATCCCGGGACAATCGTCGCGCTGACCTTAAACGACTGGGAAGTCACCGCATCCGCCGCGGGCATCATGAGCAACCCGACGATCAGCGCGAAAAAAGGCTGCACGCGTCCCTCTGCGCGTTTGCGCAGACCTGTGAGAGATGCCTTCATGGCGGTTCGGACTAGTAGGTGACGCTGACGTTAATCGTGTCGGTGTAGGTTCCCGGGACGACCGTCACGCTGTTACCGCCGCCGGTAATCCGTCCGTAGAGGGTATAACTGTCCACCCCGCCCGCCGTGGAGGCGATCGGCAGCGCGGCGTTATTGGCAATCACGGTGTTAAACCCGCTGTCGCTGTACAGGCTGTAGGCCACGCCCTGTGCCGCGTTGGCCGTATTCACAAGATAGCGTTCAGGTGTACCCGGCGAACCGACAACGGAGCCGGGCGCGGTGGAGTGGGTATTGCCGGTGATCGCGACCGTATAGCTGGCGGTCGTACATTGAATGGTGAAGGTGTTTCCGCCGCTGGCGCCGCTCAGCTGCGTCGTAAGCGTGGAAAAGGTTGCCGGATGGGTACCGAAATCGAGCGTACCGAAGTTAATGCCACTTTGTGCGGGCGAGCCGTTAATCAGACACCCGTTTGTCAGCGTCAGCGTTGCACCGATGGTGCCGCTGCTGGTGACGGCCAGCGCCTGATGAGCCGTTGTCGCAGCCAGTAAGGTGCCTGCGCAGATCAAAAGAAGTTTTCTTTTCATTTACCACCCTCCAGAAGACGTCTCCGTTCCCTTGCCACATTTTATTTTTGTCGTTCAAGATGTTAGCCCCGCTTAACGTTCCTATGAGGGGGTTATTGAGAATTTAGTTTACGGATATCGCTTCGACCACCTGACCCATAACGCATAAGGCATATGTCTTATTGACTCAATTTTCTTATAAATAACAGAAAGTTAAATTAATTCAGGCAGCAATTTCATTCTATCCGAGGAGAATATATCCATTAAAGTGTGACATCGATCACAATATATCGTCGACACATCAACAACAAAATTAATAAAAATTAAAAAGGAGTTGTATCCCCCTACGCTTTGCGTCAATTTATGTGCCGAATAATTTCCCGCATCGTAATAAAAAATTTATATGTATCGATGCGGGCTACATCTGAAGCGCATAGAGGGTCTTTTTTCGTGGCAAGTGCAAACAAACTCACACTCTTCATCGTGATATTCATGCTGGCGGGTATTCTTTCAGGGGCAGCAATTCATGAGTATGCATCTGCGGATGCCATCACCGCCTGGTCGGATAACATTACCCTTCTGACCGATATTTTCCTCCGTCTGATCAAAATGGTCATTGCACCGCTGGTCTTCAGCACGCTCACCGTCGGCATTATGAAACTGGGCGAAACCTCTACCATTGGCCGCGTTGGCGGCAAAGCGATGGTGTGGTTTATCAGCTCATCCGTGCTTTCTATCCTGGTTGGCCTGTTCATCGTCACGCTGGAGCATCCGGGAAGCGGTCTGAACCTGACGGTTCCGACAGAAGCGGTGGATACCGGTCTGGCCGTGGGCGGCATGACGCTGAAAGCATTCCTGTCGCACACCATTCCGACCAGTATCGCAGGGGCGATGTCGAACAATGAGATCCTGCAGATTGTGGTGTTCTCGATGTTCTTCGGCATCGGCGGCGCGTCGCTGGGACAGAAATTCAACGCGCCGCTGGTGGCCGCGCTGGATGTGGTTTCCCATATCATGCTGAAGGTAACGGGCTACGTGATGTACGTTGCTCCGCTGGCCATTTTCGCAGCGATTTCATCCGTCATTGCCACGCAGGGTCTGGGCATTCTGCTGAACTACGCCTCCTTTATTGGCGGCTACTATGTTGCCATTCTTCTCACCTGCATGGTGCTGCTGGCCGTGGGTTACATGGTGCTGAAAAAAGAGGTGTTTCGCCTGGTCAGCATGCTGAAAGATCCGGTCCTGGTGGCGTTTACCACCAGCAGCTCTGAAGCCGCCTACCCGAAAACGCTGGAGCAGCTGGAGCGCTTCGGCTGCTCGCGCAACATCGCCTCTTTCGTTCTGCCGATTGGCTACTCCTTCAACCTGGTAGGTTCGATGGTGTACTGCTCATTCGCCTCGATGTTTATCGCTCAGGCGTACAACATTCACCTGAGCTTCTCTGAAGTGACGGTGCTGATGCTGACTCTGATGCTGGCGTCGAAAGGGATTGCGGGCGTACCGCGTTCATCCCTGGTGGTGCTGGCAGCGACGATCCCAAGCTTTAACATTCCGGTGGCGGGTATTTTGCTGCTGATGGGGATCGACCACTTCCTGGATATGGGCCGTTCCGCAATTAACGTGCTGGGGAATGGTATTGCGACCGCGATGCTGTCGCAGAATGAAGGTGCGCGGGAAGCGGAAGCTGAGCTGATAAAGCAGGAAGCGTAACAGTATGAAAAAGCCGGGTGGCGGCTTCGCCTTACCCGGCCTACAAATGGCTCGAACACGTAGGCCGGGTAAGCGTCAGCGCCACCCGGCTTTGTTTTATGCTACGTGACTCGCGGCGATATCCAGCAGCGCCATCTCGTCGCTGTTCAGCAGCTTCTCAATGTTCACCAGAATCAGCATACGCTCGCCGAGCGCGCCCAGGCCGGTCAGGTATTCGGTCGACAGCGTGACCGCAAACTCCGGCGCAGGACGAATTTGGTCAGAGGTCAGGGAAAGCACATCAGATACGCCATCCACCACGATACCTACCACGCGCTGCCCCAGATTCAGAACGATCACCACGGTGTTGTCGTCGTAGTCAACGTCGCCCTGGCTGAACTTCACGCGCAGGTCCACGATTGGCACAATGACGCCACGCAGGTTAGTGACACCTTTAATAAAAGCAGGCGTGTTAGCGATGCGGGTAACCTGGTCGTAACCACGGATTTCCTGCACTTTCAGGATATCGATGCCGTACTCCTCATCGCCTAAAGTGAATACCAGGAATTCCTGCCCTGATGGCTCGCCCGCCAGTTTCGTTACATTACTCATACCGGTCATGTTATTACCTTCTACTTAATCAGGCGGCTGTGTACGCCACACGTTGTTCACGATTTAATCCCTGAAGCGCCGACACATCGACGATCAGCGCCACGCTACCATCACCCAGAATGGTGGCGGCAGAAATACCCGGCACTTTGCGGTAGTTGCTTTCGAGGTTCTTCACCACCACCTGGTGCTGGCCAATCAGCTGATCGACCAGCAGCGCGTAGCGACGGCCCGCGCTTTGCAGGATCACAACGATGCCCTGCGTGGCCTCTGTCTTCGCCCCGTCCACTTCGAACACTTTCCACAGTTCCACCAGCGGCAGGTACTCACCGCGCACTTCAAGGACGCGCTCGCCGCCCGCCAGCGGATGCAGATCTTCTTCACGCGGCTGCAGAGATTCCATCACGGCGTTCAGCGGCAGGATAAAGACTTCGTCCGCCACTTTGACTGACATGCCGTCGAGGATCGCCAGCGTCAGCGGCAGCAGGATGCGAATGGTGGTGCCGGAACCCTGCTTAGACTGGATCTCAACGTGGCCGCCCATCTCCTGGATGTTACGTTTCACCACGTCCATGCCTACGCCGCGTCCGGACACGTCGGTCACCTGCTCTGCGGTAGAGAAGCCCGGCGCGAAGATCAGCATGCCCACTTCTTCGTCGGTCATGTTTTCATTAACCGCCATCCCCTGCGAAATCGCTTTTGCCAGGATGCGCTCGCGGTTAAGACCGGCGCCGTCATCGGTCACTTCGATGCAGATGTTCCCGCCCTGGTGTTCCGCAGAGAGGATCAGGTTGCCGACCGGGGATTTTCCGGCGGCAATGCGGTTTTCCGGCAGTTCGATACCGTGGTCGAGGCTGTTACGCACCAGGTGCGTTAACGGGTCGATAATGCGCTCGATCAGGCTCTTATCCAGTTCGGTTGAGCTGCCCATCAGGGTCAGTTCAATCTGTTTATTCAGCTTGCTGGCAAGGTCGCGCACCAGACGCGGGAAGCGGCTGAAGACATATTCCATCGGCATCATACGGATGGACATGACCGATTCCTGCAGGTCGCGGGCGTTACGCTGCAGCTGACCCATGCTGGTGATCAGATCGCCGTGCGTGACCGGGTCCAGTTCGTTAGAACGTTGCGCCAGCATCGACTGGGTGATCACCAGTTCGCCCACCAGGTTAATCAGCTGGTCAACCTTCTCTACGGCAACGCGGATACTGGTTGACTCGCTGGAGCGCGCGGCAGGTTTTTCACCACGGCCAGGCGCAGCGGCCTCTTTTGGCACTGCCTTCAGCGCCGGAGCCGCAGGAGCCACAGCCGGTGCGGCGGCCTGAGCGACAACGGCTACCTCTTCCGCAGCGGCAGGGACGTCAACGGCAGCCGTTTCGGTTTCGAAGGCGATCTGGTCTGCTTCAATCACAAAGCACAGTACCGCCACGATATCGTCCTGGCCAATACCGTCATCAAGCGTCGCGGCAAGGCTGTCTTTGCCTTTTACCACGTTGCTTAATTTCGCCAGGTTACCCAGCTCTTCTTCCAGCAGGTTAACTTCACTCTCTTTAAGGCGTGACAGCACAACGCGCAGTTTGCCCGCTTGTGCAGCGGCTGGCGCGGCCTCGTCGGCAGCAACCGCATCGACAACGCTCAGTTTCGCCGCAGGGACAACGGCTGCAGCGACCTCACCTTTTGCTTCCAGGGCGAGCTGGCGCAGCGCATTGCAGATGTATTCAAAGCTGGCGGCATCAGGCTCTGCCGAACTTTTATAGGCGTCGAGCTGTTCCTGCATAATATCTTTGGTTTCCAAAAACAGGTTGATAATGTCGGTATTGAGCTGCATCTCACCGCGTCGTGCTTCATCAAGCAGGTTTTCCATTAAATGGGTCGTTTCCTGCAGGATGGTAAATCCAAACGTTCCGGCTCCGCCTTTAATAGAGTGCGCCGCACGGAAGATGGCATTGAGCTGCTCGGAGTCCGGTGCTTCGGGCACCAAATCGAGCAAGTGTTGCTCCATATCGGCCAACAATTCGTCGGCTTCATCAAAGAATGTCTGGTAAAAATCGCTAATATCCATGCTCACGCTATCACCTCGGATTGGCTGGTGGCGATGTTGGAACGGCAGCCGAAGGAACGGCCCCAGGCTGTTTTAAATCGTCCAGTGACTCATTCTGACTTTCGGCGTTTTCATGCAGGATGGCCTGCTCCGCCTGCTGGTTCAGCACTAAAAGACTGATACGACGGTTGATGGCATCATCCGGCCCGCGGTCGGAAACGCGCATGGTTGCGGCCATGCCGACTACGCGCAGTACCTTGCCATCATCAAGCCCACCTACCACCAGCTCGCGACGCGAGGCGTTGGCACGATCGGCAGAAAGCTCCCAGTTGCTGTATCCCTTCTCCCCACTGGCGTACGGGAAATCATCCGTGTGTCCTGACAGGCTGATTCGGTTAGGAATGCCGTTCAGCACCGGTGCAATGGCACGCAGAATGTCGCGCATGTACGGTTCGACTTCCGCACTTCCGGTTTTAAACATTGGGCGGTTCTGGCTGTCGATAATCTGTATACGCAGTCCTTCCTGCACCAGGTCGATCTTCAGATGCGGGCGCAGCGCGCGCAGCTTCGGATCCGCTTCAATCAGCTGATCGAGATCGCCACGCAGTTTCTTCAGACGCGCCTGCTCCATCTTTCTTTTCAGCTCGTCGATGTTCGGCTCTTTTTTCACCTCACCCTTCTGCTGGGTGTAATCATCGCCGCCGCCCGGGATCGGGCTTTCGCTGTTAGAAATACGCGGCCCACCGGCCACCGCCGTTGCCAGCGGCGTTCGGAAATATTCGGCAATCTGGATCAGTTCTTTTGGGCTGGAGATGGAGATCAGCCACATCACCAGAAAGAACGCCATCATTGCGGTCATAAAGTCGGCGTACGCAATTTTCCACGAGCCGTGTGCGCCATGCCCGCCGCCCTTGTGCTTGCGTTTTTTTACGATGACGATCGGATGGGACTGGTTTTTCATGCGTCCTCAGTTGTCGTCTGTTGGTTTGGGTTTTTCACCGCACGCACGTGTTCTTCAAGCTCGATAAACGACGGACGCTCGCTGGAGTAAAGCGTTTTACGGCCAAACTCAACCGCGATCGGTGGCGCGTAACCGTTGAGGTTAGAGAGCAGCGTGATCTTCACGCACTGCATCATTTTGGTGGTTTCCGCGCTCTTCTGGCGCAGAACGCTTGCCAGCGGAGAGATGAAGCCGTACGCCAGCAAAATACCGAGGAAAGTCCCCACCATCGCATGGGCAATCAGCGCACCGAGCTCGGCTGCCGGACGGTCTGCCGAGGCCAGGGCGTGAACCACCCCCATTACCGCAGCAACGATACCGAATGCCGGAAGCGAGTCGCCGACCAGCGCCAGGCTGTTGGCCGGCACTTCAGATTCGCTCTCGTGGGTTTCGATCTCTTCGTCCATCAGCGCTTCGATTTCGAAGGTATTCATGTTGCCGCTGATGATGAGTCGCAGATAGTCGACGATGAAATCCAGCATCATGGCGTCAGCAAGAATTCGCGGATAGCTGGCAAAAATTTCGCTCTCTTTCGGGTTTTCAATATCCCGTTCAAGCGAAAACATGCCCTGCTGACGCGACTTCGCCATCAGGCGATAGAGCAGTGCCAGCAGATCCATATACATACTTTTGGTGTATTTCGAGCGACGGAACAGCAACGGAATCGCTTTCAGCGTGCCCTTGATCGATTTACCGTTGTTGCCAACGATAAAAGCCCCTACCCCTGCACCGCCGATGATAATAAGTTCAGCCGGTTGATAGAGTGCTCCAAGGTGCCCGCCGGTCATCATGTAACCGCCGAAAACTGTACCGAGAACTACCAGGTAACCTAATAAGATAAGCACGACATCATCCTTCCGCTAGTGACTATGGCAAGGACGTCCAGCTCGCAGCGTTTACCGTTTGCGGGGTAAAAAAAAGCAGCGGTAATTGCTTACCGCTGCTGGAATCTTTCCCACACGTTCGGGTTAAACAGCTTGTTCGATCTGTTCATCCAGCAGTTGTGGAATAATATCGGCAGCATCCCGGGAAAGTTTACGTCTTTTTACTGCGCGGGATGGAGGCTGACATAAACTACAGGCGAAGCTGCCTGCAGGCTGATGAGCATGGGTAATAAAATTGCCGTCGCAGCAGTTGCAGCGCGACAGTTCAAGCATTCCGCTCTCAACAAAACGCACCAGCGTCCATGCGCGGGTCAGCGCCAGCAGAGGGCCTTCTTCCTGCTGTGGGCATTGTTCAAGGTAAAGTTTGTACGCTTTGATCACGGCGTCAACGCCGCTGCACAAACCGGTTTTGAGAAGATACTGCCAGGCATTACAGAACATGGAAGCATGAATATTCTGCTCCCACGTCATAAACCAGTCGGTAGAAAACGGCAGCATGCCTTTCGGCGGGGGACTACCACGTAACTCTTTGTACAGTTTTATGAGACGGCCACGGCTCAGCTGAGTCTCGCTTTCCAGCATTTGTAAACGAGCACCCAGTGTAATCAGCTCCATGGCCAACTGTATGTCACGCGCTTCCTGAACAATGCTTTTCTCGCTCATTGCTAGGCCCTTTTCTTACGGGCTGCGTCATCAGGCTGGCTGATTTCGTTAAGCAAGCGAGTGGAAAGAAGAATACCGGTATGGATCTGTTGAAGATCGTCCACACGGGAATCCTGCGTCAGACGCGTTATTGTCTGTGAATCATCGAAACGGAACTGGCAAACCAGTTGATTCGTTTCAGCCAGTTTAACCATCTGCGGGAGGGTTAAGCCGCCCAGCATGGTTGCCATCTCTTCGTTAATACCCAGACGAAACATCGCGGACGCCTTGTCCTGACTAATCAAACGCTGCGCGAGCAGTAAATACGACAAATTGATGTCATAGATATGTTTTAGCAACTCGGATGTATGCATTGTTCCCATCCCGAATAACCAACTATTATTTTTATGCGGAAAGACCGCACCCCGTGATGTCGCCGGGAAATCACCCGGTATAAAAAAGAAAAGGCTAAATGCATAGTTGAATTTAGGTTTGTATTCACTAAAACCGTAAGAGAGAAACCGCGAATGCGTCTCTTACATGATTTATCATTTCTTACAAATAACTAAGATTTTTCCTAATTCGACGCAAACTCTACTCGTCAGTTTTGCCACATACAATCCAGCCACCCTCAAATTTAAAAAAAATGTGATCCACGTCACACAATTTAAGTGAATATGACCCATAAATCCATCAGTATGACTTGTAATTTGTTCGTTTTTTAACCAATCAGTACTGTTTTGTATTCTTAATCGACGAATACTCATGCAGAAGGGTGATCCAAACTGGCATGCAACGTGCTTTTCCCGCCGCAAGCGCCGTGCGGAAACATTTACAACAACCCCCTCTCCGGGAAACATTTTTCTTACCGTGAAAAAACATATAGTTATGCAGGTAGCACAAAAAAGATGTTTCAGGACGTGATCATTCGAAATGAGTTTGTAACGGGTCAAAACGATTTAACACTCAAAGCGTGGATTTGTGTGATTTACGTTAAGTTGTTAATTTTTTTCATTTAGGCGCATTTTTCAGTTATTCTTCTTATAAGAATAATTAATGAATAATTATGATAAGCTTCACACTAATGTCGTAATCTGCTCTTGCAGAACCAGGGATTTCGCGGTAAAGGTGGTTAAACGCTGTCTTTCAGACACCTAAGGAGTGCGCCATGAGTTACTCCCATCTTCTTGTTTCCGTTGCAGTTTCCCCAGAAAGCCATCAGCTCGTCGCCCGGGCAGTTTCCATCGCCAGACCCCACAATGCCCGCATCAGCCTCATTACGCTCGCCGCAGAGCCAGAGATGTATAATCAGCTGGCCGCCCCGATGCTGGAGGATATTCGCGAGGTTCTGCAGGAAGAAACGCAGCAATTTCTGCGCGAATTAGTGGAAAAGGCACAATATCCTGTTTATGAAACCGTTATTGCGACCGGGGAACTTAATGCCCATATTCTCGATATGTGTCGTAAACAAAATATTGATTTAGTGATTTGCGGGAACCATAACCACAGCTTTTTATCGCGGGCAGCCTGCGCGGCGAAATCTATTGTCGCGTCGAGCCAGGTCGATGTGCTGTTGGTGCCGCTTGGGGGGCATTAGCCCCCCAGCAGTAAATCAGGCGAGTTTAGGGAAGGTCGCGATCTTCTTTTGCAGATCGCCTTCATGACTTTGCGGAGCGATATCCCGGAGATCCTGAATAAAACGCGCCTGCCAGTGGTTAATGTCGTTCTTCCGGATTGTCTCCATCATGTCAGCATGGCGGGAAATACGTTCCGTGAGCGGCATTGTCAGGGCGCGATTCAGCGCGTTAGCCACGTCATCCCTGTCGTAAGGGTTAACGATGAGCGCCGACGTGAGCTCATTTGCGGCCCCGGCAAACTGGGAAAGCACCAGCACACCCGGGTCGGCAGGATCCTGGGCCGCCACATACTCTTTCGCCACCAGGTTCATCCCGTCGCGCAGCGGCGTGACCAGCCCAACGTCCGCATAGCGGAAGACCTTCATCAGGATCTTACGGTCAAAGTGCTGATTCAGGTAAAACAGCGGCGTCCAGCCCAGCTGGCCGTAGCGGCCATTAATGCGCCCTGCTTCTGTCTCCAGCTGATGGCGAATATCCTGATAGGCCTGAACCTCACCGCGCGACGTCGGCGCAATCTGGGTATAGCGGATTTTCCCGTGATGCTGCGGGTATTTATCCAGCAGCGTTTCGTACGCCAGGAAGCGTTCCGGCAGCCCTTTGGAATAATCAAGACGCTCAACCGAGAAGATATTTTTCACGTGCTTGAGTTCATTCTTAAGCTGCGCCAGCTTCGGCGGCAGCGGGCCGGAAGCCTGCTCCGCGATTTCGTCTGGTTCAATCCCTATTGGATACACTTCAGTGTGGAAGGTTTTCCCCCACGCCGTATGGGTTTTCCCGCCTTTGGTCACCAGACGCGCTTTACCTGACACGGAGTCAAGGAACGCGAGGCGGTCATTTTCGGTCTGGAAGCCCAGCAAATCGTAATCACACAGCGCCTCCAGCAGCTCTTCATGCGGCGGCAGCGCGGTAAAAATCTCCGGCGTCGGGAACGGGATGTGCAGGAAAAAGCCAATGCGGTTATTCACCCCTCTTTTTCGCAGCTCGCGCGCGAAGGGCAACAGGTGATAATCGTGGATCCATAAAATATCGTCTTCTTCGATTAATGGCAGCAGTTTATCCGCCAGCAGCGCATTCACGCGCGAGTAGCCTTCGAAGGATTCACGCTGGAATTTGACCAGGTCTAGACGATAGTGGAACGCAGGCCACAGGACGGCATTTGAGAACTGCGAGTAATACTCGTCATAGTCTTTCTCTTTCAATGCAAATGAAGCCCACGTAATGTTTCCGCGCGTCACCTTTTTGAGCGGTTTCTCTTCTTCACTGATTTCTCCACTCCAGCCAAACCACAGCCCGCCAGCGGCTTTTAAGGCACCTAACACCCCTACCGCCAGGCCACCTGCACTGGCTTTTTTATCGTCAGGCGGTGCGATTCGGTTAGAGACGACGACTAAGCGACCCATAATGGTTTCCCCCTTTGCTTTGCGCTATTTGTTGTTGTTGCTGGTTAGCGATGTCAGATATCCACTGCCAGACGCTGGCGACATCCGCCAGTCGCCATTCGGCAACGGTGTCACCAGGCCCCACCTTGACGGCGATCCCTCCGGCCTGATTCACCACGCGAAACCCGGCCTCGTCGGTCAGGTCATCGCCAAAAAACACGGGTGTACGTCCCTTAAATGGCGGTTCCGCCATAAACGCCGCAATAGCAGCACCTTTATTAATCCCTTCCGGTTTTATCTCAACGACGCACTTCCCCGGCTGCAGCGCGAGCTGCGGGTGTGCATCGGCCACGCTGCGGGCAATCGCAAAGATTGCCGCCTCGTGATGCGGTGCCTGCCGATAGTGTAAGGCGAAAGCCATGCCCTTAGCTTCCAGTTCAGTGCCCGGAAGCGACTCAAGCGCCGAGGAGAGTTGAGTGTGTAACGCCTGAATTAAGGTCTCAGGAAGTGATACAACGTGCAGTTGATCATGGATATCGCGGCGCTCCGCTCCGTGTACACCGGCTAGCGGAAAGTGGTAAGGACTGGCGAGCACGTCCAGCTCGGCCATTGAGCGCCCTGAAATCAATGCCAATGCGCCCTCGTTCAGTCTGGAGAGCTGCTGCAAATTCTCTAGCACCGTATCCGGTACGACCACGTCGTCAGGATGCGGCTGGATCCCGGCGAGTGTCCCGTCGAGGTCAAAAAAGAAAGCATATTTTCCGGGCAGTACAGGCGGTGCGGTTAACATGTCAGCCACCCTTATCCTCCTTACGGTTTACGAGAGGTAAACGCCTTTACCTCTTTCATAGCCATGTAAGTATAGACAGTGTGACGTCGCTCGCCATTTGACAACCGCCCCGCCAGCAAAACTGGCGGGGCGGTTCAGGGGTCAACTAAGGTTAATAGTTGTGCAATAAAAATACAGCGCTGGAGTTACACGGTACGCTTCGCTTTTTGCTTGTAACGGTCGAAAATCACGGCTGCCAGCAGGATCAGACCACGCACGACGTACTGCGAGAACGGCGAAATATTCAGCAGGTTCATGGCGTTCTCTACGGTGCCCAAAATCAGGATACCGGCCACCACATATGAGATTTTTCCGATGCCGCCCTTGAGGGAAACGCCCCCTAAAACGCAGGCCGAAATGACGATCAGCTCGTAACCAATAGAGGTCATCGGCTGGCCGCTGGTCATGCGCGACGCAAGAATAATCCCCGCGGCGGCAGAAACCAGCCCTGAGAGCACAAAGATAATAATCTTGGTTCGCACCACCGGCACCCCGGCCAGGCGAGCGGCTTCTTCGTTACCGCCAATCGCCAGCGTATTGCGGCCAAAGGTGGTCCGGTTGAGCAGGAAGCCGAACAGGATCAGGCAGGCCACGGTCAGCCAGATTGGCGCAGGCAGACCCAGCCAGTTGGCGTAACCCAGGGTAAAGAAGCGCTCGTCTTCAATCCCCACCGCTTTACCGTCGGAGATGATATAGGCCAGCCCGCGGACAATTTGCATCGTCGCAAGCGTGGTGATCAGGGCGTTAATCTTCAGGCGCGCGATAACAAACCCGTTCACCAGACCGCTGATGACGCCGAGTAGCAGACCGGCGAGAACGCCAATCCACAGGCTCTCCGTCATGTTGATTACCACTGCCGTCGTGACGCCCGCACAGGCAATCACCGACGCCACCGACAGGTCAAAATCGCCGGAGGCCAGACAGAACAGCATCCCGCAGGCCACCATCCCGGACATGGAAATGGCCAGCCCCAGCCCCTTCATATTAATGAAGGTGGCAAAGTTAGGAACAAAGATCGCGCAGGCGAGGAACAGTGCGGCAAAGACCACCAGCATGCCGTACTGATCCCAGATACGTCCAAAACTCAGCGCCGACTTCGACTTCGGCGCTCCGGATGTAGTAACAGAGGACATCATTAACTCCTTACTCAGGCGACAGCCTGGCTGACTTTAGGCATGGCGAGGTTCAACGCCTGTTGTTCATTCGCCTGTTCATGAAGTAATTCACCGGCAATTTCGCCTTCACGCATCACCACAATGCGGTCGGCCACGCCAAGCACCTCCGGCAGATCGCTGGAGGCGAAGAGCACCGCCACGCCGCGTTTTGCCAGCTCATAGATCACGTTATAAATCTCGTGTTTTGCCCCCACATCGATACCGCGCGTCGGCTCATCCAGCAAAATGACCTTCATATCTTCCGACAGCCAGCGGCCTAAAATCGCCTTCTGCTGGTTTCCGCCTGACAGATTCATGATCAGCTGTTCCGGACCCGGCGTTTTGATATTCAGCGAGCGAATATGATGGTCGGCATTGCTCGACTCCCAGCCATCGTTTATCAGGCAGCCTGCGCGAATAAACTTGCGGCGAGCTGAAATATTGATGTTGTCGCGTACCGAATGCACCGGAATAATCCCCTCTGCTTTACGGTCTTCCGGGCAGAGCATCATGCCCGCCCTGATCGCGTGGGCCGGTTTCTGGATATCGACCCGTTCACCGTCAATAGATACCTGCCCTTCGGTAATACGGGTTCCGCCGAACAGGCCTTTCATTAATTCACTGCGCCCCGCCCCCACCAGACCAAACAGGCCGACAATTTCGCCGCTGCGAACGGATAACGAAATCGGCGTGCGCACGCCCGGCGCTTTGACGCTGTCCAGGCGCAGGCGTTCAGGGCCGTACTGACGCGGCTGCCAGTGATAAATATCACCCAGCTCGCGTCCGACCATCGCCTGAACAAGCTGGTCATGGTTAACCTGCTGCATGTCGGTAAAGGTGCGCACATAGCGCCCATCTTTAAAGACGGTGATGGCGTCGCTCAGGGCAAATATCTCTTCCATGCGGTGCGAGACATACAAAATCGTACGGCCTTCCTGACGCAATTCGCGGATCACGCGGAACAGATTTTCTATTTCACGCGCAGAGAGCGAACTGGTGGGCTCATCGAAGGCGATAATTCTGGCGTTACGCGCCAGCGCCTTGGCAATTTCAACCATCTGCCACTGGCCGATGGAGAGATATTTCAGCGGCGTCTGGGGATCGACGTCCAGTCCCAGATGTTTAAGCTGCAGCCCCGCTTCATAATTAAGTAGCGAACGATTTACCACGCCGCCTTTGTGCGGGAGCTGTCCTAAATAGATGTTTTCCGCCACGGTCATCTCAGGAATGAGGTGCAGCTCCTGATAGATGATCGCCACCCCGGCATTAAGCGCCGCCGTGGTATCGGCAAACGCCACCTCTTCGCCGCGAATAGCCAGCGTGCCGGTCGTAGGCGCGTAGTTGCCGCTGAGGATCTTCAACAGCGTGGATTTCCCCGCACCGTTTTCCCCCATCAGGGCGTGAACCTGGCCGGCATAGCAGTCGAAGCTGATATCGGTCAGCGCGTTAACACCAGGAAAAGTTTTCCCGATGCCGCGAAAAGAGAGATACGGATCAGACTGTCGCATAACGTCTCCGTGATTCCTGTAGTGTGTACGTCTGGCCCCTCACGATGCATGAGGGGCACAATCACAGCGTATTACTTACCGCCCAGCCCTTTTTTCGCCAGCTCCTCTTTGAAGTTGTCGCGGGTAATCAGCACCACGTCGGTCACTTCGGTAAATTTCGGCGGTTCGGCCCCTTTGGTTACCCAGTTGTAGAGCATCTCACTGGATTTGTAGCCGTGAACGTCCGGGCTCGGCAGCAGAGAACCGTAGAAGCCGGTAGCCTGCGCTTTGGACAGCTCGCTGACGGCGTCAACGCCGTTGATGCCAATCCCGATCACGTCAGGCGCTTTGAAGCCCTGGCCTTCCGTCGCGCGCACCCCGCCCAGCACGGTGTTGTCGTTCATGCCGACCACCAGCCAGTGTTTGACCTCCGGATGCTGGACCAGCATAGAGTTCGCGGCGTCGAAAGCGCCCGGGATATCGTTGGATTTGGTTGGGACTTTATAGATCTGTTTTTCAGGGAAGCCGGCCGCTTTCAGCGCATCCATTGAACCGGTAGTACGACGACGCGCGGTGTCCAGCTCGTCAGCCGTGATAGCCATTACCGCGGTCTCTTTGACATCCCAGCCGCGCTTTTGCATCTCTTTATAGAGTTCCTGGCCCTGGCGTTCGCCGATTTTGGTCGCCGCCATCATGACCAGCGGGACGGTGTCCATCGGCTTGCCCTTGGCGTTAACGAACTGATCGTCAACCGCGATGACCTTCATATCGTAACCGCGCGCTTTCGCCGCGATTGCCGATCCCAGCTTTGGATCCGGGGTACAGATAACGAATCCTTTTGCACCGCTGGCCGCCAGGCTGTCGATGGCGTTCAGGGTTTTTTCACCGTCAGGCACGGCGATTTTAATCACTTCAAAACCTAAATCTTTCCCGGCTTTATCTGCGAATTTCCACTCGGTCTGGAACCAGGGCTCTTCGGGCTGTTTTACCAAAAAACCGAGTTTTAAATTCTCAGCGATAGCGGATTGTGACATAACGGCAGCCAGACCGATGGCCGCCAGCGCTTTAGTAAATTTGTGCATGGTAAACTCCAGCTTTAACATTCTTTTCTGTAGGGAATAAGTGCGTGCTTCTTATTTAATCGGACTTAAAACAAGGCATTAGCGCTTACCTCGTCATAAGCGTTATTGCTGGTGATAGTTTTAGCGGGAAATTAATCATCCATAAGAGAGCCCCATCACACCGCAGAATTACAGTAATTGCGTACATAAATTCAGCGAAAAATGACATAAAAAAGGCAGGATTTGTCAGACAAATAGAAAGGGGTTAAGCAGAATTATCCATAAGATTAGCCAAGATATCCCTGATGCCACTCAGCGGGCAAAACGGCTTCTGGCGTTAAACGGGTTCAACATCTTTTTCATCAAGAATGTACGACGCACCTGAAAATACGTTATTCCGCAGAATTTGATTTAGCGCAATTTTATTGGCACATCATATATTCGAAACGATTAAACCGTATTTCTCTTTTTTCCGGAGTAATATTCCAACTTAATATTTCCGAGAGAGTAACAGTGCACCCTATCGTTAAAAATCGTTAATTATTAGTCCATTAAGTCGAATTCAATTCATGGCGAGCTAATTGGATTTCTGTACTATATTAAGCTTTGTAATGTATGGTAAATACAGCCTGATTAAGAGTTTTCTTAGACCCAATACAAGGGTATGCTTATTTATATCGAACACAGGAAGTGAATTTCGGTCGGCTTCGGTCGCGGCAGAATGTCTATTTCTGCTCTTTTCTTCGTATTTGCCTGGCGCTCAGGTTAAGCAACGGACATCACGTCCCACAGTCAATAAGGATATGAGTATGGCTACCCAAACGATGATGCAAAAACTTAACGCGCAGATGAACCTTGAGTTCTACGCCTCGAACCTGCACCTTCACTTAAGCGCGTGGTGTGCCGAGAATAGCCTCACGGGGTCTGCCACATTTTTTCGCTCGCAGGCGCAAAGTAACGTCACCCATATGATGCGTGTCTTTAACTTTCTGAAAGCCGCAGGGGCAAATCCTGTCGTTAAAGCCCTTGATGGGATCAATGAAAACTACTCTTGCCTGGAAGAACTGTTCCAGAAAACGCTTGAAGAGTATGAGCAACGCTGCAGCACGCTCAGCAAGCTGGCCGATGAAGCCAAAGCGCAGCAGGATATCACGACGCTCAAATTCTTACGCGATATGGACAAAGAGCAGCAGCAGGATGGCATGCTGCTGAAGACGCTGGCGGATGAGATCCATAATGCCCAGCAGGCGGGTTTATGTCCTGAGCAAACCGACCGTCATCTGCTCGACATTGTGGCGGTGCAGCACCACTGAGTTTTTAATTTGCTCCTGCACGGGGTAAGGCACGAAATAATCCCCTCGCCCCTCTGGGGAGAGGGTTAGGGTGAGGGGAATATACGGCTGTAGTGGTCATTCCGTTCACTTTATGTTCCTTGCTACTCTGTAACGACATAACCGGTGAACGTGCCAGGGTGGCTCAATCGCCACCACCCTGGCAACCCGGGCTCCCGGCGGTAAATCGCCGCTTCGCGGTGCCCTCAGCTTATTCCTTCAGGCTATCGGGTCGGGCATGAGCCTGCATCCCTGCAGGCCACGCCCTCTCGGCGCATCCCTGCGCCTCGACCCGGCCTTACGGAAACGCTTCGGCGATTTACAGCCGGACCAGGGCGTCGCTGTTAGCTTTTAATATTATTAAAACACTTTGAATCGCTGTTGAATGTGGATTTACGTCCCATACGAGATAACGTCCCTTTCCCATCTCCAACCTTCTGCTTTTGCTGAAATTTAACAAATCAGATCTGGCTCCCAATGATTAACCACACAACGTGTGATGATTTATTTAGTTACATAATCATTGACGAGGGAGCATCATGATCACCATTGAGTTTGTTGTCATTCTCCTCTGCCTGCTGACGGGTACGCGTTTCGGCGGTATGGGGCTTGGGTTAATCAGCGGTATTGGTCTTTTTATTTTATGTTTTGTCTTTGGTCTGCAACCGGGTAAGCCGCCCGTAGACGTTATGCTGACCATCCTCGCGGTGATTGGCTGTGCGGCTACGCTACAGACTGCCGGCGGCCTCAACGTCATGATGCAGTTTGCTGAACGCCTGCTGCGCAAACACCCGCAGCACATCACCCTGCTCGCGCCTTTCACCACCTGGATGCTGACCTTTCTGTGCGGCACCGGGCACGTGGTCTACACCATGTTCCCCATCATTGCGGATATCGCCCTGAAAAAAGGGATCCGCCCGGAGCGCCCCATGGCCGTGGCCTCGGTGGCATCACAAATGGCGATTACGGCTTCCCCCGTTTCCGTTGCCGTCGTGTCGCTGGTGTCTATCCTTGCGGCCCAGCATGGAATCGGTCACGCGTGGGGGATCCTGGAAATTCTCGCCGTGTCGGTTCCCGCTTCGCTTTTCGGCGTGGCCATTGCGGCCCTGTGGAGTTTACGCCGTGGGAAAGATCTGGCTGACGACATAGAGTTTCAGGAAAAGCTGAAAGATCCTAAGCAGCGCGAGTTTATCTACGGCGGAACGGAGACGTTAATGAATCAGCGTTTCCCTAAACAGGCCTACTGGTCCACCTGGATTTTCTTTACCGGTATTGCCGTGGTCGTTTTGCTGGGGGCATTCCCTGAGCTGCGCCCCGCCTTTGAGGTGAAAGGCAAAATGACGGCGCTGTCGATGAACCTTGTCATTCAGATGATGATGCTAATTGCGGGCGCAGTGATGCTGATGGCCTGTAAGGTCAATGCGTCGGCCATTTCCAACGGCGCGGTGTTCAAGGCCGGTATGGTCGCGATCTTCTCGGTGTTCGGCGTGGCGTGGATGAGCGATACCTTTTTCCAGGCGCATCTCGATGAGTTAAAGCTGGCGCTGGAAGGCGTGGTGAAAAGCCACCCGTGGACGTATGCCATCGTGCTGTTTCTGGTGTCAAAACTGGTGAACAGCCAGGCGGCTGCGCTGACGGCCGTTGCGCCAATGGGCCTCATGCTCGGCATCGACCCGAAAATGCTGATCGCCTTTTTCCCGGCGTCATACGGCTATTTTGTCCTGCCGACCTATCCCAGTGATTTGGCCTGCATCGGCTTTGACCGCTCAGGCACCACCCGCATCGGCAAATTTATCATCAACCACAGCTTTATTCTGCCGGGGCTGATTGGGGTAAGCTGCGCGTGCGCGGCGAGCTACCTGCTGGTCCAGACGTTCTTTTAACCGCATCAAAGGGCGACACGTGCCGTCGCCCCTACCCCTGCTTTAGTGGGACTCACCCTGCGGCGTGAATCGCAGTTCAATCAGCGCGATGGCTTTCTGGATCGCACGAAGCGTAATCGGGTCAGCGGCAGCAGGATGGCTGGCGAAATCGATGTTTTTCAGCTGCGTAGACATCTTCTCGCGCACTTCAACCGGCGCAATCACGTCCAGAACATCGAGGATTTGTTTGATAACCAGCTGACAGGCGACAACGTCAGAGACCAGTTCCTGATCGGCGCTCAGGTTTTGTGACATGGGTTTTCTCCTTATTTAAAGGCCGCCATAGTAGCAAAACACGCCCCCTGACATCTTCCCTTCATCGCCTGCAGGTACAAAAAAACCCGCCGAAGCAGGTTTTTTTTATCAGAACATGGCGCCCGGCGGCACGTCTTTGAACGTGCGGCAGTAATTGGCCCACATGCTTTTCAGGATTTTGCGCAGTTTCACGATGATGCTCCATTAACTTGTTATACAACTTTATTGTCAACGTGCTTATAATATGACCATCGTCACAAAAATCAATATTTTTGTGACTCTCATCACATTTTTCTTGCGGTATGGACTGAAAGCGCTCACCTCTGACCCGTTGCGAAGAGTGAGGGCAGATTGTCCGGCTATTCCAGGCATTGCAGCGGGCATCTGCGGGTACGATAAGGTATTTCCATCCACTCAGAGCGAACCATGAAAAGAGTCATTGTAGCCGGCACAATCCTGCTGCTCGCGGGGTGTAGTATCAACCGCCAGGCTGAAGTCAGCAGCCGCGACGCGCCGAACGGCATCGTCCGCCTCGACTACGGCCAGGCAGCGCTGCAAAATGCGTATTCGGATGAGTATGTGAACAACGGCACGGCGGCAAAAGCGTGTCAGAGCATGGGGTATGCCACCGCCTCAGCCTATGGCCAGCCCATCAAAACCTGTACCCTGACGAGCGGCTCTTTGTGCCTGAACGAGAGCGTGACTATCCAGTATAAATGTATGGGTTACGCCGTTAACCCTAAGTCAAATAACCCCTGGTATTAATCCACGCTGCCAGCGTTTGCTGGCAGTTTATTTCATTACGAACAAAAACAATTCTCATTAATAAATTATAAAAATCGCCAATGCGTTTTATTCCCATTCGTATTTTAAATAAATAAAATAAAAATTTTACGTTTTGCAAATAATTAAATAACAAATTATAGTGTCGCTCATTGTGAACCAGAAATAATAATCCGGAGCGTCACCATGCTGAAAACTGAAATGATCGACAAGCTCAACGCGCAAATGAACCTTGAGCTTTTTTCATCCCTGCTCTACCAGCAGATGAGCGCCTGGTGCAGCTATCACAGCTTCGAAGGTGCGGCCGCGTTTCTGCGTCGTCACGCTCAGGAAGAGATGACCCACATGCAGCGTCTGTTTGATTATCTTACGGATACGGGCAGCCTGCCGCGCATTGAAACCGTGGCTTCACCTTTTGCCGAGTATAATTCTCTCGATGAGCTGTTCCGCGCCACCTACGAGCACGAGCAACTGATCACGCAGAAAATTAACGAACTGGTTCATGCCGCAATGACCAGCCAGGATTATCCAACCTTTAATTTCCTGCAGTGGTACGTCGCTGAGCAACACGAAGAAGAGAAGCTGTTTAAATCCGTACTGGATAAATTATCTCTGGTGGGGAAATCCGGCGAAGGTCTTTACTTTATTGATAAAGAACTTTCCACTCTTCATACGCAGAATTAATTTCAGCGCGGTGCCGGTTTCCGGCACCGCGTTAATTTACATACACCCTGCACAGCTGGTGCAGCGCCAGTCATGGGGATTCACGGCCTGGTAAAAATAGCGGTAGCTGGAGCTCTCCAGCGGAATACCCACTTCGAAGAACATATCCGTTAACCACTCGACATTCTCAATAATCCACTCATCTTCCTGTAAGCCTTGTGCAAAGGTTTCGTCTTCAGGATCGATAACCGAATAGATTGCCCAGGTGCCCATATCCTTTTCGCGGCGGGGCTCGGGAAGTATCAGGGGTTGGTTCTGCCAGCTGATTATCCAGTGACCATGGCACAACAGGTTACCTCCCCGGCTCCATGCCGCGGTGAAGGGATTCTCCCCTGTCATAAAACCCTCACTTAATTTGATAATTTATATTTATTGTTTACGTTACGCCGGAATGTCGCCCAGCAACATTGTCCTTATGAAGTAGGCATCCGCCTAAAAAGGATCAGAGGGTCAGTAATTCGTAAAGTATTCATTACACTGCTTGTAACGGTGATTTGACGAACTAAGGCTTTTCCCTTACTCTGCGCCGCAGATTTTGTCGCGGTTAAGCATCGTTGTAGAGGAAAGCGTGAAAAACAGAACCCTGGGAAGTATTTTTATCGTCGCCGGAACGACGATTGGCGCAGGAATGCTGGCAATGCCGCTGGCAGCCGCGGGCGTGGGATTTGGCATGACCCTGCTGCTGCTGGGCACGCTCTGGGCGCTGATGTGCTACACCGCCCTGTTGCTGCTTGAGGTTTACCAGCACGTGCCCGCCGATACCGGTCTGGGTTCGCTTGCGGCGCGCTATCTGGGACGCTACGGTCAGTGGATAACCGGCTTTAGCATGATGTTCCTGATGTACGCCCTGACCGCAGCCTATATCAGCGGCGCCGGGGAACTCATCGCCTCCAGCGTCAACGACTGGTTTGGCTCTGACATTACCCCGGCGACGGGGGCAATTTTCTTTGCGCTCATCGGCGGCGGCGTTGTCTGCGTGGGCACATCGCTGGTCGATCTGTTTAACCGCTTTCTGTTCAGCGCCAAAATTCTCTTCCTGATTATCATGCTGGTGCTGCTGGCGCCGCACGTGCACAAGGTCAACCTGCTGACGCTGCCGCTGGAAAAAGGGCTCGCGCTCTCCGCGATACCGGTCATTTTCACCTCGTTTGGCTTCCACGGCAGCGTGCCGAGTATCGTCAGCTATATGAACGGCGATATCCGCAAGCTGCGCCGCGTCTTTGTTATCGGCAGCGCGATCCCGCTGATCGCCTATATTTTCTGGCAGCTGGTGACGCTGGGCAGCATTGACTCCTCAACCTTTATTGGGCTGATGGCGCAACACGCTGGCCTGAACGGTTTTCTGCTGGCACTGCGCGAGGTCGTCACCTCCCCGCACGTGGAGCTGGCGGTACACCTGTTTGCCGACCTGGCGCTGGCAACCTCGTTCCTGGGCGTGGCGCTCGGCCTGTTTGATTACCTGGCCGACCTGTTCCAGCGCCGCAATACCGCGGCTGGACGGTTGCAGACAGGCGCAATCACCTTCCTGCCGCCGCTCGCTTTTGCGCTGTTTTACCCACGCGGGTTTGTGATGGCGCTGGGGTACGCAGGGGTAGCGCTGTCGATCCTTGCCCTCCTCCTCCCTTCCCTGCTGGCATGGAAAAGCCGTCAGCAGCATCCTCAGCAGGGATATCGCGTGGCGGGCGGAAAACCGCTGCTGTGCGTTGTGTTTGGCTGTGGGGTGGTAATCATTCTGGTGCAGGTGTTGATTGCAGCCGGGATGCTGCCGGAAGTGGGATAAATAAAAAAGGGGCTATCATCAGCCCCTTTTTTTATCAGTGCAAACAGCAGCTCTTAAACTTCTTCCCGCTGCCGCAAGGACACGGATCGTTACGCCCGACCTTCGTGCCGTTCACCGTCGGCTTCTTCACTTCAGGCTGCTGCGGGTTGTTAACCCAGTATTGATATAAACGCAGCGCCGCAGGCTGGATGCTTTCGATGCTGGCGATATACTCCTCTTCGGACAGTTCATCCAGCTTTTCACTGTTCTCTTCCGTCCCGTGCAGGGCAATCACGTCAAGATCGGCCTTCAGGGCTTCCGGCAAGGTTGACCAGTCCGTCAGCGCCACGCCGCGCATATAGCCATAGCACCACTCTTCCACCACGGTATAGCTCTCACCGTCAACGTCGTTATAACCGAACATCGGTTCAAACTGATCCGGGTACTCGCTCAGGCGCTCGGCAATATCGTTCATATGCTTAAAGCAGAGATCGATAAAACGGTTCATCTCACGATCGTTTTTCCAGCGCGGAATGTACTTCTCGCCACCCCACACCGCCACCAGCCAGGCATCTGGCTCAACGACAACAGGACCGGAAAGCACTGCGGTAAGCATGCCGTCCAGTTCGGACACGTCAATCACGGACGCGTCATCATGACCGTAAGACATTAACGTCTCTTCAAGCCACGCCATTTCGCTTTCATTCAATGGGCCTTCAGTCATCGCTGATACTCCTGCAAAAAAGGAAACGATCCTAACACATATCTCCCCCCTCTCCGGGCTGAAGTTTAGGTCTTTATTGCTGCAAAAACGTGCAAATCGTGACCTTTGCACAACTTATGGGCTTTATTGTTAACGATATGTGATCTCCGCTGTAATTTCTTCTCCTCCCGTAAGGCGGCATAACGCGGCGCTCTATACTCAAACATGTCGCATGCCCGTCAATGGGTTAACCATTCTGGCAACGTTTTTGCTTAACGTTCTTCGCGCGCCTCTGCGCAGGGAAATCTCGCCGTAATATGCAGGATGCCGTCTGTATCTTGTTCGTTTAGTGCATTTTGTTCTTGCTCGTGTTTCGGATTGGCTGCGCCGTCGGGCGTTCGGGTTTACGCCGTGGTGCAAAAACCTCTTTGCTAAGGAACATAATAATGTCGCTGAAATTTATCAGAACTCCTCTTTCTCTTGTGTTGGCCGGTTGCCTGGTGACGGCGTTTTCCGCCCGGGCAGATATTGTGATTGGCGTGGCCGGGCCGTTCACGGGTCCGAATGCCACCTATGGCGATCAGTACTGGCATGGCGCAACGCAGGCCGCTGAAGACATCAATGCCGCAGGCGGCATTAACGGCGAGAAGATCAAACTGGTTCAGGGGGATGATGCCTGCGAGCCCAAGCAGGCCGTGGCCGTCGCCAACCGTTTAGTTGACCAGGATAAGGTCAACGCCGTGGTCGGCCATTTCTGCTCCTCTTCCACAATGCCCGCCTCCGAGGTGTATAGCGACGCGGGCATTATTGCGATTACCCCCGGCTCAACTAACCCGCTGATCACCGAACGCGGCATGAGCGACATGTTCCGCATGTGCGGACGCGACGATCAGCAGGGTCAGGTTGCCAGCGACTTCATCATCGACAAGCTGAAAGCCAAGCGCGTGGTGATTATTCACGATAAAGACACCTATGGTCAGGGTCTTGCTGACGCCACCAAAGCGGCGCTGGCGAAACGCGGCGTTCAGGATGTGATGTATGAGGGGTTATCCCGCGGTGAAAAAGATTTTAACGCGCTGGTGACGAAGATCGGCGCGCAAAAACCGGACGTCGTGTTCTTCGGTGGCTGTCACCCGGAAGCCGGTCCGCTGGTTCGCCAGATGCGCGAACAGGGCGTGCAGGCGAAATTCTTCTCCGGCGACTGTATTGTCAACGAAGAGATGGTGACCGCCGCGGGGGGTCCGCAATACACCAACGGTATTTACATGACCTTCGGTAAAGATCCGCGTCTTATCCCCGACGGTAAAGCGGTTATCGAGAAATTCCGCGCCGGTAAATTCGAGCCGGAAGGTTACACCCTTTACTCCTATGCCTCCGTACAGGCCATTGCCGCGGCCTTCAAGGCCACCGGCGGCAAGGACTCCGCCAAAGCCAGCGAGTGGCTGAAAGCCAATTCCGTCGACACGGTGATGGGCAAAAAAGCCTGGGACAGCAAGGGCGATCTGAAAGTGTCTGACTACGTGGTTTACCAGTGGGACGACAAAGGAAAATATAAGGAAGTGCAGTAACGGGACGGAGTCACGCTCAACGTCGGCGGGCCTGCCCGTCGGCGCGTAATAAACATCAGGCTGCGCGGCTCGCGCGGCCTATAAAACGAGCGCGCTAAGATGAGTACATTCTTCCTGCAACAGTTAATTAATGGCTTAACGCTGGGCTCCGTCTACGGTTTAATCGCCATCGGCTACACCATGGTGTACGGCATTATTGGGATGATCAATTTCGCCCACGGCGAAGTGTATATGATTTCCGCCTATCTCTGCGCCATCGGCCTGGCGCTGCTCTCGTTCTTCGGTCTGCAGTCGTTCCCGCTGCTGATCCTCGGGACGCTGGTATTCACAATTGTGGTAACCGGGGTGTACGGCTGGACCATCGAGCGTATCGCCTACAAGCCGCTGCGCAACTCCACGCGCCTGGCGCCGCTGATCTCCGCCATCGGGATGTCTCTTATTCTGCAAAACTACGCGCAGTTGAGCCAGGGTCCGCGTCAGCAAGGAGTGCCGACCATGCTGGACGGCGTGATTCGCCTGCATCTGGGTGACGGCTTCGTGCAGATAACCTACACCAAAGTGTTTATTCTGGTTGCCTCGTTTGCCGGCATGCTGGTGCTCACCTGGATTATCAACCATACCCGGCTGGGCCGGATGTGCCGCGCGGTACAGCAGGATCGTAAGATGGCCTCCATTCTGGGCATTAACACCGACCGGATTATTTCGCTGGTCTTTGTCATCGGCGCGGCGATGGCCGGCCTGGCGGGGGTGTTGATCACCATGAATTACGGCACCTTTGATTTCTACGTCGGGTTCGTGATCGGCATTAAAGCCTTTACTGCGGCGGTACTCGGCGGCATCGGCTCCCTCCCCGGCGCCATGCTCGGTGGCCTTATCCTTGGCGTGGCGGAAGCCCAGTTCTCGGGCATGGTGAATTCGGACTATAAAGACGTCTTCTCGTTCGGCCTGCTGGTCATGATCCTTATTTTCCGTCCCCAGGGACTGCTTGGGCGCCCGATTGTGGCCAAAGTGTGAGGTAGAGAATGATGACATCACACGGTTTTTCACTTAAACGCTGCATTCTGGACGCGATTTTTTCCGGGCTGATTGCGCTGATAATCTTCGGCCCCATCGCGGGCGTGGTGCTGGACGGGTACAGCTTTAACTTCGCCGGGCAGCGGCTGGCCTGGATGGTAGGCGTCGTCATGCTCGGGCGTTTTCTGTTGAGCGCCTTTTTAGGTACCGCCGCGGGCGCCCGTTTCCAGGCGCGCTTCGAAGCCGATAGCGCGGGCGTATATGTCCGGCCACCGGAATACAAAAGCCGCATGCGCTGGATTATTCCGCTGGTGATTACCCTTGCGATTTGCTTTCCGTTTGTCGCCACGAAATATGTGCTGACCGTCGCCATTCTCGGGCTGATCTACGTGCTTCTCGGCCTGGGGCTGAATATCGTTGTGGGTCTGGCCGGCCTGCTGGATCTGGGATATGTCGCGTTCTACGCGATTGGGGCGTACGGTCTGGCGCTGGGATACCAGTATCTCGGCTTAGGCTTCTGGAGCATGCTGCCGCTGGCGGCAATCATGGCCGCCGCCGCAGGCGCCCTGCTCGGTTTCCCGGTACTGCGCATGCACGGTGACTATCTGGCCATCGTCACCCTCGGATTCGGGGAGATCATTCGTCTGATACTGAACAACTGGCTGACCTTCACCGGCGGACCAAACGGCGTGTCGGCCCCTCCCCCCACCTTTTTCGGTCTGGAATTTGGACGACGCGCGAAAGAAGGCGGCGTGCCCTTCCACGAATTTTTCCACCTGACCTACAACCCGAACATGAAGTTTATTTTTATCTACGCGGTTCTGTTCCTGGTGGTGATGCTGGTGCTCTACATCAAGCACCGCCTGACGAGGATGCCGATTGGTCGGGCGTGGGAGGCGCTGCGTGAAGACGAAATTGCCTGCCGCTCGATGGGGCTGAATCATGTTCTGGTTAAGCTCTCCGCCTTTACGCTGGGCGCGTCGACCGCGGGCATTGCCGGGGTGTTCTTCGCCACCTATCAGGGGTTCGTGAATCCCACCTCCTTTACCTTTTTTGAATCGGCGCTGATCCTCGCCATTGTGGTGCTGGGCGGTATGGGCTCTACGCTTGGCGTGGTGCTGGCCGCCTTTGTGCTCACGGTAACGCCGGAACTGCTGCGCAGTTTTGCCGAATACCGCGTCCTGCTGTTTGGCATGCTCATGGTGGTAATGATGATCTGGCGTCCGCGCGGTTTGATCCGCATTAACCGCAGCGGGTTTGCCGTGCGTAAGGGCGTCGCACCATGAACGGAACGATATTGCGCGTTGAACATCTGATGATGCACTTCGGCGGGATTAAGGCGCTAAACGACGTCAACCTGGACGTACAGCGCGGCTCAATTACCGCCCTGATTGGGCCAAACGGGGCGGGAAAAACAACCGTGTTTAACTGTCTGACGGGCTTCTACAGGGCCTCCGGCGGCAACATTCTATTTAATACCCGCACTAAAACGACCAACGTTATTCAGGTCCTCGGACAAAAATTCCAGCCGGGTGACTGGATTAACCCCGCGCAGTTCGGGCAGCGTCTGTTCTACAAAATGTTCGGCGGAACGCATCTGGTCAACCGCGCAGGGCTGGCGCGCACGTTTCAAAATATCCGTCTTTTTCGCGAGATGTCGGTCGTGGAAAACCTGCTGGTTGCGCAGCATATGCGCGTTAACCGCAATCTGCTCGCCGGGATCTTAAATACGCCGGCATACCGGCGGGCGGAAAGCGACGCCCTGGACAGAGCCTTCTACTGGCTGGAAGTGGTGGATCTGGTGGACTGCGCCAATCGCCTGGCGGGAGAGATGTCGTACGGCCAGCAGCGGCGTCTGGAAATTGCGCGGGCAATGTGCACAGCGCCGGAAATGATCTGTCTGGATGAACCCGCCGCCGGGCTGAACCCGGTTGAAACGCATAAGCTGAGCAGCATTATTCGCTTTCTGCGGGATCGTCATGACATCACGGTATTACTGATTGAGCATGATATGGGGATGGTGATGGAGATCTCGGACGACATTATCGTGCTCGACCACGGCGACGTTATTGCCAGAGGAAAACCCGAGCAAATCCAGCATGATGAAAAGGTGATTGCCGCCTACCTGGGTACGGATGAAAGCGAGGTCACCCTATGAGCGAACCGCTGCTGGCATTTCGCGAGGTGGACGTGTTTTACGGCGTCATTCAGGCGCTGAAGCAGGTTTCCCTCGAGGTCAACAAGGGTGAAACCGTGGCGCTGATTGGCGCAAACGGCGCGGGTAAATCGACACTGCTGATGTCCATCTTTGGCCAACCCCGCATCCGCAACGGGCAGATCCTTTTCGGTGGTGAAGATATTAGCCATAAATCCACCCACTACGTCGCCTCCGGCGGCATTGCGCAGGCGCCGGAAGGCAGACGAATCTTCCCGGATATGACCGTTGAAGAGAACCTGCTGATGGGGACCATCCCCATCGGCAGCCAGTTTGCCGCTGAGGATATGCAAACCATGTTCGACCTGTTCCCTCGCCTCAAGGAGCGACGCAAGCAGCGCGCAATGACCATGTCCGGCGGTGAACAGCAGATGCTGGCGATCGCCCGGGCGCTGATGAGCCGTCCGAAGCTGCTGCTGCTGGATGAACCGAGCCTCGGCCTGGCACCGATTGTGGTGAAACAGATCTTCCAGACGCTGCGCGAGCTGGCCCGTAACGGCATGACCATCTTCCTGGTGGAGCAGAATGCGCATCACGCGTTGAAACTTTCCGACCGCGGGTATGTGATGGTTAACGGGCAGATCCGGTTGAGCGGCAGCGGCGAGGAGCTGCTGGGCAATCAGGAGGTGAGGAAGGCTTATTTAGGCGGGGTGTGATTTGATACCTGACGAATGGGCTTATGCAATGATGGATTATTTCGGCACATACGGGATAGAAGAGCTGGAGGATGCGTTAGTCGATATCGCCTCTTTGTTTGGATTGCATCCGGCAATTCTTACAGGTTTGTTAGTAAGAAAAGCAGTAAAAAGAATGTGATTTATGAGCCTTCAGGCTTAGCCTCGAAGTCTTTTTTGACTCGGAAACGCAAAACCCCTAATCGTTGGATACCCAACTTTCAGGGTTCACTTCATTTCGGTGGTTTCACGATAACGTAGTTAAATAAAACTGTCGTCGTCATTGCTGTAGTCGTCATCTACATCGTCGTTCTGCCAGGCGACGTTATTACTGCCGAACGGATCGTTCTGGTTGAGGAAACGAGTGTCAGAGACGTTATTAAAGTCGCCGTATTGATTACCGACAAACGGTTCACCACCGGCGGGCATTGTCGGTTCTTCGATGATGTTCACGATCTCTTCTGGCCGCGACTGATGGAACATGCTGGTAAGCATCTCGGCCAGCGCGATGCCACCAGCCACGCCAGCGGCTGTCTGGAGCGCGCCAGCCATAAAACCGCCGCCGCGAGTAGCCGGCGCTGGCGCCCGAGAGTAATCCTGCGCCGGTGGCTGTTGCGGTTGGGCATTCCAGCTGTTGTCAGGCTGCGGGTTACTTTTCCCGCCACCAAACAGGCCGCCGAGGAAGCTGCCGCCCGTCGAGGGTTTGCTTTTTTGCGCGGCTAATTCGCTTTCAAGCTCCTGAACCCGGGCCTGCAGGCGTTTCAGCGCAGCTTCCTGAATCAAAATCGACTGCGCCATATAGTAGGGGGCCGCAGGCTGCTGTCTGACAAATTCAGCGATCTGACGCTCTGCATCTGCATCCCGTTGGCTGTTTTGTTGTCCGGCCTGTTTAAGACGCTCGAAAAGGCCGTTGATAAGCTGCTGTTCTTCATATTGCATGACAATAACCTTCCGCTCTCCAGGGTGGATACCAACCAGTTTATCAGCGGCGGCAACCTGTGTCTGGCGAGTGAAATGTTTGTTTAAGATTGGTTGCAGGTTAGCTGAAAATCGCCCTGCTTTCTGGGCTTGATATTAGATAGTTAGGCTTAACATTCTGGTATGGCAGCGAATTCTCGGGTACAGCAGGATCGGGATGATGATGAGATACGATCACTTCGCGCTAAGCTAGAGACACAAAAAAACCACCTTTCGGTGGTTTCACGACACTGCTTATTGCTTTGATTATTCTTTGTTTCCCATGGTAGCCGGAGTGGGACTTGAACCCACACAGCGCGAACGCCGAGGGATTTTAAATCCCTTGTGTCTACCGATTCCACCATCCGGCCAGGGAAGAAAGTGGAGGCGCGTTCCGGAGTCGAACCGGACTAGACGGATTTGCAATCCGCTACATAACCGCTTTGCTAACGCGCCGTAAAACTTTTCAAACTGACACCCGCTATTGCGCATGTCTTTAATCTGGAGCGGGAAACGAGACTCGAACTCGCGACCCCGACCTTGGCAAGGTCGTGCTCTACCAACTGAGCTATTCCCGCATGTCATCAAGTAAACGTCTAACTACTTGATTTCATTATCGTCCGGCTTGCTGTGCCGCCGTTCGATGCGTTGCATTCTACTGATATGACGTTATGAGTCAACGTTATTTTTTGCATCCCTGGATCGTTTGCTGAAAATTACGGCGAAACGATCACTGATCAAGCAAATCCCCGCGCGCAGCGTTCAAATATTGCAGCATGGACCACAGCGTCAGCACTGCCGCCACCCACAGCAGACCAATTCCCGCCCATTCAACCCAGGCGTTCGGACGCCAGAGCATCCAGACCAGCGCTGCCATCTGCGCCGTCGTTTTGACTTTACCAATCCACGAGACCGCCACGCTGCTGCGTTTCCCCAGTTCCGCCATCCACTCGCGCAGCGCAGAGATAATGATCTCGCGGCCGATCATGGTTGCCGCCGGCAGCGTTACCCACCAGGTGTGATAGTGCTCGGCCACCAGCACCATGGCGATAGCGACCATCACTTTGTCTGCCACCGGATCGAGGAAGGCACCGAAACGGGTGCTTTGATTCCAGCGGCGGGCCAGATAGCCATCAAACCAGTCGGTGACCGCCGCGATCAGAAAGAGCAATGCGCAGGCGAAAGGTGCCCAGACGACCGGCAGGTAAAACGCCAGTACAAAGAACGGGATGAGTACAACACGAAAGAGAGTGAGCAACGTAGGGATATTATATTGCATAGTGACGGTAACTATTTGTTGTCAGTAAAATTTAGCTCTATGTTGCTACAGAGCCCTCAATGTTTCAACGAGTAGTAGATCTTTTCTGCCAGCCCTTGCGAAATACCCGGCACTTTTGCAATTTCCTCCATGCTGGCGTTGAGTAATCCTTGCAATCCGCCCATATATTTCAGCAGCATCTGGCGACGTTTTGGTCCCACGCCTTCGATCGTTTCCAGGCTACTGGTGTTTTTCACCTTCGCCCGCTTTTTGCGGTGACCGCTGATGGCGTGATCGTGCGATTCATCGCGAATATGCTGGATGACGTGCAGCGCCGGAGAGTCCGGCGGCAGGCTGAAGCCCTCGCCTTCCGGCTCGAAGAACAATGTCTCCAGACCGGCCTTACGATCGGCCCCTTTTGCGACGCCCAGCAGCAGCGGATGGTTTTTATCCCAGCTGACATCAAGCGATTCAAATACCGCTTTCGCCTGGCCGAGCTGCCCTTTCCCACCGTCAATCAGGATCACATCCGGGATTTTGCTCTCCTCTATGGCTTTACCATAGCGACGACGCAGCACCTGATTCATGGCCGCATAGTCATCGCCCGGCGTGATCCCGGTGATGTTGTAGCGACGATACTCGGCGCGCAGTGGGCCATTCGCATCAAATACCACGCACGACGCCACCGTCTGTTCCCCCATCGTGTGACTGATGTCGAAACACTCCATCCGTTTCACTTCCGGAAGCTTCAGCAGCGTCGCCAGGGCCGTTAAACGCTGGTTCACCGTCGACTGCTGCGACAGCTTCGTGGTGAGTGCCGTCGCCGCGTTGGTTCGCGCCAGCTTCAGATAACGCGCACGATCGCCGCGCGGTTTGGTTTGTACATTCACCCGACGGCCCGCCAGTTCAGAGAGCGAATCGGCCAGCAGGGTTTTATCGTCAAGATTAAAATCGAGCAGGATCTCAGAAGGCAGCGTGCGCATCTGGCTTCCCTGCAGATAGAACTGGCCGACAAAGGTTTCGACCACTTCACCCAGTTCAGTTCCGCCGGGCACTTTCGGGAAATAGCTGCGGCTGCCGAGCACTTTGCCCTGGCGAATAAACAGCACGTGCACGCAGGCCATTCCGGCGTCAAAGGCTACGCCGATGACGTCAAGATCGTCTCCGGTATTCGAGACAAACTGTTTCTCAGTGACTCTGCGCACCGCCTGGATTTGGTCGCGGATCCGCGCGGCCTCTTCGAACTCGAGTGCGGCGCTGGCTTTTTCCATCCGCGCGATCAGCTGCGTTAAGACCTGATCGTCTTTTCCGGCTAAGAACAGGCGCACATAATCCACCTGCTGGGCATACTCTTCTTCACTTACCAGCCCTTCCACGCAGGGCCCCAGGCAGCGTCCAATCTGGTACTGCAGGCACGGGCGCGAGCGGTTACGGTAAACGCTGTTTTCACACTGGCGGATCGGGAAGATTTTTTGCAGCAGCGCCAGCGTTTCTCGCACGGCATAGCCGTTAGGGAACGGCCCGAAGTATTCGCCCTTAGCGTGTTTTGCACCGCGGTGCATGGCGAGGCGCGGATGGGTGTCGCCGCTCAGAAAAATAAACGGGTAGGATTTATCATCACGCAGCAGAACGTTATAGCGCGGCTGGTAGAGCTTTATATAGTTGTGCTCAAGCAGCAGCGCTTCTGTCTCGGTGTGCGTGACGGTGACATCAATATTCTGAATGAGTGAGACCAGCGCTTCGGTCTTTCGGGAGGCCAGGTTGCTGCGAAAATAGCTGGAGAGGCGTTTTTTAAGATCTTTTGCCTTCCCCACGTAGATAACCGTACCGCCAGCGTCATACATCCGATAGACGCCAGGCTGGCTGGTTACGGTTTTAAGAAATGCTTTTGAATCGAACACATCACTCACTGACTTAACAACGTCTCCGCATTACACAAACCGTGCCGGATGGCCAGGTGCGTCAGTTCAACGTCGCCGTGAATGTTCAGTTTACTGAACATCCGGTAACGATAGCTGTTCACCGTTTTCGGGCTGAGATTCAGCTGTTCCGAGATCTCATTCACCTTCTGACCTTTGGTGATCATCAGCATAATCTGCAATTCACGCTCGGACAAACTGGCAAACGGTGATTCGGTTTTTTCGGGCTCGATCTGACTCAGCGCCATCTGCTGAGCAATGTCGGAAGCAATGTAGCGCTGTCCGGCAAACACGGAACGGATTGCATTGACGACTTCCTGCGGCGCAGCACCTTTACTCAGGTAGCCCGCAGCGCCCGCCTGCATCACTTTCGCGGGCAGTGGATTTTCGGTATGCACGGTCAGCATGATGACTTTGGTATCAACAAAGGTACGCGCGATTTTGCGTGTTGCTTCAAGACCGCCGATACCGGGCATATTCATATCCATCAGTACCACATCGGCCGAATTTGTGCGGCACCATTTTACCGCATCTTCGCCGCAGCACGCCTCACCGGCAACTTTAATACCTTTAATATCTTCAAGAATGCGTCGTATCCCTGCGCGCACCAGTTCGTGGTCATCAACAAGAAGGACGTTGATCAAAGGAAATGTCTCCAGAATAGGGATAACGCTACTGAGTGATAATTTGGTTTATATTAACGGTTTTCCTCGCAAGATTAAAACGTTAAAAAACCGGCTATTCGATTTTGCTCTCGTTTTTGGAAATTAGGCTGTACAGTCCGTGGAAAGAGAGACCATGCATTCAGGGCTTTTGCAGCTTTTTTTAAGCATCTGTATTCAAAAAGTTACAAAAAACTTGCAGGCTTTTCCTGCAAAAAAACAGATCTCAAATTTTTGTAACAATAATTAACGACAAGCGAACCGGGAACAAACAATTAATAGCCTTTCAAGACGGTTCAGTTTACCGGTACGTTCTGTTTACGCAATTAAACATCCACGTAAAAGTACGAAAAACAACCGCTGCATTTTTTGCTTCAGCTTGTGGTATACTCCGCCGCCTTGACTTTCGTCGTCGCGCTTTAGCGCCGTTTAATAATGAGGAAAATAAATGAGCACACCTGAATTTGCCACTGCGGAGAATAACCAGGAACTGGCACAGGAAGTAAACTGCCTGAAAGCACTGCTGACGCTGATGCTGCAGGCGATGGGCCAGGCGGATGCCGGTCGTGTGATCATTAAAATGGAAAAACAAATCGCGGAGATGGAAGACCAGGCTGAATCTGCGGTATTTGCTAACACCGTTAAGCAAATCAAACAGGCCTACCGCCAGTAACAAAAAACGGCTGGATGCAGTGCATTCAGCCGTTTGTTCGTCTGTCACGCAGAACGTATTATCCTGTCAGATCAGTCCCGTTGCCGCCGCGTAACACGCAATCTGGGTTTTGTTAGGCGCGTTGAATTTCTTCTGCATATTTTTCTGATGGAAATTAACGGTATTCTCAGAGATAGAGAGAATGATCGCTATTTCCGCTGACGTCTTCCCTTCCGCAGTCCATTTCAGAATTTCGCGCTCGCGTTTGCTGAATTTCATTTCGGGTGGCATAACCATCCCATCTTCAAAACGCATCAGAGACGTTAAGGCCATTTGCACCAGCATTTGCAGCCGCAGTTCTATTTCCTCACTGGCAAAAGGCCCTTCCAGTACACTAGTACGGGAAACAGACAGGAAGCCGAGCGCATGATTAGGCAGCATCAGGCACTGCGTTATTCCCGCACGTAAACCGTGGTCCTGGGCGCTATGCCATAATTCCTGCGCCTCGGCAAATAATGCGTCTGTCCAGGGTAAATGACCCTGGATGAAATTTTCCGCTTTTAAAACCGGATCGATAGCGAAATAGTTCGCGGATTGATATTGCGCCATCCACGGCTTTGGATAAGTGGTCTGCAAAGAGATTTTAGGGCGCGTAAAGGGCACAGGATGTCGCACGCAGAGCGCGTAATAATCGAATTCCAGCGCCTGAGTTTGCTGCTCTAACTCCCGATATACCTCATCGGCACTCGTCAATTCCTGAAACCGGAGGGAGCAATCCCGTCGCCAGGTGAAAAAGTCTGAATCCTTCATACTTACTAAATGAAGCCTCTGAAAAGATAATCATTATTATGGTGAATATAACCTAACACATAAATCTTTTTTCTAACTACAAAATATCGGCATTAGCACAATTAACTTTACTATTGATAAGGTTTATCCGGGCCGGATGGAATAAAAAAACAAACGACTGCCCCCGAAGGGAGAATAATTTGCTCCAGGCTAAATTTCTGGAGCAAATTAGTGCAAAAATTCTACTGCATAAGGAATTTTTCAAGGAACTGACGGGTTCGCGGCTGTTGTGGGTTAGCGAACAGGCTTTTCGCCGGCCCCTGCTCCACAATCCGCCCCTGATCCATGAAGATGGCTCTGTCAGCAACATCGCGTGCAAAGCTCATTTCATGCGTCACGATCACCATCGTCCGTTTTTCCTGCGCCAGCTGGCGAATGGTGTTCAGCACCTCCCCCACCAGTTCCGGATCGAGTGCAGAGGTCGGTTCGTCAAAAAGGATTACGTCTGGGCGCATAGCCAGCGCGCGCGCTATCGCCACGCGCTGCTGTTGTCCTCCCGACAGACGGCGCGGATAGCTGGTCTCTTTCCCCGCCAGTCCGACTTTAGCGAGCAGTTCGCGCGCGCGCGCCGTCGCGTCCTCTTTCGATTCACCTTTTACAATGACCGGCCCTTCAATAATGTTCTCCAGCACCGTACGGTGCGGGAAGAGATTAAAGTTCTGAAAAACGAAGCCAACATGCTGGCGCAGGCGACGGATCAACCCTTTCTGCTGGCTGATGGATTTTCCGGTATCAATCGTTATATCTCCTACCCGAATAGTGCCGCCTTCCGGCTGTTCAAGCAGGTTAATACTGCGCAGCAGCGTTGTCTTTCCCGAACCGCTCGGTCCGATAATCGCCACGACTTCACCCTGCTCGACTTCAAGATCGATCCCGTGGAGCACCGTTTGACCGTGGAATTTTTTCACCAGGTTTTTGACGTCGATAGCACTCATTTTGGATCACGCTCCTGGCGGTTAAGCTGGTTTTCGAAGTAGTTTTGCAGAGCAGACAGCACCGTCGCCATCACCCAGTAAATCAGCGAGGCGGCCAGATACATGGTAAAGACTTCAAGCGTGCGCGAGGTGATGAGCTGTGCCTGACGGAACAGTTCCGGTACCTGAATCGTTGCCGCCAGGGACGTATCTTTTACCAGGCTAATGAAGCTGTTGCTCAGCGGTGGAAGCGCCACGCGCGCCGCCTGCGGCAGAATGGCCCGACGCAGCGTCTGCCAGGGGGTCATCCCGATACTGGCCGCCGCCTCCCACTGCCCTTTGTCAATGGAGGAGATCGCCGCTCGCAGGGTTTCTGACGTGTACGCCGCGGTATTGAGCGACAGACCAATCATCGCTGCGGGGATCGGATCCAGCTCGATACCAAACTGCGGCAAGCCGTAGTAGATCATAAAGAGCTGGGCGATAAGCGGCGTACCGCGAAACACGGAGATATAAAAGCGCGCCAGCCAGCGTACCGGCAGGATGGGCGACATGCGCATTAAGGCCAGCACAAATCCCAGCACCAGGCCGAAGAACATCCCGCCGATACTGAGCTGTAATGTAAATACCGCACCTTTCAGCAGAAAGGGCAGAGAATCAATAACCAGTTGAATACTTTCTTGCATTATTATTTTTCGACCTGATTTTTAGACATGAGGATGGTAGGCAAACAGCGCAGGCGCCCCGCCGGTATGGACAAATAAAATCGGCCCTTCATCCTTAAAGCGTTTCTGCGCAATGCCGTCAACCAGTCCTGCCATCGCTTTGCCGGTATAGACCGGATCGAGCAGTATCCCCTCGAGGCGCGCCAGCAGCTTCACCGCTTCCATCCCCTCTTCGTTAGGCGTGCCGTAACCCGGCGCAAAATAGTCATCCCAGAGCAGAATGTCGGCCTTTGCCTTCAGCTCCAGCTGTGCGGCTACCGCCTGCTGTAAGGTCACCACTTTTGGCTTCTGATCCGCGACGCTGCGGGATACCGTCACGCCAATCAACTCGACATCCGGCAGCAGTTGTTCCAGCCCCACCGCCAGCCCGGCATGCGTGCCCGCACTGCCGGACGCAACAACCACGGAGGAGAGACTCACCGCGCCCTCGCACTGCTGCGCGATTTCCAGCGCACTCTCCACATACCCCAGCGCGCCCAGCGCGTTCGAACCGCCGACGGGGACAACATAGGGGCGAAACCCCTGCGCTTCCAGGCGCGTCGCCAGCTCGTCGAGCTGGGCGGTCGGGTCGGTCAACGCCTCCACCATTTCGACCTGCACGTTAAACAGGTCCAGCAGCAGGCGGTTACCGTTGGTGAGATAGTTTTCTGCCCGCGTGCCAATCGGGTTTTCCAGCAATGCCACGCAGTGGAGCCCGAGCTTTGCCGCCACTGCCGCCGTCTGACGAACGTGGTTGGACTGGATAGCCCCGGCGGTAATGAGCGTATCCGCGCCTTCGCGCAGTGCATCAGCCGCCAGAAACTCCAGCTTGCGCAGCTTATTGCCCCCCATCGCCATCGGCGTCACGTCGTCACGCTTGATAAAAATATCGCGCCCTAAATAATCAGAAAATCGCGGCAGGTACTCCAGCGGCGTCGGCGCGCCGATAAACTCCAGGCGGGGAAAGCGCGTTAAATTCTGTAGTGACATGGGTTCTCCGGTAACTCTGACAAAATGTGATATTTTTCATTATGCACGCAGACGCGAAAGAAATAAAAAAGGCGCTTTTAAAAGCGCCTTTTTTTACGGCAAAAGCTTATTTCGTGACGTCTGCACCGAACCACTTCTCGGAGAGCGCCTTCAGGCTGCCGTCTTTTTGCATGTCAGCAATCGCGGAATCAATCGCTTTGACCAGGTCTTCGTTACCTTTACGAACGGCAACGCCTGATTCCTGACGAGAGAACGCATCACCCGCTACCGCCAGGGTATTGTTGGTTTTCTTCACCAGATCCAGCGCGGCCAGGCGGTCAACCAGAATGGCGTCGATACGGCCCACGCGCAGATCCTGGTATTTCGTCGGGTCATCATCATAGGTGCGGATATCCACGCCCTGCACGTTCTGGCGCAGCCACTCTTCGTAGTTGGTACCCAGACCGACACCGACTTTCTTCCCTTTCAGGTCCGCGGCAGTTTTAATTCCGCCTTCGTTACCTTTCTTCACCAGCGCCTGAATACCGGACACGGTGTACGGCGTAGAGAAGTCATATTTCTTCTTACGCTCGTCAGAAATGGTCACCTGATTAATCACCACATCAATACGTTTGGAATCCAGCGACGCCAGCATACCGTCCCATTTGGTCGGTTTCAGCGACGCCTTAACGCCGAGGTGCTTCGCCAGCTCTTCAGCAAACTCCACTTCAAAACCGGTCAGCTTACCGTCGTCGCCCTGGAAGCTAAACGGAGGATAGGTTCCTTCCAGCCCGACCAGCAGCGTACCGCGCTCTTTTACTTTATTCAGCAGGTTTTCTGCGGCGAACGTTTTCACGCTCATACCCGCAACCAGCGCAACGGCCATAACACCCATCAGCGCCTGACGACCCAGAAGTGCAAATTTCATAAATACCCCGATATAGTGGAATTTTTACGTAGTGTAGAGAAATCGCCTGCAACGTCAAAGGCGACTGCGCTACATCTTATTCTTTTTTAATATATATCAGAAGTTGTTCCGGCGTGGGCTTTCTGCTTTATGGCACCCGGCATTTGTACCTTGTATTGCGCATACTTGCGCAGCGCAATCCGGTAGTTGTTGGTGCTGGTCGCAGGCAGCCACGGCTCCAGATTTTCATCCAGATAACCGGTTTTCAGCAGATCGCGAGAAATATTGTTTACGGTCAGATGTTGCCCAAGGCGGCGCAGGCGAACGACATATTCGCGAACGGTGCCGTGGCTCATCTCCGTTTGTTCAAACAGGAACTGCTTGAAGCCGATAATATCGAAGAAGTCGCTTTGCTCTTTGCAGTGGAGATCCCCACAGAAACGGCAAAGCGCCACCCACTCTTTTTGCTCTTCGAGCCATGCTGCTTCGTCCATCAACGTGTCGAGACGCGAAATCGCAATCTTATTGACGATTTCGCCCCGGCGAACCAGCGTGATACGATCGAGTAACTTGTTACAGTGGGCGCAATGCGTCTGGCTGTGTTTAAAGTCTTTCAGGTAGCGGCTTAAAGGCCGTCTTTTAGATTGCTGCACCGTCATGATAACTCCTGGTTGTCAATACGTTGTGCGGCATTTTTAAGGTGAATCAATCACCTATAACTTACCCAGCTTGGTTCGTAAGCGTTTAATGGCCTGGCTGTGCAGCTGGCTCACCCGCGACTCTCCCACCTCCAGAACAGCGCCAATCTCTTTGAGGTTAAGCTCTTCCTGGTAATAAAGGGTCAATACCAGCTGTTCGCGTTCAGGCAAAGCTTCAATAGCCTCCATGACGCGCTGGCGTAAATTCCCTTCCATTAAATGGTGTAACGGGTTTTCCTGCTGGTGCTCGTCCGTCACCAGCTCGATGCTATCGCCATGCTCTTCTCGCCACTCGTCATATGAGAAGAGTTGGCTATTATTGGTATCGAGCAACATCTGACGATACTCTTCAACAGCAATGCCAAGACGTTCCGCCACTTCGGTTTCCGTTGCGTTACGTCCCAGTTCCTGTTCCAGCTGCCCCATCGCATGCGCCACTTCGCGCGCGTTGCGGCGAACACTGCGCGGCACCCAGTCGCGGCTGCGCAGCTCGTCCAGCATCGCACCACGAATACGCTGAACTGCGTAAGTCGTAAATGCCGTTCCTTGCAGAGCGTCGTATCGGTCAACTGCATTCAATAACCCGATACCGCCCGCCTGTAGCAGATCGTCGAGTTCCACGCTCGCCGGCAAGCGCACCTGGAGGCGCAATGCTTCGTGACGCACCAGCGGGACATAACGCTGCCACAGCGAGTGTTTATCCATTACACCTTCAGCGGTATAGAGTGAATTCACGATAAACAGCCCTGCGTTAGTTGAGTTATCGGCATGATTATCCGATTCTGCAGGGCGTTCAATTGGATGAAAAAGGGGGATAAAGTGAGGTTATTCTGAGGTTGCCCACAACAGGGGCAACTTTTCTGCCTAAATTAACAGTTGTAACAATGAAAGATCGTCGCCCAGTTTGACGCTATCTATATGTTGATGAAAGAGCTTTCCCGCTTCCTGATTATGCTGGCTAAGAGAGTGGAAGCTGTAAATAACATCAATGATATTATCTTGTTCAATTTTTCCCGCCACGAGTGCCTGACCGGCAAGTAACGTTTTAAGGAAATAGAACTCCGCGACGATTAAATAAAGGTTATTCAACATGCTGCGGCCATTGTTCTGCGGGAAGCCCTGCTCCCACAGTTTGTATTTAAAAAAGTTCTTAAATAAATGGTCATTGGTCGCCAGATAATTGCCCGCCACATCGCGCCAGACGGACTCGATGTTCTCCATGACCTTCTCTGCCGGCACGGTGTCACCCGCAGGCTCAAATTGTTGATAAAGCTGAGTAAAATAACGGTTTAATACCGCACCGCCGCGGGCTGTCACTTTCTTCGTGAAGTAGCTCTGGATGAGTGAAATTAACGCGAACTTCAGGCTGTAGTTCTGATTAAATCCGCCTAATTCCATTTTGATTTTACCGCTCACCAGTTCGTTAACCAGCGAGAAATAGACCGTTTCGAGCGTGCCGATATTCTCTTCGAGATTATCGAGCTTTTCAGCCACCATGAGGAATTTCACCACGGCGTAAACCTGTTCTTCAACGCTGACGCCCTCAACGCTGAAAATATTCTGGCAGAAGAGATTGATGACCTTTGCCTTCAAATCAATCATCGGCGCATTATTGACGTCCTGCTGGACGCTGATGGATTCCATCATCGACATAGACTCTCGATCGTTCAACAGAAGTCGGGTCACTTCCGGACACGAGAGGTTCAGCGATTTTTCGATTTCATTTTTATAGACCCGGTTTGTCCGCGGGAACGACGAACAGGTTGGGCTTAAGGCCTGGGCGCCCATGGCGCTATGAATAGAACAGAGTTTTTCCGTATCCATAAACGGGCAGTTTTTACTTTCCGTATGGAAAATCACTTCGCCCCAGTTACCATACTGCTTTTTGGTGACTTTTATCGCCGTTTTCGCCGTCTGACGAATGGCGGCATTTTTACTGTTCAGATAGCGATTAACGGAGGATTTATCAAATGCGATGGTCCAGCCCTGACAACAATGTTCACGGCATTCCCCACCGACACATGAAAAATCTGCGACCAGCTTTGGTTGAGTGACACTGATTTGTTTCACAGGCGGATTCTCAAATAGCAGAGATAAAAAAACCCCGCCGAAGCGGGGTTTCACGCGTAATATTAACGCAGCAGAGACAGAACGGTCTGTGGAACCTGGTTTGCCTGAGACAGAACAGAAGTACCAGCCTGCTGCAGGATCTGCGCGCGGGACATGTTGGAAACTTCAGTTGCGTAGTCAGCGTCCTGGATACGGGACTGAGCAGCAGACAGGTTGTTAGAGGTGTTGTTCAGGTTGTTGATTGCAGAAGTGAAACGGTTCTGCACAGCACCCAGACCAGAACGTGCTTTATCAACGATTGCAATTGCATCGTCAATTGTTTTCAACTCGGTACCAGTCTGAGCTGTCAGGTCTACCGCTGCAACACCCAGAGTAGCGGTGTCAGCTTTAGCGCCGCTCAGGTCCAGGTTGATAGTGTCGCCGTCGTTTACGCCAACCTGAATTTTAACCACACCTGCAGCACCCGCAGAGCCGTCCAGCAGTTTGATGCCGTTGAAGTCAGTTTTGCTTGCAACACGGTTGATCTCAGCCAGACGAGCTTTAACTTCATCCTGCAGAGATGACAGGTCAGAGGTACTGTTAGTACCAGTGCTTGCCTGTACAGCCAGTTCACGTACGCGCTGCAGGTTGTTGTTGATTTCGTTCAGGGAGCCTTCAGCAGTCTGCGCCATGGAGATACCGTCGTTGGCGTTACGTGCGGCCTGGTTCATACCCTTGATCTGAGCGGTCATGCGGTTTGCAATTGCCTGGCCAGCAGCATCGTCTTTCGCGCTGTTAATACGCAGACCTGAAGACAGACGCTCGATAGCAGTACCCAGAGAAGACTGAGATTTGTTCAGGTTGTTCTGAGTAGTCAGGGACATCAGGTTAGTATTGATAACTGCCATAATTTTGTTTCCTTCAAAAATTGGGTTTTAGGTCCGGTGCCTAACACTCACAGCGTCTCTCACCGTCAACAAGGTTATCGACGGGTCCCCAAAAGACTTTAGAATCAATTTTTAAAAAATTACAAACCACTGATTATTAATGATTTTATTTTTAAAGAATCAATTAAGGTCCGTCGAAGGTTTATTATTTACGCTTTTTTAACGCACAAAGAGATGACAAAAAAGGCACACACTTACTCGTGTTTTTAATGCACTGATAATGTCCCTAAAGTGCAATCCATTCATTTACCCCGCCAGGACGCGTCTATTCTTCGGATTATTTTTTTCTCACCATCGTAAACTTTTACGCTGAGAGGCCGATAAGAGTCCTGAACTACTTTCGTATTTTAAGGAAAATATGCATGGCTACTATCAGTAACCTCGGGATAGGTTCTGCAGGACTCGGGGATTTATATAATCAGTTGGAAGCGGCAGAGAAAACCAAGCTGACGACGATTACTTCCCAGCAATCAACGTATAACGCACAGTTAAGCGCTTACGGCAAGCTGCAGAGCGCCATGACATCGCTGCAGACTGCGACCGCTGCACTGGGTAAAGCAACCACCTGGAACTCAACGTCCGTCAGCAGCACCAACACGGCCTTTACAGCTACAACAACGGCTGACGCGTCAGTAGGTTCCTTTGTTGTCAACGTCAACCAGGTTGCAAAGGCACAGGCGCTCACTACCGGCTCCTATGCTAACAACACGGACCTGCTGGGCGATACGACAGGTACAACGCGTAAAATCACCATCACCCAGCCGGGCACGAAAACGCCTTTAGAGGTCACCCTGGCAGATGGCGATACGTCGCTGGCCGGGATCGCGAGCGCGATTAATAAAGCAAACGGCAACGTCACCGCCAGCGTCATTAAAGCGAAAGACGGTGACTACCGCCTGATGCTGTCATCCAAAACCACCGGTACGGATGGCGCGATGACGGTAAGCGTTACCGGCGACGCCAAGCTGCAAAGCGCCATTGGTTATGATTCAACCACCAAAACGGGCGCGCTGACGGTGAATACCGACGCGCAGAACGCGATTGTGGTGGTGAACAACATCTCCATCGAGCGCCAGTCGAATACCATTACCGACGCGCTGCCTGGGGTCACCTTCTCGGTGAAGGCCGAGAGCAAAGCCGATGAAACGCTTGAGGTTTCACGCGCAACGGATGCGAACCAGAAGGCGATCACGGACTGGGTCACGGCGTATAACTCGCTGCAGTCCACCATTAACAGCCTGACGAAGTATGTTCCGGTCGATGCAGGCTCCGGCAGCCAGTCTACCAGCAACGGTGCGCTGGTCGGTGATGCGAACGTGCGCGGAGTTCAGTCCCAGCTGCGCGGCCTGTTGACCGAAGCGCAAGCCGGCTCCATTCAGATCATGGCCCAGCTGGGGATTACCCAGGACCCGGTGAAAGGCGCGGACGGTACCGTCGGTAACCTGAAAGTCGACACCGATAAGCTGAAAAAAGCGCTGACCGACAACCCGAACGCCGTACAGCAGTATTTTGTCGGTGACGGAAAGAAAACCGGTCTGGCGACCCAGATGAACAACACGCTGACCACCATGCTCAGCACCAGTACCGGCAGCGCCGGGGTGATCCAGAACGCGAAAGACGGGATCAACAAAACGCTGAAAACGCTGGGCGAACGTTACGATGCCATGGATGCTCAAATTGAAGCCACCATGGCGCGTTACAAAACCCAGTTCACCAGTCTGGACGTATTAGTCACCAAAATGACCAGCACGGCCAACTACCTGACCCAACAGTTCTCACAAAAATAGTCGTAGCCTTCAGGAGTGGATATGTATAAGACCTCTGGTGTTCAATCCTATCAGCAGATAGGAGTAGAAAGCGCAGTCATGAATGCCAGTCCACACCAGCTGATTGTCATGTTGTTCGACGGGGCGCATAGCGCCCTTGTTCGCGCGCGTTTGTTCATGGAAGCCGGACAAATTCGTGAGAAAGGCGAAGCTCTATCCAAAGCCATCAACATCATCGACAACGGTTTGAAAGCAGGACTGAACATGGAGGTTGAGAGCGAATTGTCCGGTAATCTTGCCTCCTTGTACGAATATATGGTTCGACGTTTGTTGCTGGCGAATGTCAGTAACGACGTAGACGCAATTGTTGAAGTCGAGGGTTTATTAAACAACATTGCGGATGCGTGGAAGCAAATCGGCCCCAATGCGTCCTCTATTTCAGGATAATTTTGATGAATAATCCCAGCGCAGCGCTTAGCCACTGGCAGGCGCTACATGCTCAGAGCATTGCTATGCTAAATCTCGCACATTCTGGTCAATGGGATGCGCTTATCGAGCAGGAAATGCATTACGTTCAACTGGTGGAAAAGATTTCTCAAACGCCCATCATGTCATGCCCTCCGGCTCAGGTTGAGCAAGCGCGTGCGCTGCTGGAAATGATCCTTGAAAATGAGAATGCGCTAAAGGCACTGCTGAAGGTCCGCATGGACGAACTGCGCAATCTGATTGATCAAACCGGCAAACAGCAATCCATCACGTCTACCTATGGAAAGCTGTCAGGGAATATTCTTTATCCAGAAAGTTTTACCCGCGACACACAACTATGATTTCTTCATCCATACTCCAGAAGTCTGCCAATGGCTTCTGGAGCAAGGATGATGAAAAACCCCACCCTGTTACAATGTTTTCACTGGTACTACCCTGCTGGCGGTGAATTGTGGCGAGAGGTCACGGCGTTAGCTCCCAATCTTAACGAAATCGGCATCAACATGATCTGGCTGCCGCCCGCCTGTAAAGGGGCATCCGGCGGGTATTCTGTCGGCTATGACACCTATGACCTGTTCGATCTTGGCGAGTTTGACCAGAAAGGCAGTATCGCCACGAAATACGGCGACAAGGCGCAGCTGCTGGAGGCCATTGATGCCCTCAAAAGTAACGACATTGCCGTACTGCTGGACGTGGTGGTCAACCACAAAATGGGCGCCGATGAAAAAGAGCCCGTGCGCGTTCAGCGCGTCAACGAACAGGACCGCACGCAAATCGATGACGAGGTCATTGAATGCGAAGCCTGGACTCGCTACACCTTCCCCGTCCGGGCCGGGCAGTACTCACAGTTTATCTGGGACTACAAATGCTTCAGCGGCGTCGACCACATTGAAAACCCCGATGAAGACGGCATCTTTAAAATCGTCAACGACTACACCGGCGAAGGCTGGAACGATCAGGTTGATGATGAGATGGGTAACTTCGATTACCTGATGGGCGAAAATATCGATTTTCGCAATCACGCCGTGACCGAGGAGATCAAATACTGGGCCCGCTGGGTCATGGAACAAACGCGCTGCGACGGTTTTCGTCTGGACGCCGTCAAGCATATTCCCGCCTGGTTTTACAAAGAGTGGATTGAGCACGTCCAGGAAGTCGCCGACCAGCCGCTGTTTATCGTGGCGGAATACTGGTCCCATGAGGTGGATAAACTTCAGGCCTATATTGACCAGGTCGAAGGCAAAACCATGCTGTTTGATGCCCCCCTGCAGATGAAATTCCACGAGGCGTCACGTCAGGGCCGGGATTACGACATGAGCCAAATCTTCACCGGCACCCTGGTAGAAGCCGATCCGTTTCATGCGGTCACCCTCGTCGCGAACCATGACACCCAGCCTTTGCAGGCGCTGGAAGCGCCGGTCGAGGCCTGGTTTAAACCGCTGGCCTACGCGCTGATCCTGCTGCGGGAAAATGGCGTGCCAAGCGTCTTTTATCCGGATCTCTTCGGCGCCAGCTATGACGATGCGGGAGGAGACGGTGAAACGTACCATATTGATATGCCGGTCATTGAGCAGCTTCACGAGCTGATCCTCGCGCGCCAGCGTTTTGCCCACGGCGTGCAGACGCTGTTTTTCGACCATCCTAACTGCATCGCCTTCAGCCGCAGCGGTACCGATGACGATCCCGGCTGCGTGGTGGTGATGTCGAACGGGGATGATGGTGAAAAAGTGATTTGTCTTGGGGAAAACTACGGCAATAAAACGTGGCGGGATTTTCTCGGCAATCGCGAAGAAACCATCACCACGGCGGCGGATGGCGAAGGGACGTTTACCTGTAATGGGGGGAGCGTCAGCGTTTGGGTAATAGAGGATGCGCTGTAGAAACAATGCCGGGTGGCGCTGACGCTTACCCGGCCTACGGGACAGTACTTTTGTAGGCCGGGTCAGGCGAAGCCGCCACCCGGCAACAAACGGCTACGGTAGTTTACTCTCGAGCGGATTCTTGCTCAGGTAATCGGCACACTCAACCGTTGGGCGGTCGACCTTCTGCAGCTCCAGTCCGTCATACTCAAGCGTCGAGCCATCACGCTCCAGCGGATAGATATCCAGCTTACGCGTCACGTTGTAATAACTGTCTGAACGCAGCATGATTTTACCCGGCACGGCAATCACGCGCTGCCACTGACGGCAGTCCAGCGTATCGCCCTCTTCCGTCACCACCAGCGTGGCAATCGCCTTCGGGCTGACCAAGTTGCTCTGCGGCCCTTTCGACTGCCAGTATCCCGCCAGATGCGCCGGGACAGGATGCTTGATCACGTCGTTGTAGTTATCGACCTGAACGCACCCGGTCAGTGCCAGCAGCGCGCCAGCAATTGCTATTTTTTTCATCATCTTTCCTGCATTCGAAGAAAAAAATATTGTGGCATTAAAGCGCTGCGGCTGCCAGCGAAGATCGACAGGTCTTAAACCTGCATCCCCATCACTTCCTGATACGCCGACACCAGCTTGTTACGCACCTGGATCCCCATCTGCAGGGAAACCGAGGCTTTTTGCAAATCGGTCATCACATCATTCAGCGCCACGCCCGGCTCACCGAGGGTGAACTTCTCTGCCTGAGTGCGCGCGGCGGTCTGGGTATCACTGATACGGTCAAGAGCGGCATGCAGTTGCCCTGCGAAGCTGATGCTCGGCTGCTGATCTGCCACATTCTGATTACGGGCCGTCATCGCCGTTGCCTGCAACTGACTGATTACCCCTTCAATGCCCTGTATAGCCATGACTCTCCCCTGGATGGTTTTTTACGCGGTCAAGACTAACAGCTTGTCAATAAGATAATGGCGGTAAATAGCATGAAAAAACCAGGTTATTTGACGCATAGAAAATCACGAATCATCAAATAATGGCAGGGCCATCAATATGGAACTTTTGTCGTGTTTGCCGACCCGGGAGTCAGTTTTGTTTCTCTACACGAATAACGTAAACCACCAGGATTTAAGAGGTGCGCAATGAGTGCAACAGCATCGACAGCGCCGCAGAATAAATCACTCGAGTGGATGAACCGCCTTCGCGCGAATCCTAAAATCCCGTTGATCGTGGCAGGCGCTGCCGCAATTGCGATCCTTGTAGCGATGGTCCTGTGGGCGAAAAGCCCTGATTACCGGACGCTCTACAGCAACCTTTCCGATCAGGATGGCGGCGCCATCGTCACCCAGCTGACCCAGATGAACATCCCTTATCGCTTTGCCGATAATGGCGGTGCGCTTGAGGTACCGGCAGATAAGGTGCACGAACTGCGTCTGCGTCTGGCTCAGCAGGGGCTGCCGAAGGGCGGTGCGGTTGGCTTTGAGCTGCTGGATCAGGAAAAATTCGGTATCAGCCAGTTCAGCGAGCAGGTGAACTACCAGCGTGCGCTGGAAGGTGAACTGGCCCGCACCATTGAGACATTAGGCCCGGTGAAGAGTGCCCGCGTGCACCTGGCGATGCCTAAACCTTCTTTATTTGTCCGTGAACAGAAATCACCTTCGGCTTCCGTTACCGTGAACCTCCAGGCTGGCCGCGCGCTGGACGAAGGGCAAATCAGCGCGGTGACGCACCTCGTCTCCAGCGCCGTCGCCGGTCTGCCGCCGGGTAACGTGACGCTGGTCGACCAAAGCGGTCACCTGCTGACGCAATCCAATACCGCCGGTCGCGATCTGAATGATGCGCAGCTGAAGTATGCAGCCGATGTCGAAAATCGTCTCCAGCGCCGTATTGAAGCTATCCTCGGCCCGGTCGTGGGTAACAGCAACGTGCACGCGCAGGTTACCGCGCAGATCGACTTCGCGAATAAAGAACAAACTGAAGAGCAGTACAGCCCGAACGGCGATGCGGCTCAGGCGGTGATGCGTTCACGCCAGATCAATTCGAACGAACAGGTCGGCGGTGCCTACCCGGGCGGCGTGCCGGGCGCGCTGTCTAACCAGCCTGCCCCGGCTAATGCGGCACCGATCTCTACGCCGCCGGCCAATCAGCAGAACGGTCAGCAAAATAATCAGCAGACCACCTCAACGACCAATAACGCCGGTCCGCGCACCAGCAGCCGTAACGAAACCACGAACTACGAAGTGGATCGGACGATTCGCCACACTAAACTGAACGTGGGCGATATTCAGCGTCTTTCCGTTGCGGTAGTGGTGAACTACAAAACGCTGGCGGACGGCAAACCGCTGCCGTTGACTGCCGAACAAATGAAGCAGATTGAAAACCTGACCCGCGAAGCGATGGGTTATTCCGAGAAGCGCGGCGATACCCTCAACGTGGTGAACTCACCGTTCAACTCGGTTGATGAGACCGGCGGTGAATTGCCGTTCTGGCAACAGCAGGCGTTTATCGACCAGCTGATGTCCGCAGGACGCTGGCTGCTGGTGCTGATTGTCGCGTGGCTGCTGTGGCGTAAGGGCGTTCGTCCGCAGCTTCAGCGTCGTGCTGAAGCCGAGAAAGCGGCTCGCGAGCAGATGAACACGCGTCAGGAAACGGAAGAAGCGGTTGAAGTGCGCCTCAGCAAAGATGAACAGATACAGCAGCGTCGTGCTAACCAGCGCATGGGCGCTGAGGTCATGAGCCAGCGCATTCGCGAAATGTCAGATAACGATCCGCGCGTCGTGGCGCTGGTCATCCGCCAGTGGATGGGTAACGAACATGAGTAATACGCTTACGGGCACCGATAAAAGCGTCATCCTGCTGATGACCATTGGCGAAGATCGTGCGGCAGAGGTGTTTAAACACCTCTCCCAGCGAGAAGTGCAAATTCTCAGTGCGGCCATGGCCAACGTGCGTCAGATCTCCAACAAGCAGCTGACCGAAGTGCTGGCAGAGTTTGAACAGGAAGCTGAACAGTTTGCTGCGCTCAACATCAACGCCAACGACTACCTGCGCTCCGTGCTGGTCAAGGCGCTGGGCGAAGAGCGTGCCTCCAGCCTGCTGGAAGACATTCTGGAAACGCGCGATACCGCCAGCGGTATCGAAACGCTCAACTTTATGGAGCCGCAGAGTGCCGCCGACCTTATTCGCGACGAGCACCCGCAGATTATCGCCACCATCCTTGTCCACCTCAAGCGTGGCCAGGCGGCCGATATTCTGGCCCTGTTCGAAGAGCGCCTGCGTCACGATGTGATGCTGCGTATCGCGACCTTCGGCGGCGTCCAGCCGGCCGCGCTGGCGGAGCTGACCGAAGTGCTGAACAACCTGCTCGACGGTCAGAACCTCAAGCGCAGCAAAATGGGCGGCGTGAGAACGGCGGCGGAAATCATCAACCTGATGAAAACGCAGCAGGAAGAGGCCGTCATTACGGCGGTTCGCGAATTCGACGGCGAGCTGGCACAGAAAATCATCGACGAGATGTTCCTGTTCGAAAACCTCGTGGAAGTGGACGACCGCAGCATCCAGCGCCTGCTCCAGGAAGTGGACTCCGAGTCGCTGCTTATCGCCCTCAAAGGCGCCGAGCAGCCGCTGCGCGAGAAGTTCCTGCGCAACATGTCTCAGCGTGCGGCCGATATCCTGCGCGACGACCTTGCCAACCGCGGCCCGGTTCGTCTGTCTCAGGTGGAAAACGAACAGAAAGCCATTCTGCTTATTGTTCGTCGTCTGGCGGAAACCGGCGAGATGGTGATTGGCAGCGGAGACGACACCTATGTCTAATGAGCTGCCGTGGAAGCGCTGGACGCCGGACGATCTGGCGCCTCCCCTCTCCGAGTTCACGCCGGCCGTCATCGCAACCGAAGAGCTTGACCCGGACGTCGAGCAGCCCGAGCTGACGGAAGAGGAGCAGCAGGCCCAGATGCTGGCGCAGCTGCAAATGCAGGCGCACGAGCAGGGCTATAACGCCGGTCTGAACGAAGGCCGCCAGAAAGGCCACGAGCAGGGGTATCAGGAAGGTCTGGCGAAAGGGTTAGAGCACGGTATCGATCAGGCGCGCCAGCAGCAGGCGCCGATCCATGCCCGCATGCAGCAGCTGGTCAGCGAGTTCCAGCACACCCTGGACGCGCTGGACAGCGTGATTGCCTCGCGACTGATGCAGATGGCGCTGGAAGCCGCGCGTCAGGTCATCGGCCAGACGCCCGTGGTGGATAACACCGCGCTTATCAAACAAATTCAGGGGCTGCTTCAGCAGGAGCCTCTGTTCAGCGGGAAACCTCAGCTGCGCGTCCATCCGGACGACCTGCAGCGCGTTGAAGAAAGCCTGGGCGCGACGCTTAACCTGCACGGCTGGCGCCTGCGCGGCGACCCGTCGTTACATCACGGCGGCTGCAAAGTCTCTGCCGACGAAGGTGACCTGGATGCCAGCGTCGCCACCCGCTGGCAGGAACTGTGCCGCCTGGCGGCACCGGGAGTCGTCTGATGACCGCGCGCCTCACCCGCTGGCTCACCACGCTCGACAACTTTGAGACGAAGATGGCGTTACTGCCATCTGTTCGTCGTTATGGCCGACTGACGCGCGCCACCGGTCTGGTTCTCGAAGCCACCGGCCTGCAGCTTCCGCTGGGCGCGACCTGCGTCATTGAGCGCCAGGATGGTCTGGAAACGCGTGAAGTTGAAAGCGAAGTGGTCGGATTTAATGGCCAGCGCCTGTTCCTGATGCCGCTTGAAGAGGTGGAAGGCATTCTGCCCGGCGCGCGCGTGTATGCCAAAAATATTTCTGGCGACGGACTGCAAAGCGGGAAACAGCTGCCGCTTGGCCCTGCCCTGCTGGGCCGCGTGCTGGACGGCAGCGGGAAACCGCTCGACGGACTGCCCTCCCCGGACACCACCGAAACCGGCGCGCTGATCACCCAGCCGTTCAACCCCCTGCAGCGTACCCCTATCGAACATGTGCTGGACACCGGCGTGCGCCCGATTAACGCCCTGCTGACCGTAGGTCGCGGGCAGCGTATGGGCCTGTTCGCCGGGTCAGGCGTGGGCAAATCCGTCCTGCTCGGCATGATGGCGCGCTATACCCAGGCCGACGTAATCGTCGTGGGGCTGATCGGCGAACGCGGTCGTGAAGTAAAAGACTTTATTGAAAACATTCTGGGTGCGGAAGGCCGCGCCCGCTCGGTGGTTATCGCCGCGCCGGCGGACGTGTCGCCGCTGCTGCGCATGCAGGGTGCCGCGTATGCTACCCGTATCGCCGAAGATTTTCGTGACCGCGGCAAGCACGTGCTGCTGATCATGGATTCCCTGACCCGTTACGCGATGGCGCAACGTGAAATCGCGCTGGCCATCGGTGAGCCGCCGGCGACCAAAGGCTACCCGCCTTCGGTCTTCGCCAAACTCCCTGCGCTGGTGGAACGCGCGGGGAACGGCATCAGCGGCGGCGGCTCCATCACCGCGTTCTATACGGTACTGACGGAAGGCGATGACCAGCAGGACCCGATTGCCGACTCCGCGCGCGCGATCCTTGACGGTCATATTGTGCTGTCGCGTCGTCTGGCCGAAGCCGGGCACTACCCGGCCATTGATATTGAAGCCTCTATCAGCCGCGCAATGACGGCGCTGATAACCGAGAAGCACTACGCACGCGTGCGTAACTTCAAACAACTCCTCTCCAGCTTCCAGCGCAACCGCGATCTGGTCAGCGTGGGGGCGTATGCCAAAGGCAGCGACCCGATGCTCGACAAAGCGATTAGCCTGTGGCCGCAGCTGGAGGCATTTTTGCAACAAGGCATTTTTGAACGCGCCGACTGGGAAGATTCAATTCAGGCACTGGAGCTGATATTCCCGCAGGTGTAACACAGGTGGAGGGCGAAGGTCATGGCGCAAAACAGCGCGTTATCAACGCTGAAAGATCTGGCTGAAAAAGAAGTTGATGATGCCGCATTGCAGCTTGGCGCAATGCGACGCGGGTGCCAGCAGGCTGAAGAACAGTTGAAGATGTTGATCGACTATCAGCATGAATATCGCACCAACCTCAATACCGATATGACACAGGGCATTGGAAGCCAGCGCTGGATTAACTATCAGCAGTTTATCCAGACGCTGGAGAAGGCGATAGATCAGCATCGCCAGCAGCTTAACCAGTGGACCCAGAAAGTCGATACCGCGCTGAATTTCTGGCGCGAGAAGAAGCAGCGGCTGCAGGCCTGGCAGACTTTACAGGACCGACAGATCGCGGCAACGACCCTGGCGGAAAACCGTCTGGATCAGAAGAAAATGGATGAGTTTGCCCAGCGCGCATCAATGAGGAAACCGGAATGATCACACTGCAACAACTGCTGATGAGCGACAGCGACCTGTCAGGCGGCACGCAAACGGGGAAAGGCACCGACGGTGCCCAGGACTTTCTCTCTCTGCTGGCGGGCGCCCTGTCGGACGCAACGGGCAAAGGCAAAGATGCGCCGCTGACCCTGGCTGACCTGAAAGCCGCCGGCAGTAAGCTTTCGAAAGTGGCTCAGGATGCCAAAGGGGATACCACCCTGCAGGCAAAAATTGCCGACCTGCTCGCGCGCCAGCCCGCGCTGAACGGCGATGAAACGTCGCCCGTCACGTCGCTTGATACGCTGGTTTCCGGGCTGGTGCCGCTGTCTAAGGGCGACGCGCTGAAGACGCTCAATACGGCAAACGGCAAAGATGACGGTAAGAGCGAGCTGAGCGAAGAAGAGCTGGCCGGATTAAGCGCGCTGATGGCGATGCTGCCGCACCAGCAGCAAACCACCGCCTCTCGCGCGGCAGGCAGCGAGAGCGTATCCGCCACCTCAACGCTGAATTCCGCGACGCTTTCGCAAAACGGCGCGGGCCAACCGTCCCTGAACGCGCCTCTGGGTAGCCATGATAAAGCGCAGAGTTCTGTGCCTTATCAGAGCCAGGTAAAAAATAACGAGCCGGCCCTGCAGGGCAACGCGCCTGCTACACCGGCCGTGGCCGCGGCGACAGAGAAGCAGGAACTCGCCAGTTCGTCCTCTTCATCATCACCAACGGCCACCCTGGCACCGATTATGTCCAGCCATGCGACCAGCCAGACGGCCGCCACCGTCGCCCCCGCGCCGGTGTTAAGCCAGCCTCTGGGGACCCACGAATGGCAGCAGTCCCTGAGCCAGCACATCACCCTGTTCACTAAGCAGGGCCAGCAGACGGCAGAGCTGCGCCTGCACCCGGAAGATCTGGGTCAGGTGCAAATTTCGCTTAAGCTGGATGACAATCAGGCCCAGCTGCAGATGGTCTCTGCGCACAGCCATGTTCGTGCAGCACTGGAAGCCGCGCTGCCGGTACTGCGGACCTCGCTGGCGGAAAACGGCATTCAGCTTGCGCAGAGCAGCGTCAGCAGCGAGAGCTTCGCCGGGCAGCAGCAGTCCTCATCCCAGCAGCAGCACCAGGCTTCGCGTTCCGGCAACACCGGCGGTTTTAATGAAGAGAGCGATGAGTTACTGCCTGTGCCTGCCGCCCTGCAGTCCGCAGCGCGCGGTAACGGTGCCGTAGACATCTTCGCCTAAACGCCAGAGGTAGCGTGATTATCCCCGTCTTTTCCACGCTTTGACGACAGCAGGACACGGGATAATCACCTTATTAAGCTGTACCGAAACAGGAAGCTCGTATCAGATGACTGACTCCGCTATCACCAAAAAAAGTAAGCGTTCCATCTGGATCCCGCTGCTGGTGTTGATCACGCTCGCCGCCTGCGCTACCGCGGGCTATAGTTACTGGCGTATGCAGCAGGAACCGACCACCGCTGCAGCCAAAGCTGAAGCACCGCCTCCGCCGGCTCCAGTGTTCTTCCCGCTGGATACCTTCACCGTCAATCTGGGTGATGCGGATCGCGTGCTTTACGTTGGCATTACGCTGCGCCTGAAAGATGAAGCCACCCGTTCGCGTCTGAACGATTACCTTCCAGAAGTGCGCAGCCGCCTTCTGCTGCTGTTCTCTCGTCAGGACGCTTCGGCGCTGGCTACCGATGTGGGTAAGCAAAAGCTGGTCGACGCCATTAAACAAACGCTGGCGACCCCGCTGGTAAACGGCCAACCTAAGCAGGAAGTCACTGACGTTCTGTATACAGCATTCATTCTGCGGTAACGACATGGGCGACAGTATTCTTTCTCAGGCAGAAATCGATGCGCTGCTCAACGGCGACAGCGATAACAATGATGATCCTAAACCGGGTATTGGCGGCGATAGCGATATTCGTCCCTATGACCCGAATACCCAGCGTCGCGTGGTACGTGAACGTCTGCAGGCGCTGGAGATCATTAACGAACGTTTTGCACGTCAGTTCCGTATGGGGCTGTTTAACCTGCTGCGTCGTAGCCCGGATATCACGGTCGGTGCGATCCGCATTCAGCCGTATCATGAGTTTGCCCGCAACCTGCCGGTGCCGACCAACCTTAACCTGATTCATCTGAAGCCGCTGCGCGGCACCGGCCTGGTGGTGTTTTCGCCAAGCCTGGTGTTCATCGCGGTGGATAACCTGTTCGGCGGCGACGGGCGTTTCCCGACCAAAGTAGAAGGTCGTGAATTCACCCACACCGAACAGCGCGTCATTAACCGCATGCTGAAGCTGGCGCTGGAATCTTACAGCGACGCGTGGAAAGCGATTAACCCACTGGAAGTGGAGTACGTTCGTTCTGAGATGCAGGTGAAATTTACCAATATCACCACCTCCCCGAACGATATCGTCGTTAACACCCCGTTCCACGTGGAGATCGGTAACCTGACCGGCGAGTTCAACATCTGCCTGCCGTTCAGCATGATCGAACCGCTGCGCGAGCTGCTGGTGAACCCGCCGCTGGAGAACTCCCGCAACGAAGACCAGAACTGGCGTGAAAACCTGGTTCGCCAGGTCCAGCATTCGCAGCTTGAGCTGGTGGCGAGCTTCGCCGATATCCCGCTGCGGTTATCTCAGATCCTGAAATTACAACCCGGCGATGTTTTGCCGATAGAAAAACCCGACCGCATTATTGCCCATGTGGATGGTGTCCCCGTGCTGACAAGCCAGTACGGCACGATTAACGGTCAGTATGCGTTACGCGTTGAGCACTTGATCAACCCGATTTTGAATTCGCTGAATGAGGAACAGCCCAAATGAGTGACATGAACAATCCGTCCGATGAAAACAGCGGAGCACTGGACGATCTGTGGGCTGACGCGTTAAACGAGCAAAAAGCACCCCCGGCCAAAAGTGCAGCGGATGCCGTATTCCAGCAGCTCGGCGGCGGTGACGTCAGCGGCACGCTGCAGGACATCGACCTGATTATGGATATCCCGGTTAAGCTGACCGTTGAGCTGGGACGCACCCGTATGACCATCAAAGAGCTGCTGCGCCTGACGCAGGGTTCCGTGGTGGCCCTTGACGGTCTGGCCGGCGAGCCGCTGGATATTCTGATCAACGGCTATCTGATTGCCCAGGGTGAAGTGGTGGTGGTTGCCGATAAATACGGCGTACGCATCACCGACATCATTACCCCGTCTGAACGTATGCGTCGTCTGAGCCGTTAAGCATGAAAACCCAGGCAACAATATCACAGCCTTCTGCCGTTCCCGGCTCGCCTCTGCTCCAGGTGAGCGGGGCATTGTTCGGTATTATTGCCTTTATTCTTATCGCCGCCTGGCTGGCGAAGCGCTTTGGCCTGGCGGGTAAAACCGCCGGTGCCCGCGGCCTGAAGGTCAGCGCCAGCACCACGCTGGGTCCACGCGAGCGCGTGGTCATCGTCGAGGTGGATGACGCGCGACTGGTTCTGGGCGTCACGGCCTCAAACATCAGCGTATTACATAAGCTGCCGCCCGCCCCTGTTGTGGTGGACGAGCGCGCAGAGGCCCCTGCGGATTTTCAGTCCGTCATGAAGAGTTTGCTTAAGCGTTCCGGGAGATCCTGATGCGCCGTTTGTTATCCCTGACGCTTGCGGGCGTTGCCCTGTTTGCTCCCGCGGTCTATGCACAGCTGCCCGGTCTGGTCTCCACCCCTCTCGCAGGCGGCGGACAAAGCTGGTCCCTTCCGGTGCAGACGCTGGTGTTCATCACCTCGCTGACGTTTATTCCGGCCATCCTGCTGATGATGACCAGCTTCACCCGCATCATCATCGTCTTTGGCCTGCTGCGAAACGCGCTGGGAACCCCTTCCGCGCCGCCAAACCAGGTTCTGCTGGGGCTGGCGCTGTTTTTGACCTTTTTCATTATGTCGCCGGTGATCGACAAGATTTATACCGACGCCTATCAGCCGTTCAGCGAAGACAAAATCTCCATGCAGGAGGCGCTGGATAAAGGCGCCCAGCCGCTGCGGGAATTTATGCTGCGCCAGACGCGCGAAGCCGACCTGGCCCTCTTTGCCCGCCTGTCCAACACCGGCGAGCTGCAGGGACCGGAAGCGGTGCCAATGCGTATTCTTCTGCCTGCCTATGTCACCAGCGAGCTGAAAACCGCGTTCCAGATTGGCTTTACCATCTTTATTCCGTTCCTGATTATCGACCTGGTGATCGCCAGCGTCCTGATGGCGCTCGGGATGATGATGGTGCCGCCCGCGACCATTGCCCTGCCCTTTAAGATCATGCTCTTTGTACTGGTCGACGGCTGGCAGCTGCTGGTCAGTTCGCTGGCGCAGAGTTTCTACAGTTAAGGAACGGCAATGACACCCGAATCGGTCATGATGATGGGCACGGAAGCGATGAAAATCGCGATTGCCGTTGCCGCGCCGCTGCTGCTTGTCGCGCTGGTTACCGGTCTGATTATCAGTATCCTGCAGGCCGCCACGCAAATTAACGAAATGACGCTGTCGTTCATCCCGAAAATCATCGCCGTGTTCGTGGCGATTATCGTCGCCGGGCCGTGGATGCTGAACCTGTTGCTGGACTATATGCGCAACCTGTTTACCAACCTGCCGTACATCATCGGCTGACCTGACGATGCTGCACTTCACCAGCGACCAGTGGGTTCAGTGGCTCGGCGTCTATTTCTGGCCGATGCTGCGCATCATGGCGCTAATATCCACTGCCCCGATTCTCAGTGAGAAATCGATACCCAAGCGCGTCAAGGTGGGGCTGGGCATTATCATCTCCATTATCGTCGCACCCTCTCTTCCCCCCGTGGATATTCCGATCTTCTCGGCGAACGCGGTGTGGGTGGCCCTGCAGCAGGTGATGATTGGCGTCGCCGTCGGCTTTACCATGCAGCTCGCCTTTGCCGCTGTGCGTACCGCAGGGGAACTGATCGGCCTGCAGATGGGGCTATCGTTCGCCACGTTTGTCGATCCCGGTAGTCATCTCAACATGCCCGTGCTGGCGCGCATTATCGATCTGCTCGCCATGCTGCTGTTCCTGTCGTTCAACGGCCATCTCTGGCTTATCTCCATGCTGGTGGATACCTTCCATACGCTGCCGATTGGCGAAAATCCGGTGAACAGCAACGCTTTCCTCGCGCTTACCCGCGCTGCGGGGCTGATTTTCCTCAACGGGCTGATGCTGGCGCTGCCGATCATCACCCTGCTGCTGACCGTCAACCTGGCGTTAGGTTTACTCAACCGAATGGCGCCGCAGCTTTCAGTTTTTGTCATTGGTTTTCCGCTGACGCTGACGGTGGGGATTTTATTAATGTCATTACTGATGCCACTTATCGCTCCCTTCTGTGAACATTTATTCGGCGAGATATTCAACCTGTTAGCGGATATTGTCAGCGAGCTGCCACGTAAATAATAACCCTCACTGTTGCCATTGTCTTTCTGAGGATATTCCTAAAATAAAATGCGTAAAACATCTTCCAGGATATATCTGACGCGGTTTAATTGTTTCTAACCATCTCACAATACTTAATATTTACTTTACTTTAAGAAGATTCCTGGCAAATTATACGTAACTTTACGGGATAGTGAGTCCGCCTGAAAGTCTTTGTCATGCTCACAGGTTTATTATTTTTTTCCATCCCGTATGGCTGTTTTGAGCTCTCAGGCAGATGGTGAATTATCGTTACGCATTGAGTGAGGGTATGCCATGTCAACGATCATTATGGATTTATGCAGCTACACCCGGCTAGGGTTAACCGGGTACCTGGCAAGCAGAGGGGTAAGAAAGAGAGACATCAACGATGCACACACCGTTGACGAACTCGCAGCCGCTTGTGACGAACTAAAACCAGGCGTGGTGTTTATTAATGAGGACTGTTTCATTCACGATCCAGCCAACAGTCAGCACATTAAGCAAATCATTAATCAGCATCCAAAAACCCTGTTTATTGTTTTTATGGCGATCGCGAATATCCATTTCGATGAGTATTTGTTGGTCCGTAAAAATTTATTGATCAGTTCTAAATCGATTAAACCCGAGTCGCTGGATGACATTCTGGGTGATTATTTGAATAAAGAAGTTAAAAATGTAGGAGCGGTTAACTTACCCACCCTATCATTAAGCAGGACTGAATCAAGTATGCTACGAATGTGGATGGCGGGACAAGGAACTATTCAGATCTCTGACCAGATGAATATTAAAGCGAAAACCGTTTCGTCACACAAAGGAAATATTAAAAGGAAAATTAAAACGCATAATAAGCAAGTGATCTACCACGTGGTACGGCTGACCGATAATGTGACGAACGGGATTTTCGTCAACATGCGTTAGTCGCTTAAGACCTGTGCACCCTACCTTTGATCTCTGGCCTGGCCAGAGATTTTTGCTTCTGGAGAGGTTGTCGGGCACGCGATGTGCTACCCGACGCCGTGCTACTCCGCCTTCTCGACAAAAATACCGTCCGGATGCCCCAGTTCGTTAAAAAACCAGATGCCGAGCGGGTAGTCTTCAAGCGATACCAGGTACATTGTGCCTTCGCTAAACTCTTCAATTGCCAGCACCACACCCGGGCGGCGCGGCCCACCGTCCGTTTTAACGGTTACCCGATCGTTGACCTTCATACATTCCTCCTCTGGTTTTGAGCCAGTGTAGAACAAAACGCAAAAACGCACATCGCCGCCCGGCGTGATTGGCGTTTTTATACACAGTCTATACTTACCGTTGGACACGGCTGAAAGAGGAACCCCGTAATGAAGACCGATAAAGAGTATAGCGACACCATCAAGCGCGAAGTCGAGGTGGATGTCGATGCCCTGCTGGCCGCCATCAATGAGATCAGTGAGTCAGAAGTTCGCCGGTCGGACGACAATTCGGACCGCGTCATTGTCAACGGAAGGGATTATCACACCTATCGCGAGCTGGCGGAGGCCTTTGAGCTTGATATTCACGACTTTAGCGTGTCTGAAGCCAATCGATAGGGCGAAAAAAATCCCGGCCATGGGGATGACCGGGATCAAAACTTGCTTATGCAAGAAGCACTTGAAAATTCGTTACACCAGGAAATCTGATGTACATGCCACACTATCCCCAACGAATTTGGCTGACAAGCATATATTCTTACGATGAATATAATATTTTTAACATAATGCTTTTTGTTATGAGCAATAACACACGCCGAATGCGGGTTTGCCAGGAGCATTCCTCTTTTCTCCGGTTTTCGCCTTAATCATTTTTTAGGAATTTTCTTAGAGCGAGACGCATCTGTTACCAGGAGTCGCTATGCCTTCACTGCGGGATACATTGCTGATTTTTTCTGACCTGGATGGTTCACTGCTGGATATTCACACCTATGAATGGCAACCCGCCATGCCCTGGCTGGACAGGCTGCTGGATAATCAGGTTCCGGTCATTCTTTGCAGCAGCAAGACCGCGGCTGAGATGCTCGATCTCCAGCTGGATCTGGGGCTTGAAGGCTTGCCTTTTATTGCCGAGAACGGCGCGGTGATTCAGCCTGACGTGCGCTGGGATAAGGTTCAGCGCCAGATAAGGGGGATGACGCACCGGGATATTCGCCCGCGGATCGAGCAAATTCGCCTGCAGACGGGCTATAAATTCACTACCTTTGACGACGTGGATGAGCACGTTATCAGCGAGTGGACCGGACTGACGCGCTACCGTTCGGCGCTTGCCCGCAAGCATGAAGCGTCCGTCACGCTCATCTGGCGCGATACCGACGAGAAAATGGTTCAGTTTGAAGAAGAGCTGGCGAATGTCGGACTGAAATGCCTGCAGGGGGCACGCTTCTGGCATGTGCTGGACGCCCGCTGCGGCAAAGACGTTGCGGTGAACTGGCTGATTGCGCAATACCGTGAGCAGGAAGAGATTGAACCCACCACGCTGGGGCTCGGCGACGGTCCCAATGATGCGCCGCTGCTCGACAGCGTTGACTTCGCGGTGGTGATTAAGGGCATTAACCGCCAGGGCATCACGCTACGGGACGATAACCCCGCCCGGGTTTATCACACCCGGCAGACCGGCCCGGCGGGCTGGCAGGAGGGGCTGGATCACTTCCTGTCTTAATCGCGCCAGACGACCCGGTTACGCCTGCTCTGTTTAGCCTGATACAGCCGGGCGTCCGCTACAGACTGCAGCTGTTCAAACTCGTAGTTACCCGCTTCATCCGCGCTGCTGACCCCCAGCGACGCGCTGACGCGCAGGGTCGTGCTCTTCTTCACCAGGATCTCCTTACTGTTGATCCGGCAACGTATACGGTCCGCGACGCTTCTCGCCTCCTCCAGACCGATCCCCGGCAGGACGACGCAAAACTCTTCCCCGCCTACGCGCCCTGCCACATCATTCTTGCGTAGCGCGCTGGCAATCAGTCCTGCCGTGTGGGAGAGCACCTTATCCCCGGCCTGATGGCCGAAGCGGTCGTTGATGTTTTTAAAATGATCGAGATCGATCTGAATCACCGAAAACGGCAGCGACTGCTGGCGACAGGTTTCCGCCAGCAATTTTGCGCGGTCGAACAGCGCGCCGCGGTTATTCAGCCGGGTAAGCGGGTCATGCCAGGCCTGCCACTGGAGAGAGTGCTGAAGCGTGTACATGTTACTCACCATGCGGCGGATCACCAGCCACGAGATCAATAGCATGGCGGTAAAGAGCGCCCACATCAGCGCCAGCACGATGCTGATGCTGCCGAAGTCGTCCTGTACCCCTTCGTGCAGGGTGTGGATCCGCAGGACAACGCCGTCGAAGTGATCGAGCCGCTCCCAGCTAACAAAACGGCTTCCGAGGCGGATCCCGCCGCCGGTAGCGTGCTCAATCGCCTGCGCAATCTGCGCCGTTTCGCGTTCGTCAAAATGGTTAACCGCGTTTGCCGTATGGGCAGAGGTGGCAATCATATTGAGCCGGGTATCGTACAGCTGATACTCCCCTTCCGTTCGGTCTTCCGTCGCATCGGCCAGCAGACGCTGCATGGTGCCCAACGTAAAATCCATCGCTACGACGCCATACCAGTAATGGTCGAAATAGATGGGGACGCTGGCGGTGATCATTCGTTCATCATTGGTCCAGGATGAGGGGGTGGAGATGAACCAGCGCACCGCGCGAGCGCGATTGTTCCGCTCTGACTGCTGGGTAAACCAGGACTGCGTGACAAGATGGTAATAGCGGGAGGTAATATCACCCGCCTGGTCCGGCGTATCCGTGGAAATGAAAAATCCGGCGCGGGAGACGTAGATCACGCGCGCTTCCGTTTGTGCTCTCGACGACGCCAGCCTGAGCAGATACCCCACTTCGAGCGTGGCAGAAATCTCGTGGCTGAGGCGCTCAGCGTCTCGATTCAGAAACGTGGTTTTCTCGACGAATGCATCCGAGACACCGTTAATGGGAAGGGTGCGTTTTTTATCAACGGCAAGCTGCCAGGTGGGGAGCATGCGGACAGTATCGAAGCGTGACACCGCGTTCTGGAGTACATCAAATGCCAGCGGCGTCTGGATTGCATCGCGCATGCCCTGACGGAACAGCAGCATCCTGTCCACGCTGTTCTGCAGCTGCCTGTCCAGCGAACTGGCCACCGTATCCAGATGGTTACGCTGGCTGGAGATGTACGCCTCTTCCAGTACCACCACTTCACGCCAGGTCAGTAGAGTCGAAAATACCAGAACAACCAGAAAACAGAGATTAACAATCAACCCCGGATTGCTACGCTTATGCAGCCATTGCAAAAAGGATTCTCTTACAACAAAGGTATCGCGCTGCACACACACTCCCTGATCGCTGCCTTACACCCGGTACTTGAGATAAAAACGCCCGGCAAAGCCGGGCGTTATGTGATTAAGCCTTGTCCCGCTGGTGCTGCCCGTCCCCCGGCTGAAGCTCATCTTCACGAAATGCTTCCCGCTTGATGCCATAGCCATCGTGCCACCGACATTCCACCATTCCGCTGGAATACCCGGTGACAATCATACGTGGGCCGCCCTTCTTAGGCTTAACTTCATCACTGACCAAAAAGACCATACCTGCCTCCTGTATCAGGGTGAAACTGTTTCAATTTAGACGAGGAATGGTCTTTTTGCATCCCACAGCGGGTAACAATTAGTGCGAAGTGCCGCGTATTTTTTCAACCAGCTTCACCGCCGCAACCACGATAGCGCCAATGATGAAGCCCAGCACCAGATTCAGCAGCGTGGGCAGAATCGCCGCGACAACGGCCCCCTGCGCCGAGGAAAAATGTTCGATAGCATGGTGCAGCGGCGCGATACCGTGAACCACGATCCCGCCGCCCACGAGGAACATCGCCAGCGTGCCTACCACCGACAAACTCTTCATTAGCCACGGGGCCAGCACCAGCAGGCTTTTGCCGATGCCTCTTGCCACCGCGCTCGATTTCTCTTCCAGCCAGTAGCCGATATCATCCAGCTTAACGATCAGCCCCACCAGGCCGTAGACGCCGACCGTGACCAGAATGGCGATGCCGGAGAGGATCAGGACCTGATTCAGGAGCGGCGCGTCAGACACGATGCCCAGCGTAATGGCGACAATCTCCGCGGACAGGATAAAGTCGGTCCGAATGGCGCCTTTGACCTTATCGCGCTCGAAGGTTTTCGGATCCTGAGCGGCCAGCGCCTCAAGACGCTGCTGGCGCATCTCCGGCGTATCGCTCTGCTTGCGCGCGCTAAAGGAGTGCAGGACCTTCTCTACGCCCTCGAAGCAGAGAAACGCCCCGCCAATCATCAGCAGCGGCGTGATGGCCCAGGGAATGAACGCGCTGATCAGCAGCGCCAGCGGCACCAGAATCACCTTATTCAGGAAGGAGCCTTTTGCCACGCCCCACACCACCGGCAGTTCACGGTTAGCTCTTACCCCGCTCACCTGCTGGGCGTTAAGCGATAAATCATCTCCCAGCACGCCTGCGGTTTTTTTCGCCGCCAGTTTCCCCATCACTGAAATGTCATCCAGTAAGGTCGCAATATCATCCAGCAATGTTAACAAGCTACTTCCTGCCAAAATCTTAATCCTTCATTTTTTGGTAATTAGGTGAATAGTATGGAGCAAAAGCGCAAACCCGGAAACACCCACCTCGCGTCAACAAAAAATTCACATCAGCTACACAATTAAAGGGCTCGCCAGCGCGATAGTTTTCGCGTTTACTATCAGCGACCTTTTTATTTCGTCGTGAGGGATTATGCGTTTCCGGCACTTGCTACCGCTCATTGGGGCACTCTTTTCGCTGTACATCATCTGGGGCTCAACCTACTTTGTCATTCGCATCGGCGTGGAAAGCTGGCCGCCACTGATGATGGCGGGCATCCGCTTTCTCTCGGCTGGCGTGCTGCTGCTGGCCTTCCTGCTGCTGCGCGGGCACAAACTTCCCCCGCTGCGCCCGATGCTGAATGCCGCCCTGATCGGCCTTCTGCTGCTGGCGGTGGGAAATGGGTTTGTCACGATTGCCGAGCACCAGAACGTACCGTCCGGGATCGCCGCCGTGGTCGTTGCCACCGTACCGCTGTTTACCCTCTGCTTTAGCCGCCTTTTCGGTATCCGCACCCGCAAGCTGGAATGGCTGGGGATTGGTATTGGCCTTGCCGGAATCATTCTGCTGAACAGCGGCGGTAACCTGAGCGGGAATCCGTGGGGCGCAATCATCATCCTGATTGGCTCGATGAGCTGGGCGTTTGGTTCCGTCTACGGTTCGCGTATCGAACTGCCGACCGGCATGATGGCGGGCGCGATTGAGATGCTCGCCGCCGGAATTGTGCTGCTGCTCGCCTCCACGCTGACGGGAGAAAAGCTGACGACCCTGCCGCCGCTGTCGGGCTTTCTGGCGGTAGGCTACCTGGCGCTGTTTGGTTCTATCATCGCCATTAACGCCTATATGTTCCTGATCCGCAACGTCTCCCCGGCTGTCGCGACCAGCTATGCCTACGTCAACCCGGTCGTGGCCGTGCTGCTCGGAACGGGATTGGGGGGAGAAACGCTCTCTTCCGTTGAATGGCTGGCATTAGGAGTGATTGTTTTTGCCGTCGTGCTGGTCACCCTGGGCAAATATTTACTGCCCGCGAAACCGGTGGTTACGCCTTGCGGGGTGGAGAAACCTTAAGCAGGTGAATACCCTGCGTGTCGATCTGCGCGGTCTGGCCGCCGCCGCAGATCCACTCTTCCAGCCGTTCGGTCAGATCGGTATCGTTCAGTTTTAATCTGCCTCTCAGCGCACACTCCCAGACGATCAGCACCCGCCAGCCCTGCGCAATCAGCGCGGTGAGATCCCGTCTGTCGCGCTCGACGTTCTTGCCAATTTTATCCAGCCAGAAATCGGTGCGCGTCGCGGGGACCTTAAACAGGTAGCAGTCGTGGTGGTGCCAGAAACAGCCGTGGGTAAAGATGATGCACTGCCAGGCGTCGATGACGAAATCCGGACGGCCCGCAAGCGCGGGATCCTGCACGCGGAAATCAAAGCCCGCCTGCGTCAGCAGCCCGGCCAGGCGCTTTTCGATGGCGGTGTCACGCGTGCCGATGGCACGCATATTTTTGCTGCGCGTGGCCTTATCGTGAACATCCGTCATTGACGGCCTCGCCCTGGCGGAGCGCCACCGCCTGTCTGATGCGCGAGGCCAGCAGTTTTGCCACGGCCGCGAACGCGGGAACCACCACCGAATTACCAAACTGGCGGTACGCCTGGGTATCCGAAACCGGAATGCGGAAGCGGTAACCCTGCGGGGTTTCAAATCCCATCAACCGGGCGCATTCCCGCGGCGTTAAGCGTCGCGGACGGTGACGCTGGTTGTGCGGATCGTCGAAATCTTTTTCACCCAGCGCCTTGTCCCAGCCTCGGTCGATCAGGATCTCTGCCCCATCCTTATAGTAGCGAGCGGACAACGTACGGGTCACGCTGTGCGGATCGTTGGGGTTTACCATCCCAAAACCGAAGCCGTTGCCCTTCGCCTGATGTTTCTTGGCATAGCGATAGAGGTATTTCCACAGCACCGGGGTAAGAATAAATTTCGCGTCAACGACAGGTTCCAGCAGGTCGGCCACGGTAGGACGACGGTCTGGATACAAAGACGGGATATCCCGAAGGGTGAAATCCCCCTTGAGATTGAGATCGCGGCGGAAACCCACCAGCACGATACGTTCGCGATGCTGGGGGAGGAAATGTTTCCCATCAATAATTTTGGGATCGTCCGCGCCCGTGTCCTGCGAGTCGGCCACGTCATAACCCAGCTCATCCAGGGTCTGCATGATAATGCGGAAGGTTTTTCCGCCGTCGTGGCTCTTTAGATTTTTGACGTTTTCCAGCACAAAGATGGCCGGGCGGCAGGCATCGATGATGCGCGCCACGTCAAAAAACAGCGTTCCCTGGGTATCACAGGCAAAACCGTGGGCGCGTCCGAGGGCATTCTTTTTGGAGACACCGGCCAGCGAGAAGGGCTGACACGGGAAGCCGGCCAGCAGCACGTCATGCGCCGGGATCGTCTGGCGAATGTGCTCGGCGGCGTGTTCATCGCTCACGCCGCTTTTATGGCTCAGGGTGACATCGCGGATATCCGCGTTGAAATGATGCTCGTGCGGATCGCAGTACCAGTTGGCCTTGTAGGTCCGGACGGCATGCTTGTTCCACTCGCTGGTAAATACGCACTGTCCGCCGATAGCTTCAAAACCGTGTCGTATACCGCCGATACCGGCAAACAGATCGATAAAGCGGAAGGCATAGTTCGGATGCGCGGCAGGAGGACGCGGAAGCAGGTTTTGCAGATAACGAAACTCGCCTTCACTCAGGCGACGCCCTGCGCGTTCGCTGGTCAGCAGACGCTTAAGGATCGCCGGGCTCCAGTGGCTCTCGCCGTGCGCCACCAGCAGATTGGCGAGCGTTTTAGCATCATAGATATCCAACAGCTGGCGCAGTAACGCCTGCACCGTTGCCGTTGATTTCTCAGCCTGCTCGGGCGCGGGCTCTGTCACTGATCGATTTTCCTGCATTCTTTTAACCGGAGAGTAAAGACTGGAAACAGATTACCACAGTTCAGTTGCGCAAACTGCGACGGAAGCGGCTCAACACCTGGCTATCCAGCCCGATGCAGTCGCCGTGTAATTCGGCGCTAAGTTTCGCCATAAACTGGATCAGGAAATCGGCATTGTGGCGTGCCAGCTCGCGGCCTATTTCCGTTTGCATTGTATCAGGCAATCGCAGCAGCTTGGTCTGAAAATGGTCGAGGGCAAACGCACGGTCGTCAAGGGTACGCGCATCGGCAAAGGGATCGTCGGCATTAAAAAGCGGCACGCCCAGCGCGCCCGAGACGGCAAAGACGCGCGCCAGGCCGATGGCGCCTAACGCTTCCAGCCGGTCTGCGTCCTGCACGATTTTGGCTTCCATGCTCTGCGGCGCAATCCCGGCGCTGAAGCTGTGCGCCTCAATCGCGTGCGCGACGGCGGCAGTATGCTCTGGCGGGAAGTCAGGGAAGTCCCGGCGCAGAATGTCACACGCCCTGCGCGCTGCCATCTGGGATGACCGGCCGCGTTCGGGATGGTTTTTCGGCAGGCTGACTATATCGTGGAAATAGCATGCGGTCAGGATCACCAGCGGCTCCACCGCCTGGTCAGCCATAATTTTTTGCGCCGTCATCCAGACCCGACGAAAATGCGAAATATCATGTGCGGTATCGTCGGTGCTGTGGTTTTCCTCGAGCCAGCGCTCAAATCGCTGCTGCCACCGGGCAAGTTCCATCGTCATATCCTGTTGTTTAAAAGTGCATGAATTATAACATAGACGAATTAAATCAATTTAAAAATAGAACCACGAAATACTTAATAATAATTACATCATATAAATTCAATGAATTAATTCACAAGAAAAATAAAGAGATTAATAGAAATATTTAGCAATATTTCATAGGATTTAATTACATTTATTTTTGAAACTAAATAACACCTCCTGGAATAGGATCAAGACTGTAATTACGGAGGGTGATTACATATATTCATATAAATTATGTTTAAAGGGAATATATAATGAAAAGAAAAGTTCTGGCAATTCTGGTCCCCGCATTATTAATGGCAGGCGCAGCAAATGCAGCAGAGATGTACAACAAAAACGGCAACAAAGTTGACCTGTACGGCAAAGTCGACGCGCGTCATACCTTCTCTGACAACCCTGGCGATGACGGCGACGAAACCTATGTGCAGGTTGGCTTCAAAGGCGAAACCCGGATCGCTAACGACCTGATCGGTTACGGCCAGTGGGAATACAAAACCTTCGCTAACGATACCGAAGGCGCGGGTAACAAATCGTTCAACCGCCTGGCGTATGCTGGCCTGAAATATGGCGAATACGGCTCATTTGATTATGGTCGTAATTACGGCGTCGTGTACGACGTTGAAGCCTGGACCGATATGCTGCCTGTATTTGGCGGTGACTCTTACACCTGGACCGATAACTTTATGAACGGTCGTGCTAACGGTCTGGCAACCTACCGTAACCAGGATTTCTTCGGTCTGGTTGAGGGTCTGAATTTCGCGCTGCAGTATCAGGGTACGAACGAAGGCCAGGATGCAACAGAAGATCAGGAAGGCACGAAAAACGGCCATGACGATGTTCGTTTCCAGAACGGCGACGGCTTCGGTATGTCTACTTCCTATGACTTTGCTGGCGATCTCTCAGGCCTGAGTCTGGGTGCGGCGTACTCGTCTTCCGACCGTACTAACGAGCAGGTTGCTTACGGCAAAGCTGCGGAAGGCATAGGTTATGCGGGTGGCGATAAAGCTGAAGCCTGGACCGTGGGCGCAAAATACGATGCAAACAACGTTTACCTGGCGATGATGTATGCGGAAACCCGCAACATGACGCCAATCGGTAACGTTGGTATCGCTAACCAGACTCAGAACTTTGAAGCGGTTGCACAGTACCAGTTCGACTTCGGTCTGCGTCCTTCCCTGGCATGGGTTTACTCAAAAGGTAAAGACCTGGACGGTAAAGGATTCAATCAGGATCTGGTGAACTATATCGACCTGGGCATGACCTACAGCTTCAACAAAAACTTCTCCACCTATGTTGATTACAAAATCAACATGCTGGACAACGATGAAGCTCTGTATGACGCATACGGTATTTCTACCGATGACATCGTTGGCATCGGCATGACCTACCAGTTCTAATCCCCAAAATACCAAAGGCCGCAATTGCGGCCTTTTTTACGTCTTCACGGCGTATATTACGGCGCTTCCTGCAGCGCCACGCGGATAAACCCGTTATTCTGCGCCAGCAGCTCATGGGCTTTCCATGCATCCAGCCCTGTCAGCACCATCAATACTGCCGTTTTACAGTTATGGTTACAGCTCGCCAGCGCGGCTTTTGCCTCGGCCCGTGTGCATCCCCCCGCTTCCATTACAATCGCGATTTGCCGTTCAGCCCATTTGGTTGTGCCTGCCTCAAGATCCACGCGCAGGTTGCTGTAGACCCGTCCGGTGCGGACGGCCAGCCCGGTGGCGATCATCGAGAGGATCATTTTTTGCGCGATCCCCGCTTTGGTGTTGATGTAGCCTGCGACGACGTCGGCCCCCAGCTCCGGCGCGATAACCATGCTCGCCAGCTGTGCGGCTTCGCTTTGCGCATCACCGGTAACAATGGCGACCGGTGAACCCAGCGACCACGCATGGCGCATTGCCCCCCAGACCCACGGCGTTTTTCCGCTGACGGTCACGGCCAGCATCATATCCTGTTCACCAAACTTGATAGCCTGCAGATCGGCAACGCCGCGCTCGTAGCTCCCTTCCCCTTCTTGTGCCGTAACGGCCATCACAGGGGTTTTGCCCGGCGCATATTCATCGGCAACCTGTTGCGCAACGCGCCCTGACGGCCCCGCGCCAACAACGATCAGGCGACCGCCGTGGCTGAGCGTCGCGGCGGCGTTGTCCACCACGCGGGCAATAGTATCTAAACAGGGGGTAATAGCAGCAGAAATGAGTGCATCATCCTGGTGAATGACTTTCAGCATGTCCAGCGTGGACAATCTATCAATATTCATCGTGCTGGCGTGCCGTCTTTCCTTGACCGAACCGGTAAGCATAATGCTCATAAACAGCCTCCTTATTATGAGTACCTACACACTATAAAGTGTTTTATATAGACGACCTGCGAGGAGGGTCACGAAAAGAGGACCAAATCCACGCCTTTACATGGCTTTAAGAAAAGCCCGTCATCGGCGATAATTACCCCTTTCTTAATTATCGCGGAGTGTTGATGAGCGATTTGCAGCCTTTCCTTCCGACGCGCAAGCGCCCCATGAAGCTGAACACCCTGGTCACGCTGATGGTGTGCGCGATTATTGCCTCTGTGCTGCTGGTGGTTTTTGCGCTCTACTCCGTGCAAATCACCCGGGCGACCCGCGATGATGTTAAAGACACCGCGCTCGGCATTGCCCGCACCCTCGCCGACAGTCCCGAGATACAGCGCGGCCTGATGCAGGCACCGCAGGAGAATATTATTCAGCCCATCGCCCAGGCGGTGACGAAACGAAACGATCTGCTGTTCACCGTGGTTACCGATATGCGCGGGATCCGCTATTCACACCCGAACGAGGCGCTGCTGGGGCTGCATTTTATCGGTGATGATTTAACCCCCGCGCTGGAAGGCAAAGAGAACGTATCGGTTAACCGGGGTGCGCTCGCCGAAGCGCTGCGCGTTTTTACGCCCGTCTACGACGGTCAGCGCGAGCAGATCGGCGTGGTGGTGGTCGGTATCTCCCTGAATAAGGTTGAAGAGCAGATTGCCCGCGGGCGGCTAAACGCCGTCTGGACCATTTTATTCAGTATTTTTATGAGTTCGATGGCGATTTGGGGTCTGGTGCGGGTCCTGAAGCGCATCCTGTTCGGGCTCGAACCTTATGAAATTTCCGCCCTGTTCGAACAGCGTCAGGCGATGCTGCAGTCGCTTCGCGAGGGAGTGCTGGCCGTCGATATCCACGGGCGCGTGACGATGATCAACCAGACCGCCAGAGAAATATTGCTTCTCCCTTCCGGCAAGCAGACCGAAAACGCCAGCGCCCCCCTGCTGGCCAGCCTGCGCGAAGTTTCAAAGACGGGCGTTGCGCGCCAGGATCAGGAGATAAGCTGTAACGGGCGTCTGTTGCTGTGCAATATGGTCCCCGTTAAAAGCCAGGATCGGGTGATCGGCGCCATCACCACCTTCCGTGATAAAACGGAAATCAGCCAGCTTATGCAGCGTATTGATGGCATGGTTAACTACGTCGACGCCCTGCGCAGCCATACGCACGAGTTTATGAATAAACTGCATGTGATCCTGGGCCTGCTGCACATGAAGCGCTACGACAAGCTGGAAGAGTACATAATTCAGACGGCACAAAATTACCAGACGGATATCGGTACGATACAGAGCAAGGTAAAATCCCCGGTTATCGCCGGGTTCCTGCTGGGTAAAATCAACCGGGCGAAAGAAGCGGGCGTCACCCTGACGCTGGCGGATGAATGCCAGATACCGGATACCGCGAGTGAAGAGCAGGTCGCGGTGCTGATCACCGCGCTGGGTAATCTTATTGAAAACGCGCTCGACGCGATGGAAGGACAGCAGGAAGGTGAGATCGGCCTGCTGCTGCATTATCAGAATGGCTGGCTCAGCTGCGAAGTCAGCGACGATGGCCCCGGCATTGATCCCGCCCAGCTGGAGGCTATTTTTACAAAGGGCTTCTCAACAAAAGGTGAAAACCGCGGCGTTGGGCTGTTCCTTGCTCGCCAGCAAATTCAGAACCTCGGCGGCGATATCAGCGTCGAGTCTGAGCCAGGCGTATTTACCCAATTTTTTGTTCACATCCCCTGGGATAGCGAGAGGAATATCGCGTGATAAATGTATTAATTGTCGATGATGACGCCATGGTAGCCGACCTCAACCGTCTGTATGTCAACCGTGTTGAAGGTTTTAGCTGCTGCGGCGTCGCCTCCACGCTAAACCAGGCCGAGGCCATCATTAATAACCCCGGGCAGCCTGTCGATCTGGTGCTGCTGGATGTCTACATGCAGCAGGATAACGGGCTGGATCTGCTGCCCGTTATTCGCGCATCCGGTCGCCCAATCGATGTGATTATGATCTCGTCGGCTGCCGACGCCGCCACGATCCAGACCTCCATTCACTACGGCGTGGTGGATTATCTGATCAAGCCGTTCCAGTTCCCGCGCTTTGAAGAGGCGCTGAACGGCTGGAAGGCAAAGCATAGCCTTATGGGTTCGCACCAGTACTATGAGCAGGCCGACGTTGACCGGCTGATCCACGGCGGGGCGCCGGAACTGGCGGACAGTAAAAAGCTGCCAAAGGGGTTAACGCCGCAAACGCTGCGCACGATTTGCCAGTGGATTGACGCTCACCCGGAGACGGAGTTTTCTACCGATGACCTGGCCAACGCCGTCAATATCTCCCGCGTGTCCTGCCGTAAATACCTGATTTGGCTCGCGCAAATCAACATTCTTTTCACCAGCATTCACTACGGTGCCACCGGTCGTCCGGTGTATCGCTACCGTCTCCAGCCGGAGCAGACCGGCCTGCTCAAGCAATACTGTCAGTAACGCGGTAGTCGTTATCCAGCAGGGTAAAGCGGAAGTGGTGCATCGAGGAGATCACCACTTCTTTTGTTTTGGTCACAAAAATCGCTTCGATATCAGGACGAGAGCGCAGCGCAGCGCAGCCCTTTTCAACGCCCATGCCGTACATCAGCGTGGTCCAGATATCGCCGTCGATGGAGTCTTTCGAAACAATCGTCACGCTGTCCAGCTCGTTGTCCAGCGGATACCCGGAGCGCGGGTCGAGAATATGGTGATAGCGCCTGCCGTTTTGCTCAAAGTAGCGCTCGTAGGTTCCCGACGTCACGACGGACAGATTCTCTACGGTCATCGTGCCGATCAGCGCGTCACCGGCGAACGGTTTTTTCAGCCCCACGCCCCAGCCCCCTTCCGGTGAGCCTAACGTCTGGATGTTCCCGCCGAGGTTGATCAGCCCCAGCTCTGCGCCCTCTTTACGAAGGTAATCACGCACCCTGTCGGCGATATAGCCTTTGGCGATGGCCCCCAGATCGATCTCCATCCCCGCTCTGGTCAAGAACACGCTGCTGCTGGCCTCATCAAGAAGGACATCCTCAGGACGGGTTATCGCCAGCAGCGACGCAATTTCCTCCGCAGGCGGAACGCTGTCCCCCTGAAAGCCAATTTTCCAGCGCTTCACCAGCGGACCTATCGCCAGGTTAAAAGCGCTGTCCCTGAACAGGCTTGCCGCTTTGGCACAGCGGATCAGCTCAAACACCGGCCGGCTGACGGTAACCGGATGCTGCCCAGCAGCATGGTTGATGTCCATCACCTGCGAGTGCGCGCGGTTGACGGTAAGCAGATCTTCGTACTGTTTGATCAGGCGAAACACGCGGGACGCGAGGGCTTCGTCATGGGAGAAGAGTTTAAGGAGAATGGGTGAGCCCATCAGGACGGCGGAGTAGCTGTAAACGCGATGGCTATCAGGCATAGCATGAGTCCTCAGATGTAGCCCCGGCAGGCACCGTGCCGCCGGGGAAAATGCCGGATAGCGCTACGCGTATCCGGCCTACAACACAGGGGTCTTACTGCTTTTTCGAACGCATAGCCGCCTGATGTCCTGCAAGCGTACCAAAAATAATGATATCTGCCACTGCGTTACCGCCGATACGGTTACCGCCGTGGATCCCGCCGACCACTTCACCGGCCGCAAATGCCCCTGGCAGAACGTTGTGGTTGCTGTCCAGCACGCAGGTTTCGGTGTTGATGGTCACGCCGCCCATGGTGTGGTGCACGCCCGGTGCAATCTGAATGGCGTAGAACGGCCCTTCGTTGATAGGCGCACGCAGCGCGGTGGTACGGCCAAAATCGTCATCGTGCTGTTTCTCAACGAAACCGTTGTAACGTTCCAGCGTCGCGAGGAAAGCGTGGTAATCCATCCCCAGCGCCTCAGCCAGGGCTTTTGGCGAGCTGGCGCTGGTCACGAAACCTTTTGCGATGTACTCATCCGCGGCTTTGTTTTTGGCACGTACGTGCTCGTCAAAGACGATGTATGCGTATTTCTCCGGCAGCGCGATGATTGACGCCGAGACCTTATCGCGGGTCGACATTTCGTTGTAGAAGCGCTCCCCTTTCTGATTGACCAGAATCGCCCCGCCGCCGCGAATGGATTCGGAAATCAGGTACGAGGTGTTCTGCTCAACGGTTGGGTGAATTTGGATTTCGCCCATATCCACGGTACCCGCCCCGATGCGCTCCAGCAACGCGATGCCGCCGCCGGTTGCCCCTTTGTGGTTGGTGGTGACGAACCCTTCCAGATCCGGACGGTATTTCACCACCATCTGGCTGTTGGCGCTGAAACCACCGGTAGCGACAATCACGCTTTTGGTCGCCACGGTGACGGTTTCGTTCTCTTCGGTGGTCAGACGTACGCCGGTCACTTCGCCGTTCTCGAAGATGATGTCGCTGACGGAGGTATCCAGCATCACTTCGATGTTGCGTTTGTTGACGTTACGCACCAGACCGCTGATCAGGTAGCCGCCCACCGCTGAACCGTCTTTTGGACGGTGAGTACGGTCAATGCTCATCCCGCCGGTGGTGGTGATGTCGTTCAGCATGATACCGCGCGTGGCCAGCCACTCAATCGCCTGCGGCGCGTTCTCGACAAAGCGACGCAGCAGTTCCGGGTTGTTCTTGTTGCCGCCACCTTTCAGGCTTTCCTGATAGAACAGCTCTTTGCTGTCCTGAATGCCCTTCACGCGCTGGAAGCGGGTTTCGGCGGCGTTCATACCGGCAGAGGCTTTAATGGTGTTCCCGCCGATGGTCGGCATTTTCTCGACAATCAGCACGCTCGCGCCTTCGTCGTGAGCCTGGATCGCCGCCGCCAGACCGGCGCCGCCGCTGCCGACAACGACCACATCCACGCTGCGGGTTTCGTTCGGGTCAACGCCCTCTTCCGCTGCCAGCGCTTTGCTGGACTTCAGCATCGCTTTCGAGACCGCTTTCTTCACCGCTTCACTCTGGCTGGTTGCGCCGGTGATGGCATCCACGTGCGGGGTGTTGGCATCCAGAATACGGGTACGGATCTCTTCAAAGCTGGTCACAAACTCAACGTCTTCGCTCGGGCCGGAGGCCAGCTCGATGTCCGCAATGCGGTCGGTTTCCAGGCTGACGTTAATCACCAGTTCGTTAGCGTCATCCTGCACTTTCTCAGCAAAGGTACCCGGTTTGAATTTGGATTCGCCCATGCTCATGTCGCGGATCATCGCTTCTACCAGCGAGAAGCGCCACAGCGGTTCAGGAATGCTCAGCGCCTCGCGCTGGGTGCTGTCCATAAACAGCTCAAGGCTTTCGCCGGCCGCGATGCGGTCTGTCCAGTCCGGGTAAGCGATGGTGGCGCGGCCAACGGCAATCAGGTCGTAACCGTGGTCCAGCGCTTCATTCACATCGGAAGCATTCACCACACCGCCCACGCCCATGACCGGAACCTGCGCCAGCGTTTCAGAACGCATCGCGCAGTATTTTTCGATAAGCGGGGTGGGATCCTGGGTGTCGACAATGGAAGGACGCAGGGTCGCGCCGACGGAGAAGTGCAGATAGTCCACGCCGCGCGCCGCCAGTTTTTCCAGCAGGTACATGGTGTCGTCAAAGCGAATGCCCGGGACTTCCATCTCTTCAGGGGAGAAGCGGTAGCCGATAATAAACGCGTCGTCCGCGTACTGGCGCACCATTTTGTGGGTAATGTCCAGCACCGCCAGCGGGAACTTCGCGCGGTTATCGCGGCTGCCGCCCCACTCGTCGTCGCGCTGGTTTGAATTCGGTGAGTAGAACTGCTGAATCAGATAGGTGTTCGCCCCGTGGATCTCCACGCCGTCGAAACCGGCCTGGATGGCGCGGCGAACGGCCTCACCAAACTTGCCGATCATGCCTTCCACTTCTTCAGCGGTCAGCGCAACCGGCGTTGCGGCGCCTTCACGCGGCGCGGCGATGGCGCTCGGGCCAACCGGGGTGCGGCCACCAATCAGTTTTGGGTCGACCATGCGGCCGCCGTGGTAGATCTGCAGCAGCGCCTTAGACCCTTTGGACTTAATGGCCTCTGCGATTTTCGCCAGCCCGGCAATTTTCTCGTCATTATCAATACCGATGGCGCCCGGGAAGGCGAGACCGAGATCGTCGACGAAGCAACACTCCACGATGATGGTACCAATGCTGCCGGAACGGGCCCGATAGTACTCCACCAGCTCGCTGGTGACGGTGCCGTCAAAATAGCCGGTACAGGTTGTCATAGGGGCCATTAACAAACGGTTTTTCAGTTCAGTACCATTCGGTAATGTGAAGGGGCTAAGAATGCGTTCGTTAGTGCTCATAATAGAAACTCCAAACTTTTAAAAATTAAGAATTCGTTATCGGATTGATTTTTTATTTCGTCGTTATTTGCCGATGTCATGATATTAATATAATGATTTTTTTAGTTTCTAAAGTTATTACGTTAGTTAAAAAACTATTTAATCCCTGCGATAACACAAATAACACATTGGTGTTAGCGATTATAATTCAGCCATTCACAATAATTTAAAATTCGTTAAATTATTAATGGTAAAACCAATTCACCAAAACAACTATAAAATCAATAAAAACAATGCAATATAAACACACCAAAATCCAACTTGTTAAAAAAATGATAAAAAATACGCAAAAAATAGGCAATAGCCACATACGCCAGAGTGGTTATTAATAAAAGCATAAAAATAACGCTGCAATTCTATTTTTTTGATCGCGATCAATAGTTATGGCATTCAAAAGCGCAATATAAAAACATCATCATTTTTTAATTTAGCGCACACGAAAACGCGTTAAATCGCTATTACTGAAAAAACACGAAAGCACCTTTAATAACTAAAAAAAGCAAAGAAACTTAAGAAAGTGCTTTTCCAGTGCGACCGAATTTTTGACAACTTAAGACGTGAAACTATGAATACAAAAACTGCTGTAACGCCCCCAGTGGCGAACCAGGCATCAAATGGAAACGCAAAACGACTGCTGATGATGGCGTTACCCATCGTCGTCGCCGTACTGCTGCTGTTTGTTCCCGTTCCTGAAGGCTTGCCGCCTTACGCATGGCACTACTTCGCCATCTTTGTCGGCGTGATCGTCGGTCTGATCTTCGAACCGCTGCCGGGTGCGGTGATCGGCCTGACCGGTGTGGTCGCCATCGCTCTGTGCAGCCAGTGGGTGCTGTTCAGCCCCGATCAGCTGGCTGACCCGAAATTCAAGCTGGCGGGTGCCTCCTTTAAATGGGCGGTGAGCGGGTTTGGTAACTCCACCGTCTGGCTGATTTTCGGTGCCTTTATGTTTGCCGCTGGCTATGACAAAACCCGCTTCGGCCGCCGTCTGGCGCTGATTCTGGTGAAGTACCTCGGCCGTCGCAGCCTGACGCTCGGTTATGCGATTACCTTCGCAGACCTGCTGCTGGCACCGTTCACCCCATCCAACACCGCGCGCAGCGGCGGGACCATCTACCCGATTATCGCTAACCTGCCGCCGCTGTACGGTTCAAAACCCAACGACCCAAGCGCGCGTAAGATTGGTTCATACCTGATGTGGGTGGCGATCACCGCGGCCTGTATCACCAGCTCAATGTTCCTCTCCGCCCTTGCGCCAAACCTGCTGGCCCTGGCGCTGGTGAAAAGTACGGTTGGGATTGATATCTCCTGGGGCACCTGGTTCCTCGCCTTCCTGCCGCTGGGTATCCTGCTGATTCTGGCCATGCCGCTGCTGGCCTACTGGTTCTACCCACCCGAAGTTAAAGTGAATAACGAAGTGCCGCTGTGGGCGACTCGCGAGCTGGAAAAACTCGGCAAACTGTCCCGCAATGAAATTCTGCTGCTGGTGTTCGTATGCTGTGCGCTGCTGATGTGGATCTTCGCTGCCGCATGGATTGAGCCGGCGATGGCGGCCCTGCTCATCGTTGGTCTGATGCTGTGGACCGGCGTGCTGGAGTGGAACGATATCACCGGTAACAAGGCCGCATGGAACACCTTCGTCTGGTTCGCCACCCTGGTGGCACTGGCGGATGGCCTCTCCTCTACCGGCTTTATCAGCTGGTTAGGTAAAGAAGGCGGTCTGTTGATGAGCGGTATCTCTCCGGGCGTGGCGACTGTCGTCCTGCTGCTGGCGTTCTACCTGCTGCACTACCTGTTTGCCAGCACCACCGCGCACACTACGGCGCTGCTGCCAGCGATGCTGACCATCGCCTCCACCATTCCGGGCATGAATATGGAAGTGTTTGTCCTGCTGATGGTGACCTCGCTGGGCGTCATGGGGATCATCACCCCGTACGGAACTGGCCCAAGCCCGATCTACTACGGTAGCGGCTACCTGCCAACCAAAGACTACTGGCGCCTCGGCACCATCTTCGGTGCCATCTTCCTGGCGGCCCTGCTGCTGATTGGTTATCCGTGGATGTCCATGATGTTCTGATTCCTGACCGCCGGACTTCTCCTCCGGCGGTTTTATTTTTGTGGAGCAATACGCTATGTCAAACAAACCATTTATCTACCAGAACCCCTTCCCTCTTTCCCATGACGACACTGAATACTACCTGCTGACCAAAGAGCACGTCTCCGTTACCGAATTCGAAGGCCAGGAAGTGCTGAAAGTAGAGCCGGAAGCCCTGACCCTGCTGGCGCAGCAGGCCTTCCACGATGCCGCGTTTATGCTGCGTCCTTCCCATCAGAAGCAGGTTGCCGCGATCCTGAACGACCCGGAAGCCAGCCAGAACGACAAATACGTTGCCCTGCAGTTCCTGCGCAACTCTGAAATTGCCGCAAAAGGCGTGCTGCCAACCTGTCAGGATACCGGCACCGCGATCATCATGGGTAAAAAAGGCCAGCGCGTCTGGACAGGCGGCGGTGACGAAGCGGCGCTGAGCCAGGGCGTGTATAACACCTACATTGAAGATAACCTGCGCTACTCGCAGAATGCGGCGCTGGACATGTATAAAGAGGTGAATACCGGCACCAACCTGCCCGCGCAGATCGATCTCTACAGCGTGGACGGGGACGAATACAAATTCCTGTGCATGGCAAAAGGCGGTGGTTCTGCCAACAAAACCTACCTCTATCAGGAAACCAAAGCGCTGATCACCCCGGCGAAGCTGAAAAACTACCTGGTTGAGAAGATGCGCACTCTGGGTACTGCGGCCTGCCCGCCTTACCATATCGCATTTGTGATTGGCGGTACGTCAGCGGAAGCCACGCTGAAAACCGTGAAGCTCGCTTCCACGCGCTACTACGACGCGCTGCCGACGGAAGGTAACGAACACGGCCAGGCGTTCCGCGACGTTCAGCTCGAACAGGAACTGCTCCAGGAAGCGCAGAATCTCGGCCTCGGCGCGCAGTTCGGCGGTAAATACTTCGCCCACGATATCCGCGTGATCCGCCTGCCGCGCCACGGCGCCTCCTGCCCAATCGGCATGGGCGTCTCCTGCTCCGCTGACCGCAACATCAAAGCGAAAATCAACCGCGACGGGATCTGGATTGAGAAGCTGGAACACAACCCGGGCCAGTATATTCCTGAATCACTGCGCCAGCAGGGCGAAGGCGACGTGGTGAGCATCAATCTGGACAAGCCGATGAATGAGATCCTGGCACAGCTTTCCGCGCACCCGGTCTCTACCCGCCTGTCGCTGAACGGTACTATCATCGTGGCGCGCGATATTGCCCACGCGAAGCTGAAAGAGCTGCTCGACAACGGTGAAGAACTGCCGCAGTACGTCAAAGATCATCCGATTTACTATGCAGGCCCGGCCAAAACGCCGGAAGGCTACGCGTCCGGCTCGCTCGGCCCGACCACGGCTGGCCGTATGGACTCGTATGTGGACCTACTGCAATCCCACGGCGCGAGCATGATTATGCTGGCGAAAGGCAACCGCAGCCAGCAGGTGACCGACGCCTGTCATAAGCACGGCGGCTTCTACCTGGGCAGCATTGGCGGCCCTGCGGCGGTGCTGGCGCAAAACAGCATTAAGAGCCTGGAATGCGTCGCGTATCCGGAGCTGGGAATGGAGGCCATCTGGAAAATTGAAGTCGAGAACTTCCCGGCGTTTATCCTGGTGGATGACAAAGGCAACGATTTCTTCCAGCAGATCCAGAACAAACAGTGCGCGGGTTGTTCACAGCGCTAGGTTGAGACAGGCCGGGTGGCGCAACGCTGCCCGGCAGTCGCAGTCAGACATGCGCCTGCGTCATGTCACAAAACCGTGATATCAGCTACTTAGCAAAAAGTGGTGAATAAAAAATCAATTAATTGTTAAGTTATTGTTGTCATTAATTGTATTTATCCCGCGAAGGCTATTCATGCAAAAAGTGCATCAGCCGATGCGGCATTTGCGCTTATCTATTTCCTCATCCTGATCCAGTTTTCAAAAACAGACGCGTAAAACGTCAACAATAAACTGGAGATAACCATGTTTTCCTCAACCTCACCTGCAACCGTACGCTCGAAAGCGGGCGCCATACTTCGCGTGACGTCTGGCAACTTTCTTGAGCAGTTCGATTTCTTTCTTTTCGGCTTCTATGCCACCTACATCGCCCACACGTTCTTCCCGGCGAGCAGTGAATTTGCGTCGCTAATGATGACCTTCGCCGTCTTCGGCGCGGGCTTTTTGATGCGTCCAATTGGCGCCATCGTGCTTGGCGCGTATATCGACAAGGTGGGGCGCAGAAAGGGGCTAATCGTCACGCTTTCCATCATGGCGGCGGGGACGTTCCTGATCGTGCTAATCCCCTCTTATCAAAGCATCGGTCTGTGGGCGCCGCTGCTGGTGCTGACGGGCCGTCTGCTGCAGGGCTTTTCCGCCGGTGCAGAGCTTGGAGGCGTCTCGGTTTATCTGGCTGAAATCGCCACGCCGGGCCGCAAAGGGTTTTATACCAGCTGGCAGTCCGGAAGCCAGCAGGTCGCCATTATGGTCGCCGCGGCGATGGGCTTTGCCCTGAATGCCCTGATGGAGGAGAGCGCCATTCGCGAATGGGGCTGGCGCATCCCGTTCCTGTTCGGCTGTTTAATCGTGCCGTTTATCTTCTTCCTGCGCCGCAAGCTGGAGGAAACAGAAGAGTTCAGCGCGCGCCGCCAGCATCTGGAGATGCGTCAGGTCTTTAAAACGCTCCTTGGCAACTGGCAGGTGGTGGTCGCGGGCATGCTGATGGTGGCGATGACCACCACCGCGTTCTACCTGATCACCGTCTACGCCCCCACCTTTGGCAAAAAGGTGCTGATGCTCAGCGCCTCGGACAGCCTGCTCGTCACCCTGCTGGTGGCGATTTCTAACTTCATCTGGCTGCCGGTAGGCGGCGCGCTGTCGGATCGCTTCGGGCGCAGGCCGGTGCTGATTGCCATGGCCCTGCTGGCGCTGGCGACCAGCTACCCTGCCCTGACGCTGCTGGCGAGCGCGCCCAGCTTCTCCATGATGCTGAGCGTGCTGCTGTGGCTCTCCTTCCTTTACGGTCTGTACAACGGCGCGATGATCCCGGCCCTGACGGAGATTATGCCTGCTGAAGTGCGCGTGGCGGGGTTCTCTCTGGCTTACAGCCTGGCAACGGCGGTCTTTGGCGGCTTTACCCCGGTAATGTCCACCGCGCTGATTGAATATACCGGTGACAAAGCGTCACCTGGCTACTGGATGAGCTTCGCTGCCGTGTGTGCCCTGCTGGCCACGCTCTACCTCTACCGCCGCCGCGCGGTATCGCTGCAAAACACCGTCAAGTCACAGGGGGCAGTATGAAACACACTTATCGTTTTACCGCCAGCGCGCTGGTGCTGACGCTCCTGAGCGTTAATGCCTGTGCCCAGGACGTAAAGGTCATGATTTCAGGCGGCTTCAAGGCCGCCCTGGAAAAGCTGGCCCCGGACTATGAATGCCGGACCGGGGATAAAATCGTGATTATCCCCGGCCCCTCAATGGGCGCTACGCCGCAGGCGATCCCAAACCGACTGGCGCGCGGCGAGAAAGCCGACGTGGTGATTATGGTCGGCGATGCGCTGGAGAAGCTCGAAAAAGCCGGCCAGACCCAGCCGGGTTCGCGAACCGAACTTGCGGACTCCCCCGTTGGCATGGTGGTGAAAAAAGGTGCGGATGTCCCTGATATCAGCAGCGAGGCAGCTCTGCGTAACACGCTGCTGCAGGCCAGCTCCATCGCCTACTCTGACAGCGCAAGCGGCAGGTACGTCAGCCAGGCGTTGTTCAAAAAGCTGGGGATTGAAAAGGAAGTGGCGGGTAAAGCGACAATGGTCGAGCGTATCCCGGTCGCTTCAGAAGTGGCGAAAGGAAAATACGCCGTCGGTTTCCAGCAGGTGAGCGAGCTGCTGCCGGTTCAGGGCGTCGCCTTTATCGGGAAAATCCCGGATAATCTGCAGTACATCACGCGGTTCGCGGGTGCGGTCACCCGTCACGCAGAACATCCTGCGGAGGGGAAAGCGCTGCTGACCTATCTCGCCTCACCGCCCTCCAGGGCCGTCATCCAGAAGACGGGGATGATCCCCGTTACGTCCGGCGATACTGCTCGGTGATCTGTTTTTCCAGTTCAGCCGCAATGTAGGACTGGATACGCCCCCGGCGCCGGATAAGCCCCACGGTGCGTTTCACTTCCGGCGCCACCAGCGGCAGATGCGTCAGCAGCGTGTGCTCTGACGTCGGCATCGACATGGCGGGAACGGCAGCAATGCCGATCCCCGCCTCTACCATGCCAAGCATCGTGGTAACGTGGCGCGTTTCGCATACGCTCGGGCGTTCGGGAACGATATCCCCCAGCATCCGATCGAGCAGGTTACGGTTGCCTGACGTTTTATCGAGGGAGATATAATCCTGCTGATAAAAGGCCTGCCACGTTAGATGACTCTTCTGCGCCAGCGGGTGATCCTTACGGCACGCCGCAACATAGACATCCTCCACCAGCGGGAAAAATTCGATTTCAGACGGCAGGTTTCCTGCGAAGGAGATGCCAAAATCCGCCTGGCTTCGGGCCACGGCGTCAATCACGTTCCCCGCGCTGCTGTCGATGAGCTTAATACGTACGCGCGGATAGCGAGACTGAAAACGACGGATCACATCGGGCATAAAGTAACAGGCGGCGGACGGTACCGTGGCAACCGCGATCAGCCCCGTCCGCTCTTCACTGACTTTATCAACATCCGCCAGCATTGACTCAACGTTGTCGAGCAGCTGCGCGGAGCGTTCAGCAAAGTTTTGCCCGTATAACGTTAAGGACACGCGGCGAGTGGTACGGTCAAACAGCCGGTTTCCCAGCGCGGCTTCCAGCTTTTCAATCCTGCGGCTCAGCGCCGACTGGGATAAGCAGATAGATTCAGCAGCGACACGGAAGTTACCGTATTCCACTAACGCTCTGAAAGCATAAAGATCGTTAAGGTCAAAATTCACGGGCATAGCGTCTGGATGTCCTGTCAGGGAATACGCAGCAAAGTCAAAAATAATAGCGTCTTATTGACCCACCGCAACCGGCGCGGTGTTGAAATATGTCAGAGGTCGTTGAGATGCAGGCGAACATACCCGGCGCGATCGGCAATGGCCTGCCGCTCCTCTTCCTCCATGTCCGCAAGCTGTTTAAAGACAATGCCCAGGCGGGGATTGTTACCCAGACGCGCCTGGTTGCGGGCAAAGAAATCCCAGTAAAGGGCATTGAAGGGGCACGCCAGCTCTCCGGTACGCTGGTTGTATTGATACCGGCACCCCTGACAGTAATTACTCATCTTATGAATATATGACGCGCTCGAGACGTAGGGCTTGCTGGCCAGTAACCCACCATCGCCAAACTGGCTCATGCCGAGGGTATTGGGCAGTTCCACCCATTCAAAGGCATCAATATAGACCCCCAGATACCATTCATGAACCGCCTGCGGCGACAGGCCGCTGAGCAGGCTAAAGTTCCCGATGACCATCAGGCGCTGGATATGGTGGGCGTAAGCCTCAACGAGTGACTGCCCAATCGCATGCGCCAGGCAGCGCATCTGCGTCTTGCCGGTCCAGAACCAGTCCGGCAGCGGGGCGTGCTGGTCTAAGGCATTCAGCTCCCGATAGCCCGGCATCTGCGACCAGTAAATCCCACGCACGTACTCCCGCCAGCCGAGAATTTGTCGGATAAACCCTTCAACGGCTGGCAGCGGCGCATGGCCCGAACGCCATGCCTGCTGGGCGGCAGCCACCACTTCCCGCGGAGTAAGCATTTTGGTGTTCAGCGCGAATGAAATTAACGAGTGGAACAGAAAAGGTTCCTCCGCGTGCATCGCGTCCTGCCAGGCGCCGAACTGGGGGAGCACGTGAGTGATAAATTCATCCAGCCCGGCTTTGGCTTCCGAACGGTTGAGCGGCCAGCGAAAATTCCCGGCCTGCGGTTCGCCGAAGGTGTTTACGCCGCAGCGCTGGATCTCCGCCCATAAGGCTGAATAATCATGGCGCGGACGCGAATCCTCCGGCGCGGGCGGCTCGCCGGACCAGCGCCTGCGGTTTTCGGCATCAAAATTCCATTTTCCCCCTTCCGGCTCGCCTTCTGAGGTTAACAGTATGCCGTGCTGACGACGCATTTCCCGGTAAAAGTACTCCATTCGCCAGCTTTTGCGTGGCGCAAAAAACGCGCTCACCTGTTCACGGGTGGTGAAGAAATGCTCGCTGCTGACGCAGGCCGTTTCGACGGACGCAGCTTTCGCCCACGCCTGCAGCTGCGCATCAAGACGCCATTCGTCGGGCTCCTGCCATATCACCCTGTCGGCGCCGTAATGCGCGACAAGCGCGTTGAGATTGTCTTCCAGCGCGCCGCGGTTTGAGCCGTCAGAGAGCCGGACATACCTCACCCGATGCCCCTTTTCCTTTAACGCAGAGGCAAACGCGCGCATGGCCGCGAAGATGGCGATCACTTTCTGGGCGTGATGAAGCACGTACGCGGTTTCTGCCCGCAGCTCCAGCATCACGTAAATGACATTCGGATTGCAGGCATCAAACCAGCTGTGGTGCGGATTAAGCTGATCGCCGAGGATCAGGCGCAGTTCGGTCAACGGTGGCTCCTGCGACAGCGCTCGGAACAGTATTTTACCTCATCCCAGCATTTCGCCCATTTTTTGCGCCACGTCATGGGCCGCTGGCAGTGCGCGCACGCACGGCTGGGCAGGTCCTGCTTGTTACCTTTGAAATCGCTCATCTTTTCAATACCGTACTGATTTCTTCACTGAACCTGTGGGTTAAGGCTACGACAGACTTCACAAAATGAAGGTGATGCCCGTAAACCGCTACCCACCGCTACGTACGAATGATAGTTTATTCAGGCTGGAATTGTCGCAGTGAGCGATTTTCTGGCATCTTAACCGAACCTGACTTTCCATTTTTGTTCAAGTGACGAGTTTGCGAGCAAAGCGATGATAAAGTGGCCCTGGAAAACGAATGAAGCTGGCCGGGATATGGCGCTGCCATGGGATGACGCGCTGACGATCCCTGTTCTGGCTAATCTTAAGCCTGATGAACAAGCGAAACTGGTTCAGCTGGCGGATCGTTTTTTACAGCAAAAACGCCTGGTTCCACTGCAGGGTTTCGAACTCGATCCCCTGAAAAACGCGCGCATTGCCCTGCTTTTCTGTCTGCCGGTGCTTGAGCTCGGCATTGAGTGGCTGGACGGTTTCCACGAGGTGCTTATCTATCCCGCGCCGTTCGTGGTGGATGACGAATGGCAGGACGATATCGGGCTGGTGCACAACCAGCGCGTGGTGCAGTCCGGACAAAGCTGGCAGCAGGGGCCGATTATCCTCAACTGGCTCGACATTCAGGACTCGTTCGATGCGTCCGGTTTTAATCTAATTATCCATGAAGTGGCGCACAAGCTCGATACCCGCAACGGCGATCGCGCCAGCGGAGTACCGCTGATCCCGCTTCGTGAAGTGGCGGGCTGGGAGCACGATCTGCACGCGGCGATGGATAATATCCAGGATGAAATAGACCTGGTGGGCGAAAGCGCGGCCAGCATTGACGCCTATGCGGCAACCGACCCGGCCGAATGCTTTGCTGTGCTCTCGGAGTATTTCTTCAGCGCGCCCGAGCTCTTCGCGCCCCGCTTCCCGGCGCTGTGGCAGCGTTTCTGTCAGTTTTATCAGCAGGATCCGCTCCAGCGTCTGCGGCAAAATGAGGAGTCTGGCGGCCATTCCTCCCGCCAGATCCATTAAGGTTTTTCAGCAGGGGTCCGCTCGGTTGACCGTACCCCTATGCTCAACGCTAAAAACAGCACTGCCATTCCCCATGCGGCCACCGTCAAAGACTGCTCGCCGTAAAATCGCGTCACCACGGGCACCAGCAGCGCGCTGACGCCGTAGCCTAACGTGTGGCTGGTGGCGATGACGCCCGCCCCTTTCCCGGTGGTCAGCCTGTCGTTCAGCAGCAGCTGATAGCCCGGCGTGGCCATCGCCGCCCCGAGTGAAGTGATAACAATTCCCACGTAGAACAGCGTTAAACCGGCGACGGTCATCAGCCCAAGCCCTGCCACCATTAGCACCGCCGCGATGCAGAGCAACGTCACCGGAGTGAAATGCTGCGGGCGGACCACCAGAAACTGCGCCGCGAGCGTGGCCAGCGCGGCCAGGCTCAGCAGAAGCGCAACGTGATGGCTGATGTCACGGGCATTGCCCTCCAGCAGGGGGCTAAGATGCGGTGACAGCCCAAGCTGCATCAGGCTGACTAGCGCCGCCAGCAGCAGCGCCAGCAGCAGGAACGGCAACATGGAGGCCTGCAGGCGGGTCGCCTGGTGCGCCACCGGCGGCATCGGCGGGTCCGCGACTTCGCGAAGCACCAGCAGCAGGGCGATTAACGGCGCGATCGCCATCAGCCAGAGCGGCGCCACCGGGCTGACGCTGAGCATCAGCGCCGCCAGCGGCGGGCCGAGCAAACGTCCGCAGCTGAGGCCGGAGCTTATCGTCGCCAGCGCCGCCATTCTCTTCTCCAGCCCCGCACGCTGAATAGCCCACGTCTGGGCCGCAGGCACCAGCCCCGAGACCGTCAGTCCGTAGAGCAGGCGCGAGAGGATCAGCCCCGCTAGTCCCCAGAAAGTATCCAGCCTTCCGCCCGCCATAGCCCAGACCACCAGCGCCATGACGACAAAACTGGCCAGATAGCCGCTCAGCGAGGCCACCATCACGGCCTTACATCCCCGCCGCTCGCTCTGGCGTCCCCACCAGGGCGAGGCCGGTAAAAAGAGCATGGATCCGAACATCAGCAGCCCGGCCCAGACCGAGAGCGACAGCCCGGTCAGTGTCACCAGCTGCGGGAGCATCACCAGCAGGCCGTTTTGCCCGATACCTAATAAACCCGCACATAGCGCCAGGGGCCAGTTGGCTTTTGAGGTGACGTTTTTGGTCAATGTTTCTGAGTCAGCGCGCATGAGAATGTGAACATAGTGTCAATAAATGTGTGGAAATTATGAAGTTTATGAAAACAAATATTGCAAAAATGGTTGCGACTGTAAACAGAATGAATATCATAACGAGAATTATTATCAATCATGGAATGAGGTACATCTATGCGTGCTCTGCCCCGCTCTGCCGGTACAGACGTTGCAGCCCAGTGTTTTTTGAACGCCCTGTTGCGCGAAACGAAGGACTGGCGCTATCTCCCCACTACCGCTGCGGATGCGTTATCGGACATTCATATCCCGCTGTCACAAACCCAGGCTCTTCGGGTTCCGGTACGCTATTTCTCTCCCACCCAGCATCATCAGTACCGTTTTCCGGCAACGCTTATTCAAAGCAACAATGATGACGGTGACGCCGTCACATTTGATCAACTGGTTGATTTAATTCTTGAAAAACCGTCAGTAAAAGGCTCGCTGGATGCCGATACGCTGGCGCGTTTTAAGCAGCGCGTTCTCGAAAGCCATGCGCACACCTGGCAGGCGATCGATCTGCGCCACAGCTGGGCAACCCTGCGCGATAAGCCGCTGACGTTTGCCGAGGCGGAACAGGCGCTGCTGGTCGGCCACGCGTTCCACCCAGCACCGAAGTCGCACGAGCCGTTCAACGAAACCGAGGCGCGTCGCTATCTGCCCGATTTTGCCTCCCGCTTCCCGCTGCGCTGGTTTGCCGTTGAGAGCACGCTCGTTGCTGGCGACAGCCTGAACGTCTCCCTGCGCGAGCGTCTGCTGCGCTTCGCGGCCCAGAGCGCGCCTGAGCTGCTCGGCCACTTCACCGACACCCGCTGGCTGCTGCCGATGCATCCGTGGCAGGCCGACTATCTGCTGGAGCAGGACTGGTGCCAGCGTCTGGCGAAAAACGGTTCATTGCAGGACCTGGGTGAAGCGGGCGCGCAGTGGCTGCCCACCAGCTCGTCCCGCTCGCTGTACAGCGAAACCAACGGCGACATGATTAAGTTCTCCCTCAGCGTACGCCTGACCAACTCCGTGCGCACGCTGTCGGTCAAAGAGGTTAAGCGCGGAATGCGCCTGGCGCGCCTGGCGAAAACGGAACGCTGGCAAGGTTTGCAGGCTCGCTACCCGACCATGCGCGTGATGCAGGAAGACGGCTGGGCGGGGCTGCGTGACGAAAACGGCATCGTTCAGGAAGAGAGCCTGATGGCCCTGCGCGTCAACCTGCTGTTCGATACCCCCGAAACACAAACCAACGTGCTGGTGAGTCTGACCCAGGCCGCGCCGGACGGCGGCGATAGCCTGCTGGCCTCCGCGGTGCGCCGTCTGAGTCAGCGTCTGGAATTACCGCTCGCCCAGGCCGCCCGCTGCTGGCTCGACGCCTACTGCGACCGCGTATTACTTCCGCTGTTCAGCGCCGAGGCGGACTACGGTCTGGTCCTGCTGGCGCACCAGCAAAATATCCTCGTTGAGATGCAGCAGGATTTCCCCGTCGGGCTGATCTACCGCGACTGCCAGGGCAGCGCGTGGACCGAAGGAGCCGACGCGTGGCTGAAATCAGCGGGCGAAACGGAGGTGGAAAACCGCTTCGGTGAGAGCCAGCTGCTGCGCTACTTCCCTTATTACCTTCTGCTGAACTCTACCCTTGCCGTCACCGCCGCCCTCGCCGCCGCAGGTTTCGACAGCGAGGAGAGCCTGATGTCCCGGGTGCGCGACGCGCTGGCCGAACTGCGCCGCACGGCAAAGCAGACCCGCTGCCTCGACTACGTGCTCGACAGCCCGACCTGGAACTGCAAAGGCAACTTCTTCTGCTACCTGCACGATCGCAATGAAAACACCATCGCCGATCCGGCGGTGATCTATTTCGACTTTAGCAACCCGTTTTACAAGGAGAAGGCGTAATGGCAATCGCGAATATCGTCCATTCCGGCTACGGCTTTCGCTGCACCGCAACGGATCGCGCGCTGCCGCTGACGTTGGGTCTCGACGGCAGCGCGGTGCTGGAGCGTCTGAATGGGATCCCGGACGGCTGGCTGGTCGAAGCCCTCGATCAGCTGTTTGTTGCCGCACCCGCGCTGACCGGCATTACCCTGCCCTGGGCAACCTGGCAGGATGAACCCCAGGCGCAGGCGCTGTTTAGCCTGGCCCACGGGGACTATCTGGCACGCGAAACCTTCTGGCAGCTGCCGCTGTGGCTGAAAGGCGAACAATCACGTGCCAGCGGCGGGATGCAGTTTGATGAGAGCCGTCAGCTGTATTTCCCGCTGCGTCCTCACCGCCCGCAGGGTGAAGTGTATCGTCGCTACGATCCGCAAATTAAGCGTACCCTCAGCTTCCGCGTGGTCGACGTGGCGCTGGACGGCGAGCGCTTTACACGCTGGATGAACAACCCGCGCGTGAAAGCCTTCTGGGAGATGGCGGGCCCGCAGGCCGAGCAGGAAAACTACCTGCGCCGTCAGCTTGACTCGGCCTACTGCTACCCGGTTATCGGCTGCTTCGATGACCAGCCGTTCGGCTATTTTGAGCTCTACTGGGCACCGGAAGACCGCATTGGCCGCCACTACCGCTGGCAGCCGTTTGACCGCGGCCTTCACATGCTGGTGGGCGAAGAGAACTGGCGCGGCGCGCAGTACATCCGCAGCTGGCTGCGAGGCCTGAGCCATTATCTGTATCTCGATGAACCGCGCACTGCGCGCATCGTAGCCGAGCCGCGCTTCGACAACCAGCGCCTGTTCCGCCATCTGGCCTCCGCCGGTTTCGACACGGTGAAAGAGTTCGACTTCCCGCACAAGCGCTCGCGCCTCATCATGAGCCAGCGCCACCGCTTCTTCAGCGAGGTGGAACTGTGAACGCGCTCTGGCAGAAAGTGAACCGCGAGATGGTGGCGAAGATCCTCGCCGAGCTGGAATACGAACGCACCCTGCGCGCTGAGCCGGTTTCGTCGGACGGCTGGCGCATCACCATGGGCAACGAGTCCTGGCAGTTTCGCGCCGCGCGCGGGATCTGGGGCTGGCTGCATATCGACCCGGACAGCCTGATCGCCGCCAGCGGAGAAGCCGTCGAAGCGGAACGCGTGCTGCTGCAGCTGGCGACGGTGCTGGAGATGAGCGACGCGCAAACGGCAGAGCACATGGAAGATCTCTACGCCACGCTGCGCGGCGACATGCAGCTGCTGCAGGCGCGTGAAGCGCTGGATGCGGACGCGCTGATCCACCTCGACCCGGACGAATTACAGTGTCTGATGAGCGGTCACCCGAAGTTTATTTTCAACAAAGGTCGCCGCGGCTGGGGTCTGGACGCGCTCCGTCAGTACGCGCCGGAGTATCGCGGACGTTTTCGACTGCACTGGGTTGCCGTTCAGCGCGAGCATTTGGTCTGGAGCAGCGACGCCGATTGCGATATCAACGCTCTGCTGGCCAGCGCCATGGACAACGCCGAGCGCGCCCGCTTTGAAGCTCGCTGGCAGGCGCTGGGTCTCGACGACGGCTGGCTGCCGGTGCCGCTGCACCCGTGGCAGTGGCAGCAGAAGATCGCCATTCATTTCCTGGCACAGCTGGCGCGCGGAGAGATGGTTGAGCTGGGCGAATTTGGCGACGAGTATCTTGCGCAGCAGTCCCTGCGCACGCTCACCAACGCCAGCCGTCGCGCGCCGTATGACATCAAGCTTCCGCTGACTATCTACAACACTTCCTGCTATCGCGGCATTCCGGGCAAGTACATTGCCGCCGGGCCGCTGGCCTCGCGCTGGCTTCAGCAGCAGTTTGCCACCGACGCTACGCTTGCCCGCTCTGGCGCGCAGGTGCTTGGCGAACCCGCCGCCGGCTATCTGTCGCATCCGGGTTACGCCGCGTTGCCGAAAGCGCCCTACCGCTATCAGGAGATGCTGGGGGTGATCTGGCGCGAGAACCCATCCTGTTATCTGCAGGACGGCGAACAGGCGGTGCTGATGGCGGCGCTGATGGAAACCGACAACGCCGGGCGCCCGCTGATCGACGCGTGGATTAAACGTTCGGGGCTAAGCGCCGACGCGTGGCTGGAAAAGCTGTTTGAGGCAACGGTGATCCCGTTCTATCACCTGCTCTGCCGCTACGGCGTGGCGCTGATCGCCCACGGCCAGAACGTGACGCTGGTGATGAAGGACTACGTCCCGCAGCGCATCCTGCTGAAGGATTTCCAGGGCGATATGCGCCTGGTGGATGAGGATTTCCCGCAGGCCCGGAGCCTGCCGGAGCAGGTGAAGGCCGTCACGGCGCGCCTCAGCGCGGACTACATCATTCACGACCTGCAAACCGGCAACTTTGTGACGGTGCTGCGCTTTATCTCGCGCCTCACCCTGCAATGCGGCGTGAGCGAACCCCGTTTCTACCAGATCCTGGCGCAGGTTTTACATCGCTATATGGCCGCGCACCCGGAGCTTGCGGAGCGCTTCGCGACGTTCGACCTGTTCAAGCCGCAAATTATTCGCGTGATCCTCAACCCGGTCAAACTGACCTTCTCCGAACACGACGGCGGCAGCCGCATGCTGCCGAACTACGTTACCGACCTTGATAACCCTCTTTTTCTCGCCTCCCGGGAGTCAGCGCAATGAAAACCTATGATTTCATCGGCATTGGTATTGGCCCGTTTAACCTCAGCATCGCCGCTCTGGCCGAAGGGCTGGACGGCTTTAGCTCGCTGTTCCTTGAGCGCAAGCCGCACTTTTCCTGGCACCCGGGAATGATGGTGCCGGACTGCCACATGCAGACCAGCTTCCTGAAGGATCTGGTCAGCGCCGTGGAGCCAACCAACCGCCACAGCTTCCTGAACTACCTGGTGCAGCGCAAAAAGTTCTATCGCTTCCTGACCACCGAGCAGCGCACCGTCTCCCGCGAAGAGTTTGCGGACTATCTGTGCTGGGCGGCGGAAAACCTCACCAATCTCGCCTTCAGCCAGCAGGTACAGCAGGTGAGCTTTGATGAGAAAAGCGGCCTGTTTGAGGTGGTGACCCAGCGCGACCGCTTCCTGTCGCGCCACGTCTGCGTGGGGATTGGCAAACAGATCAACCTGCCTGACTGCGTTACAACGCAGGACGATACCTGCTTCCACGCCAGCGAGATGATGCTGCGCACGCCGGATCTTACGGGCAAGCGCGTCACCGTCGTCGGCGGCGGCCAGAGCGGCGCCGACCTGTTCCTGAATATTTTCCGCGGCGAATGGGGCCAGCCGCTGAGCCTGAACTGGGTATCGCGCCGCAACAACTACAACGCGCTGGATGAAGCCGCCTTTGCCAACGAGTATTTCACGCCGGAGTACGTGGACAGCTTCTCCACGCTGGGTGAAGAGGCCCGTCGGCAGATGCTGCACGAGCAGAAGATGACGTCCGACGGCATCACCACCGAGTCCCTGCTGGCGATTTACCGCGCCATGTACCACCGCTTCGAAGTGCTGCGTGAAAAACCCTGGGCGCATCTCCTGCCGTCCCGCTCGGTGACGGCGCTGACGCGCCTGGAAAAAGGTCATCGCCTGAGCATTCAGCATCACCTCGACGGCGGCCGCGAGCAGCTGGAGAGCGACGTGGTGATTTTCGCCACCGGCTACCGCGCCGTGCAGCCCGCGTTCCTCGCGCCGCTGTCTCACCGCCTGCATCTGGACACGGACGAAGCCTTCTGCATTAACAATGATTTCACTCTCGAATGGGACGGCCCGCAGAGCAACCGCCTGTTCGCCGTGAACGCCGGGATGCACCGTCTCGGCATTGCCGAACCCCAGCTCAGCCTGATGGCCTGGCGCGCAGCGCGAATTCTTAATCGCGCGCACGCCGACGAGCCGTTTGAGCTGGCCACCACACCCGGCGTTATCCACTGGCGCACCACCGCCAGCCCGGACAGCAGCCCGGTTTTTAAATCATTAGCAAAAACCACCGAGTACTGACACACACAATCAGGATCAACATAACAATGAAACGTTCTCATCTTTGGGTTTTAAATCCTTGCTTGCTTGCAATGCTTTCTACCTCTGCGTGGGCGGAAGAACAAAAGGAAGAAAATATCGTTGTCTCCGCCAGCCGCGCGCACCGCAGCGTGGCGGAGATGGCGCAGACCACCTGGGTCATTGAGCGGGCTGAAATTGAGCAGCAGGTTCAGGGCGGGAAAGAAATTAAGGAAGTGCTGGCGCAGCTGATTCCGGGCATGGACGTCAGCAGCCAGGGCCGTACCAACTATGGCATGAACCTGCGCGGCCGCTCCATGATGGTGATGGTGGACGGCGTTCGCCTGAACTCGTCCCGCAGCGACAGCCGCCAGCTGGACTCAATCGATCCGTTCAACATTGACCGTATCGAAGTGATCTCCGGCGCCACCTCGCTCTACGGCGGCGGCAGCACCGGCGGCCTGGTGAACATCGTCACCAAAAAGGGCCAGCCGGAGACCGAAGTTGAGTTCCAGACCGGGACAAAGAGCGGGTTTAACAGCCACAACGATCACGATGAGAACGTGTCGGCAGCCGTAAGCGGCGGCAACGACAACGCCTCCGGTCGTCTGTCGGTATCGTATCAGCGCTACGGCGGCTGGTATGACGGCAAAGGCAACGAGGTGATTATCGATAACACCCAGACCGGCCTCCAGTATTCCGACCGTATTGATGTGATGGGCACGGGCACCATCAACATCGACGAACATCAGCAGCTGCAGCTGACGACCCAGTACTACAAGAGCGAGTCCGACGGCAAGCATGGGCTGTACCTCGGGAAGAACTTCTCGGCGGTAACGGGGGATGCGACCGCCTACAACAAAGGTAATCTTGATTCTGACCGCGTACCGGGTACCGAGCGCCATCTGATTAACCTGCAGTACTCCAATACCGACTTCTGGGGCCAGGATCTGGTCGCGCAGATTTACTATCGCGACGAGAGCCTGACCTATTATCCGTTCCCGACTCTGACCAAAGGCGTGGTGAGCAGCATCGGCGCGTCCCAGCAGAAAACCGATTTTTACGGCGGCAAGCTGACGCTGAACAGCAAGCCGGTGGACGATTTAACGCTGACCTGGGGTGTGGATGCCGACCACGAAACCTTCGATGCCAACCAGCAGTTCTTTAACCTGAGCAAAGCTGCGGCAAGCGGCGGCATGGAGCTGGATAACGCCTACAACGTGGGCCGTTACCCGGGCTACAGCATCACCAACCTCGCCCCGTTCCTGCAGGCCAGCTACGACATTGACGCCATCACCCTGAGCGGCGGCGTGCGTTATCAGTACACCGAAAACAAGGTGGACGACTTTGTCGGTTACGCCCAGCAGCAGGCCATCGCCACCGGGAAAGCCACCTCCGCCGACGCGGTGCCGGGCGGGAAAACCGATTACAACAACTTCCTGTTTAACGCCGGGATCCTTGGTCGCCTGACCGAACAGCAGCAGCTGTGGTTTAACTTCTCACAGGGCTTCGAAATTCCGGACCTGGCGAAGTACTACGGCTCCGGCACCTATCAGCTCAGCAACGGTCACTATCGCCTGCTGAACAGCGTCAACGTGAACGATTCGACGCTGGACGGTATCAAGGTCAACGCTTATGAGCTGGGCTGGCGCTACACCGGCGATAACCTGCGCACGCAGGTCGCGGCGTATTACTCGCTCTCGGATAAAACCATCACCATCAACAAGACGGATATGACCATCAACCTGGAAGACGACAAGCGTCGTATCTACGGGGTGGAAGGTCAGGTGGACTATTTCTTCACCGACAGCGACTGGAGCACCGGTGCGAACTTTAACGCCATTAAGTCTGAAACCCGCGAAAACGGCAAATGGGAGAAGCTGACGGTTGACAGCGCCAGCCCGTCGAAAGCCAGTGCCTGGGTCAACTGGGCGCCGGGCGACTGGACCCTGCGCGTGCAGAGCACGCAGACCTTTGACGTGTCAGACTCCGACGGCAAGAAGATCGATGGCTATAACACCGTCGACTTCCTGGGCAGCTACGCCCTGCCGGTGGGTAAGGTCAGCTTCAGCGTGGAAAACCTGCTGGACAAAGACTACACCACCGCCTGGGGCCAGCGCGCGCCGGGGCTGTATAGCCCAACCTACGGCGCACCGGGCCTGTATACCTATAAAGGCCGCGGACGTACCTTTGGTCTGAACTACTCCGTACTGTTCTGATCCTGCGCGCCGCCTGCGGGCGGCGCATTTGCTGTGTAATTTCAACGCGAATTTGCTATAAAATCAGCGATTTGCTGAAATTGTCGGCAAACAAACGAAAAGTGCGTTTTCACCCTTTGACAAGGCGTACCGAGGTCGCTACTATGCGCCTCGTTCACACGATTCCTCTGTAGTTCAGTCGGTAGAACGGCGGACTGTTAATCCGTATGTCACTGGTTCGAGTCCAGTCAGAGGAGCCAAATTTGAAAAGCCTGCTTTTAAAGCAGGCTTTTTGCTTTTCTGCGTCACTGATGTTAATTCAGAATCGCATCCAGTCTGGCAAGTACCTCATTTACAACGGCGTCAGGTATGCGTTCCAGCCGCATGCCGTTCCGGGCAGACATATCAATGGTTCTGGGCTGGTCGCAGCGAATAACGCCCGTTGTTGTTGTCCCCGCCCCTTCCAGTGAAACGGTGAAACCTGCTGTACGTGCAAAGTTTCCGCCGCTGGTGACGGGAACCACTACCGGTAACCGGGTCAGCTTGTTAAACGATGCCTTCGATACGATAAGAACCGGACGTTTCCCACTTTGTTCGTGGCCAGCAATCGGATCCAGTGAAACAAGCCAGATTTCCCCTCTGTCCATTTACAGGATCTCCTTGCCCACCGCAGGCGCATCGATCCATTCCCGCTCCTCTTCACTCATATCAGCGTGCGGATCGCACTGCGCCAGCAGCTCCTCAAGCGAATAGTGAGGCCGCTTCTGGGGTTCAATAATCAGGCAGCCATTATTAATGGTCATGCCGACTTCGCTGTCCGTCGACAGCTCCAGCGTTTTCAGCACGGCGGGAGGAACCGCCAGCATGATGGATCCACCGACCTTTTTCAGACGAGTTGTATACATAGCGCACCTCCGAATATTATATTTTAATATAACATTCATGACGGGAAGTGCACAATTATTCATCAGATTCATGGTGATTTCCTTTCCGTATTTAGGTGTCCATAAAGCCGTTATCCATCGAAGGACAGTGCAGGCGGGAACGAAGCGTGGAACTAAGAAGGCTGATAATAGAAAACTCTTTTTGTGGTTCAAAGGATTATGGCGGATAGGATAAACGAAATGCGAGGCGGCTTCCGGATCGGAGCTGCGCCCGCTGTATTGTCTTTTGACCGTAGGAAAGACCCGTTACGCTTAGGGCAGTCTGGCAATCACCTTAATCTCAAACTGGAACCCGTACAGCCACGTCACGCCGATCCCGGTCAACGTAGGGTAAGGCGCTTCCCCCCAATATTCTGGCAGGATACTCCAGATAGCATCGAGGTTTGACTCGGGATCGACGACAAAGAGGGTAACGTCAACCACATCATCGAACGTGCAACCCGCAGCTGCGAGAACAGCATTAAGGTTTTCGAATGCCAGCCGGATCTGCGCGTTGAGATCCTCTTCAGGCGAACCATCCTCCCGGCTACCAACCTGTCCCGAAACAAACAGGAAGCCGTTAGATTTGATGGCGGGTGAATACCGGTTGCGCTCGTAGAGCGCCTGCCGACCGAAGGGAAAAACGGCTTCGCGTATTGTCATGTTAGTACCTTTGTAATGGGGCGAAATCTGCCCAGTGAACATAAAGACACTTTACAGGCGCAAGATCGGGCGGATAAACAAGCGACTTTGTCCATCATTGTTTGTAATATCCAAACAATTGGTGAAAAAAGAGGACAAGGGATGGATCGTTTCGATGCGATGCGCGCCTTTGCTCGCGTGGTGGAGGCAGGCAGTTTCACCAGGGCTGCCCAAACGCTTCATATGAGCAAAACCACGGTGACGCAGCTTATTCAGCAGCTGGAAGCGCGCCTGCGCGTTAAGCTGCTCCATCGCACCACCCGCAGGCTCGGTGTGACTCCTGATGGCGCGGTCTACTACGAGCGCGTCATCCGCCTGCTGGAGGACATGGAAGATGCTGAAAACAGCCTGTCCAGTTCGGCGATGACGCCCAGAGGACGGCTGCGGGTGGACGTGCCCACTCCGCTTGCCCGCCTGGTGCTGGTGCCCGCGCTACCGGCTTTTCACGCGCGCTACCCTGATATCCAGTTCGACATGGGCGTGAGTGACCGGGTGGTGGATCTGATCGGCGACAACGTGGATTGCGTCCTGCGGGGCGGCGAAATCAGTGACCAGTCCCTGATCGCACGCCATGTCGGTGATTTGCAAATCGGTGTTTACGTCGCACCGAGCTATGTGGAACGCCTCGGCGCCCCTGCGCACCCGCGAGAGCTGGAAAACACGGACCATCGCATAGTGGGATTCTTGTCCTCACGCACCGGTAAGATTGATCCGCTGGTACTGCACGGTGAGAGTGAACATATTGAAATCAGGGCCAGCTATGTGCTTGCAGTGGATGATGGCAACGCCTACCTCGAAGCTGGGCTGGCGGGATTAGGCGTGATTGCGCTACCCGTCTATATGGCGGCAGCACATCAGGCTTGTGGCTCCTTGATTCCGCTATTTGAAGATTGGCGTATTCACCCAATGCCCCTGTACCTGGCATTTCCGCCGAACCGCCATGTCAACGCCAGACTGCGCGTTTTTATTGAGTGGATCGTTGAATTGATGCAGCAGCATGTCCCCACGTCCACCAATAAGTTGCCGTCATGAGCACGTTTATCTGGGCATTTATTCAGTCGCCAAGCCCGGCAAGCACTGCGCTACCGGGCAAACCAGCGCCTAAATCTGATAATCAATCGCCACTTCTTCCGGTTCCATCACCTGGCGTTTAATCTCATCCACCGACAGCCCGGCGTTGCAGAGTTCGATAAAGCGCCACACGTAGTTGCGCTGCAGCTGCCCACGCTTCAGGCCAAGCCATACGGTATTGGCGTCAAACAGATGACGCGTATCAAGACGCACCAGGTTCCCGTCCTCGCGTTCTCCGCTGGACTGTTCCGCCACCAGGCCAATGCCGAGACCCAGCTCAACGTAGGTTTTGATCACATCGGAGTCCTGCGCGCTTAGCACCACGTCCGGCGTTAGCCCTTTGCGGTTGAAGGCTTCATCAATGCGTGAACGTCCGGTGATCCCCTGGCGGTATGTGATCAGCGGCCATTTCGCAACGTCTTCCAGCGTCAGAGGGGAAACCTGATTCAGCGGATGATCGACCGGGAGTAATAAGCTGTGGTACCAGCGGAACCAGGGGAACGCCACCAGCAGCGGGTCGTTGCTCAGGCGTTCGCTGGCAATGCCGATATCGGCCCCACCGTTTTGCAGCAGCACTTCAATTTCCTGCGGCGTGCCCTGGATGAGCTCCAGACGGACGTCGGGGAAAAGTTCGCGGAACGCTTTAATCACCGGCGGTAGGCTGTAGCGCGCCTGGGTGTGGGTGGTGGCGATGGTGAGTACGCCCGAGGCGTCATTGGTAAAGAGATCCGCCAGACGACGCACGTTGCTCGCCTCGTTGAGGATCCGCTCAGCGATGGTGAGCAAAGCCTTACCCGGCTCCGTCATGCCGAGCAGCCGCTTGCCGCGACGGATAAAGATCTCTATGCCCAGCTCCTCTTCCAGCTCGCGGATATGGCGGCTGACGCCGGACTGAGAGGTATAAAGCATGTTGGCGACCTCGGTCAGGTTGTAGTCCCGCCTGGCCGCCTCACGGATAATTTTAAGTTGCTGGAAATTCACGATTCACTCCGGCGCATCTGACATAGCTCTATTGTTAGAGTCAGCCGCGCTGCAGAACAAATAATAAAAACCAGCATCTTATGCTTTTATGGAATATCAGCTCACAAGCTGGAGTTCACGGTTCTCAAGCGACGGCTTGCTGACCAGCGACATCAAAATCTCTTTTACCGCCTGCGCCTGCGGCGACAGCGAACCGCGTGCAGACATATTCAGCGACAGCGGCAGGCTCATCGAAGGCGTGGTGATGCGCGCCATCCAGCCGTTCGCCGCGCTGCACAGCGAGCGTGCTGCGGATTCCGGCAGAACCGTCACACCCATTCCGCTGGCAATGGCCGCGGTGAGCGTGGAAATTGAGTCAATTTCACCGATGATTTTGGCCGTCAGACGGCGCAGGGAGAACGCTTCGTCCACGCGCACGCGCACGGCGCTGTAGTCGCGCGGCAGATAAAGGTTCATCTCTGCCACGGCGGTAAGGTCTACGCTCTGGCCCGGACAGTCGCGGGTCCCCACGAGGTAGAGATCTTCTTTCAGCAGCGGCTGGCTGGTGATGCCGGCGACCGGGGAGCGATCGTAAAGGACCGCCATATCCAGCTGGCCGTTGAGCAGTTTGTCATTCAGCACGGAACCGCTGTTTTCGTGCAGGTACACCAGCACCTCAGGCAGCTCGGCGCGAACGGCCTGCAGCAGCGGCATGGTAATAGAGGACGCGGCCGTTCCCGGCGCCAGGCCGATAGAAACGTGCCCGCTCAGGGTCTGGCCCACGTTATTCACCGCCAGCTGCGCCTGTTCACACTGGCGAAGGATGGTGCGCGCATGGGTATACAGGATCTTGCCTGCTTCCGTTGGCGTGACGCCGCGTTTGGTGCGGATCAACAGCTGCTGATCCATCTCGCCTTCCAGAGTAGCCACCTGCTGGCTCAGCGCGGGCTGCGCGATATGCAGCACTTCTGCCGCTTGAGTCAGGCTGCCGATATCGACGATTTTTACGAAGTATTTCAGTCGTCTTAAGTTCATTTTGCCCCCTGTTCGAAATGCTGTGCCGGAACCGGCTGTCGTTGTTGAACAGGTTTTGCAATATGAATGCCACTTTTACCAGGCGGTCTAAATTGTTCGCTAAGCGCCTGAAAATAAGGAAACCTAATTACAGAGGGGGGTTTTATTACCGAAACAGCAGTTTATGATCTGCCCCATTAGGGGTATACCCGCACCAAGACGGTGCATTCCGCTGCCAAAAACATCACTTTGCCGATTTTGTCAGCAAACAATCAAAAGGCGTTGATCCACCCTTTGACAAGGCGAACGCAGGTCGATAATATGCGCCCCGTTCACACGATTCCTCTGTAGTTCAGTCGGTAGAACGGCGGACTGTTAATCCGTATGTCACTGGTTCGAGTCCAGTCAGAGGAGCCAAATTTGAAAAGCCTGCTTTTAAAGCAGGCTTTTTGCTTTTCTGCATCTGGAAAAATTGTCGGGTGGCGGCTGCGCCTTACCCGACCTACAAAAACCTCGAATCGTAGGCCGGGTAAGGCGAAGCCGCCACCCGGCGAAAATCACCTCACATGCCGATCTTAACCGGCATCCCCGACCGCCGCTCCAGCTCAGCGCCCGCGCCCTCGTTTATCAGCTGCGTTCGCTGCGCGGCTGAAATAGGCAAAGGCACTTTCCGGGTTGACTCAAATTCCGCGCGGTTACGCGATAATGGCTCGTGAACCTCCACCCAGCGGCTGCCGTCCGGCTCGGTGGTAACTTTAACCGGCCTGTCGATAAGCTGCACGCGGGTACCTACGGGAACATTATCGAAAAGATACTTGATGTCGTTATTACGCAGACGAATACAGCCCTGGCTCACCCGCAGTCCGATGCCGAAATTCGAGTTTGTGCCGTGAATGGCATACAGCCTGCCAATATAAATCGCATACAGGCCCATCGGGTTATCCGGCCCGGCGGGCACGAATGCCGGAAGCGTTTTCCCTTCTGCCGCATAGGCACGCCGCGTATTCGGCGTCGGAGACCAGGTTGGCCCTTCCTGCTTACGCTCAACGGCCGTCACCCAGTTACGCGGAGTTTCACGCCCGGCCTGACCGATGCCGATGGGCAGCACTTCAACGGCGTTACCGCCTGGCGGGTAGTAGTAGAGGCGCATTTCTGCCGCGTTAACGATAATGCCCTCGCGGACGGTGTCAGGCAAAATCAGCTGCTGGGGTATAACCAGCCGGGTGCCGGGTTTGGGCAAGAAAGGATCCACGCCGGGGTTTGCTTCCAGCAGGTTGCTCAGCCCCTGCCCGTGCTGCGCGGCAAAGGCTTCCAGAGGCAGCGTATTGCCTTCGGGGACGGTGATGATAATCGGGGTTCCCACCAGACGGCTGCCTTCCGGCGGGAGCGTATAGGTTACGGCAAACGCACCGGGTACAGCGGCACACAGCGTAAGGACGAACCAGGTCAGTCTAATCATAGTTTTCTGCGCTCAAAAAAGAGAAAGCCCGGGCTCAGGCAGGCTTTCTCAGTTTACGCTATCACGCCTCGGTTTTGCGCCACCTGCGCGTCAGCACTTTCTCCGCCTCGACAATAAGGAACATCACAAAACCAATCAGGAAGGTGATGACCCAGTAGCGGAACGGCAGCGCTTCGGTGCCAAACAGCATCTGCATGAAGGGTGCGTAAATGATAAGAAGCTGTAGCGCCAGCAGTACGCCGCTCACGATCCAAATCCCCTTGTTCGCCAGCAGGCCTTTGCTCAGCGAGAAGCCGTCATTAACGCGGCAGTTGAGCATGTAGAACCACTGCGCGGTCACCAGGGTTTGCAGCAGCACGGTGCGGATAAATTCCGCCGAATAGCCGCGCGGCTGTAGCCAGGCTTCCAGCACGAAGGCGCTGATGGCAATCATCAGACCGACAAACACCACGCGCCAGATGGCATAGCCGTCCATCACATGGAGATTCGCCTTTCGCGGTGGCCGGTTCATGATGTCCTTCTCACCCGCTTCAAACGCCAGGCCAAACGACAGCGTTGCCGACGTCGCCATGTTCATCCACAGGATCAGGACCGGCGTCAGCGGGATCAGGTTCCCCGCCAGCAGCGCAATGATGATCAGCAGAGCCTGCGCGATGTTGCTGGGGATAACGAACAGAATGGTCTTTTTCAGGTTATCGTAAACCCGACGCCCCTCGTGCACCGCGCTGGCAATGGTGGCAAAGTTGTCATCCGTTAACACCATGTCGGCGGCTTCCTTGGTGACTTCCGTCCCCTTAATGCCCATGGCGATACCCACATCCGCCCGCTTGAGGGCTGGGGCATCATTTACGCCATCCCCGGTCATGCCCACGACTTCCTGTTTACTTTGCAGGGCCTGCACAAGGCGGAATTTATCCTCCGGGCTGGTTCGGGCGAAAATATCGTACTGCTGCGCGGCGTCGCTTAGCTGACGATCGTCCATCGCCTCCAGCTCGCGTCCGGTGATAGCGCTTGCAGCGTTACCAATCCCCAACATTTGCCCAATGCTCATTGCCGTTTGCGGGTGGTCGCCGGTGATCATTTTCACGCGGATCCCGGCCTGCAGACAGTCGGCAATGGCGGTAATGGCCTCCGGACGCGGCGGGTCCATCATCCCTGCAATACCCAGCAGGATCACGCCATCCTGCAGGTCCGGGTGATCCAGCTCGCGTTGCCCCTCGCGGGCAGGTTTCCAGGCCGCGGCCACCATGCGCAATCCTTCCCGGGCATACTCTTCAATCTTCCCTTCCCAGTAAGGCTGATCGAACGGCTGCAGTCCGTCAGTCGTCTGCTGGTACTGGCAGAGGCGGAACAGGACGTCCGGCGCGCCGGTGATTAAAATCGCCTCTTCTTCGCCCAGCCGGTACAGGGTGGACATGTATTTATACTGCGAATCAAACGGGATTTTGCTGCGCATTTCGGTATCGAGCGGCGGGAGCGGGATTTTCGCCGCCAGCACCTTCAGCGCGCCCTCGGTTGGGCCTCCGGTGATTTTCCACAGCCCCTGCTCGTCTTTGATCAGCTGGCTATCATTGCAGAGATCAATGGTGCGCAGGTAGCGTTCCAGCAGGGAACCCTGCGTCACGCTGACGGGCGTCGGGTCATCTACGGGGTGAATATTCCCCACCGGTTCGTAGCTGTCGCCCTCCACGCGATAGGTCGTGTCAGCGGTAATTACCGCTTTGACCGTCATTTCATTCATCGTCAGGGTGCCGGTTTTATCCGAGCAGATGACCGTCATCGCACCCAGCGTTTCCACCGTAGGCAGCTTGCGAATGATGGCCTTGCGACGCGCCATGGCCTGTACGCCAAGCGAAAGGATGATGGAAATGATGGCCGGCAGGCCTTCCGGCACGGCGGCAACGGCGAGGCTGATAAGCGACAGCACCAGTTCAGAAACCGGCATATCCCGGAACAGGAGGCTAAAGACAAACAGCGCCACCATCATCACCAGGATAGTGATGAAGATGGTCTTGCCGAGCTTATCCATCTGCACCATCAGCGGCGTGCGGTGTTTTTCAATGTCGGACATCATCTGATTGATGTGGCCCAGCTCGGTCTCGCCCCCGGTTGCCACCACCACGCCTTTACCGCCGCCGGAGCTGACTGTAGTGCCTGAGTAGAGCAGATTATACCGGTCACCTAAAGGCAGTTCCCCGCTTAACGCATCGCTGTTTTTCTCAACAACGGTGGATTCGCCGGTCAGGATGGCCTCCTCCACGCGCAGGTTATGCGCTTCAATCACGCGCAGGTCCGCAGGGATACGATCCCCGGCGCGGATCACCACGATATCTCCCGGGACCAGCGCCGTGGTGGGGATCGTTTCATGATTCCCCTGTCGTACCACCACGGCTTCGCTGGAGAGCATATTGCGAATACTCTGCAATGATTTTTCCGCATTGCTCTCCTGGATATGGCCAATCAGCGCGTTAATGATGGCAACCCCAAGGATCACAAACATGTCTACCCAGTGGCCCATAAAGAGCTTAAGCAACGCGGCTACCAGCAGAACGTAAATCAACACATCGTTAAAATGCGCCAGGAAGCGCAGCCAGGCGGGTTTGCCCTTTTTTTGCGGTAACGCATTCTCACCATGCTGCTGAAGTCGGGCTGAGGCCTCTGTGCCGCTAAGGCCTTCCAGGGTGGAGTGGATATTCGACAGGGTTTCGTCAACGGTTTGTTGATAATATGGACGTTCAGGTTTTCCTGTTTTCATCGTTCCTTCCTCAGGTTCTATTCAGAAATCACCTTACTTCTTCTGTAATTAACGAATAACGAAAACAGGAACATGGGCGTAACGCACAATACTTGCCGCCTCCGATCCTAACAAATGGGTTTGAATATTTGGATTTCGCGAGCCGACAATAATCGCGCCAGCAGCCAGTTCATCCGCCAGCTTAATAACCTCATCACGGACATTCCCGCTGCGAACGTGGAGATGAACACGCTCTTCTGGCAGATTCACTTTTTTGACCAGGTCAGACAGCTTTTCTTTCGAATTATTAATCATATATTCATCCATTTTGCGCGCATCTGAAATAAAACCACGCGTCAGCTCGGCTGAAAATTTGGGCATAACGTGCAGCAAATGAATGTCACCCGAAGCGCTTTGCGCCAGAAACTGTGCATGCTGCAACGCTTTATCCGCCAGGCTTGTCTCGTAGACATCCACCGGAACGAGAATGTTTTTATACATATCGAGCATCCTTTTTATAACCAACACGAGAGTGAATGAAGCAAAAAACGCATTAAATGCAGGGGGTTGCCCTTAATGCCAGCTACGGTAAAAAGAGATGAATAATATTAAACGTAGCACAGGAATATCAGGTTTAGCGCTTCCCCACTGATAATGGCTATTTAACATTTATCTTTTCGCCGACTATGCTCATAGTCAGCGACCGCTTCCGGCTCATGGAGGAATGTATGTATGGTTTAAGCCTGATCCGTCTGGGTATGTTTATTGCGCTTGCCATTATCGCCAGCACGGCGATTGGTTTATTTACCTATATGGTCGTCACTGTTCTGGCAGAATAGTGTCACCCCTGTCCAGGTGATGGAATAAATAAAACAGTTATTTATTAGGGGAATACAGTGAACCGCTACCTCTCTCTTTTACCGTTCGTTTTATTAACGCTCACGGCGTGCGACCCGAAACCGAAGCAAGCCTCCCCCCTTCCCAGAATGGTAAAAGTGGCGGAGGTGACGGTTCCCGGTCACGCCCAGCAGCGCGTTTTTCCCGCCCGCATTGAATCGGGCGATGCCACAGACCTTTCCTTCAAGCGCGCAGGTCAAATTGACGCGCTCGATGTGCGTCAGGGTGCCGTCATCAAACAGGGGCAACAGCTTGCCAGGCTGAACGCCCGTGAAGCCCAGCAGCGGGTTAACGACAGACAAACGGCGGCGACGCTGGCCCAGAGGCAGTTCGACCGCTTCCAGACGCTGGCGGGCCGCCAGGCGATATCGAAAGCGGAAATGGACGTGCAGCGTGCGAACCGCGATTCGGCGAATGCGGCGCTGCAGATTGCCCGGGAAGAGCTGAATCAGATGACGCTCGTCGCCCCCTTCAGCGGGACGGCAGCCAGCGTACATGTACGAAACCATCAGGTGGTATCTGCCGGTCAGCCCATCGTGACGTTAACCCGCACCGACCTGCTGGACGTGGTGTTTAGTATTCCTGAAAACCTGTTTAAGACCTTTGATATCCGCAACGCGCAGTATCGCCCCGTGGTGAGAATTAACGCCATGCCGGATCGGGAATTTACCGCCGTCTACAAAGAGCACTCGGGCAGCAGCGACAGCAATACCCTGACCTGGCAGGTGATACTGACCATGCCGCGGCCAGATGATTTTCCCGCCGTCGGTGGCGTAAGCGGTACGGTGACCATCAATTTAACCAACCTCCCGGCTGGCGCGGGCGCTCAGGCGCTGGTCGTACCGGTTGAGGCCGTCTTTAACCCGGACAACAGCCCGCGCAATGAGCCGCACGTCTGGGTCGTAACGGGCGAAGGCGACGCGCTCCATCTTGAAGACCGCAAGGTCAGCGTGGGGCAAGTAAGCACCGAAGGCGTGGTGATTACCAGCGGGCTTAAGGCGGGCGAACGCGTCGTGGCCGCGGGCGTTGGGGAGCTCCATGCTAACCAGCCGGTGCGAATCTGGACGCGTGAACGGGGACTGTAATGGATATCTCTCGTCAATTTATCAATAACCCTGTTCGCGTCTGGCTAACGATCCTGCTGCTGGGCATCGGGGGGATTTTTGCCCTGTTAAATATCGGCAGGCTGGAAGATCCCGCCTTTACCATCAAAACCGCAGTGGTAGTCACCCACTACCCCGGCGCATCCGCTCAGCAGGTTGAAGAGGAGGTGACGCTTCCGCTGGAGAATGCCCTTCAGCAGCTGCCTTATCTGGACAACGTGAGCTCCATCTCTTCAAACGGTCTGTCGCAAATCACCGTTAACATCGCTTCACGCTATCACTCGAACGAGCTACCGCAGATTTGGGATGAACTGCGCCGCCGCGTGGGCGATGCCTCACGTCAGTTCCCGCCCGGCGTCGTCACGCCCTTTGTAAATGACGATTTCGGCGACGTGTTCGGCTTCTTCTTCGCCATTTCCGGAGATGAATTCACTAATCCTGAACTGGTGAGATATGCGGAGCAGCTGCGCCGCGCGTTGATTCTGGTCCCCGGCGTTGCGAAGGTCGCCATCGGCGGGGCCATTAGCCAACAGGTCAATATCGATGTCTCCCTGACCAAAATGGCCGCGCGCGGCATTACGCTGAACCAGCTTTCGGCCCTGCTCAGCAGACTTAACGTCGTTTCCAGCGCCGGAGAAATCACCTCCGGAACCGAATCCATTCGCCTGCATCCGACCGGTGAGTTCGAGAATCTTGATGAACTGGCGGATATCATCATCACGCCTTCCGGCACCGGGGCGGCGACGCGCCTGCGGGATATCGCCACGCTGTCGCGCGGGCTGAACGAATCGCCGGCCAGTATGTACCATGCCAACGGCAAAAAAGCCGTCACTATGGGCGTCTCTTTTATTCCCGGCGTGAACGTGATCGATGTGGGCCACGCGCTGGAGGCGAAGCTCAACCAGATGTCGGCGGAAAAACCGGCAGGCATACAGATAGACCTGTTTTACGATCAGGCAGCCGAAGTGGGCCACTCTGTTAACGGTTTTATTATTAACTTCCTGATGGCGCTGGCGATTGTCATCGGCGTGCTGCTGATCTTTATGGGCGTGCGCAGCGGGATCATTATCGCGTTCTCCCTCGCGCTCAACGTGCTGGGCACGCTGCTGATTATGTATCTGTGGGGCATTGAGCTGCAGCGCATCTCGCTCGGGGCGCTGATTATCGCCCTCAGCATGCTGGTCGATAACGCCATCGTGATTGTCGAAGGGGTGTTGATTGCCCGACAGCAGGGCTCCCCGCTGCTGACCGCCGTGAACTACATCATCCGCCGCTCCGCCCTGCCGCTGCTGGGGGCGACGGTGATTGCCATCCTGGCGTTTGCTCCGATCGGGCTGTCGCAGGATTCCACCGGGGAATACTGTAAATCCCTTTTCCAGGTGCTGCTGATTTCCCTGATGCTGAGCTGGTTCTCGGCACTCACCCTCACCCCGGTGCTGATTAAGTGGTGGTTGTTTAAAAACGACAGCGCGCCCGATAAAACCGACGAGTCAGACCCTTATGACAAACGTCTCTACCGCCTTTACCAGAGCCTGCTTAACACGCTGCTGCACCATAAGGCACCGACGCTCATTGTGATGGCTGCGCTGCTGGCAGCGTCTGTCTGGGGCTTCGGCGCCGTGCGGCAAAATTTTTTCCCGTCGTCTAATACGCCGATTTTCTTTGTCGACCTGTGGTTACCCTACGGTACCGATATTAAATGGACCGAGAAAATGACCGGCGATATTGAAAAAACGATCAATGGCCAGCCAGGCGTGGAGACCACCGTCTCAACCATTGGTCAGGGAAGTATGCGCTTTATTCTGACCTACAGCGGACAGCGGCAGTACGGCAACTATGCGCAGATCATGGTTAGAATGGATGACCAGCGCAACATCTCTGCCCTGACGCGCCACGTGGACGAGTACATCGCGCGAAACTATCCCCAGGTAAACGCCAGCACCAAACGCGTGATGTTTGGCCCCTCCGGCGACAGCGCCATTGAGGTGCGCATTAAAGGCCCGGACCCTGACAGGCTGCGTCTGATAGCCAGCCAGGTGGACGACATTCTCACCCGCGATCCTGCCACGGGCGGCGTCAGGAACGACTGGCAAAACCGCAGCAAGGTGATCCGCCCACAGTACGTTGCCGCACTGGGCCGCGAGCTTGGCGTAGATAAGCAGGACGTTGATAACGCGCTGGAGATGAATTTCTCCGGCAGCCGGGCGGGGCTGTATCGGGAAGGCAGTGACCTGCTGCCCGTGGTGGTGCGCCCGCCTGAGAGCGAAAGGCTGGACGCCAATCACCTGAACAACGTGCTGGTGTGGAGCCAGACGCGGCAGCAGTATATCCCGCTGAGCAACGTCGTCAGCCGCTTCACGCTGGAGTGGGAAGATCCGCTGATCCTTCGACGCGACCGCTCGCGGGTGCTGACGGTGCAGACCGATCCCGATCCGCTGAGCCAGCAAACCTCCGGGGACATTCTCGCCCGCGTGAAGCCGCAGATTGATGCCCTTAGCCTGCCACACGGCTACAGCATCGAGTGGGGGGGCGACGCGGAAAACTCCAGCGAAGCGCAGCAGGGGCTTTTCACAACGCTACCTCTCGGGTATCTGGTGATGTTTGTCATTACGGTTCTGATGTTCAGCTCGGTAAAAAATGCGGTCGCCATCTGGCTGACCGTGCCGCTGGCGCTGATTGGCGTGACGCCGGGATTTTTACTTACCGGCATTCCCTTTGGCTTTATGGCGCTGATTGGTCTGCTGAGCCTGAGCGGCATGCTCATCCGCAACGGCATCGTGCTGGTGGAAGAGATCGAACAGCAGAAAACGCAAAAGGATCAGCACGGCGCGATCGTGTACGCCGCCACCTCGCGCCTGCGCCCCATCCTGCTCACCGCGTTTACGACCGTACTTGGCCTGGCTCCGCTGCTGCTGGACGTTTTCTTCCAGAGCATGGCCGTTGTGATTATGTTTGGACTGGGGTTTGCTACAATCCTGACGCTGCTGGTACTCCCCGTTATCTATGCGTGTTTCCATCGTAAGGACGAAGCCAAACAACAATGAATGCGACAGGGCTGAACATTATCAAGACGCTGGGCTGTATGACGGCGGTGACCTTCTTTACCATCTATAACACCTGGGATCATTATGATTACGACTATCACTGGATCCTGGGGTTTTTAACCTTTATATCGACGATTGCCACGCCGCTGTTTTTTGTCGTTGCGGGCTATCTCGACGGACAATCCCGGCACGGCACCCGCTGGCAGCTGGGTAAAATTAAAAGTCTGGTGATTGTTTTTCTGTTCTGGATAACGATCTACTACCTGTGGGAGCCCTATCAGCGCGGGTATTTAATCCAGCCCTGGTTCGTTTTTGCGTTTGTGGTGATTTACACCTTCCACCCGGCGGTGGAGTGGCTCAGCCAGCGGCGAGCGCTGTTCTGCGGCGCGATTGCCGCCCTGCTGCTCTTTTCCTATGGATACGATCTGCTATCGGCGCTTTATCCTGAAGCGCACGCCCTTTCACTTTCACCGCAGTATCGGCTGTGGACGTGGCTGCTGTTTTATCTGACGGGGCAACTCTTCTGCGACCCGAAAGTCGCCGAGTGGATTAGCCGCAAAAATGTGGTCCGGGCAGCGGTTGTCGCTATCCCGTTTATCTACCTTTTCACCTGGTTTTACGAGCGCCACTTCTTCTTCGCGCTGTTCAAGGCCGACAGAAACGCCTTTATTCTCACCGGCTCGCAGATCTACATCCTGATTATTGCCCTGGTGATTGCGGCGAACGGCGTGCGCTTTCGCCGCAATGCTGAATTTAAGGAGTCCATACTGGCCGCCATCAGCAAAACGATGACCGGCGTGTACATTGTGCACTACTCGGTGTTTCATCTGCTGACGGCGCTGATACCGGTCACCTCTCTCGGTATGAAGCTGGCGCTGATTGTGCTCACTTTCATTACCTCTGTTCTGTTCTCCATGCTGGTATTGTCTAACGCCGTGGCAAAAAAGGTGATCACCCTTTAAAAGCCTAAGCGCAGCCAGGCAAAGAGCACGTTGCCGTTGTTATACGTCCCGGGAATATAGGTGAACTGGACGGTAACGCGCTTATACCCGGCCGAAAACAGTGGGAAGATGAACGGTAGCGGGACATAGTTTGCAAAATCATCTCGCGCCGTGATGCCCGCTGCGGCGCCGAGCCCAAGACGGAAATCTTTGGCATTATCCAGATACCAGCCCTTCTCCCAGCCATAGCCCATCGCGGGCTGCCATTCGTTGTGCGAGTCCTTGAACATCATCGCAAACAGCGCGCTCCAGTTCCCCTCTTCGTTATAACGGGAAACGCCCAGCCCGCCGCCCCACGGCATTTCATTGTAATTGTCCGTTTTTTCTTTGTCGTACATAAAGCGAGCGTGCCAGCTCAGGAACGGCAGGTACAGGTCGTAACGCTGAGGCTCTTCCCAGGTCAGGGAAATATCATCGGTCAGCGCATTCCACCAGCCGCTGATGCGTTGCTCACCGTAGACGTTGGGCTCCGCGTTAAGCGGTGCGACGAATAAAAACAGGACCATCCAGAATGCCGAAAAGGTGCGTTGCATCGTTATTCCCTCAGATTAACTCACGCAGCAGTAACTATAACTGTAATCCATTCAGCACTAACCGGAGCCAAGCAGACTGATTTATCTCGAGGCAGGGAAAGATGAAATTTATTTATTCAGCGCCTTCCGGAAAGATAAAAACGTTTTCTCAGGCGTTTTGTCGCGGTAGTCTCATAGGTTCCGTTTATATGACGGCTGCTTTGTGAGTGACCTTTTCTTATACCAATAATTAAAAATCAGTACGGACAGGACAACTATGGACTCCACCCTCATCTCCGATCGTCCCAACGAGGAGACACCTTCGCTCAATCGTGCCCGCCGCGCGGCCTTAGGCAGCTTCGCGGGTGCCGTCGTCGACTGGTATGATTTTCTGCTTTATGGCATCACTGCCGCCCTGGTGTTTAACCGCGAGTTTTTTCCTCAGGTCAGCCCTGCGATGGGTACGCTCGCCGCATTTGCCACCTTCGGCGTCGGCTTTCTGTTTCGCCCGCTGGGCGGGGTGATCTTCGGCCACTTCGGCGACCGTCTTGGCCGCAAGCGCATGCTGATGCTCACCGTCTGGATGATGGGGATCGCCACCGCGCTTATCGGTATTCTCCCCTCGTTTGCCTCTATCGGCTGGTGGGCGCCGGTACTGCTGGTCACCCTGCGCGCCATCCAGGGCTTCGCCGTCGGCGGCGAATGGGGCGGCGCGGCGCTGCTGTCCGTTGAGAGCGCGCCGAAGCACAGGAAAGCGTTTTACAGCAGCGGCGTACAGGTCGGGTACGGCGTAGGCCTGCTGCTTTCCACCGGGCTGGTATCGCTAATCAGCCAGCTCACCACCGACGAGCAGTTCCTGAGCTGGGGCTGGCGAATTCCGTTCATCTTCAGCATCGTGCTGGTCATCGCCGCGCTGTGGATCCGTAACGGGATGGAGGAGTCGGCTGAGTTTGAAAAACAACAGCTGGAAAAACCGCTCGCCAAAAAGCGTCTGCCTGTGATGGAAGCGCTGGTTCAGCACCCTGGCGCTTTTCTGAAAATTATCGCCCTGCGCCTGTGCGAGCTGCTGACGATGTATATCGTCACCGCGTTTGCCCTGAACTACTCGACGCAGAACCTCGGTCTTCCCCGCGAACTGTTCCTCAATATTGGCCTGCTGGTCGGCGGGATCAGCTGCCTGACAATCCCCTGCTTCGCATGGCTGGCGGACCGGTTTGGCCGCCGCCGCGTTTACATCACCGGGGCGCTGATTGGAACCCTCAGCGCCTGGCCATTCTTTATGGCGCTGGAGGCGCAGTCGATCTTCTGGATTGTCTTCTTCGCCATCATGCTCGCCAACATCGCTCACGATATGGTGGTGTGCGTGCAGCAGCCGATGTTCACCGAGCTGTTTGGCGCAAGCTACCGCTACAGCGGCGCGGGCGTGGGCTACCAGGTGGCAAGCGTGGTCGGCGGCGGATTTACGCCGTTTATTGCCGCCGCGCTGGTGACCTTCTCCGGCGGCAACTGGCACAGCGTGGCGATTTATCTGCTGGCCGGCTGCCTGCTGTCGGCGGCGACGGCGCTTCTGATGAAAGAGACGAGCCACGGCTGATCTCCCTTTTGTTTCACGGGCGTGTGACATACTATCGGGTAGAGTCGCACACCTGTGGAACAAGGAGACAGAGATGAATAATAAGGGCTCCAGCCTGACCCCGGCTCAGGCGCTGGAAAAACTCGACGCGCTGTACGAACAGTCCGTCAACGCGCTGCGCGGCGCCATCAGCGAATATATCGAAACGGGGAAACTTCCCGACCAAAAGGCCAGAACCGAGGGCCTTTTTGTTTATCCATCGCTCTCTGTGACCTGGGACGGCAGCGCCAGCAGCAATCCCAAAACCCGCGCCTACGCGCGCTTTACCCACTCCGGCTGCTACAGCACCACCGTCACCCGCCCTGCGCTGTTCCGCCCGTATCTTGAAGAACAGCTCACGCTGCTGTACCAGGATTACGGCGCGCACATTGCCGTTGAGCCCTCGCAGCATGAGATCCCGTATCCCTACGTGATTGACGGTTCGGCGTTAACGCTTGACCGCTCCATGAGCGCGGGGCTGACCCGCCACTTCCCGACGACGGAACTTTCACAGATTGGCGATGAAACGGCCGACGGGATTTATCACCCGGCAGAATTTTCTCCCCTGTCGCATTTTGATGCCCGCCGGGTCGATTTCTCCCTGGCGCGCCTGCGCCACTACACCGGTACGCCAGTCGAACATTTCCAGCCGTTCGTGCTCTTTACCAACTACACCCGCTACGTTGACGAATTTGTCCGCTGGGGCTGCAGCCAGATCCTCGACCCGGAGAGCCCGTATATCGCGCTGTCCTGCGCGGGCGGGATCTGGATCACCGCTGAAACCGAAGCGCCCGAGCAGGCGATCTCCGACCTGGCGTGGAAAAAGCACCAGATGCCCGCCTGGCACCTGATCACCGGCGACGGTCAGGGCATCACGCTGATTAACATCGGCGTTGGCCCGTCAAATGCCAAGACCATCTGCGACCATCTGGCGGTACTGCGCCCGGACGTGTGGCTGATGATTGGCCACTGCGGCGGCCTGCGCGAAAGCCAGCTGATTGGCGACTACGTGCTGGCCCACGCCTATCTGCGCGATGACCACGTGCTTGATGCGGTCCTGCCGCCGGACATCCCAATCCCGAGCATCGCCGAAGTACAGCGCGCGCTGTACGACGCCACCAAAGAGGTCAGCGGCATGCCGGGCGAAGAGGTTAAGCAGCGCCTGCGCACCGGCACGGTCGTCACAACGGATGACCGCAACTGGGAGCTGCGCTACTCCGCCTCCGCGCTGCGGTTCAACCTGAGCCGCGCGGTGGCGATCGATATGGAGAGCGCCACCATTGCCGCCCAGGGGTATCGCTTCCGCGTCCCTTACGGCACGCTGCTGTGCGTCTCCGATAAGCCGCTGCACGGTGAAATTAAGCTGCCGGGCCAGGCCAACCGTTTCTACGAAGGGGCTATCTCTGAGCATCTGCAGATCGGTATTCGTGCGATTGATTTGCTGCGGGCAGAAGGTGACAAGCTCCATTCCCGCAAGCTGCGCACCTTCAACGAGCCGCCGTTCCGCTAATAACAAGGAAAAACCATGCACACCACATCACCGCTCTCTGCCCTACGCCACTGGCTTGAGGCCAGCCATCTCGACGGGATGATCGTCCCGCGCGCGGATGCCTGGCAGAGCGAATACTGCGCGCCCTACGACGAAAAGCTGGCCTGGCTGACGGGCTTTGACGGTTCGGCCGGCGTGGCGCTGGTGCTGAAAAACAAGGCGCTGCTGTTCGTCGACGGTCGCTATCAGGTTCAGGCCCGCGTTCAGGTCAATACGGATGAGGTTGAGATCCACCACCTGCACAACGAGCCGCTGGCAGAATGGCTTGCAGAAAACGTTGAGGCAGGAACGCGCATCGGTTTTGACGCGCTGCTGATGACAAATTCAGAATTTGAGCAGCTGTCTGCCACGCCGTGCGAGCTGGTCCCTCTGAAGGCCTCGCCTTTTGACACCTTGTGGACCGATCGTCCTGCCGCGCCGGCGGGGCTTATCCGTGAGATGCCGGTTGAACACAGCGGCGAACGCAGCGCGGACAAACGTCAGCGCGTTGCCGCCGTGCTGGCCGCAAACAACGCTGATTATCTCGCCGTCACCCTGCCGGATAACATCGCCTGGCTGCTGAACGTCCGTGGTGCGGATATCCCTTACAGCCCGGTACCGCTCTCCTTTGCCCTTCTTGGTCGTGACGGTCACGTTGAGTGGTTTGTTAACGACAATAAGCTCAGCGCCCTGCCTGACGGTGTGCGCAATGCGTTCACCGTTGCGCCGCAGGATACCTTTATTGAACGCTGCCAGCAGATTGCTGAAGGCAAACGGGTGATGATTGATGCCGATTCCGCGCCGGTTGCCCTGCGCTTCGCCATTGAGCCACGGGGAGAAATTGTCTGGCGGACCGATCCCATCATCCTGATGAAAGCGACTAAAAACCCGGTCGAGCTGGCAGGCTATCGCGAGTGCCATCACCAGGACGGGGCCGCCTGGGTCAACTTCCTCGCCTGGCTGAGCCGCGAAGTGCCGCGGCGCGAGGCGGCAGGACAACCGCTCACCGAGCTGGACGCTCAGGCGCAGCAGCTTGCGTTCCGTCAACAGCAGCCGGGGTTTATTGAGCAGAGTTTTGAAACCATCTCCGCCTCTTCGAGCAATGCGGCGATGTGCCACTATCATTCGAGCGAGGCCAGCAATAAGCCTATCGGCCATGACCATTTTTATCTGAACGATTCCGGCGGCCAGTATGTTAACGGCACCACCGACGCCACCCGCACGCTGGCGTGGGGGAAAGTCGATCCGCAGCAGCGCCTGCACTACACTGCCGTGCTGAGAGGCTTCCTGTCGCTCATTACCCTGCAGTTCCCTTCCGGGACTCAGGGGCATCAGCTGGATGCGTTTGCGCGTCGCCCGCTGTGGGAGATGGGGCTGGATTACGATCACGGCACGGGACACGGCGTGGGGCACCAGCTGCTGATCCACGAGAACCCGCATCGCATCGCCAAAAAGGTCAATCCGTGGCCGCTGGTGGCGGGCAATATCATGACTATCGAGCCGGGCTACTATCTGGGCGACAGCCACGGTATTCGTATTGAAAACCAGGTTGAGATTGTGGAAAGCCGTCCGGGGTTCTGCAAATTTGCCTCGCTGACGCTGATCCCGATCGACTTAAGTCAGGTTGAGCTGCATCTGTTGAGCGATCAGGAAAAGCAGTGGCTGGATGCGTATCACCGGCAGGTACGCGAGGTGCTTTCACCTCTGGTGAATAGCGATGCGCGTCCGTGGCTGGTTGAGGCGACGGCGCCGATTGGTGTGAACGGATAGTGCGGCTTTTGCCGGGTGGCGGCTTCGCCTTACCCGGCCTACGATTCGAGGTTTTTGTAGGTCGGGTAAGGCGAAGCCGCCACCCGACAATTTTTCCAGATGCAGAAAAGCAAAAAGCCTGCTTTAAAAGCAGGCTTTTTAAATTTGGCTCCTCTGACTGGACTCGAACCAGTGACATACGGATTAACAGTCCGCCGTTCTACCGACTGAACTACAGAGGAATCGTGTGAACGGGGCGCATATTATCGATGCTCCCCCATGATGTCAAAGGCAGAATGCATATTTCCGATCGTTTGCCGAATTATTCTCCACTTCGCGCAATTGTCAGGCATTCTTTCGCGGATATTTCCACAGCCAGCGCCCGCTGACCATCCGCCAGTAGAACAGCGCGCCCCGCACGGCCCAGTCGAGGAACATCCCCAGCCAGACGCCGACCACACCCCATCCGAGCATCACCCCGAGCGTATACCCCGCGACAACGCGACATCCCCACATGCCGAGCATCGATACCCACATCGCAAAACGGGCATCGCGCGCCCCTTTCAGCCCGGCGGGCAATACCCATGAGGCCGCCCAGATAGGCATGAAGGCCGCGTTGAGCCAGATGAGGATCTTAACGACCTCTTTAACGTCGTCTTCGTGGGTATAGAACGAGGCCATCAGCCCGGCAAACGGCGCGGTTCCCCAGGCGATCAGCGTCAGCCCAATGGTCGACAGCCAGAACACGTGCCGCAGCTGCCGCTCCGCCTGGCCTATCTGCCCTTTCCCGAGCCGTTTACCCGTGATGATGGTCGATGCCGAACCCAGCGCGTTACCCGGCAGGTTAATCAGCGAGGCAATAGAGAAGGCGATAAAGTTACCGGCGATAACGTCGGTCCCCATCCCGGCGACAAACATCTGCGTGAGCAGCTTCCCGCCGTTGAACAACACCGATTCTATGCTCGCGGGGATGCCGATCCCCATCACTTCCCAGATAATGGCGAAATTAAAGGGGCGGAAATAGCTTTTTATCGTCAGACGCAGCGAGGGGGTAATTCCCGCCATCAGTACCCCGATGATGGCTGCCGCGCCGATATAGCGTGAAATGGTTAACCCCAGTCCGGCACCGACGAACCCCAGCCCCTCCCACGAGAACACGCCGTAAATCAGCACGCTGCTGATAATGATATTCAGGATATTCATCCCGCCGTTGATCAGCAGCGGAATTTTGGTGTTGCCCGCCCCGCGCAGCGCACCGCTGCCAATCAGCGCAATGGCCGCCGCCGGATAGCTTAAAACAGTCATTTCCAGGTAGGTCAGCGCCAGGTCTTTAACCTCGTTCGTGGCCTCCCCGGCGACAAAGTCGATAATCTCTTTACCGAAATAGTGGATCACCGCCGCCAGAACGATCGAAAAAATGGTCATGATCATTAGCGACTGGCGGGCCGCCTCGCGTGCGCGTTTTGGATCAAGCTTGCCGAGGCTAAAGGCCACCACCACCGTCGTCCCGAGATCTATGGCGGCAAAGAACGAGATCACCACCATGTTAAAGCTGTCCGCCAGCCCAACCCCAGCCATCGCCTCTTTTCCCAGCCAGCTCACCAGGAAGGTGCTCAAAACCCCCATCAGCAGAACGCAGGTATTTTCCAGGAAGATAGGCACGGCAAGAGGGGTGATTTCACGCCAGAACAGGACACGATAGCTTTTACGTTTTGCATACCACGGCGTGCGCGTTATCGCCTGGCGTAAGGAGGCAGTGACGTTCAAAATGGACCTTAGCGAGAAAAGTTGAAACTCCATTTCAAATGATGGGGGACAAATGCTAATCCTGCAAAGTATTTTCCAGAAAAAGATGTGTGGATTTACAACAAACTGACGACAGAATCAGCAATCGGTCGATTTTCCCTAAGATCAGGTTTGACAAAACTTTTTTCGCCGCTAAGATAAGCCTCCACAACGATTCCTCTGTAGTTCAGTCGGTAGAACGGCGGACTGTTAATCCGTATGTCACTGGTTCGAGTCCAGTCAGAGGAGCCAAATTTAAAAAGCCTGCTTTTAAAGCAGGCTTTTTGCTTTGCGGATGAGGGAAAATGAACGCTCTGTTTGTCTACGGCACGTTGCGCCCGGGCCACTCTAATGCGCATATTCTTGAAAACATCGGCGGCGAATGGCTGGCCGGTTCCGTATCCGGCACGTTTTACGAACGCGGCTGGGGCGCCGCGGCGGACTTCCCGGGAATTGTGCTCCACCCTGACGGACCCCGCGTCGAAGGCTATCTGTTTATCTCGGATAACCTTGCCGCACACTGGCAAATGCTGGATGAATTTGAAGACGGCTACGATCGGGTTGAGGTCATGGTAACCACCCTTGAAGGCAAGCAGGTTAAGGCCTGGATTTATCAGCTACAGCCGCGTTCTGAATCATAAAAAAAGGCTCTCTGTCACCAGAGAGCCTTTTTCACTATTCGCTGCGATTACTCGCTTTTTGCTTCGCCGTTTTTGATTTCGCCCATCACTTTCAGCTTTTTAGAGATGTCGCGACGCTCTTTGGACAGCTCAGCATTTTTGATGATGTAGTCATCAACGCGGTCTTCATAGTCGCTCTTCATGCTGGCGATGATGCCCTGAATAGCTTCAACGCTCATACCTGGCTTGATGTAGTCGCTTAGGTTGTCGAGCAGCAGAACACGTTTCTGGTTGTCACGGATCTTCTTCTCAACGTCCTGGATTTCACGCTGCAGCTTGTTTTTGCGGCGGAACAGGCGGACGAATTCCAGAACATCCTGGAACGAAGGCTTGGTAGTTTCCATTTTTACACCCCTGATAATGTGAGATTCGGATTCGTTAAAGCAACCGTTGTAACAATAACCTTACTGACAGCGGCTGCGAATGACAATGAGTATATCGTTTAAAGCTATCATAACCCCAATTGCTGCTGAATCGAAGCAGCAGGCGTCACATAAGCCTTTTATTTGCGCAACGCCCGGCAAATAAGGTGCGATAACAGCTCAAGCTGTCGCGCCAGTTCCATGCTCAGCCAGACATAGCCATGAATAGGCGTTTCCGCCACGTTATCGCTCTGGCGCTCATTGATTAACTGCTTCAGCTCCACGACGATCTCATTCAGCCGCTCGCTGTTGGCCAGTATCGGCTGCGGGTTCCCTTCATAGAGCGCATGGGCGATGGTCAACAGCGTTTGCTGCGTCATCTGCTGGGTCTCTTTGAGGGTCTGCGCGTTAAGCATCAACAGATGGCTGGGACGCGAGGCCCAGTGGGCGTTGATCTGCAGTTCAAGCATGCAGACCAGATTGCGGCTTACCGTCTGGATGGCTTCGAAAATCGATTTCTGAATACGGGTTTCTTTGCTGGCGGGCGCGATCAGGCCGCGCATTTTGACCACGTCGTTGAGGATCGTTTGCAGATGCTTTTCCAGCCGGGGACGTTCGACCAGATTCGGGGAGAAACCGGCCTGATAGACGCGGTTAAAGGCGGTGACGTAGTTCGCCATCTGAATACGCCAGTGCAGAAAAGCCCGCTGCGGCCAGATACCGGTGAAGAGCATGGCCAGCAGTGACCCCAGGATGACATCCCCGCTTCGCCACAGCGCCGTGGTCATATCCCCGGCGGGCGCACCGACAACCACCGCAAGAGTAATCCCAATCAGCAAGGCCTGATACGGTCTTTTGCCCAACGCCAGCCAGCCGCACAGGAACATGGCGGCCCCGCACCATGCCAGCATCACGGGAAACGAGATAAGCTCCAGCTTAAGGGCAATAAGCCCAAGGGCCGAGCCTAAAACCGTCCCGCCAATTCGCTCAAAAGCGCGCGGAACAACGTTCCCCCAAAACGAGATGGGCCCCATTACCACCACCAGGGTGATCAGCGGCCACGTCCCTTCCGGAACATCCAGCAAACGGACCAGAACAAACGTCAATACGAACGCCAGCGCGATGCGACACCCGTGCACCACGCGGTAATGTTTGTACAACCGAATTTCAAAAGGGGTTAATGATTTGTCGGGACGCACACCCGCTCTCCAGCTACACGGCAAATCACAATTGTACTGTGTTTTCAGCCGGGCGGATCGCCCCCGGCTGAAAAACCCTTCATTTAGCAGGCTTAAGCCGTTTTATGCTCTACCGCGATATACATTTCGATATCCCAGTAGCCGTCTGCATTGCCGTCATTAAGATAGCGTTCGAAACAGGGTTTAAGCGCCATCTGGTACTTATTGTCCTGCAGCAGAGAGTTGAAGAACTGATACCACGGCGTGGCAAAGTCGTAGTTTTCCACGCGCGCCGTCGCCACGGCATAATCCCCGGCCGCGATTTCCGTCATCATGACGCCTTCGCTGTTTTCCGGGATAACGAAATCATCCGGTACCGTAACGGCCGTATCACAGCGCAGTTTTTCTGCCGGGACCTCGTCGGGGTTATCGTAGTAGACCGCAACCCACTCCAGCGGCTCAATGTGGCGCCCGTCCACCCACATCACCAGCTGTTCAAAGCCCTGTTTTACCGTTTGTTCCCACGGTCCGACCAAATGAAAACCGGCAATCTTACGTTTCTTTTGCTGCTTGATGCTGTAGTCCATGCTGCCTCCATTTATTACTGTATATACATACACTATAAAGCGGATTCTGAGGGTTCAGCAAACGAGAAGTGTTTATTATGTGAGCAGACTCGCATCCCTGCCAGTCTGCTCATCAGCCGCTAGAGTGTGTGATGCAGATAATCGCTCATGCGAGAGAACAGGCCGCCCTTATCAACGGCTTCCAGCGTCACCAGCGGCCAGTGCGCCACCACCTTGTCGCGGTCATAGAGCTGGATCTCCCCGACCCGCTGATGCGCAGCAATCGGCGCTTCCAGCTCTTTTTTATCCAGCACGTATTTGGCCTTGATGTTCGGCACTTCCGCTTTCGGCAGGGCCAGCCAGAAGTCCTGGTCGGTGCCCAGTTTCACCTGCTCCTTATCGCCGTACCAGATACGCTCTGTCCCCACTTTTTTACCGCTATGCAGGATTTGCACCGTATCGAAATTCTGCTGCCCCCAGTGCAGCAGTTTACGGGCCTGGTCCTCGCGCCCTTTCGGGCTGTCCGCCCCCATCACCACCGCGATTAAACGACGCTGCCCGTCAACGGCGGACGCAATCAGGTTAAAGCCCGCTCCCGAGGTGTGCCCCGTTTTAAGCCCGTCCACGTTCATCGTTTTATCCCACAGCAGGCCGTTACGGTTTTGCTGAGTGATCCCGTTCCAGGTCAGGCTCTTTTCGCTGTACATATGGTAAAACTCAGGCTCGCCGTGAATGATGGCACGGGAAAGTACGGCCAGGTCATAGGCCGAGCTGTGCTGGCCCGGTGCGTCCAGCCCGTGGACGGTTTCAAAGTGCGTATCGCGCAGGTTCAGCTTCTGCACGTAGTCGTTCATCATCTTCACAAACTGCGGCTGGCCGCCCGCCACGTGATCGGCCAGCGCCACGCAGGCGTCGTTGCCGGAATCAACAATCAGGCCGCGGCTTAAATCACGCACGGAGACGCGATCGCCCTCTTTCAGGAACATCAGCGACGAGCCGTCAAAAACCGGGTTGCCTTTTGCCCATGCGTCACGCCCTACGGTGACAATGTCGTCCGGCGTAATGCGATGGCTATCAATGGCCCGGTCAACCACATATCCCGTCATCAGCTTGGTCAGGCTCGCCGGATTGCGTTGTTGATGTTCGTTGCCCGCCGTTAAGATCTGACCAGTCGTGTAGTCCATCAGCACCCAGGAGCCCGCCTGAATGGCCGGAGGCTGCGGCGAAAAATCCAGTGGTTCGGCCGCAAAAGCAGATGAGACACTCGAAGCGAGTAAAGAAACAGCAATAAACAGACGGCGTTTCAACGGTATATCCTCAGGTCATTAAAAATCGATGACCTTTTTACGGGAGTTCTGATGTCGTTACCTGGCTTAATTGCAAAAAAATGTGACAGAACGCAGATTTTTCTCTGAAGCTGGCGCGCAAATTTGCGTCACGGCGGTGCTTTTTATTCGGTCTGAACCGCACGATCGTTTACCATAGTGACGTCATTTTTTAACAGGATGGTATTACTGGTGTCTGATTCTGCCGCTCGCCCGACTTTTTTATTTCATGACTACGAAACCTTTGGCACGCACCCGGCGCTGGACCGACCGGCGCAGTTTGCCGCCATCCGTACCGACGACGAATTCAACATTATTGGCGAGCCTGAGGTCTTTTACTGCAAACCGGCTGATGACTACCTGCCGCAGCCCGGGGCGGTCATGGTCACCGGGATCACGCCTCAGGAAGCGCGCGAGAAAGGCGTTAACGAGGCAGAATTCGCCCGACGCATCCACGATCTTTTTACCGTCCCCAATACCTGCGTGGTCGGTTACAACAACATCCGCTTCGATGACGAAGTGACGCGCAACATCTTCTATCGTAACTTCTACGATCCCTATGCCTGGAGCTGGCAGAACCGCAACTCACGCTGGGATTTGCTCGACATCATGCGCGCCTGTTATGCCCTGCGTCCTGAGGGCATTAACTGGCCGGAAAATGAGGAAGGGCTGACGAGCTTCCGGCTGGAACACCTGACGCGCGCCAACGGCATCGAGCACAGCAATGCCCACGACGCGATGGCGGACGTCTATGCCACCATTGCCATGGCGAAGCTGGTGAAAAGCTCGCAGCCCCGGCTGTTTGAATATCTGCTGAGCCACCGCAGTAAACAGAAGTTGACCACGCTGATTGATGTGCCGCAGATGAAGCCGCTGGTGCATATTTCCGGCATGTTTGGCGCCTGGCGCGGCAATACCAGCTGGGTCGCCCCGCTGGCATGGCATCCGGACAACCGTAATGCGGTCATCATGGTGGATTTAGCCGGCGATATTTCGCCACTGCTTGAGCTCGACAGCGATACCCTGCGCGAACGGCTTTACACCCCGAAAAATGAACTCGGCGATCTGCCTGCGGTGCCGGTCAAACTGGTGCATATCAATAAATGTCCGGTACTGGCGCAGGCGAATACGCTGCGCCCGGAAGATGCGGACAGACTGGGCATTAACCGTCAGCGCTGCCTCGATAACCTGAAAGTGCTGCGCGATAATCCGCAGGTGCGCGAGAAAGTGGTCGCCATCTTTGCCGAGGCGGAGCCTTTCGTTCCTTCAGAAAACGTGGATGCCCAGCTCTACAACGGTTTCTTCAGCGATGCCGACCGCGCGGCGATGAATATCGTTCTGCAAACCGAGCCGCGTAACTTACCGGCGCTGGATATTACTTTCGCCGATAAACGCATCGAAAAACTGATGTTTAACTACCGCGCGCGTAACTTCCCCGGCACGCTGGACGAGGCAGAGCAGGATCGCTGGCTGCAGCATCGTCGCAATGTCTTTACCCCGGAGTTCCTTAATAGCTATGCCCAGGAGCTGGAAATGCTTTATGGCCAGTATGAGGGGAATGCTGAGAAACAGGCGCTGTTGAAATCCCTGTTCCAGTACGCTCAAGAGATTGTCTGAGCGAGGGGTATAAAAAAAGCCGGAGGCGATGTCTCCGGCTTTTTTTTGCCCGCTGGCGCAGGCCTACTGGCTTTGTAGGTCGGGTAAGGCGTAGCCGCCACCCGACACGGAATTACGCGACGTCTTCGTACTGCGGAACCGGGTTACGGAAGCTCTTCGTGACGCAGGCCAGGTAAATCAGGCCGATACCCGCCCAAATCAGGCCAAGCACCATAGAGCTCTCTTCCAGGTTAACCCACAGCGCGCCCACGGTCAGGGCACCGCACATCGGCAGGAACAGATACTGGAAGTGATCTTTCAGCGTCTTGTTACGCTTTTCACGGATCCAGAACTGAGAGATAACCGACAGGTTAACAAAGGTGAACGCCACCAGCGCACCGAAGTTAATCAGCGCCGTTGCCATTACCAGGTCAAAGTTAATCGCCAGCAGCGCAATGGCACCGACCAGGATGATGTTCATCGCCGGGGTACGCCAGGTTGGATGAACGTAGCCGAAGAAGCTTTTCGGGAATACGCCATCGCGGCCCATCACGTACATCAGACGCGCAACGCCTGCATGCGCGGCCATACCGGACGCCAGAACGGTGATGGTGGAGAATATCAGCGCGCCAACCTGGAACGCTTTACCCGCCACATAGAGCATGATTTCCGGCTGAGACGCATCCGGATCCTTGAAGCGCGAGATATCCGGGAAGTACAGCTGCAGGAAATAGGTCGAGAAAATAAAGATCAGACCGCCAATCAGCGCCGTCAGGAAGATGGCGCGAGGGATCACGCGCTCTGCGTCTTTCGTTTCTTCAGACAGGTTGCTGATGCCGTCAAATCCGGTAAAGGAGAAGCACAGAATGGTTGCCCCGGTAATCATCGGGATCACATGGGCATCACCAGACCAGAACGGCTTGCTGCTCGCCAGAGTGCCGGCACCTTCACCGTGGAACACACCGTAAATCACCATGCCAAGAATAACGGCAATCAGGACAACCTGAAGGACGACGATCACGGAGTTAAAGTTGGCAACGGACTTAATGCTGCGCAGGTTAAAGGCGGTCATAAAGGCCACCAGCGCCACAACGAACATCCAGGATGGAATCGACGGCACCAGCGCTTCAAAATAAATTTTTGCCAGCAGAATGTTGATCATCGGCGCGAACAGGTAGTCGAGCAGCGAAGACCAGCCCACCATAAAGCCAACTGTCGGGCTGATGGATTTCTGGGCATAGGTGTAGGCGGAACCAGCAGACGGATAGCGACGCACCAGCTTACCGTAGCTCAGCGCGGTAAAGAGGATCGCAATCAGCGCGAAGCCATAAGCCGTAGGCACATGACCGTCTGTGAGGCCTGATACGATACCGAATGTATCGAACAGCGTCATCGGTTGCATATAGGCAAGGCCCATCATAACAACCGGAATCAACGTAAGCGTTTTACGTAATTCCACGCGAGAGGTGTTTGGAGTTGCGTTATGCGACATAGTTATTCTCCTTTACGGTGATAACCGCCACGTAAGCGAAAAATTGCCCCATTTCTTTCTTCCTCAGCGACAACAACTGTCGGATTTTAGTAAATATCTATCCGGTACGAAGCCCGGCCTCTTGGTTTTTAGTTTCGTTTCGTACATGCAAAAAAAAATAACCGACGCCTTTTATATCGTCGATTATTCATTTGGTTGCAGCGGCGGCATTTTGCCCCACATCGGATACAAAAGGCAATACTTTGCAAAGCATGGGACAATTTTCTTTTTGCTAAATGGCTGATTTCTGGACGCCGGGCTGAGAGTAAACGGCGGCGATAGCACTATTTGCTAAAATCTCATCTCGCCACCAGGCGCTTGCAAGCCCGGCAGTTTGTTCATTCCAGCCTACCCACACCGATTCATTACTGCTTTGAGCAAGTACCTGTTTTTCAACAAGCGCACCGCTGTCAATAAACCGCTGCGCCAGATAGCGGGGTAAATAGCCGCAGCCCAGGCCGCTTATTTGCAGTTCCAGCTTGGTTTTAAAGTCGAAAACGGTAATGGCCTCCTGCTCATCAAGCAGCTGCGAGGAGACCGAGCATTCCGGGCGAGAGCTGTCCCCGACCACGATGGCGCGGTAACCTTTAATTACGCGACGGTTAAGCGGCTCGGGTTCCTGGGCCAGCGGATGATGAGGCGCTACGGCAAATACCTGCTCCAGCACGCCGAGGCGGGCAAAACCAAAATCACTCAGCTGGGGAGGCTCATGGAGCGCACCGACGAAAATGTCCGCTCTGCCCTGCGTCAAGGCTTCCCAGGAGCCACCCAGCACGCCGTTGATAAAGATGAGCCGGGTCACGCTGTGGTGTTGATAGAAGGCTTCAATCAGCGGCGTCAGGAGAGAAAACGGGAAGGTATCATCCACGCCAATAACCAGCTCGTTTTCCCAACCCTGATGGAGTTTTACGGCCTGTTTTTCGAGTTCACGAACGGTATGGAGGACTTCACGGCCTTTTTCCAGCAGCATCTGTCCGGTACGGGTGAAACGTGCGCGGTGCCCGGAGCGATCGAGGATCTGGATGTTGAGATCGCTTTCCAGTTTTTGAACGGTATAGCTCAACGCAGATGGGGTTTTGTAGAGCTTTGCTGACGCAGCGGCAAAACTCCCCTCTTTTTCCAGAGCATCCAGAATAATAAGAACATCCAGCAGCGGTTTCATGCTCGCCCCCTTCTGGTGCGCGATCGTCTCCGCTGCGGGTCTTATTCCATGGGCATCACCAGCGGATCGGGATACTGATACTCAAACCCCAGCTCATGACAAATGCGATTGCCATCAACAATTTTGCCTTTACTGTCATCCTTTGCCTCACCAAAAACCGGCGGAGCCAGGCCCAGCTGACGTGCCATCAGCGGGTAAAACGTGCTGCGTGCCGGATGAGAAGGTGCACATATATTATAGATGTGTCCACCTTTCGGAGCCTGTAAGAGTAGCTCAATCGCAGCAACAACATCGTCAAGATGCACAAGATTGACGACATGCTGGCCGTCTGGCGCAGACTTACCGGCAAAAAAGCGTCCTGGATGGCGGCCAGGGCCCACCAGCCCCGCCAGACGTACGATATCGACCTGCGTGCCGGGAAGATTATGCAGCCAGTCTTCCAGCTCTTTCAGAACCTGACCGCTCGCCGTAACGGGACGGCGCTCGGAACTCTCCTTAACAACGCCCTCAACCTCGCCATAGACCGACGTCGAGCTGGTAAAAATGATGCGCGGAACATGGTGCGCCAGCGCGCTGTCGACGATCTCCTGCATCGCCTGCAGATAAAACGACTCGCCCGGGCCACTGCGCCGCGCGGGGAGCGTGATCACCAGCGCATCGACGTTCATCAGCGTGTCCAGATCGTCAGCATCACACACCAGCTCCGGTTCAAGGCGCAGCTCAACGCCGTCAATACCGCACATGCGCGCTGCCTCTACCCCATCCGCCTTGGTTTTGCTCCCGGTCACCTGCCAGCCCTTCGCGGCTAATGACATCGCCAGCGGCATTCCCAGCCATCCTAAACCGACAATCGCGACCTTTTTCATGCGAATTCTCCTGACTCTTACTCGTCTTTTATAAGGCTACGCCAGCCCGGCAGAACACACAATTCATAGCATCAATATGAAATGAATTAATGATCAAAAAAAGCCCTTGCAATATGTCGTACAACTGGTTTAGGTTAAAAGACATCAAATGAATAAGCATTCATCGAGAATTTATATGACACGCGTTCAATTTAAACACCACCATCATCACCATCATCCTGACTAGTCTTTCAGGCGATGTGTGCTGGAAGACGTTTGGATCTTCCAGTGGTGCATGAACGCATGAAAAAGCCCCCGGAAGATCTTCTTCCGGGGGCTTTTTTTTGGACCGAATTCAGACAGGTTAAAACAGGTTAACGAGGAATAAAGAATGTTAGATAACTCACGCTTACGCATAGCTATTCAAAAATCAGGCCGTTTGAGCGACGATTCACGCGAACTGCTGGCCCGCTGCGGGATTAAAATTAACCTGCACACCCAGCGCCTGATTGCTCTGGCTGAAAACATGCCCATCGATATTCTGCGCGTGCGTGATGACGATATTCCCGGCCTGGTCATGGACGGCGTCGTTGACCTCGGCATCATAGGGGAAAACGTGCTGGAAGAAGAGCTGCTGACCCGCCGCGCGCAGGGCGAAGACCCGCGTTATTTCACCCTGCGTCGTCTGGACTTCGGCGGCTGCCGCCTGTCGCTGGCTACGCCGGTTGACGAAGCGTGGGACGGCCCGGCCGCGCTGAACGGCAAACGTATTGCCACCTCTTACCCTCACCTGTTAAAGCGTTATCTCGACCAGAAAGGCGTGCAGTTTAAATCCTGCCTGCTGAACGGCTCCGTTGAAGTGGCGCCGCGTGCGGGTCTGGCGGACGCCATCTGTGACCTCGTCTCTACCGGCGCGACGCTGGAAGCCAACGGTCTGCGCGAAGTGGAAGTGATCTACCGCTCTAAAGCGTGCCTGATTCAGCGCGACGGCGACATGGCCGACGCCAAGCAGCAGCTGATCGACAAGCTGCTGACCCGTATTCAGGGCGTGATTCAGGCGCGTGAGTCCAAATACATCATGATGCACGCCCCAACCGAGCGTCTGGATGAAGTGATTGCCCTCCTGCCGGGCGCTGAGCGCCCAACCATCCTGCCGCTGGCGGGCGATCAGCAGCGCGTGGCGATGCACATGGTGAGCAGCGAAACCCTGTTCTGGGAAACCATGGAAAAACTGAAGGCGCTGGGCGCAAGCTCCATCCTGGTGCTGCCTATTGAGAAGATGATGGAGTAATGGCCATGAGCTTTAACACAATCATCGACTGGAATAACTGTAGCGACGCACAGCAGCGCGAGCTGCTGATGCGCCCGGCGATTTCCGCCTCAGAAAGCATCTCACGCACCGTGGCGGAGATCCTGGACAACGTAAAAGCCCGCGGCGATGACGCGCTGCGTGAATACAGCGCGAAGTTTGACAAGACGGAAGTCGGCGCATTACAGGTAACCGAGCAGGAAATCATTGAGGCCAGCAACCGTCTGGGTGACGACATCAAACAGGCGATGGCCGTCGCGGTGAAAAACATTGATACCTTCCACACCGCGCAAAAGCTGCAGACCGTGGATGTTGAAACCCTACCCGGCGTGCGATGCCAGCAGGTCACGCGTCCGGTTGCGTCCGTTGGACTCTATATTCCCGGCGGCTCTGCCCCGCTTTTCTCCACCGTACTGATGCTGGCGACACCCGCGCGAATTGCCGGGTGTCAGAAAGTGGTGCTGTGCTCACCGCCACCGATTGCCGACGAGATCCTTTATGCGGCGAAGCTCTGCGGCGTGCAGGCGGTATATAAAGTGGGCGGCGCGCAGGCGATTTCAGCCCTGGCGTTCGGCACAGAATCCATTCCTAAGGTCGACAAAATTTTTGGCCCGGGCAATGCGTATGTGACCGAAGCCAAACGCCAGGTCAGCCAGCGTCTGGACGGCGCGGCCATCGATATGCCTGCCGGCCCGTCTGAGGTGCTGGTGATTGCCGACAGCGGCGCAACGCCGGACTTCGTCGCCTCAGACCTGCTTTCTCAGGCGGAACACGGCCCGGACTCGCAGGTCATCCTGCTGACGCCGGATGCCGATATGGCGAAACGCGTGGGCGAAGCCGTTGAACGCCAGCTTGCCGACCTGCCCCGCGCCGACACGGCACGCCAGGCGCTAGCGGCCAGCCGCCTGATTGTGGCGCGCGACCTGGACCAGTGTATTGCCATCTCCAACCAGTACGGCCCGGAGCACCTGATCATTCAGACCCGCAACGCGCGCGATCTGGTTGACAGCATTACCAGCGCGGGCTCGGTGTTCCTCGGCGACTGGTCACCGGAGTCCGCGGGGGATTACGCCTCCGGCACCAACCACGTGCTGCCAACGTATGGCTACACCTCTACCTGTTCCAGCCTGGGCCTGGCGGATTTCCAGAAACGCATGACCGTGCAGGAACTCTCCCGCGAAGGGTTTGCGTCACTGGCTTCGACTATTGAAACCCTCGCTGCCGCCGAGCGGCTGACCGCCCACAAAAATGCCGTTACGCTGCGCGTTGCAGCCCTGAAGGAGCAAGCATGAACATTGAAGAGTTAGCCCGCGAAAATGTCCGTCGCCTGACGCCCTATCAGTCCGCGCGTCGTCTGGGCGGTAAAGGGGATGTCTGGCTGAACGCCAACGAATTCCCGACAGCGGTGCAGTTTGAGCTGTCGCAGCAAACGCTGAACCGCTATCCGGAGTGTCAGCCGAAGGCCGTGATTGAAAACTACGCGCAGTATGCGGGAGTGAAGCCAGAGCAGGTGCTGGTCAGCCGAGGTGCGGATGAGGGCATTGAACTGCTGATCCGCGCCTTCTGCGAGCCGGGCAAAGACGCGGTGATGTACTGCCAGCCGACCTACGGCATGTACAGCGTCAGCGCGGAAACCTTCGGCGTAGCGTGCCGCAACGTGCAGGCGCTGGAGAACTGGCAGCTGGATCTGCAGGGCATTGCCGACAATCTCGATGGCGTAAAAGTCGTCTTTGTCTGTAGCCCGAACAACCCGACCGGACAGATTATCAACCCGCAGGATATTCGCACCCTGCTGGAGATGACGCGCGGTAAAGCTCTGGTGGTGGCAGACGAAGCCTATATCGAGTTCTGCCCGCAGGCGACGCTGGCAGGCTGGCTGGAAGAGTATCCGCACCTGGTGGTGCTGCGTACGCTGTCAAAAGCCTTTGCCCTTGCGGGTCTGCGCTGCGGATTCACCCTGGCGAATAAAGAGGTCATCGACCTGCTGCTGAAAGTGATCGCCCCGTACCCGCTCTCGACGCCGGTTGCCGATATTGCGGCACAGGCGCTGACGCCACAGGGGATCAACGCGATGCGCGAGCGCGTGGCGCAAATTCTGGAGGAACGTCAGTATCTGGTGACCGCCCTGAAGGATATCCCTTGCGTGGAGCAGGTATTCGACTCGGAAACTAACTACATCCTGGTGCGCTTCACCGCATCGAGTGCCGTATTTAAATCTTTATGGGATCAGGGCATTATCTTACGAGACCAGAATAAACAACCTTCTCTGAGCGGGTGCCTGCGCATTACCGTAGGCACCCGTGCAGAGAGCCAGCGCGTGATTGACGCCCTGAAAGCGGAGAAAGTATGACCCAGAAGATCCTTTTCATCGATCGTGACGGCACCCTTATTTCGGAGCCACCAGCCGATTTTCAGGTCGACCGATTCGACAAGCTGGCTTTTGAACCGGACGTGATCCCGGTGCTGCTCAAGCTGCAAAAAGCAGGCTTTAAGCTGGTGATGATCACCAACCAGGATGGTCTGGGTACCGACAGCTTCCCGCAGGCGGACTTTGACGGCCCGCATAATCTGATGATGCAGGTGCTGACCTCTCAGGGCGTGGTATTTGATGAAGTGCTGATTTGCCCGCACATGCCGGCCGACGACTGCGACTGCCGTAAGCCAAAGGTGAAGCTGGTAGAGCGCTACCTGGCTGAAGATGCGCTGGATAAAACCAACAGCTATGTCATCGGCGATCGCATCACCGATATTACGCTGGCGGAAAACATGGGCATCGCGGGGCTGCGCTACGACCGTAACAACCTTAACTGGGCGAAGATTGGCGAACAGCTGACAAAACGCGACCGCTATTCCCACGTTGAGCGCAACACCAAAGAGACGCAGATTGACGTGAAGGTCTGGCTGGACCGTGAAGGCGGCAGCAAGATCCACACCGGCGTCGGTTTCTTCGATCACATGCTGGACCAGATTGCCACCCACGGCGGTTTCCGCATGGAAATTACGGTAAAAGGCGATCTCTACATTGACGATCACCACACCGTGGAAGATACCGGCCTGGCGCTGGGTGAAGCCCTGAAGCTGGCGCTCGGCGACAAGCGCGGCATTAACCGTTTCGGCTTTGTCCTGCCTATGGACGAGTGTCTGGCGCGCTGCGCGATGGACATCTCCGGTCGTCCGCACCTGGAATATAAGGCCGATTTCACCTACCAGCGCGTGGGCGATCTGAGCACCGAAATGGTGGAGCACTTCTTCCGCTCCTTGTCCTACACCATGGGTCTGACGCTGCACCTGAAGACCAAGGGCAAGAACGACCACCACCGCGTGGAGAGCCTGTTTAAAGCCTTTGGCCGTACCCTTCGTCAGGCGATTCGCGTGGAAGGCGACGCCCTGCCTTCATCGAAAGGAGTGCTGTAATGAACGTGGTCATTCTGGATACCGGATGCGCCAACCTGAACTCCGTCAAATCGGCGATTGCGCGCCACGGCTATGAGCCGGCGGTCAGCCGCGACCCGGACGTGGTGCTGCGCGCCGACAAACTCTTTTTACCGGGTGTGGGCACCGCGCAGGCCGCGATGGATCAGATTCGCGAACGCGAGCTGGTCGATCTGATCAAAGCCTGTACCCAGCCGGTGCTGGGCATTTGTCTGGGCATGCAGATCCTGGGCCGCCGCAGCGAAGAGAGCAACGGCGTTGACCTGCTGGGCATTATTGACGAAGACGTGCCGAAAATGACCGACCACGGCCTGCCTCTGCCGCATATGGGCTGGAACCGCGTGTACGCCAAAGCGGGCGATCGGCTGTTTCGCGGCATCGAAGACGGCGCGTATTTTTACTTCGTGCACAGCTACGCCATGCCGGTGAACGTGAATACAATCGCCCAGTGCACCTACGGCGAGGCGTTTACGGCAGCCGTACAGAAAGACAATTTCTTCGGCGTGCAGTTTCACCCGGAGCGCTCCGGTGCCGCAGGTGCGCAGCTGCTGAAAAACTTCCTGGAGATGTGATGATTATTCCCGCTTTAGATTTAATTGACGGCACGGTTGTCCGTCTCCACCAGGGCGATTACGGCCAGCAGCGAGACTACGGAAACGATCCGCTGCTGCGTCTGCAGGATTATGCCGCCCAGGGTGCGCAGGTGCTGCATCTGGTGGATTTGACGGGCGCGAAAGACCCGGCAAAGCGCCAGATCCCGCTGCTTAAAAATCTGGTCGCCGGTGTTGATGTGCCCGTGCAGGTCGGCGGCGGCGTGCGTACGGAAGATGACGTTGCGGCGCTGCTGGACGCTGGCGTGGCCCGCGTGGTGGTAGGTTCAACCGCGGTGAAAGCTCCTGAGACGGTGAAGGGCTGGTTCCGCCGCTTTGGCGCGGATGCGCTGGTGCTGGCGCTGGACGTGCGTATTGACGAACAGGGTAACAAGCAGGTTGCCGTCAGCGGCTGGCAGGAAAATTCCGGCGTGACGCTGGAAGAGCTGGTCGATATCTATCTGCCCGTCGGCCTGAAGCACGTGTTGTGCACGGACATATCCCGAGACGGAACGCTGGCGGGCTCCAACGTTTCTCTGTATGAAGAGGTCTGTGCCCGTTATCCGCAGGTAGCGTTCCAGTCTTCTGGCGGTATCGGTGATATTGCCGACGTGGCCGCGCTGCGCGGTACCGGTGTACAGGGTGTGATTGTGGGCCGGGCCCTGCTGGAAGGTAAATTTACTGTGACGGAGGCGATTCAATGCTGGCAAAACGGATAATTCCTTGTCTTGACGTGCGCGATGGTCAGGTCGTGAAAGGCGTGCAGTTCCGCAACCACGAGATCATTGGCGACATCGTCCCGCTGGCAAAACGCTATGCCGATGAAGGCGCAGACGAGCTGGTCTTTTATGATATCACCGCCTCCAGCGATGGACGCGTTGTCGACAAAAGCTGGGTGGCTCGCGTGGCGGAGGTGATCGACATTCCATTCTGCGTGGCGGGCGGGATTAAGTTCGCAGACGACGCCGCCAAAATTCTCTCTTTTGGTGCCGACAAGATTTCTATCAACTCCCCTGCCCTGGCCGACCCGGAACTGATCACCCGCCTGGCCGATCGTTTTGGCGTGCAGTGTATTGTGGTTGGGATCGACACCTGGTATGACGCCGCAACGGGCAAGTACCACGTGAACCAGTACACCGGAGATGAAAGCCGCACGCGCGTGACGCAGTGGGAAACGCTCGACTGGGTGCAGGAAGTGCAGAAGCGTGGCGCGGGTGAAATTGTCCTCAACATGATGAACCAGGACGGCGTGCGTAACGGGTATGATCTCGAGCAGCTGAAAAAAGTCCGTGCGGTCTGCCACGTTCCGCTGATTGCCTCCGGCGGCGCGGGCACCATGGAACACTTCCTCGAAGCCTTCCGCGATGCGAACGTGGACGGCGCGCTGGCCGCGTCCGTGTTCCACAAACAGATTATTAATATTGGTGAGTTAAAAACGTACCTGGCCGACCAGGGCGTGGAGATCAGGGTATGTTAACAGAGCAACAACAGGCGCAGCTGGACTGGGAAAAAACTGACGGATTACTGCCGGTGGTTGTCCAGCATGCCGTCTCAGGCGAAGTGCTGATGCTGGGCTATATGAACCAGGACGCGCTGGCAAAAACGATCGACAGCGGCAAAGTGACCTTCTACTCGCGCACGAAACAGCGCCTGTGGACCAAAGGCGAGACCTCGGGTCATTTCCTGAACGTGGTCAGCATGGCGCCCGACTGCGATAACGATACCCTGCTGGTGCTGGCAAACCCAATCGGCCCTACCTGCCATAAGGGCACCAGCAGCTGCTTCGGCGAGGCGAGCCACCAGTGGTTGTTCCTGTATCAACTGGAACAGCTGCTGGCAGAGCGTAAAACGGCGGATCCTGAGAGTTCCTACACCGCGAAGCTGTACGCCAGCGGAACCAAGCGTATCGCACAGAAGGTGGGAGAAGAAGGCGTTGAGACCGCGCTGGCCGCAACCGTGCATGACCGCGAGGAGCTGACGAATGAAGCGTCCGATTTGATGTACCACCTGCTGGTGCTGCTGCAGGATCAGGAGCTGGATTTAACGGCGGTGATTGAAAATCTTCGCAAACGTCACAAATAAAAAAACCGGGGAAATTCCCCGGTTTTTTTTAACTGCAAATCAGGCCTTTGGTTTGTAGTTGCGTAATCCATTACGCCCGAGTACTACTACAGAACCCATCATTAAGCCCAGCAGCACGGCAAGAATCAGAATAATAGGTTTTTTTGGGCTGTCACGATGGACAGGCAGATCTGGCTTCATAACGTAACGATAAACGTGAATAGTGTCCGGATTTACGTTCAGATTCTGGATATCCAACAGATTTTGTTTGGTCTGATAATACGCGGCAGAGAAGATCAGCGGGCGTGAAGCTTCATTGTCAATCATCGATTTCAGCCCGTCGCTTCCCAGCAGGAACATCGTTTCCTGGGTTACATCCTGGGTTTGCTGAATGCGCGGCGAGGTAATTTTCGCTGCCTCAGCATTCTTCAGTGCCTCAGCAATCTGTTTGATTCGCAGATCTTTCTGCTCCTGAGCGACCTTCTCCTGACTTACCAGAGAATCGTTCAGGGTTTTAATCTGCTCCTTGATATTGTCCTTGAGGTCAAGAGCAAGTTCTTTTGCCGTCTGTCCATCAACCTGCTGGATATACTGCGCAAGCTGCTTTTGAGCAGCTTCAGCTGATGTACTGGTATAGGTGACGCTTAACGGCAGCGTTTCCCCTTTAACAGCAGGCTCAATGGTAAGTTTTTCAGGTACGTCCTGATTGTCGAGCGCCTGCGATAACGCGGAGAAAGAAGAGTTAAAACGGCCAATCACGCGCGTTTGAATGTCCAGCATTGAAGGGGCAGCACTGCCATAGAGGATGTTCAATGCATTTGAATAGGTTGCTATCTGGGCCGCATCAGGTTGTGCAATAATCGCCCTTGAGGTCCATTTTTCCTTAGCGAATGCTAGATATCCAATTGCCATGGCAATAAAAACAACAACAAAGGTTGCTATCATCCACTTCCCACGCCACAGTTGCAGCATTAAATCAAGTAAATCAATTTGCGCAGGGTCATTGCTTTGGCTGACCTGGCTATTGTTGTTTTGCGTCATACAATCCCTAACAGATGAAAAAGGGCAAACATAATTTTGTTTGTATAGTTTATCCATTACTGGCGATTTTTCTATAGGAATCCGATGAGTTAAATCGGAAAGATGGGTTATGTAACTTCGACCCTTCGCGTTATCATAGATACCATCTGATGCGCTATGGCATCTGTAAGAAAAGGTTTATGAGGGAAGCTATGAAATTTTTGGTCACGGGCGCTGCAGGTTTTATCGGTGCGAATGTCAGTAAACGCCTCCTTGAGGCCGGTCATCAGGTTGTTGGTATCGATAACCTCAATGAATACTACGATGTCAACCTGAAGCTGGCACGCCTGGAACTGTTAAAATCTGAGAGTTTCACTTTCCACAAGCTGGAATTAGCTGACCACGAAGGTATGGCCACGCTTTTCGCCAGTGAGAAATTTGATCGCGTCATTCACCTGGCCGCGCAGGCAGGCGTACGCTACTCCCTGGAAAATCCGCACGCCTATGCGGATGCCAACCTTATCGGCCATCTCAACGTGCTGGAAGGCTGCCGCCATAATAACGTTCAGCATCTTCTGTATGCCTCATCAAGCTCCGTTTATGGCCTGAACCGCAAGATGCCGTTCTCTACTGACGATTCCGTGGATCACCCGGTCTCACTCTATGCCGCGACCAAAAAAGCCAACGAACTGATGTCGCATACCTATTCGCATCTCTACAATCTGCCGACCACCGGCCTGCGCTTCTTTACCGTGTACGGTCCATGGGGACGCCCGGACATGGCCCTGTTTAAGTTTACTAAGGCGATGATTGAAGGCAAAAGCATCGATGTCTATAACTACGGTAAGATGAAGCGCGACTTCACGTATATTGATGACATCGCTGAAGCAATTATTCGTCTGCAGAATGTTATTCCCCAGTCTGACACAAACTGGACCGTTGAGTCCGGCTCCCCGGCAACCAGCTCAGCGCCCTACCGGGTTTACAACATCGGTAACAGTTCGCCAGTGGAACTGATGGATTACATTACCGCCCTGGAAGACGCGCTGGGTAAAAAAGCCGAGAAAAACATGCTTCCTCTCCAGCCAGGAGACGTACTGGAAACCAGCGCAGACACTAAAGCACTGTATGACGTGATTGGTTTTAAACCGCAAACCTCAGTCAAAGACGGAGTAAAGAACTTCGTTAACTGGTATCGCGATTTTTACAAGGTCTGAAAATAAAAAACCCGGCAATTCAGCCGGGTTTTTTACAGGATAAAGCAGAGAATCAGTCGCTACCAAACAGATCGCGGGTGTAAACCTTATCCGCCACATCAGCCAGTTCTTCCGCCATGCGGTTTGAAATGATGACATCGGCTTCTTTCTTAAAGGCATCCAGATCGCGGATCACCCGGGAATTGAAGAACTGATCGTCCGGCATGGCAGGCTCATAGATGACAACTTCAACCCCTTTCGCCTTAATACGCTTCATGATCCCCTGAATGGAAGAGGCGCGGAAGTTATCGGAGCCACTCTTCATGATCAGACGGTACACACCAACAACTTTCGGTTGACGCGCAAGGATGGAATCGGAGATGAAATCTTTACGAGTACGGTTAGCATCAACAATCGCCGATATCAGATTGTTCGGTACAGCCTGATAGTTTGCCAGCAGTTGCTTAGTGTCTTTTGGCAGGCAATAGCCGCCGTAGCCAAATGACGGGTTGTTGTAGTGGTTGCCAATACGCGGGTCGAGACACACCCCTTCAATAATCTGGCGGGTATTCAGGCCAAGACTTTCTGCGTAGCTGTCCAGCTCATTGAAATATGCCACTCGCATTGCCAGGTAGGTATTCGCGAAGAGCTTAATCGCCTCAGCTTCGGTGGAGTCGGTGAACAGCACCTGAATATCTTTCTTCACTGCCCCTTCCTGCAGAAGTGCGGCAAAACGTTCAGCGCGCTCAGAACGTTCACCAATAACGATACGCGAAGGATGAAGGTTATCGTAAAGCGCTCTCCCCTCACGCAGGAATTCCGGTGAGAAGAAGATATTTTCAATACCGAATTTTTCTTTAATAGATTTGGTAAACCCAACAGGAATGGTCGATTTAATGACCATCACCGCGTCAGGATTAATCGCGATAACATCTTTGATCACCGCCTCTACAGTTGAAGTGTTGAAGTAGTTGGTTTTAGGATCGTAGTCAGTAGGCGTCGCAATGATGACGTAATCCGCATTGCGGTATGCATCTTCTTTATCTGTCGTGGCGCGGAAATTCAGCGGTTTGTTGCTGAGATAGTCCTGGATTTCTTTATCCACAATCGGTGATTTTTTCTGATTGAGCATATCCACTTTAGCCGGGACGATATCCAGCGCAACCACTTCATGATTCTGGGCAATCAGAATGCCGTTAGAAAGACCGACATACCCTGTTCCGGAGATTGTTATTTTCATTCGCTAATGACTTCTGTGAGTTAACTGTACTGATGGCCGCCAGACCATCGCGATAAACATAACTGTTGGGCTTTGTACCTCCTGGCAAACTGAACTGTCAAGGCAAACCAGGAGTAATCACTACGAGCGGGGCGAGATTCAGACTACTTCGAATAACAGGCGACATTTTTTGCATAAAAAAACCCGGAGACAGGCTCCGGGTTTTGATTACAGCGAGTAAGTTAACTTATTCCATCCACTCGGTATGGAACACGCCTTCTTTATCGGTGCGTTTGTAAGTATGCGCACCAAAGTAGTCACGCTGTGCCTGAATCAGGTTAGCAGGCAGAACGGCCGCACGGTAGCTGTCGTAGTAGGCTACTGCAGCAGAGAAGGTCGGAACCGGGATCCCGTTCTGGACAGCGTAGGCAACCACGTCACGCAGCGCCTGCTGATATTCGTCCGCAATTTTCTTGAAGTACGGTGCCAGCAGCAGGTTGGCGATACCGGCGTTTTCAGCATAGGCATCGGTGATTTTTTGCAGGAACTGCGCACGAATGATGCAACCCGCGCGGAAGATCTTGGCGATTTCACCGTAGTTCAGATCCCAGTTGTTCTCGTCTGACGCCGCGCGCAGCTGAGAGAAGCCCTGCGCGTAAGAAACGATTTTCCCCAGGTACAGTGCACGACGCACTTTTTCAACGAATTCGGCTTTATCACCTGCTGGTTTAGCCTGTGGGCCAGACAGCACTTTAGATGCCGCGACGCGCTGCTCTTTCAGAGAAGAGATGTAACGCGCAAACACGGATTCGGTGATCAGAGACAGCGGTTCGCCCAGATCCAGAGAGCTCTGGCTGGTCCATTTACCGGTACCTTTGTTCGCTGCTTCATCCAGAATCACATCAACCAGGTATTTACCCTCTTCATCTTTTTTCGTGAAGATATCCTTGGTGATGTCGATCAGGTAGCTGTTCAGCTCGCCTTTGTTCCACTCGGTAAAGGTTTCAGCCAGTTCTTCATTAGAGAGGTTCAGACCGCCTTTCAGCAGGGAATAAGCTTCAGCAATCAGCTGCATGTCGCCGTATTCGATGCCGTTGTGCACCATTTTCACATAGTGACCTGCACCGTCGGCACCGATATAGGTTACGCAAGGCTCACCATCTTCAGCCACGGCTGCGATTTTGGTCAGGATAGGCGCAACCAGTTCGTACGCATCTTTCTGGCCGCCAGGCATGATAGATGGACCTTTCAGCGCGCCCTCTTCACCACCGGAAACACCGGTACCGATGAAGTTGAAGCCTTCTGCGGACAGCTCACGGTTACGACGAATGGTGTCCTGGAAGAAGGTGTTACCGCCATCAATGATGATGTCACCTTTTTCGAGGTAAGGCTTCAGGGAGTCGATAGCTGCATCGGTACCTGCGCCCGCTTTCACCATTAACAGGATACGACGAGGCGTTTCCAGAGACTCAACGAACTCTTTCACCGTATAGAAAGGAACCAGTTTCTTGCCTGGGTTCTCGGCAATGACTTCTTCGGTCTTATCACGGGAGCGGTTGAAAACGGAGACGGTATAACCACGGCTTTCGATGTTGAGCGCCAGGTTGCGCCCCATCACTGCCATACCGACAACGCCGATCTGTTGCTTGGACATTACATACTCCTGTCAGGTGTGGTCCCACCGGGTACTTCCCGGTGGATATAATATCGAATTATCTTAACTCAGAAATCGAGAGCAGAGGTAGGTAATTATGGTCATTACACACTTACACCTTAACAAAAACATGGTTAATCGGAGATTATTTTTTCGTCAATGAGGCACATTGATTTTTATTTTCTTTAATAAGTTTCTGATAAATATAATAGCTTAACTTCGGCGTACGCTTCAATGTCTTATCATCAAAATCAACACCAATTATGCCAAACCTATTTTTGTAACCCCATAACCATTCGAAGTTATCAAGCAAGCTCCAAAATAGATACCCCTGAATATCCAACCCTTCCTTTTTTGCTTCTATAACTGCAGACACATGTCTATTGAGATAGTCTGCTCGCAACTTATCAGAAATGACACCATCATTAAGTTTTTCATCTTCTAAACCAAAACCTGCACCATTCTCAGTAATAATGAAGGTAGGATGCGCATATTTTGCATCAAACTCTTTCATCATAGTAACCATCGCTTCTGGAGAGACAGGTCCGTTTACAGAAGGCTTTTTATCAGGATTAGGAACGTTACCTATTTCAAACGGTTCAGATTTATCATGTTTAACCAATGTTGGACCATAATAATTTACGCCGATAAAATCAGGTTTTCCTTGGGTAATGAATTGCATATCTTGAGGTGTAGGCTTGAATTTAGGATATGCTGACTGATACATTTTCAAAACTGAATCTGGATATGTCCCCTTATAAAGAGCATCCAGGATCCAGTTGTTATGGAGATCGTTACACAACTTCTCAGTAGTACTATTCGGGTGGGCATTGTCGATACATGGGGATAAGTTTAGCGCAATCCCAATACGTCCATCATATTTTGCCTTGTGGTAACTCCGTACTACCATCGCATTTGCAATCAAAAGATTGTGCAGCGCTATAGCTTGTTTTCCACGTGAAGCAACAGATAAAACATCGCGATATCCGTCTGGTTTTTTATTAATGAGGTTTGCCGCAAGAGGTTCAAGAGTAAAAATATAGCCTTCTGGCTCATTAAAGGTAATAAAATTATGACTTCTGCTACCAAAATTTTCAAAAACTACTTGTGCATATTTCTCAAACCAAACTGGTGATTCAGGATTAGACCAACTTCCTTTCTTATAAAGTGCTAATGGCATGTCCCAGTGGTAAAGCGTAATCACAGGTTCAATATTGGCTTCTTTTAAGTCAGTAATCAGTTGGCTGTAATATTCTAATCCCTTTTTATTAACCGTCACTCCGTCGGGCATGATCCTTGACCAGGAAATAGAGAAGCGGTACGAATTGACACCTAATTCTTTCATGAGTTGTATATCTTTTAGATAGACATCTCGCGAAATTTGATTGGCCGCAATATCTCCATTTTCAACAGTGCCAATGGTATACTTTGTGACCTCATTATGGGTAAAATAATCCCAATTTGAAGGCCCCTTTCCATTTATATTCCAACCACCTTCAACCTGGTAGGATGAGGATGCCGTGCCCCAGAGAAAATCGCATTGCTGTTTTTCGCCGGAGAATGCAGGAGGTAACAGAAGTACAGAGGTAAAGAAAAAATATTTTGCTTTCATTTTAGAATTATTACCAGATACTCATGAAAGATATGATATTGTTAGATAACAATAACTGCTATTTACTATTCTTTATTAAATTGAGTAAATATTGACCGTAATTGGTCTTGCTCATCTCATTCCCGTAGGTCACGACCTCACTTTCAGTGAGCCAGCCGTTACGGTAAGCAATTTCTTCCAGGCAGGCGATTTTGAATCCCTGTCGTTTCTCAATAGTATGAATAAATTGTGATGCTTCGATTAAACTATCATGGGTACCGGTATCGAGCCATGCAAAACCACGACCCAGCAATTCTACCTGAAGATTCCCCTGCTCGAGATACATTTCATTCAGTGTAGTAATTTCAAGTTCACCGCGTGCTGATGGCTTGACACATTTAGCCATATCAACCACGTTTTCATCGTAAAAGTATAGGCCAGTGACAGCCCAGTTGGATTTAGGTGCAGCTGGCTTTTCTTCTATACTTAATGCCTTGAAGTTTTCATCAAACTCGACAACTCCAAAACGTTCAGGATCCATTACCTGATACCCAAAAACAGTAGCTCCGGCATTGCCGGAAACAACCGATTCAAGTTTCCTGCCAAAACTTTGCCCGAAGAAAATGTTATCGCCTAATACAAGGGCACATTTATCACCCGCGATAAACTCTTCACCAATAATGAATGCTTGCGCGAGGCCATCAGGAGATGGCTGAATTTCATAGGATAAATTAATTCCGAAACGACTACCATCGCCCAGTAAACGTTTAAAAGAAGGCATATCTTCAGGTGTTGTGATTAAGAGAATATCTCGAATTCCCGCAAGCATAAGCACCGACATTGGATAATAAACCATAGGTTTATCATAAATGGGTAAGAGTTGTTTAGAGACTCCACGTGTTATCGGGTGCAAACGTGTTCCAGAACCGCCAGCCAGGATAATGCCTTTCATTTTACTACCTCAATACTTTTAAGCTAAATAGATTAGATATCTTTATTTAAACAACATCTTCTCTGATATCAGTCGAACATAATGTTTTTACCCACGAGTCTACACTATAACGCGAAATTGCATCCAGGTGCGCATAGTTATATGGGATTTCAAAAAAACCAGAGTCGATTTGGATATTATCTCGATCGATAAAGTAAAAATTTTCAGCTGAATAGAAATCGTAATTTTTAACTTGTGAATTGGTAGTTATAAATTTCCTCTTGAGAGGCAAGCATTCTATTGTCCTCATCGTCAAACCTGTCTGACGGGGATGCTGGATATCAAGAACCGCATCAGCACTAGAGAAGAATGATGCTATCTGCTTTTTATTTCTAGAGCGAAGGGTAAAACTAAAAAGTCTGTACCTAATGATAGACTTAATATTAGTAAGAAGAAAACCTGCCAAGACAACAATTGAAGGGAAATAAAGAACAAACCTCAAATCATATTCATTTTTATATTTCTCATAAATCTCCCCCAATAGTCTGTATCTGTCACTATGTACGGTACCGAGAAATGCAATGGATGGCTTAAAATTCTTTGAAGCGTCTTTTTTCGCTGTGCTTACAAAATCCGGGGAATAAAACAATGGCAAATGAGTCATAAAATCATATTCTCGCGCATCGTTATCATCAAAGGTAAACACGCGGTCAAATAAATTCAGGTACTCTTGAATATGAGGGTAGTTTTTAATAGAATCCCATGCGTAGTAAATGAATTTAGCTTTCTTATATTTATTTTTGAATTTTAATAAATTTTTTCTATTGAGAGATTCACCTTTGAGTACTATGACGTAGTCATAGTCATCATTTGTTTGAAGCAAAATCTTCTCAAAATACGCATCTGAAATACGTTTAAGAAAATCATTATCTTTCCAAAGTCTGAGTAATATTTTAAAAAATACGTTATTAAATGGTTTTTCATCGAAATAATCAACGGTGGCACCGGTTCGCCTTAATCCATCAGATATTTCATTTTCATAGTTAAAAAAGCGAGGACATAAAAACAACACTTTCATTTCAAATACTCTTCTTCACAACGGCCGGGATACCTACAAGTAGCACATTGTTATCACAGGAATGCATTACAACAGCGTTAGCCGCGACAATAACATTGTCGCCAATTCGAATACCGCCAAGAACCTTAGCCCCAGAGGCAATAACCACATTATCACCTAAAACAGGGCGATTTAGGTGATTAAAGGGAATATCTATATTTTTTGCGCCCAGAGTAACTTGTTGGTATATCGTAGCGTTAACACCAATTTTAGATGCACCAATAACAACGCCCTGCGAATGTGGAATAAAGAAACCACCTCCTATTTCACAATTAGAAGCAATCTCAACGCCAAAGACAACAAAATTCATTAGAGAAAAAACTTTTCCTAAAATAGGTATTTTTTTCTTAAAGCAAAAATGGCTCATCCGGTATAAAATAACGGGAGTCATTTTCATTCCGAAAAAAGCCGAGATTATACCGAAGATAGATACTTTTGATTTATTTCGCCCAGTCAGTTTGTAATATCTTAGCACATCATCTTTAACAAACTCAAACATGAGAATGACTCCCTGTAAATATTTTTATTCTCACAAAAACAAGAGTAACAATGAAAAGTAAAAAATATGTTTGAATAAAGAATAAATTATAAAAGCCACTGAATATTGCACATTGCATTGCAATCGCATAAGGAAACAAACTATAACGATACGATTTAAGCAAATTCTTGTAAGCAATACTAAAAAGTAGAAGTAAACATGTAACCACAATAAGGGAGCCCGCTATCCCAAGATCGGGCATTAGCTTTTCAAACATTGTTGAAACGTTGGCATTATCGTCCACTAACGCCATGGTATCATGGAATCCTAAATCACTATAAATGAGATTTCTGATAACACTGGGGAATAGATCCTGGAAGCTGGTAAAATCGTATACCGGAACTATGTGCGCAAAGTTATATGCAAGGTTTGCAAGGCCAGCAGTAACATAGACATAAAACCATGTGAAGCCTGAAGGCAAACTTGACAGAAATTGTCCTTCTGATGACAACAAATATTGATAAGGATTTTCAGCGCCCCTGATATCTCCTACTGCTCCAAAAAGGAGAACTATTGTGATTACAGAAAAAACTGTGTAAATAAACATCTTTTTAGTGAATTTTTTATAAATAAAAAATAAAAAGAATATTTCCACGAGGCCAGACATCAGTATACCTCTCCTGAAGACCAGCATTTCCCATATACTCATCAATAGTATAACCAGCAGAATAACTTTTCTTTTTGACAAAAGAAAATGATAATACAGTGACGGAAAAACAAAAAGGAATAGCATATTAACTATCCCATGATATGTCGGTATACCGAACTCGGTATAATTATAGCCGCCCCTAAATTGCATAATCATTGGAATCCCGCCAGCAACAACCACATCAGGAATTATCGCAAAGCACCAAATGATGAGCCATATTTTAGTTGCTCGCCAGGATGGCATAATTTTATCCAGACGAACGCGATTAATGCTGCCAGGAGTGATAAATGGAAGTGAAAAAATCAAACCCAGAACAACATTGATTGATAAAAACACCACCATCTCATTTGAGAGCGGGCTAATATTAGTAGTCAATCCAAGCGAATATAATATAATTGTGAACAGCCAAATTGAAGCATACACAAACCCTGGGGACATTAAAAAAATACTCATCCTACATCCTCAGCTGTCGAAGTCTTCCACCTTCAATATATGAAAGTGCCAATACGATCTTATATATGAAGTCGGGAATTTTAATCGCTTTTGCATCTAATTTGTCACACAACCAAAGAAGGCTTTTGCGGGTTGTTGTATGAGGGAGAAGATGGACAACTTTTATGAGTAATTTACTGGGGAGTCTCGTATCATCTAACATAACTTCGTAAGATGAAAAGAGGCTATCCTTCACACATTCCGGGTGTTTTTCTTTCAATACGGGGAAAGATTTTGATGCATACACAACCATTCTTTCTGATGCTCGGCGCAATGTTGGTGTATCACTGTCTTCTGCCTTTGCATCGGGTAAAAAATAAAAGTCATATTTTGCTTTTGAAACTCGGATGCCAAGTTCCTCATCTTCACAGCCGTAATGATAGAACGTCTCATCAAAACCACCGATTGTATTAATGATATCTCGTGTCAGGATAATGCCGTCACTTGCAAAGAAGCGAGTACTTATAACCCCTTCAGGTATATTACGCGCTCCGAGATAACGGCTATCAAAATAACGGAGGTAATTGCTAGTGGAAAGTCTGGCTGGGTCGATTCGTATATTAATTCTTGCTGCCGTGAAGTGCTTACCATGGAAAAAAGAAACTATTTTTTTTATTGCATCAGGTTCAAGCAGGTTGTCGATATCAATAAACATTATCAACGAGTTTGTCGCTAAAGAAATACCAACATTGCGGGAAATAGCCCTGCCAGAATTTACCTGATTCCTGTGGAATGAAAAATTTATTTTATCTTTAAAGGCTTCTCCATAAGAGGCTGCGATTTCTTCCAGTGAAACCGGACTACAATCATCAATAAGAATTAATTCAATAAGGTTATCAGGATAATCAATATTCAGTATGGTATCCATGAAACGCTTAACTTTCGATGGTTCACAATAGGCAGGGACCACTATTGAAATCTTATCATTGTACTGCACCAATGCACCTCGTAGAATAAATTATATTGAAGGCGTAAACTACTGCTAAACCGAAGACTATGTTACTAACACCCATATAATGATAAATAGCAGGCACAACAGCCACTACCAGGCAGAAAGCTATTAACCACTTAACAGCTAATTTATTTAGCTGATTCATTCTAATTAGAACCATGCTGAGCAATTGATCTATAGCTAAAATTGGGGTTAACCAGACAAACGTTCGCAAATAACTATAGGCATTAACAAGCTTTGCACCATAAAAAATATGAATAATCATGTCTGCAAGAACTGTTGTAAATAATGCGCCTGCGCAGGTTACTGCAAGTGTAGCGAAAACACAGAATGGCAATTTTCTTTTAATGTTTGTTATATCAATGAATTTAAATATAAAAATTGGTGCAATTGCCTGGACAAACAGAATACATATTGCATACCAATTATCGACCAACTGAAGTGCTGCTGCATAGTTTGAATACATTTCTCCGGAAATTTTACCTTCCAGATATACACGATCAAACTTCATAGTGACCTGTTGCATGATCAAACAAAACCATACGGCAACACCAATCTTAAGATATGAGAAAATTTCAGAATCAACCTTCACAAATCTAAACCCGGTAGCCTTTCTGAAAGAATAAAAGATAAAGCCACAAGGTAAAAGTGATTCAATGACCCATGCTACCCAAAGATAATTTATTGGTAACTGATTCCTTACACCAATATAAATGACAATGAGTTTAATTATTGCAGCTAACATTAGTACCAGGCAAGGTAATTTAAGACGAGCCTGGCTTTGGTACCATGTTAAACCGACGATGAAAGTTTCTCGTAATGCGACAGATATGGCCAAACCAATTATGAACTGTCTGGACAGCCCACTTGCAGCAAAAAATCCCCATGCCACCATGCACAACGCAACGAAAACCCCTGCAGCCAGACGTAATATAATCACGTTGCTCATTGTGGTATTTATTTTAGATGGTGCATCCAGCAATTTAGGAATTACCACTTCGGCCCCACAGATCCATGTACCTGTCATAAATATAGCTAAAATGACGAGAGAATATTGCCAACTGCTGAAATCACCAAAATCATAATGATTTATCAATAATCTGTTAATGATAATAATGATAACAAGTTGAGTGATTCTCTCGAGGCTAAGATAAAAGAAGTTAACAAAGACTTTTCTTTTATCTTCATCCGCCACATTTTTTTTTATGGCTGATAATAAAAAATTAGACATCTGTCATATTCTTTCTAAAGTTATCAATCATTATTTCTATATCAGACAAAACATTGTTATAGACATGGCCAAACTCATTCGTGGTTCTGGTATTATCTGTTGGCGGGAAATATTCACCGTTGAAACCGTCATGCCATTTTATCGTGCAACCAGTTTTACTTGCAATTAAGTCTGCAATATCAGCAGCTGTTGTATTAACACCAGAAGCAATATTGTAGATGCTATACTCATTTTTACGGCTGATCTGGTAAATAAGTTCAGCAACGTCCGTGACTGAAACATAATCTTTTGCATAGGCAGGGGCAACATACATATCAATATGTTTATTCGAGATTGCATTTCTGATTATGCTAGGCAGGAATAACTTACTCTTTAATGCCAAACCATATACATTGCTGGGTCTGACAATAATCGTATCTCGGTTGCTTTTTAAGCATAACTCTTCACTTACCAGTTTAGTAAGATTGAAAAGCCTTCGGTTATCGCTAGTGCACACCGTAAGGTTATCCATTTCCGACGCGCTATCTTGTTCCATGTAAACACGCGTTGATGAAATATAGATTAATTTCGAGAATTGCGCGCGTTCCAAAAGTGTTGCCAGCAACTCGGTGTTCGATTTATATACTTCAAACGGCGTGTTTGCACAATCACCATTGCCAGCAGCATAGATGAGAACTCCCAGATCTCTTTCAAAAAGAGTCTCATCATCACGCGGTGGAACCTCAACATTCTCACCTTTAGCCAGTAGGTTTTCAACGATTTCACTGCCAATGAAACCACGTCCACCTATCACTGTATAATGTGCTTTCATATAGTTTTTTTATACTCTGCAAGTGTAATTAATTTAATATCTTTTTCTGAGAGAAGTGGTGCTGTTACCGGCCAGTCAATCGCAATATCTGGATCATTCCAGATAATCCCGCCTTCATCCTTTGGATCGTAAAAATCAGTACACTTATAGTGGAAATCGGCATATTCACTTAATACGCAAAATCCATGGGCAAATCCGGGAGGGACGTACAATTGGTTATTCTTCTCGCCAGTAAGAAGTACACCCACATACTGACCAAACGTTTCAGAATCGTGGCGCAGGTCCACTGCAACATCATAAACTTCCCCGCTGATTACGCTGACTAATTTACCCTGGGGTTTCGTTTTCTGGAAATGCAGTCCACGTAAAACATTTCGACTCGAACGTGAGCGGTTATCCTGTACAAAATTACCTTTGATTCCTGCATTTTCATATTTTTCTTTATGCCAGGCTTCAAGGAAAAAACCGCGAGAATCGCCAAAAACCTTAGGTTCAATGATGACACAATCTTTTAAAGGTGTTTGAATTACATTCATTTAAAATCCCTCAGCTGGAAAGATATTCTCACCAGCTGCTTTGTTAGTTTATTTCGGATACTGGTTGAAACTATAAATACTTAACTTTTGTGTTCTTTCCAAAGTAAATCACAGATATCATCAGTAGGATTAAATGCGGTAGGTGCATTTAGCAATATTTCGCGTACCCGCTCATAATCAAAGTTGCGACATGAGCCATCCAATTCTGCGATAATGTCTTTCATTTCATTCCATGGAAGCATGACTTCATTAGCCGTCTTAATTCGTGGATGCTGTGTTATTGAGACGTTATCGCCAATCAACAACTCTTCATACAGCTTCTCACCAGGACGCAACCCCGTCGTTTTGATAGCAATATCGCCATAAGGATTTTTATCATCACGAACTGAAAGTCCTTGTAAGGCAATCATACGGTGGGCGAGGTCAATAATTTTGACCGGATCCCCCATATCCAATACGAAAACATCCCCACCACTACCCATTGCTCCAGCTTGAATAACAAGCTGTGCTGCCTCAGGAATGGTCATGAAATAACGTGTGATGTCAGGATGCGTTAACGTCACCGGACCACCAGCAGCAATTTGTTTTTCAAATAATGGAACGACTGAGCCGGATGAACCTAGCACATTTCCAAACCGGACCATGCTGAAACAGGTTTTACTTGACTCTGATGCGAGAGCCTGAAGTATTAGCTCTGCCATTCTTTTTGTTGCGCCCATGGTGTTCGTTGGTCGCACAGCTTTATCCGTAGAGATAAGCACAAAACTTTCGACACCACAGTTTTCGGCAGCTTGTGCACAGCATAAAGTACCGAAGATATTATTACGAACACCATCAATAACGTTAAATTCAACTAGTGGAACATGCTTATAAGCAGCCGCATGGTAGATGGTCTCAACGCTAAATGCCTTGATTAACCTTTCAAGATGCGCCATATCCTGAACGTTGCCCAGAATTGGATAAATCTTAACATTTAAATTTTGCGAAAGTATTAAATTTCGCAATTCAGAATCAATTGAATATAGTGAGAATTCTGATAATTCGAAAAGAATTAGTTGAGAAGGTTTATTTCTGATTATCTGTCGACATAGTTCAGAGCCTATAGAACCACCCGCGCCAGTAACCATGACTGTTTTACCCTGAATATTCTTTGAAATTAATTCTGGAATCGGGGTAACAGGATCGCGACCTAAAAGGTCAGTAATTACTACCTTACGTAAGGCATCGATTCTTGCTTTTCCTTCAACGAGGTCAACCATCCCAGGTATTGAAAGCACCTCGCACGGAAGTCCCTCAAGGGTAGATATAACCTCATTTTTTCTGGCGCGGCTGGCACTTGGCATTGCCAGGAGAATTTTCTTAGCTTCGTACTTCTCTATCAACCAGGCCAATTTTTCAGGTGAAAATACGCTTACACCATGGATGACCTGCCCCTGCAATGAGCGATTATCATCTACAAAAGCCACAGGATAGTATTCATCCATTTGGCTTAACGCAGGAAGTAACTGGCGTCCAGACGCTCCAGCCCCGTATATAATTACGCGGGTTCCCAATTTTAAACCTCGATTGACCAGCATTCTCATTGCAAGGCGTGAGCCTGCAACGAACAACACTCCGAACGAGAAGTAGATAAACGGGATTGTTCTTGGAAGATAGAGATTCGTGTAAAATGCAGCAATAATCAGCAACAACGACGAAATTAGCATCCCAATAGCAACTACAAGCAGTATTTTCGCAGTTATATACCTTATGACTGCTCTATAAAGGCCAAGTTTTACAAAGATGGCCAAAGTAATCACTATTATCGATGTTAGCAGTAACCAATGAGATACGCTTGATAATGGCGTCATTGAATCAATACGGACCCAAAATGCAAACCAAAATGCGCACATTAACAGTACTACATCAATAGAGAGCGTTATAATCCGTTTTATTGGTCTTGGCAAAGAAATTAAATAAGTTAGCATACTAAAAACTAGTCGCCTCGTTAAAGCTTGCTATTAATTTATAAAATAGTACCTGGAGGGCATATGATATGCTCTTCCACCGTTGCACTATATCCACCCACTGTTCCCGCTTGCAGAAATGCCGATTTACCAATACGCGCTCCCCCTGCAAGATGCACCCCAACACCTAAATGGGCAAAATCACCGAGAGTTGAATCATGATCGACTGTAGAATGACAATTAACTATCGTACCTACACCAAGAGTTGAGTTTGCTCCTACAACCGCACCGGCTAAAACTACGCTGCCATGTCCCAAAGTAGCGGACGAACTCACAAATGCAAAAGGATGAATTAGCGTTATCGGATAAATGCTTAGCAATTCTAGCTGTTGGTGGAATGACTCTCTGAGCTTATTATTACCTATGCCAATTACAATGTGTTTAGCAGTACTAGCATAAAGCTTCAGATCTGAGGTTTTCCCGATAACACGAACCTTTGAATTGCCGGAGCGAGATTCATTATCGTCGAGGAATACAATTTTTTCATATCCCAATAGCGTAGCAGTTTCGTACAATGTACGTCCATGTCCTCCAGCTCCAACAATGATCAGATCATTCATTTATGCCTTCTCTTTATCTTTAACTCCAGCACCACATCTGAATGCAACAATTATCAATGGTAACCAGGCGATGGTAATGCCTACAATTCCATCAATTTTTGCAGAGATGATTAAGTAAGCAATTGGAAGCAGCCACATGAAGTTAATAGCTATAGCCACCATAGTAACAGGAACATGGCTCTTATATTTACGTGCAAGAATTTGGTAACAATGACTTGCATGTGCTTCATAGACTTTCTTACCCGCCAGTAATCTTCTCAGTAAGGTAGTAGTTGCATCAACAATGAAAACACCCAGCAGACAGAGTTCTGCGATCAGAACACGTGAGTCTAGCTTTGCAAAATAAAGGATCATCAGCCCAATGGTGATACCCAGAAAACCGCTTCCAGCATCGCCCATGAAGATCCTTGCCACAGGGAAGTTCCACACGATGAACCCCGCGACCGATCCAGCGAGTGCTAATGCAAGCATAGTCATTGCATCAGGTGAATCAGTGTAGTTATTGATAGTTATTATTAAGATACTACAAAGCGAAAAGGTAATAGCTTGCGCACTTGCAAGACCATTAATACCATCCATAAAGTTATATAAATTTAACATCCATACAAGATAGAAACTTCCGAGGATCATTCCAATCCATGACAAAGAAACATCGTAGCCAAACATATTAATGTTTGGGAAAGAACCTAGATAAAAAAGCCCGGTAGCTGCAGCGATGAAGTGCATCAATAAGCGCCAGCGTGCGGCAATATGGCCATGATCATCGAGGAAACCGATAACCGCAATCAATAAACCAGGCACGAAAAAACCTAAAAATGTTGCCTGATTTAGATGATTAGTAAGTACCAGCCATACTAATGCAGCTAACAATGTTAATACAATTGCCACCCCTCCCCCACGAGGTGTAGGCACACTGTGCGAACTTCTTTGATTTGGCTGATCAATCACATTATTCTTAATGGCGTATAACCTTAAACCCCAGGTCAACGCGCATGATATAAAGAATGCAAAAACGACAATGCCCAGATACAACATTATTTGTTACCTTCAATAAAATACTTCGCTGTTTTTACCATCGTTTCTTGCAACGAGACTGGGGGCGTCCATTGAAGCTGCTCTCTTGATTTTCTTGAGTCAACTTCCAGATCGCCAAACAGTTGATCATATATACTTTTTTTCCCAAAAATAGTAAGGAGCATTTTCAGTATTGACTTGGGGAAATAAACAACTCGCGCTTTCATACCCATCCCGGTAGAAAATGCCGTGATCATTTCTTCTGTTGAAGGATGCATCTCGTCAGCCAAAAGATAGAGTTCATTCTTTGACTTCTCATTAGTTACACATTCGCAGATAAAACTCACAACATTGTCCAGTGAAACAAGAGCACGCTTATTTTTTACTGCTTTAAAAGGCAGTGGCAGATTTCGCGACACCAGTTTTAACAATCGTTGGATGTTGCCCGGTGCATTTGGACCACAGATCAGTGCTGGACGCACAATGGTTATCCCCATATTGCTACCAGTAAATGCTTTAAGAAGACTTTCCTCTGCTTCAAGCTTTGAAATAGCATAATCGGAAGTGGGTCTGGCAGGTGTCGTTTCACTAAAAGGTATCCCCGAAGTGGAATTACCATTAACACCTATTGAACTGACGAAGATGAAGTGTTTCACATTACAACTTATTGCATCATGTGCTAATTTCATCGTGGCATCGTGATTCACACGACGAAATTCTGTCAGCGTATCTTCGGCTTTATCATTAAGGATATGCGCTCTGCCTGCTGTGTGAATGACAGTATCACAACCCTGGAGAAGGGTTGTCCAGTTTGTTTGTGCAGAGATATCGCCAAGGTTGTACATCCCATTGTCGATATTTTCGTCTCGACGGGAAGTGAAAATTACCTGATGACCTGCCGACCTCAGCGTTTTGACTAAAGCAGAACCGAGAAAACCAGTTCCCCCTGTCACTAAAACTTTCATTGTCATCCCCTATCAGTTAATGAACTATAAACAAATATAGAAATGAACTGCTCTTAACGATTTTGATAATTTTGCGCAATCCAGGATTTATAATTACCGCTTTTAACGTTTTCCACCCATTCTGTATTTGTCAAATACCATTCAACGGTTTTACGAATGCCACTTTCAAAAGTCTCCTGTGGCGTCCATCCCAACTCAGCACCAATTTTATGTGCGTCAATGGCGTAGCGACGGTCATGACCAGGACGGTCAGCAACATACGTGATCTGATCGCGATAAGACCCCTCTTTAGGCACAATCTCATCGAGCAGATCGCAAATCGTATGGACCACATCCAGGTTCTGCTTCTCGTTATGGCCACCAATATTGTACGTTTCACCCGGTTTCCCTTGAGTGACAACGGTGTAGAGTGCACGCGCATGATCTTCAACATATAGCCAGTCGCGGATTTGATCGCCCTTGCCGTAAATAGGCAGAGCTTTTCCGTCCAGCGCATTCAGGATAACCAGCGGGATCAGTTTTTCCGGGAAGTGGTACGGACCGTAGTTATTTGAGCAGTTGGTAACAATGGTAGGGAAACCGTAGGTACGCAGCCAGGCACGAACGAGATGGTCGCTGGAAGCTTTCGACGCCGAATACGGGCTGCTAGGTGCATAAGCCGTGGTTTCAGTGAAGAGTGGCAGCTCAGTTGATGCAGGATGCTCATCAGGATGCGGCAAATCACCATACACTTCGTCGGTTGAGATGTGATGGAAACGAAACGCTTTCTTCGCCTGCTCATCCAACGTGGACCAGTACGCACGTGCGGCTTCCAGCAGCACATAAGTGCCGACGATATTGGTTTCGATAAATGCAGCCGGGCCGGTAATAGAACGATCGACGTGACTTTCAGCGGCCAGGTGCATCACCGCATCAGGCTTATGCTTTGCGAAAATGCGATCCATTGCGTCTTTGTCGCAAATATCCGCATGTTCAAAAGCATATCGATCGCTGTTGCTGACTTCACTAAGCGACTCAAGGTTGCCGGCATAGGTCAGCTTATCCACATTGACGACGTCGTCCTGGGTATATTTAATAATATGTCGTACAACCGCTGAGCCGATAAAGCCGGCCCCGCCCGTCACAAGAATTTTCACGTTATCTGTTCCGTCTAGTGTATATGTCTGGATACTGGCGTTCTGAAACCTGAGCATTTATTAACGGTTTCAGAAATTGAGCACGCTACCGCCCCTGGCTTAACAGCTACCAGTGCACTGAGCGATGTCTGATTAAATGATTTTTCTTGTCTGGATACAGACAAAAAACTGGCGTTAATTGTCGTCCTAAATGACCTCAGAAACAAGCACAAATCGCTACAAAGCGATCCGTATTTAGACCCTGTAACCCACTGTAATCATGGAATTAATAGCAAAAAGCGGCAGTCATTATTTTGGTCTGATAAAATCTAACCAAAATCATGACTGCCGCTTGTTCAAGTCGTGGCAGGAATATCAGTCGTTTGCGAGCAGCTTCTCAATACGGGTTCTGAACTTCGCCCCTTCCTTCAGGTTACGCAGTCCATAATTCACGAACGCCTGCATATACCCCATTTTCTTACCGCAGTCATAGCTGTCGCCGGTCATCAGCATCGCGTCTACGGACTGTTTCTTCGCCAGCTCGGCAATCGCGTCGGTCAGCTGAATACGATCCCAGGCGCCTGGCTCGGTTTTTTCCAGTTCCGCCCAGATATCGGCGTTCAGAACGTAACGACCTACAGCCATCAGGTCTGAGTCCAGCGTCTGTGGCTGATCCGGTTTTTCGATGAACTCAACGATGCGGCTCACCTGCCCTTCCGTCTCCAGCGGCTCTTTAGTCTGGATCACAGAGTACTCGGAGAGATCGCCCTTCATGCGTTTCGCCAGCACCTGGCTACGGCCGGTTTCATTGAAACGTGCCACCATTGCCGCCAGGTTATAACGCAGCGGGTCGGCAGAAGCAGTATCAATGATGATATCCGGCAGCACGACGATGAATGGGTTATCGCCCACAACCGGACGGGCACACAGAATAGAGTGGCCCAGACCCAGCGGCTGCGCCTGGCGCACGTTCATGATGGTCACGCCTGGCGGACAAATAGACTGTACTTCCGCCAGCAGCTGGCGCTTAACGCGCAGCTCAAGCAGCGCTTCGAGTTCGTAAGAGGTGTCGAAGTGGTTTTCTACCGCATTCTTGGAGGAGTGCGTAACCAGGACGATTTCTTTGATCCCTGCAGCAACAATCTCGTCGACAATGTACTGAATCATTGGCTTGTCGACGATCGGCAGCATCTCTTTAGGAATGGCTTTTGTGGCTGGCAGCATATGCATGCCCAAGCCTGCTACCGGAATGACTGCTTTCAAATTAATCATTATTTCTTCCACCTTAAAATGGTTGACGAATTATAGCTCTTAAACCTGTTTTCGCCAGCATGATTTGCCGTAATCCTCAGGTAATGTTACGCCTTAGCCCTACAAATTTCTGTAGTTGTAATCTGAATAGATCACGCTTCTTTCCCAGGAATAGTCTCAAAACAGCTAATTGTCGATTATCTGTGCGGAAGCGCAAAGTTAAGCTTTTCCACATTCACCACCTGCTGGTCGACTCGGTCAATATCCACCGAGCTTTGCCCCTTCTCATTCACCGCTTTAATGTTCGCCAGCGACAGCAAGGTCTCATCTTTCGCCATAAATTTACCCCGCACATCCTTGCGCAGGTCGAAGTTGATCTTCAGGGCGGGACCCACAGCGGCTTCCTGCATCACATTGATGTTTCGTAAAAAAAGATGCTGCGGCTTGTTGTGCAGTTCAAGCGTGGCACGCTGCATTTCCACGTTGGTTATCGCCACAAACGAGGTGGCGTTACCGGATGAAATCTGTATTCCGCGCAATTTATACGCAAGCTGTCGATTATCGAGGTGAATATTATTGAGCTTGAAGTTCTGTGGGATGGACAAATAATCGCCTTTTATCACCCCATAGCCGATTAACATTCCGGCGCTGTTAACCATGTCGACATTATCAATAATGAAATTATCACAGCCGTAAATGGCCACCGTGGCGTTGTCTATTCCCGCCTTTTTACTGAAGTCGGGAGTTATATTTTTGGCCTTAATATTGCGAATAACAAAATGTTTACCATTTTCAACGTGCACCAGCTGGCGACAGTTGCTGCCGGTGATGTTTGCCACCACGAAGTTCTTGACGGTTTGCTTCTCCGGATAGTCGTTATCGTAGGTGCTGCCGGCGAGGCCAATGCCGATGCCCCAGTTGATCTTTCCGTTGGTGCAGTTGATGTTATCGATGACATGATCGGAGATCAGGATATTGCGATCGTTGATGGCGACGTTCCACTCGATCGCATCGCCCTGGAGATGGCTAAATTTACTGTTGGTGATGCGGGCACCGTCCACCTGGTTGTGGAACCCCTGGCGCAGGATGGCGTAGTTGGCCTGACTCACGCTGATGTTATCAATCAGCAAATTGCGCATCACGCTCGGTTTCTTGCCGCCGATGTAGATCTGCGTCACCGGGCCAAAACCGCTCATGGCCAGCCCTTTGATGACGCAGCCAGAGCCGCGAACGTCGAGCGTGATGTTCTCCGTGCGACCGGCACCTTCGCCTATCACTTTGCTACCTTCCTGCAGAACAAAGCGGCCGCGCCCGTTGCCGGTTAACGCCCCGCGGATCAGCAGCGTTTTACCGTCGGGAATGAAAATGCCCGTATTGATGTTTTCGCAGGTGAGCCCGGCGGGGACCACGACGGTGTCGCCGTCATTGAACGCCTGCTTAAAGGCGGCGATCCAGTCGTTGTTATTGTACTGATTAACAGAGACCGTTCTGCCGCTTGCCGCCCGCGCGATGCGTGACGACAGCAGCGGCGCGGCCGCCAGAACGGAGAGAGAAGAGACAAAAGTGCGTCGGGTAATCTTTTTCAGCATACATCCTCGGCGTTACAACGTTTGCAGCAGGCTCGCTAACTGGCGGTTAATCACCTGCTGGTTAAAATCGGTTTCCACTTTTTGTCGGGCGTTCTGGAGCACGGGCTCCAGCGCCTGCTGGTCAATATCGCTGAAGGCTGCTAATCGGTCCGCAAGGGCCATCGCGTTATTCTCCGGCACCAGCCAGCCGGAATGGTCAGACTTAATCAGCTCCGGGATCCCGCTGTGCAGGGTTGATACCACCGGAATACCTACGGCCATCGCCTCCATCAGCGCCACCGGAATGCCTTCCATATCGCCATCGGCGCCCGTCACCGAAGGCAGTAGAAAGACATCCGCCTCGTCGAGCATGGCCTTGACCTCGTGGCTCGGCTTGAAGCCCGGCATCTCTACGACATCTTCCAGCTGATACTGTTCGATAAGCGTGCGCAGACGACGCTCCCACGGCCCAATGCCGAGAATGCGATAGTGGAAATCTACCCCGCGCGCTTTCAGCTGGCGGCAGGCTTCAATAGCCACATGGAGGCCTTTCTTCTCGGTCAGGCGAGCAACGGAGATGATCTGCAGCGGTTTTCCCGGCACCTTTACAGGACGGCGAGTGAAGCGCGTTAAATCCACGCCCATACGCGAAACGGCAATTTTCTCTCCCGGGCAACCCATGTTTTTCAGGCGTCCGGCCCACAGGTCGCTGATCGGCAGCATCATGTCGCCGCGGCGGAAAAGCTGCTGATACTCCGGCGTGTAGTGATTCAGCACTTCGCGGCTGGAGATGTCGATACCGTGGAAGATGGTCGCAATTTTACCGTCAATCACGCCCAGCTCTCGCAGCTTCGCGGCGGTGACGCCCGCCGGGCCAAAGTGGGCGATAAACACGTCGGCACGATACGGCTGCGCCGTTTGCCCACATATGGCCGACAGGATCAGATTGCGGGATTCGGACCCATAGCGGGAAACATTCAGCGCCCGCCAGGTCGACGCGCGGTGGATCCCGCGTAAGGTCTTGCTGGCCCGGTGGCGCAGCTTGCTCAGCTTCCCGGACGGCTCATCCTGCAGCCAGCGGGTTTTCGCCTCGAGCCCATACTGGGTATACGCCGCATGGGTGTTTTGGGTATCGCCCTTTTGCAGGGCGATAATCTCCACGTCATATCCCATATCGATAAACGCGGTGATTTGGTTCAGAACAAACGTTTCGGACGACAGCGGAAATTTCAGTAAGAAGAAACCAACCTTCATTTCCCCTCCCGTACGCGATCGAGTACCGATTTCACCATCCCAATGCCCTTCTCGCGCTCGGCTTTCACCGCCACCGCCAGACGTTCATTGATAGCAGGCAGTTGGCCGAGCGTGTCCCCCACCATCGCCCCGAGCGATCCGTCCAGCAGATGACGAATATCCACCGCCATTTCCGGCATACCGAGCTGCTGCATAATCCCGGCGGACTTGTGCTCATAGTTAATGGCAATGGCCGGCGTGCCGAAGTTCATGGAGATAATGGCGGAGTGCAGACGGGTGCCCACCGTCAGGTCACAGGCGGAGAGCAGCTTGCCCATCTCAAGGTCGTTCAGTTCATCCATCACCACGTGATAGCGGGACGGATCGTTCACCAGATTGCGCAGGTTCAGCGCCACCATACGGTCGTCTTTGTTGTAACTGTCGATACCGGTACAGGTGGACAACGCCAACACCTGGTACCCGCTGTCCAGCACGCGGTTCACCACGTCGGCGAAGGCTTTCTCATACGCCGCCTGCGTCGTACCTAAACGTTTATCAAAGGGCGCCAGCTCGCGCAGAGTTATGGCGACGGTTTTCTGTTTCGCCGCCACGTCGAGCCAGTGCTGCACCGCGTAGCTCGGCTGGAAGCTGTCGTCCTGGTGATCCACCAGCCACGCTGTGTCCACGCCGTGCTCAACTTTTGAGGTGTCAATTTCACTGCGCTTCATCATGTCGAGGCTAACCGACTCGCGCAGGATCAACGCGTCGCAGTGGCCGAACACGTAGTTTGCGAGCTGGTTAAACTGCGGATCCTGGAATGGCCCGACGCTGTGGCCAATCATAAACAACGGCTTTTTCGCCATAAAGGTGCAGAGCGCATGCTCAAACTGCGGCACGCCGTAAAGATCGACGAAGAACGAACCGCCGACCTGGATAATGGCATCATAGCCGGACAGTAGACGAACAAAGTCGGTGAAGCCCTGCGCGATCGCGATGTTGCGCAGCTTGCCGGTGTCGGTCACGCGGGAAAGCAGCACCTGGTGCTGGTAGCGACGACGCAGCACTTTCTTCACGCGGCCCATCACGCCCGCGGCGTTGTTGTGCTGTTTCATCTGGCTGTAGAGCGGGTCGCCCATTACCGGGCGGTTCAGTAACCAGGATGAGCTGACCGGATAACGGCTCATCACGTCCACTTCGGTCTCAGGCTTAAGGGTGTTAATTGCATCCAGTAAACCGCGCAGGATGGCGCTGTCGCCACGGTTGCCGCAGGTATGGTTGCCAAGAATTAATAATTTCATAATGGCCTCTTAAATAACTAGCCTGCGCGAAGCAGCGTTTTCATTTTTTCGTTACGGCAAAACTGGCGCTTCATCTCTACCACCAGCGCATTGCGCGACAGCACAATCATCACGACGAATGCCAGCGCGCCCGCGGCAACCTGCACCGCCAGCAGCGCGGCCAGCGGCAGGTGACCGCTGAGGATGATGCCCAGGCCGTAGCTCACCGCCAGGGTCGGCAACGAGAGATAGAACGGCAGCCACAGGCTCAGGATGTACTGACGGTAGCTGGAGCCCAGCACCGGCTTGATCATGATGAAGTAGCTCAGCACGGTATTGATTATCTGCACCAGCAGGAAGCCCAGCGTGACGCCAATGGCGCCCGCCATATGGCCGCCGACGATAATCGCCGGAATAAACAGGAAGGTTTTGAACACGTTGAACTTGAAGCTGATATCCACGCGCGCTTTTGCCATCAGCAGGGAACCAATCGGATTCCCCACGGAGCGCAGCAGCCCCACCACGCACAGCAGCTGAAGGATCGGGATGATGCCGTTCCACTTCTCGCCAAACACCAGCGGCACGAAGTTGCTGGAAACTACCATCAGCCCAAGCAGCACCGGGAAGTTGATAATCCCCACCACGGAAAGCAGCTTGTAAAAGTTAACGCGCAGCTTTTCGGTGTCGTCCTGAATCTTGGCGAACGCCGGGAACAGGACGCGGGTGATTATCGGGTTCAGCTTCATCGGCGGCACCACCGCGACGTTGTAGGCCAGGTTGTAGCCCCCCGCCACGCTCGCACCAAGAATACGCGCCAGTACCAGCGTCGACAGGTTGGTATTCACATAGTTGATGATGCTGTCCGCCGTCAGCCACGCGCCAAAGCGCAGGTTGGACGAGACGGATGCGAGAGAGAAATGCAGCCCGGGACGGTAGATCTTGCGGCCAAAGTAGCCGAACAGCAGCGTACGCACGGAAGAGTTAACCAGGTATCCGAGGATAGCGGTCATCGCCAGCGGCCAGAAATGGGCGCTCACCACGGTGAAGGTAAAACCCGCCAGCACCGCGCTGGTCTCGATCATGCCGATCTTGTTGAACTCCAGCTCTTTCTGCATCAGCGCGCGGAACTGCTGCCCGTGCGGGATCACCACGAAAGCAAACGACAGCGTGCGCATCAGCGGAGCCAGATCCGGGTTATGCAGCACGCTGGCGATGGTGTCGCTCAGCAGGAACACCAGCACGAACACGAAAATCCCCAGCCCCACGTTCAGCCAGTAGAGCGTAGTCAGCTCAAGATGGCTGATCTCTTTGCGCTGGATAATCGAGTTGGCGATACCAAAATCAGACAGCGTATCGGCCAGCGCGATGATCACCAGCGAGACGGTCAGCAGACCGAACTGGTGATTATCAATAATGCGCGCCAGCACGGTCATCTGCACCAGACCGAGGCCAATGATGACGATGGTCGCCATCGCTGACCACTTCGCCCCGCTGATGGTTTTTTCACGTAAGCTCATCTTAGTACGCCGCTTTGTTCACGAAACCTTTGAAGATGGTCAGAAAAACGATCTTGATATCGAACCAGATACTCCATTCGCGGATGTACTCCAGATCGAATTCGATACGTTTTTCCATTTTTTCCAGCGTGTCGGTTTCGCCGCGCCAGCCGTTGATCTGCGCCCAACCGGTGATGCCCGGCTTCACCTTATGACGCAGCATGTAGCCCTCAATCAGCGAGCGATACTGCTCGTTGTGCGCCACCGCGTGCGGACGCGGGCCAACAATCGACATGCCGCCGGTAAAGACGTTGATAAACTGCGGGAGTTCATCCAGCGAGGTGCGGCGCAGGAAGTTCCCCACGCGGGTGACGCGCGGATCGTTCTGCGTTGCCTGGGTCACCACCTTGTCGTTTTCCATCACCTTCATGGAGCGGAATTTCCACACCATAATCGGCTTACCGTCCATACCGTAGCGGGTCTGGCGGAAGATAACCGGGCCGGGAGAGCTCAGCTTCACCGCGAGGGCAATGCAGCACAAAACAGGCGAAATCAGCAGCAGGATCAGCGAAGAGAGCACAATATCTTCCGCGCGCTTCAGCACGCGGTTAATGCCCGACAGCGGGGTGTCGTACAGCGGTACCACCGGCACGCCGTTCACTTCTTCAATGCGTGAATGGAGGATGTTAAAGGTAAAGACGTCCGGGATCAGGATCACCGAACAGGTGGTGTCCGCCAGCTCGCGCATCAGCTGCTTAATGCGGGATTCGTCTCTCATCTGCATGGCGATGTAAACGTTGTGAATTTTACCGGCTTTCGCGTCTTCAATAAGCTGTTCGTAATTGCCCGCCCAGTCCGACGGCACGCCGCCCGGCTTCGCGTCGTGATAAATCCCTACCACTTCAAACCCTAACCACGGCTCTTTGCGGAAGCTGTCGAGCAGCACCTTCCCGACCGGCAGATCGCCCGCCACGGCAACGAAGCGACGGTTATAGCCCCGGTTACGCAGCCAGCCCGCGCCAAAGCGGATCAGGGAACGGCACACCACCATGCCGACGCTGGTCAGCAGATACCAGCAGAGATAGGTGACGAGGCGATTGTCAAAATCATGGCTGAACGCCACCAGGCCAGCGCTGAAGATCAGGCTCAGGGTCCAGTTCTGCAGCAACAGCATCAGTTCGGTGGTCATTTTAACGCCGCGCCACGAGCGGTAGAAATCGGTCATCCCGCCGATCATCTGAAACACGACCAGCGCAATCAGCGCCATCAGCAGATGCATGTATAAGAACGGCAGCCCGCCGATCCGACACACCGCCCACAATCCACCGACCATGATGGTGATATCAGAAAAACGCTGCACCATAGAGATTAACGATGCATTCGTTCTCGCTCGTTCGCGTTTTTTTAGATTCGTCATCGTTGTTCCTTTAGTTCTAAACCTTACCCCTCGCCCCTCACCCCGGCCCTCTCCCCAGAGGGTAGAGGGTGTTCAAGTTCCCTCTGGGGAGAGGGTTAGGGTGAGGGGTAAGGTTTTCGTATTACTGATTCAACAGCGCCAGAATGTCCTTCGTTCGGGCTTCCATCAGCGCCGTGTCAGCACGGGATTCCACGTTCAGGCGCACCACCGGCTCGGTGTTGGACGAGCGCAGGTTGAAGCGCCACTGCGGGAACGCCATGCTGATGCCGTCCGTACGGTCAATTTCCAGCGCGTGAATCGCAAAGTGCTGCTCCACGCGGGCAATGGCCTCGGCTGGCTGCGCCAGCTTGCTGTTGATCTCCCCGCTCGCCGGGAACGCCGCCATACGGTCGCGCACCAGCTCGCCCAGCGTCTGCCCCTTCAGGCACAGCAGCTCGGTGACCAGCAGCCACGGGATCATCCCGCTGTCGCAGTAGGCAAAATCACGGAAGTAGTGGTGGGCGCTCATCTCGCCGCCGTAGATGGCGTCTTCTTCGCGCATGCGCTCTTTGATGAAGGCGTGGCCGGTTTTGGACATCACCGGCGTGCCGCCTGCCGCTGACACCACGTCGACGGTGTTCCAGGAAAGGCGCGGGTCATGAATGATCTTCGCGCCCGGGTTTTTCTCGAGGAACGCTTCCGCCAGCAGGCCGACAATGTAGTAGCCCTCGATGAACTGCCCTTTCTCGTCGAACAGGAAGCAGCGGTCGAAATCGCCGTCAAAGGCGATACCCATGTCCGCGCCGTGCTCAATCACCGCGTTGCGGGTGTCGTCGCGGCACTCCGGCAGCAGCGGGTTAGGAATACCGTTCGGGAAGTTGCCGTCCGGGGTGTTGTGCACCTTGATGAAGGTGACCGGCACGTTCAGCGCCTTAAAGCGGGCTTCCAGCGCGTCCACCACCGGGCCTGCCGCGCCGTTACCGGAGTTAATCACCAGCTTCAGCGGCTTAAGGTTCGCCACGTTGATGTAGCCCAGCAGGTGGTCAATGTAGTCTTTCTGGAGGTTAATTTTTTTGTAGCTGCCGCGCTTCGCGTCGTTCACCGGCGGGAAATCGTTGGCTTCCGCCAGGCGCTGCACGTCGCGCAGGCCGGTGTCGCCGCTGATAGGACGGGCGCCCTTGCGCACCAGCTTCATGCCATTGTAGTCCATCGGGTTGTGGCTGGCCGTCACTTCGATACCGCCGTCCACGCCCAGGTGGAAGGTGGCAAAGTAAATCTCCTCGGTCCCGGAAAGGCCGATATCCAGCACGTCCACCCCCGCGTCCTGCAGCCCTTTCGCCAGGGCCAGCTTGAGGGATTCACTGGTCAGACGCACGTCGCCGCCCAGCACAATGGTCTGCGGTTTTAAATATTCGCCGTACGCGCGGCCAATGCGCCACGCGATGTCTTCATTCAGCTCTTCGCCCAGCTTGCCGCGAATATCGTAGGCTTTAAAACAGGTTAATTTTTCCATGATGACCCCTTTTTCAGGCAACAGTCGGCCCTGACCACTAAATGGCCAAATTGATTTTTTTGTCATTCGTAGGCCCGGCAAGCGCAGCGCCACCGGGCATAATGCAGAGTGCTACACCCGCCCGTAGCGGTCCTGGAAGCGCACGATATCGTCCTCTTCCAGATACGAGCCGGAGCGCACCTCAATTAAGTCGAGAGGAATTTTCCCCGGGTTCTCCAGACAGTGCGTCGCCCCCAGCGGAATATAAATGGACTCGTTTTCACCGAGCAGTTTGACTTCACCGTCGATGGTGACTTTAGCGGTACCCGCGACCACCACCCAGTGCTCGGCGCGGTGGTGGTGCATCTGCACCGACAGCCCCTCGCCCGGCTTCACGGTGATACGTTTCACCTGATAGCGGTCACCGGAGTCAATGGAGTCATATTTCCCCCACGGACGGTAGACTTCGCGGTGAATATGGTGCTCGTGGCGACCGTCCGCCTTGATCTTCTCCACCACTTTTTTAACGTCCTGCACGGCGTTACGGTCAGCAATCAGCACGGCATCTTTAGTCTGGACAACCACCAGATCCTTCACCCCGACCGTGGTCACCAGGCCGGATTCGGCGTAGACGTAGCTGTTTTCCGTTTTGTGGCTAATCACATCGCCGTGGTGGACGTTACCCTCCGGGGTATGGGCGCTGATCTCCCACAGGGAGGACCAGGAGCCGACATCGCTCCAGCCCGCATCCATCGGTACCACGACGGCGTCCGCCGTACGTTCCATCACCGCGTAGTCAATGGACTCTTCCGGGCAGGCGAGGAACGCCTCTTCATCCACGCGGATGAAGTCGAGATCCGGGTCCACCACCGCCATCGCTTTCTCGCAGGCGTTCAGAATATCCGGGCGGTATTTGCGCAGCTCTTCCAGATAGCGTCCGGCGCGGAACAGGAACATCCCGCTGTTCCAGTAATACTCACCGCTGGCGACATACGCCTGCGCGGTTTCCAGATTCGGTTTTTCAACAAACTGCGCCACGTCAAACGCCACGCTGTCGCCTTCACCCGGCGTCACGTTGCCGCGACGAATATAGCCATAGCCGGTTTCCGGCAGATCCGGCACGATGCCGAAGGTCACCAGCTTGCCGCTCTCGGCGTAAGGAATGGCCGCACGCACCGCGTCGCGGAAGGCGTCTTCCTGCTGGATAACGTGGTCTGCCGCCAGGACCAGCATCAGCGGGTCACAGTTCGGGCTGCTGCGTTTTGCCGCCAGCGCCGCCAGGGCGATCGCAGGCGCGGTGTTACGACCGGCAGGCTCCAGGATGATGTTTTCGGTAAGCTTATTCAGCTGGCGCAGCTGCTCGGCAACAATAAAGCGGTGCTGTTCGTTACAAATCACCACCGGGCTTTCACACTCCACGCCGTGCAGACGGTTTACCGTCGTCTGCAGCATGGTGAGATCCCCTTTCAGGCAGAGGAACTGTTTTGGATAGAGCACGCGGGACAGCGGCCACAACCGGCTACCAGAGCCACCAGCCATCACAACCGGATACAAAGTGGTTTGACTCATGATTTATCCCCGTATATCTGCAATAAATTGGCTCAGCACGTTCTCTTTCTCGAGCGTGCGTTCGGCATATTCACGTGCCACCGTGTTCACTTTTGGCATGGCAAGTGCCTCTTCAATTCCGGTTACCAGCGCCGGGACCGATTCCGGCTCCACGCACACGGCAATCCCCGGATAGCTGTCGCACAGCTGGCCTAATTCTGTTTCGGCTTCTGCCGTGATCACCGCGTTGCCGCCCACTGCCAGAATGTTGGTCAGCTTGGACGGCAGCACCGCGTCCGCGGCGCCGCGTTTTTGCACCACCAGATGGCAGTCGCCCATCTTCAGCAGCGCAGGCAATGCCTCGTAAGACTGAAGCGGGAAAAATTTCACGTTGGTCAGGCCGCGTTCCCCGGCCATTTTTTCCAGCCGCGCTTTTCCACCGCCCTGCCCGACAATCACAAACGTCCACGGATGTGCACTCAGCAGCTGGGCCGCTTCAATCACGCTTTCCAGCCCCTGCTTTTCGCCGATGTTGCCTGAGTAAAGAATGATTTTTTGATCTTCAGGCAAACCGAGCTGCGCGCGCAGGGCCTGAGCATCTTGCTCAGTTACATCGCGAAAACGCGCCACTTCTGACCAGTTCGGGAAGAAAATGACTTTCTCCGCCGGGACGCCCTTCTCCTGCGCCTTGTTCATCATCGAGCGCGAGATAGTCGAGACGTAGTCCACGTTGTGCAAGCCGCTGCGCTCAAACGCGCTGGCGAGCTTCGCCACCTTGCCGCCTTTGCTTTTGCCTGCCATCCCCAGGCCCAGCATGGCGTCAACTTCGTAATCCTGTATGTGCAGTAGAGTGCGCGCGCCGGAGAGTTTGCCCAGCAGGCGCATGCCCGGCGTGCAAAACAGCGTCGGCACCACGCCGATGATGCGATCCGGCTTCCAGCGACGCTGCGCCATCAGCGGGAAGAAACTGCTCAGGGCAAAGCTGCCCAGATGAAGTAACCGCTTCAGCGTTGAGGGCTGCTTAGGCACATACAGCGGGCAGCGCCAGACGGTAGCTGCGCCCTCTTCGCGACGGTAGCGCCAGCTTGAGTAGCGCTCCCCGACTTTCCACTCCGGATAGTACGGCGGCGCGGTAATGACCCGCACGTCATGTCCCTGGCTCGCCATCCACTCGACCATCTCGCCGGTGTATTTCCCGATGCCGGTTAGCTCCGGCGAGTAGTTGATTCCGTATACTAAAATTTTCATAAGCCCGGCACTCCGGACTGACGATCGGCCAGGAAATAGGCACGACTGTTGTCATGCACATTGTCGCTGGCCAGCAGCGCCTCTGGCGTCTGCCAGCGGTAGTCGTCATGCTGAGAATCAGGCAGACGCAGGTCTGCCTCACTCACCTTCAGGCGGAACCCCAGCACGATGTAGTGCGTGGTGAACCCGGAGCCTGAAAAGTTATCGTCATAGAAGTGCTGCCAGACCCCGTAAAACTGGCCCGCTGCCATCGGCAGCTGCAGGCCCAGTTCCGCCAGAGTGAGACGCTCAAACGCATCGCTCAGCGTCTCATCCTTCTGCACGCGCCCGCCGGGCACGAACCAGAAGCCCTGAGCAGGACGGTTGGTTCGTTTCCCCAGCAAGAACTCGCCGCGTTCGTTCTCCACGATCAAATCAATTGAGATGAGCGGAGTGGAACGCACTACCGTGGCAAAATCTTCCTGACTTAAAAACATCGTTACCCCCGGAAGCGGTGCTGGTTTTCCAGGAACCACTGGTAGGTACTGGCCAGACCCTGCTCCAGTGACACCTCGTGATACCAGCCCAGCTGATGCAGACGGGTCACGTCCAGCAGCTTGCGCGGCGTGCCGTCCGGTTTCGTGGCGTCAAACACCACGCGGCCTTTGTAGCCCACCACCTGCGCGATGGTTTGCGCCAGCTCGCGAATGGTGCAGTCCACGCCGGTACCGACGTTGATGTGCGACAGCATCGGCTCGGTGTTCTCCTGCCACACCTCGCGATCCAGCTCCATCACGTGAATGCTGGCGGCAGCCATGTCGTCCACGTGCAGGAACTCGCGCATCGGCGTACCGCTGCCCCACACCACCACGTCCGGCGCGTTCTCCGCGGTCGCCTCGTGGAAGCGGCGCAGCAGCGCCGGGATCACGTGCGAGTTGCTCGGGTGGAAGTTGTCGTGCGGTCCGTACAGGTTGGTCGGCATCACCGAGCGATAGTCGCGGTTGTACTGACGGTTGTAGGACTCGCACAGCTTGATCCCGGCAATCTTGGCAATCGCATACGGCTCGTTGGTCGCTTCCAGCGTGCCCTGCAGCAGTTCGCTCTCGGCGATCGGCTGTTTCGCCATTTTCGGGTAAATACAGGACGATCCGAGGAACAGCAGCTTATTCACGTTGTGCAGATGCGCCGCGTGAATGATGTTGCTCTCGATCATCATGTTTTCGTAGATGAAATCCGCCGGGTAGGTGTTGTTAGCGACAATGCCGCCTACCTTCGCCGCCGCCAGATACACCTGGTCAATGCGTTCGTTAGCAAAGAAGTCCTGTACCGCGCGGCTGTCGAGCAGGTTCAGCTCGTCGCGCGTGCGGACAACCACTTCGACGTCACCGCGCTGTTCGAGCTGGCGAACAATCGCGGAACCCACCATTCCGCGATGACCGGCGACAAAAATACGTTGTTTTGTCATTCTCAGGACTCCAGCGCGATGGCAACCTCGTAGCCATGAGACTTGAGCAGGGAGTGTTTTTTCGCTGCTTCAAGATCTTTGGCTACCATCTCGGAAACCATCTCCTGCAGAGTGATTTCTGGTTTCCAGCCCAGCTTCTCGTGCGCTTTGGTTGGGTCGCCCAGCAGGGTTTCCACTTCAGCAGGACGGAAGTAGCGCGGGTCAACCTGCACAATTACGTCGCCTGGCTTCACGCCCGGTGCGTCGTGGCCGGTCACGGAAACCACAATACCTTTCTCTTCCACGCCGGTACCTTCGAAGCGCAGTTTGATGCCCAGCTGTGCCGCGGCCATTTCAACGAACTGACGTACGGAGTACTGCACGCCGGTCGCAATCACGAAGTCTTCTGGCTGTTCCTGCTGCAGCATCATCCACTGCATTTTCACGTAGTCTTTGGCATGGCCCCAGTCACGCAGGGAATCCATGTTGCCGAGGTGCAGGCAAGACTCCAGACCCTGTGCGATGTTGGCGATAGCGCGGGTGATTTTGCGGGTCACGAAGGTTTCGCCGCGACGTGGAGATTCGTGGTTGAACAGGATGCCGTTACAGGCGTACATGCCGTAGGATTCACGGTAGTTTACGGTGATCCAGTAGGCGTACAGTTTTGCTACCGCATACGGAGAGCGCGGGTAGAACGGCGTGGTCTCTTTCTGTGGGATTTCCTGCACCAGACCGTACAGCTCAGAGGTGGATGCCTGGTAGAAGCGAGTTTTCTTCTCAAGGCCGAGGAAGCGGATCGCTTCCAGCAGACGCAGCGTACCCATGGCATCAACGTCAGCGGTGTATTCCGGGGACTCGAAGGAGACCGCTACGTGGCTCATCGCGCCCAGGTTGTAGACTTCATCCGGCTGTACTTCCTGCAGGATACGGGTCAGGTTGGAGGTATCGGTCAGGTCGCCGTAGTGCAGGTGGAATTTCGGGTTCGCCGCGTGAGGATCCTGATAGATATGGTCTACACGTTCGGTGTTGAAAGAAGACGCACGACGTTTAATACCGTGCACTTCATACCCTTTTTCCAGCAGGAACTCTGCCAGGTAAGAACCATCCTGCCCGGTAACGCCGGTGATGAGAGCGACTTTAGACATGTTTATATTCCTCTACTTATGAATTTAATCAGTTTCAACGCGTTCGCGTATCACCACTGCGGGGTTGCCACGGCAAACTTTATTTGCCGGTAGCGATTTAAAAACGCTGCTGCGGGCACCGACTACCGTGCCATCGCCAACAGAAACACCCGGTGCAACAAAAACATCCGTTGCCAGCCAGCATTTTTCGCCGATCGCAATAGGCGAAGCGGTAATATCAAAATGCTGACTCATAAAATCGTGGCTGCCGGTGCACAAATAACATTTCTGTGAAACCACCGAATTTGCGCCAATCGTTATTTCGCCAAGGGTATATAACACCGCGTCATCCCCAACCCATGCGTAATCTCCCAGCGTTAATTTCCACGGATAGGTAATTTTCACAGAAGGTCGGATGACTACGTTTTTTCCGATTTTTGCGCCAAACAGGCGCAATAAAAAAGCTCGCCAGCGGTACAGTATTTGCGGCGACCAGGCGAATAATGTTGCCTGAACGGCCCACCACAGCTGTACCTTAATCCCGTTCCCGCCCCGAAAGCCTTTCGGCACGGAGAAACCTTTTAAATCCTGCATTGCATTTCCTTATATTCAGGCTTTGTTATATAAGGTTTTCGTTTTGCCTGTGGTACGCAGGCGTAATAAATAAGACAATTCCGCCCAGAACCCCGGCACGCCTAATATTTTGCGCTGTACGTTTTTGGCATCCTGGCACAATTCCAGATTATTAGACGTTGACACGCCGCCCATTGAGAATTCAGACACCAGCCCTTTAATTCGACGGAACGGGTAACCTGATTTATACAGGCTGGCTGCCAGCGCATAATCGGAAGACACTTTATACTGCAAATCGTAAGGCTGTTTTTTCAGACCCTTTACCGGGAAGAAAATGGCCTGATGGCTGGCAGGCAAGCTGTGGTAGATATACCAGCCTGGCTTCGCGCTGCGGCACACTTTATGTCCGTCGCCAAAATCGAGCAGCGCATCGCCAATATACATGGCGTCCTCTTTCTGGCGAGCCAGCTGACGGGCAAACAGCGCCACGTCATCATGGAAAATATCGCCCGAGTTCAGGAAGATGGCATAGCGGCCTTGCGCCATGCTGATGCCTTTATTCATCGCATCATAGATGCCTTTATCTTTCTCGCTGATGTAGCGTAAGTTGAACTCACCGTTGAGTTTTTCAAGAAACTCCGCCGTGCCATCGTTCGAGCCGCCGTCGACCACAATCCACTCAAAGGTGAGGCTTGGATCGCGCGCCAGGTTGCGCAGCGAGCGCCAGGTTTTTACCACCCCTTCGTAATTACGAAAAGCGACAGTAATGACGCTAAGAAACATAAATCACCTCATTTCGTCATACGTTCGTAATATTAAGCGCCTTGCGCAGAATAAACGGACAGACAATCAAGAAAGCATATTCCGGGCTAAATATTGACCCGGTAAAAAACAGCGACACCGGAGTAAACAGATAAAGCTGAACGCGAAAGTTCTGGTTATCACCAAACGCGTTAATCATCATTTTGAAAACTTTAAACAGATACCACAGGGTCAACAGTACGGCGAACCACGAAAAATAAATAATTAACAGATACAGACCATTGTCTATGGTTTTACCGACATCCGCACCGTTAAAGATTCCGAATGATGCAACATATTCGTAAAGTGAGCCGAATCTTACTACCCCATCAATATGGGTTAAGGAATAACCCACCATCACCAGTGGCCCAATGATGCGATAATAGGACGAAGATCCTTCCGTTCCCAAATCACCCAGACGTTCTGAGATGTACGGGAAGGCAAATATCACGCCTACCATAAATACCGTCAGGGAGATAATCGCCAGCGGCAGTTTTTTCTTAATCGCATCTTTGTTCAGGTACTGGAACGCCCACTCCAGCAGGTAAAACAGGATAAATGTCATTACCCCTGAGAACGATCCAGACAGAACAATTCCTGCAAGAATCATAGCATCGGTCTTAGGCGTTTTGATACCAAACTGTTTGATGCTGAGCCAAATTGAGATTAACGCCAGAGCGAAAAACGCCGGTTCAAAATAGAGGGCCGTAGTACGCTTCCCGCCAAACTTGATGAAGTTCAATACATAGCTGTTACTGTAAATGAGATATTTCGAAATTATCTCCATCAGGCTGCTGCCACCGGTGAGAATAATTTGCGCCATCTCCAGTGCGGCAAGCATAACAATTAACGCAACGGCAATATAAAAGAACCTAAGGATTTTCCGATAATTGTGCGGAGAAATAGTTTTAAACCGAATACTCCAGACCATTCCGATAATAATAACAATATAAACAAACAGCATGGTCGAAGTGACGTATTTACTGGCATCCAGCGACTGGCCAAAGATGTAGTTAAACAGCGTCAGGCCCGTGCCCAGCCCTAAGGCAATCATCAGCTTCTTCAGGTTAATTTTATCGACATACAGCAGAAGCAGAACGGGCAAGAAGGTCACGATGGTTATCGGGAAGCTTTCGCCGAGCTGGGCAATTTTGACGTTGACCAGCAGGTAGATCAGCGGCAGCAGCAGATAACTACAGATTCTGATAGAACGAGACATACTCCTCCAGCATCTGTTGTCCACTGTAGGCCTTGCGGCTGCGGTTGCGGAACGATTCCAGGTCAGTGCCAAAAACGATCTCAGCAATCTGCGCCTTCGGCAGCTGCACCAGGGGCAGGACCTCCTGCTCCGTGAAGGTTTTCCCGCCGGACTTTTCCAGCACTTCACGCGCCGCATCGCTGTGGGTGGCAATCACCGGCACGCCGATTGAGAGCGCTTCGCAGAGGATCAGCGGGTAGTTATCCACGCGGGAGCTAAACACCAGCGCGTCCATTTCATTCAGCGCGCTCATCAGCTTGCGCTTGTCGGTCTCAAACCCGTGGTTCACCACGTTGGCCCCTTCGAACGGTGAAAACTTGCCGAAGGTGTGAAGCTCTATCTTGTCACCCAGCGCCATCATGTCGCGCACCAGCTGCTGGTTGGTTTTACCGTCGTAACGCAGGTCATGCGCAACGATAGCGATTTTCGGTTTGCCCGCGGTTTCGGCCACCGGGGTCAGCTCGGCAAGAATGGCTTCCGTCGCCACGTCGATGCCGTTGTTGATAATCTGACAGCGCCCTGCCCCGTACAGGCTGTTGAAGGCATCGGCCACGTGCTGGCTCGGGGAGATAAAGGTACAGCCGAGCGAAAGCATGTCACGGAACAGCTGACGCTTTCCGGCGACCAGCTGATGCGCGCGATCCACCTTCACCGGCGGGTAGTTGCTTAACGTCGGGCACTTCTGGCAGTTATCTTTCCAGCCTTCGCAGCCGTCGGTAAACGCGCAGCGGCCCGTCACGCTCCAGTGATCGTGCAGCGTCCAGACGAAGCGGGTGTCGGGCTTGTGGGCCTGCACCTTCTGGCAAAACGCCACCACCTCTTCCAGATTCAGCCAGTAGCTGTGCAGCACGTGAAAATGCAGCACAACCGGGCCCGTGGTGCGGGTCACGGTGCGGTAAAGGTTGTTCAGGTTGCCAAACAGATCGCGGTTAAACAGGCGGAACAGCGCAATGTTGGCAATCGAGGTCAGACGCGGCGTGTGCTTGTGCACCTGCGGGAAGTTATCGTGGCTGACGCTTTTCTTGCCGCCTTTGCCGTAGCCGTAAATAAAACGAGACTGAAGTCCTTTTTGCAGCGCGCGCTGGTGCAGATCCAGGGCCACGCCTGCCGCTCCGCCTTCTGCGAGGCGTACGTTAAATTGCAGAATGTTCATTTAATCACCTTCACGCGGGCTTTTTCTCCCACCACCAGCGCGTTATCCGGAATGCTGTCCAGCACCACGCTGCCAGCACCAATCGTGACGTTATTACCAATCGTGATGTCACCGATGATTACCACGTTCGCCCCCAGCTCGACGTTATTGCCGATGACCGGGCAGGCCAAGCTGTCAGGCCCGCGGTTGCCAATGGTGACCGCATGACGAATGGTGAAATCATCCCCGGCGACCACAAACTTATTGATCACCACCGCATAGCCGTGATGGATGGTAAAGCGGCGACCAATAGTGGCAGCGGCCTGAATTTCATAGCCAAAAAAGCATTCGGTAATGATGCGGTACAGCACCAGCACGGGCGCCGCCCAGATATTGTTCAGCACGTTTTTCTTACGCCACACCGAGCAAAAGTGCGCGATGCGGTACGCCAGAACCATGCAGCACGGACGCAGGCTCCAGCTGTTAGCGCGGCAATCTTCCAGAAACATTATTTCCCCCGAAGCCCGTCAGCCAGGCGCTTGCCGTTACGCACGGAAAGCAGCGTCAGCAGCGTGCGCCAGTTCATGCGCTTATTGCGGATCTGATAGAGGGTAAAGAGCTGATATTTACGGCTGGCACGGTCAAACTTGTCCTTGTGCTTGCGGTAAAAATGGAAGTAGCCCGAGAACTTCTTCGGCGAGGAGGTGATTTGCATCTCCCCGTGGTTGATATGCAGGATCTGCGTGGCCTCTTCCACCTTCCACGGCTCGCCGTATTCCACCACCATGCGCAGGAAGATATCGTAATCCTGCGCTGCCTTGAGTTCGGTATCGAACAGGCACTCTTTGAAACGCCACGCCCAGGTGAAGACCTGGTTACCAATAATGTTGCGCTTGTAGAACAGGCGGCGAGAGTACGGCGATTTCGGGTACAGCGGCAGGCTCGCGGGCTGCGAGTAAACCTCGCCCTGGCAGACATAGTCGTTGGCATACAGGAAAGCGTGCGTGACCAGCTGTTCTTTATGCGACAGGAAGATAGACAGGCGGTTCGGCGTCCATTCGTCATCGTCGTCGATCCCGGTCAGATACTGCCCTTTGGCCTGCATAATCGCCTGATTTCGCACCGCGCATGCACCGGAGTTAATGGCGTTATGCGTATAGACCACCCGCGGGTCGTTGAGGTCAGTCACAAACTTTTGCAGCTGTTCATACGAGGAAGAGCAGTCATCAACGATGATCAGCTCCCAGTTATCGTAATCCTGTCGCAGGACGGATTTGATTGCGCGGATCGCCAGCTGCTGACGATTCCATGTCGGCATATAGATTGAAACTAAAGGGCGTTGTGTGGTCATCTTTTCCCCTCACCCCGGCCCTCTCCCCAAAAGGGAGAGGGTGAAAGGCAGCCAGTGGTTATCATTACGTTCGTCCCCCAAATCCCGCACCGAACAGTCCCCTCTCCCCTTTGGGGAGAGGGTTAGGGTGAGGGAATGGGGTGTGTTTAGTTATTTACTGTCAGATTTATATTCGTACTCGTAATAGCCGTAATCCTGGTACCCGGTCGCGCGGCGGAAGATGGAGTTCAGGATCACCCCTTTCACCTCAATGCCGTTCTGCTCGAAGCGGCTCAGGCTGGTTTCCACCTCTTTCAGGGTGTTCACCGCGTAACGCGCTACCATCAGCGTGGTTCCCGCGTGGCGGCCAACAACGGCTGCGTCGGTCACGGCCAGAATTGGCGGCGTATCGATCAGCACCAGGTCGTAATTTTTGCTCGCCCACTCAACCAGCTCGGTGAAGCGTTCGCTCATCAACAGCTCGGACGGGTTAGGCGGTACCTGACCGCGTGGAATCAGGTCAAATTTCGGCACCGTTGTGGGTTTCGCGCTCTGGCTGATTTCACCTTTGCCGAGCAGGATTTCCGACAGACCGTTAACGTTGTTGGTGCCCAGCAGTTCGTGGGTGTAGCCCTTACGCATATCGCAGTCGATCAGCAGCACGCGCTTGTTGGTCTGGCTGACCACCGCCGCCAGGTTGGCGCAGACGAAGGTTTTACCGATTGACGGGCTAACGCCGGTTAACATCAGGACGTTGTTTTTGGCCTGCATCATGGCGAAGTGCAGACTGGTACGCAGGCTACGGATCGCTTCGATAGCGAGATCGGTCGGGTTACCCACCGCCAGAAGCTGGCTCTGCTTGTAACGCTTGACGCCCTTGATGGTTTTGACGCTGTCGCGGGATTTTTGCCACTCGGACAGCGGAATGCTGGCATAGACGTTGATCCCGCTCTCTTCCAGCACCTGCGGGCTTTCGATGCCGCGGTTGAACAGCGAACGCAGCAGCACGCCCACGATGGAGAGCATCAGGCCGAGAATAATGCTGCCGAGAATAATCAGCGCTTTCTTCGGCTTCAGCACGCCAGGCTGGGTAATGGCCGGGTCGACGATGCGCACGTCGCCGACGGTACTGGCTTCGGTGATTTTCAGCTCCTGCTGCTTGTTCAGCAGCTGCATGTAAACCTGCTGTCCGGACTCGACGTCGCGGGTCAGACGCACGATCTCCTGCTGCGTTTTCGGCATCGCGGTCACGCGGTCATTGAGCTTCGCCTTCTCCTCTTCCAGGGTACGGCGTTTCTCCAGCAGCGTGCGGTAGGCCGGGTGACGTTTGGTATAAAGCTTGGAAATCTCCGCCTCTTTGAAGGTCAGCTCGTTGAGCTGCGCATCAATGTTGACCATCGAATCGAGGACCGATTTCGCCTCCAGCGGCAGGTCAACGGAGTCTTTATCCTGACGATAGGCGTTCAGCTTGTTCTCGGCATCATCCAGATGGGCGCGCACTTCCGGGAGCTGTTTGGCGAGGAAGGCCAGGCTTTTCGCCGCTTCCGCAGACTTACGCTCAACGTTCTGCTCAAGATAGTTGCGGGTAATGCTGTTCAGGATGTCGCGGATTTGATCCTTATCTTCACCGGTAAAGGTCATGCTCAGCACGCCGGTGTCCTTACCGTTTTCGGTGACGGTCAGGTTGTTTTGCAGATTGTTGATCATCCCCAGCGTGGAGAATTTGGTGACGGTGAATTCACCGCCCTCCTGGGCGTTGATGGCGCTGACCATCATGCTAACGCCGTCTTTGGTCAGCATCTGCCCCACTTCGCCGCGCGCGCTAAAGCCTGCGTCGCTGGTTAGCTGGTACTGTTTCGGGCCAAGCACCGTCAGGGTAAACGTCTGATCGGCCGCCCCTTTCGGCAGCACGAAGTCAGTGACCTTCACCGTGTCGTTGCTTCGTCCCATCAGACGATCCCAGCCGGCACCAAAGACCGGGAAGGTATTTTTGGTGACGGAGATATCGAGCCCGAGGTCGTGAACCGTTTTACCCAGCACCAGGCGTGACTGGATGAGCTGAATTTCGGCGTCGGATGCCGGCGGCTTGTTCGCCAGCGCGGAACCGATGTCCTGCACCAGCGAGTTGCCGGTATTCTGCTCGATCTGCACCAGCGCGTCGGCGCTGTAGATAGGGGTGGCGAAGAGCGTGTAGACGACGGCAGCCGCGGCGAACACGGCGGTAATGCCCAGCACCCACCACTTTGCCTCTACAACAGTGCCGACCAGGCGCCCAATATCAATTTCATCACTGCCCGAAGTCGGGGCGGCAGAAGGTCTTGTTTTTTCTGTCATTGTTATCCCTGCTGAACTTTCAGTGCCTGCGCCCACTGTTGGGCAGACTGGTCAAGTAAGGTGTAAACCGCCTCAAAGGCCTCATGGCTTTTGCGATACGGATCGGGGATTTCACGTTCATTGTCCCAGTGACCAAACAGCATCACCTTGCCGCGCATCTCCGGAGCGATATCGCACAGCGCATGAATATGGCGTTTTTCCATCGTCAGGATCAGGTCATACTCCCGGCACATGCGGCCAGTGACCTGGCGGGCCACGTGGCCGTCGAGAGAGAGGTGATGATCCCGCGCCACGCTCGTTGCGCGCTCATCGGCACCTTTACCGACCAGTGCACCCAGCCCGGCCGAATCAACGGTCAGTTCGGGCTGGTAGTGTTTCAACAACCGTTCAGCCGTGGGGGAACGGCAGATGTTCCCCACGCATACCACCAGAATTTTGTTAAACATCGCGGATTACCAGGTATGAATGTCGCGCGCCGTATCCGTCATGTAGCGAACGCCACTGATGGTTGGCAGCAACTGGTTGATCAGACGGTTCCAGCGGGCAACCGGCGCGGTGGTGACATACACCACATCGTATGGCTGGAGACGGAACTCCGTTGCCATCACCAGAGAGGTCGCATCGGACATATCCAGCTGGTAGATGTTGGCGATCTTGCCTTTCGCACTGCCCTCACCTTTCAGCGGACGGATAACGAAGATACCGGTCGCGTTAGAGGTCGTCAGATCGATACCCTCAGCATTGCCCAGCGCTTCGGTCAGCGTCATACCGCTGAAGTCCATTTTGAGGGTGCTCTGTTTCTTCACTTCACCCATCACGAAGACTTTCAGATCGTCATTGCGCGGCACGTAGAGAATATCGCCCGGATAGAGCAGGCGGTTCTGGGTCAGATCGCCGTTTTGCATCAGCGCCTGCAGCGAAATACGCTGCTCCTTCCCGTTGTGGGTGAGCACGACGTTGCGCCAGTCGGCTCCGTCGGTTAACCCGCCCGCGGCGTTGATGGCATCCAGTACGGTCAGAGGAACGTTGGTGATGGCCTGCTGGCCGGATTTGTTCACCTGTCCAGAGATATAGGCTTTTTGCGAGCGGAATGCGGCGATATTAACGTCCACCTGCGGATCGGCGATGTACTGCGCTAAGCGGCCGGTAATATCACTACGGATCTCGGCAAGCGTTTTCCCTGCAACGTGGACTTTACCAATGTAGGGATAGAACATGGTGCCATCTGACTGCACCCAGTTACCGGTGTCGCTTGAGCTGCGGTACTGGCCCGCTGGCGTGGTCAGTTCAGGGTGGTCCCAGACGGTCACGTTGATCACGTCACCCGGCCCCACGCGGTACTGGTAGGACGCAATTTCCTGGTCCAGCGACATATTCGGCTGGGCAACATTCGGACGTGGACGTAATTGTTCGACCAGACGAGGCGTAAGTGGATAAACATTCACCATTTTGTCGAGATCAAAATCGGCATCCTGTTGCTTGATCACATCCTTACCCATTGTTGACATATTGCTGCCGGGAAAGACCGTGCAACCACTCATCAAGGTCACAGACACCAATAATGGCATCAATTTCATTTTGGATTTCATCATTGATTATTTATCACTTTGGCAGAGTAATTATCCTGTGCAATTTAAATAAGCTCGAGTCGTATTGGGTTTCAGCATGCAGTTAATCAAATAGAAATATAACTGGCATCAGTCCTAAAAAAAGCTTATTCATCCATTGGCTATTGACAGAATAATCGAGGCTGATTCACACGCTTTCAGGCACGCTACCGCCCTTGGCTTTCAGTTACCAATCCACTGACTAAACAATGTGTTATGGATAGACACCCTCTTGAGCAAGGTCTTCTGGAAATATATCAGTCGCTTGAAAACCCTACGGATAATGAATAACCATCCCTGAAGACCGAACATTAATAGCAACACCGAGATTTAACATTTGATGCTGGGAGAATTGTTGCAGCTAACCTAATAGCAGGCAAGGAGACAACTGTCCTAATATCGGTTTTTAAGATTAATATTAAGAGCAAATTTTTGAGCTTTTAGGATTTTCTTTATATTGACAAAATAAGAGTAAAAATCATCACCTGCGATATATCCTAAAATGCATTCCTTGTAATTAAATATACGTATTTCGCTTATTTACACCCTATTGAGAATGCTCTCTTTTTTACCCGTCGTATTAAGAGAAATCTCAGCCCGGCATTGCAATTTCCCCCAGCTTTATCCATGATCGAAGTGTGACATTCGTCATATAACAGAAGGTATTGCTATTACTATGGAATGGATTGCCGATCCCTCAATCTGGGCCGGGCTGGTTACGCTGGTCGTCATCGAGCTGGTGCTCGGGATTGATAATCTGGTCTTTATCGCCATCCTCGCTGAAAAACTGCCCCCTTCCCAGCGCGACCGCGCGCGCGTAACGGGCCTGCTGCTGGCGATGGTGATGCGGTTACTGCTGCTGGCCTCTATCTCCTGGCTGGTGACGCTCACTCAGCCTCTGTTCTCCATCCACGGCCTGAGTTTTAGCGCCCGCGATCTGATCATGCTCTTCGGCGGGTTGTTCCTGCTGTTCAAAGCCACGGTGGAGCTCAACGAGCGGCTGGAAGGCAAAGACAGCGAGAACCCAACTCAGCGCCGCGGGGCGAAATTCTGGCCGGTAGTGGCGCAAATCGTGGTGCTGGATGCGGTCTTCTCCCTCGACTCGGTGATCACCGCCGTCGGGATGGTGGACCACCTTGCGGTGATGATGGCCGCGGTGATTATTGCCATCACGCTGATGGTCATGGCCAGCAAGGCGCTGACCCGCTTTGTGAACAGTCACCCGACCATCGTGATCCTCTGTCTGAGCTTCCTGCTGATGATTGGCTTTAGCCTGGTAGCCGACGGTTTTGGCTTCCATATTCCGAAAGGCTACCTGTACGCCGCCATCGGCTTCTCCGTCATGATTGAAGCGCTTAACCAGCTGGCGATATTTAACCGCCGCCGCTTCCTGTCCGCGAATCAGACCCTGCGTCAGCGCACGGCCGACACGGTTATGCGCCTGCTGAGCGGTAAGAAAGAGGATGCGGAGCTGGATGCCGAATCCTCCGCCATGCTGGCCGATCACAGCGACGGGCTGATCTTTGACCCGCAGGAACGACGGATGATCGAGCGGGTGCTCAATCTGAACCAGCGGACGGTCAGCAGCATCATGACCTCGCGGCATGACATTGAGCATATCGACCTGACGGCACCGGAAGAGCACATTCGCGCCCTGCTGGATAAAAACCAGCACACCCGCGTGGTGGTGACCGGCGGTGAAGAGGAAGAGGAGCTGCTGGGCGTGGTGCACGTTATTGACCTGCTCCAACAGCAGCTTCACGGCGAGGCACTCAACCTGCGCGTACTGGTACGCCAGCCGCTGGTCTTCCCTGAGGGGCTACCGCTGCTTTCCGCCCTTGAGCAATTCCGTAACGCGCGCACGCACTTTGCTTTTGTAGTGGATGAGTTTGGTTCGGTGGAAGGGCTGGTCACGCTCAGCGACGTCATGGAAACCATTGCCGGTAATCTGCCTAACGAGGTAGATGAGATTGACGCCCGCCATGATATTCAGAAAAACGCGGACGGTTCGTGGACGGCTAACGGCCATATGCCGCTGGAAGACCTGGTGCAATACGTGCCGCTGCCGCTGGATGAAAAACGGGAATATCACACTATTGCCGGCCTGCTGATGGAGTATTTGCAGCGTATCCCGCAGCCGGGGGAAGAAGTTCAGGTGGGCGACTATCTGCTCAAAACGCTGCAGATTGAAAACCATCGCGTGCAGAAGGTTCAGCTCATTCCGCTGCGGGATGAGGAAGAACTGGATTTTGAGGTGTAAAAAAGCCGGGTGGCGCTGCGCTTACCCGGCCTACTACGTCAGGATTTTGCTGGCCGCCCAACCGGCACTACGACGTCAGGCTTTTATAGGCCGGGTAAGGCGAAGCCGCCACCCGGCGCAACGGACATCAAAGCTTATCCAGCAGCTTCTTCACATCCTTACCGTCCTGTGAGTCTTTATTGCGTTCCGCCCAGCCGCTAAGCCGACGTTTCGCTTCATCCTGCAGATGCTTACGCAGGATCTGATCCACCTCCAGACTGTAATTCAGGGCCTGCCATTTGCCGTATACGGTCAGCGGGACCGGCGTCTCTTTCAGGAAGTCGATGAGCTTGCTTTCACCCTGCCAGCCGGAAAGTACGCGCACGTTAAAGCGCGTGTCCGCCGTCTCTTTCACCAGATCCAGCTTACCTTCACCGGTGATTGATAAGAGTGAAGAAGTACCCTGCATTCCGTCGAGAGTAAGTTGTCCGTTGTCCAGCGTCAGGTCCGTGGTGAAGCTGTCGAGGCGCGTGGCGCTGTCGTAGTTATCCTGGGCCTTCACATCGCTGCTGCGCTCAACCGCCTGCTGCACCAGCTGCTGGAAGTTAAGCCCTTCCATACGGGAATTCTTCAGATCAAGATGCGCCTGCCCCTGCCACTCGTGGCGGAAAGCATCAGCATCAATTTTCGTGCCTGAGAAGTCACCCGCGAGCGTCAACTGCCCCGTCAGGGATATCGGATAGTTAAACGCGTTCAGGATGGTGCCTATCTCAACGTTGTCGAGACGCGGCTGGAATTCGGCGGTGGCAACGTCTTTACGGACGTCCAGCGTGCCGGGCAGCGAGAGGTTCCCTGCGCCCATCTTTCCGCTCAGCTCGGAGATCACCAGCAAACCGTTATGGTTAAACATCTGGCTGCTCACGTCGGTAAAATCAATGCCGCGCCAGCGCAGGCTATTGGCTTTCAGCAAAATATCCGCCGTGAACCCGCGCAGGGCGTTATAGTCAGGCTGATCGAGATTAGACGAAATAACCGGACGTGATACCGGTGCCTGGCTTTGCCCCGTCTGCGCGGCATCGCTGTCCGTGGCGCTGGCTGGCAGCGGTGGCAGCAGATTTTCCAGGTTGAGCTTGTCAAACTGCAGATTCAGCACCCACTTCGGCTTCTCTTCGAGCGTGACGCTCGCCTGCCCTTTCAGGCTACTGTCATTTGCCTGCAGGTTGAGATTATCCAGCTCCAGCTGCTTTTGCTCTTCGCGCCACACGGCCTGCAGCGTTCCCTGCCCGGTTATCCCCTGGGTGGGGAGATCGGCCCCCGTCAGCTGCCAGTTCAGCTGCTGGATGTCGGCCGTAAGCTGGTGCGGGTAGTCCGAGGCGTTCACATTAGCATTCAGCGACAGGGTCAAATCACGCTGATCGCGGTTCACGCGCCCGCTAAATTCCAGCGATGCAAGATGATGAGCATCCTGTTCCATCTGCAGGTTAATGTTGCGAATGGTCACCTGCTCCTGGTGCTCATGCTGGAAAACCAACACGCTATCGGCAACTTTCAGCTTGCCTATATCAAAGGACCAGCCGGTATCGGACGGATCATCAGGCAAAGTATTTTCGCGCGGCGCAACCGGCGCACTGGCATCACGCACGGCTTCGGTTTGCGGGGTGAGCTGGATCACCGCGCCTTTCAGCATCACCTGCTTAACCTGCAGCTGATGGGAAATGAGCGGGATCAGCGCCACATCAAGGCGCATGTTGTCTGCGGACACCAGCGGCTGAGACGCCCCCGGTGCCGTGAGCGACATGCGGCCAGAGAGAATGCTGAGCTGCGGCCAGACGTGCCAGCGCAGCGGCCCGTCAAGATTCAGCTGATAACCACTGCGCGCCTCGACCTGCCGCACCATGTAAGCGCGGAAATCGTTGGGGTTAACCAGCAGAACCAACGCCGAAAGGCCGGCCACAAGCACCACCAGCAAAATCATCAGCGTTGTCAGAACTCTTCTCATGGCATCCTCAATGGGCTAACGATCAGTCTTTATCAATACGGCTGGCAACCGCGCCCTGCTGGTCGCGATATTTTGCGTCCTGCCGACGGTTATAAGGACGATCTGCCGGGCCTGACAGCGGTTCAAAGCTCAACGCGCCGATCATCATGCCCGGACGCAGCGCCAGCGGCAATTTACCGGCATTGAAGAATTCCAGCACGATACGCCCCGACCAGCCAGGATCGATACGGTGTGCGGTCACGTGAACCATCAGCCCCAGTCGCGCCAGCGAAGAACGACCATCAAGCCAGCCGACCAGGTCCGGCGGCAGGGTGACGGATTCAAACGTCACCGCCAGGGCCAGTTCACCCGGATGCAGATAAAAGGCTTCGCCCTCGTCGATAACGATTTCGTCACTCATCACGCGATCGAGCGCGGCGCTGACTTCGTCCTTCGGCCCACTAAGGTCAATGAACGGTGCAGTATGGCCGCTAAAGGTGCGGAATTTATTGCCTAACCGTACATCAACGGTCACGCCATTGATACGCTCAACGGGCGGACGTGGGGTAATAGACAAACGGCCTTCATCCAGCCAGGCTTCAATATCGCGATCACAAAGACGCACGGCACTTTCTCCTTTCATGCATCGTACCCTGAGGCGTTAAGCGCTCAGGGTAAAACCAGGTTATCTCTGAACGGTACACAATTCGCGCGGCTTATTCAAAAAACTGGCTGATTTTCGCTTTTAAGATATCAATAGCAATGCGGTTTTTACCCCCGCGCGGCACGATGATATCGGCGTATTGCTTGGATGGCTCAATAAACTGCAGGAACATCGGGCGGACCGTTTTCTGGTATTGCGCCATGACGGAGTCCATCGAACGGCCGCGTTCATTCACGTCACGCTTGATGCGGCGCATCAGGCAGATATCCAGCGGGGTATCAACGAAAATCGAGAAGTTCATGGATTCACGCAGGCGGGCGTCGGTCAGCAGCAGGATGCCTTCAAGGATAATGACCTTTTTCGGCTCGATGCGGATGGTTTCCTGGGTGCGGGTGTGTTCTACGTAACTGTAAACGGGCAGCTCAATCGCCTGGCCGCTCTTGAGCGCTTCTAAATGCTGGAACAGCAAGCTGTGATCCATTGCATTTGGGTGGTCATAGTTGGTTTTGACGCGCTCTTCCATCGACAGATGGGATTGATCTTTGTAATAGCTGTCTTCGGGAATGACGCCGATATGCTCATCACCTACTTGTTCACGCAGTTCGCGATAAAGCGTACTGGCAATTAGACTTTTACCTGAAGCCGATGCGCCGGCGATGCCTATAATGACGCACTGATGAGACTTATCAGTCATAAATTTAGCGACCTGATTAACCTGGATGTTAAGGAAGGACGACGCCGGAGCGTCAAACGCGGCAATTATAGGGATTTCGCGGGCGTGATACCAGTCGAATGCACAGGTTCTGCGAGACTGGCCGAAAAGTGGCGCTTTATTCCCTGAGTGAAATTTAAATGAACGTTTTTTCAGCGTTTAACCGTTTTTTTCTCACGGAGCCTCTATTTAATAAGTCTGTGGTGTCAAATTCTGAGCGGTCACCATATGAATTGTAAATTGTTTGTACTAGCATAAACCAAATTATCAAATTCACGCGTTCGGACATCTTCCCTGACGGCATGGCGTCTCTGGATAAAGCGGTAATGAATAAACAATACCAGCGGGTTTTGGTTACCACCCCACATCCTTTAATACGACTTGTCTGTCTGGGCCTGGTCACCTTTATCTTTACCTTATTTTCGCTGGAGCTCACCCGGTTCGGCACCCTGCTGGCCCCGCTCTGGTTCCCCACCGCGATTATGATGGTGGCGTTTTACCGCCATGCAGGAAAAATGTGGCCGGGAATCGCCCTGGCCTGTTCGTTCGGCAATATTCTGGCCACCTGGATGCTGTTTTCGTGGGGATCGATAAGCCTCACCTACACCTCAATTAACGTGGTTGAAGCCTTTACCGGCGCGCTATTGCTGCGCAAATTGCTCCCGTGGTACAACCCGCTGCAGAATCTGAATGACTGGATCCGCGTGGCCATCGGCAGCGCAGTGATACCGCCGCTGGTGGGCGGCGTCCTGGTGTCTCTGCTGGCTCCCGGCCCCGAACCCCTGCGTAATTTCTTCGTCTGGGTGTTGTCCGAAGCCATTGGCGCGCTGGCAGTGGTACCGTTGGGGCTGTTATTTAAACCGCATTATCTGCTGCGCCACCGTGACCCGAGACTGCTGCTGGAAACCCTGACCACGCTGGCCGTAACGCTGGCCCTCAGCTGGGCAGCCATCACCTGGCTGCCGTGGCCTTTCACCTGCGTTATCGTTTTGCTTATGTGGAGCGCCGTGCGCCTGCCGCGGATGGAAGCGTTCATGGTGTTTCTGGTCACGGTGATGGTTGTGTCGCTGATGATTGCCCGAAACCCTGTGGCGCTGACAACCCAGCACGTCGGGCCGATGCTGAACGCCCCCTGGCTGCCGTTCCTGATGCTGCTCCTGCCTGCCAACGTGATGACCATGGTGATGTACGCCTTCCGCGCAGAGCGCAAACACATCACCGAAAGCGAGGAGCGTTTCCGTAATGCGATGGAGTATTCCGCCATCGGTATGGCGCTGGTCAGCATTGAGGGCAAATGGCTTCAGGCTAACAAGGCGCTGTGCAATTTCCTCGGTTACAGCCAGACCGAGCTCCAGTCGCTGACCTTCCAGCAGCTCACCTGGCCGGAAGATCTGCACACCGACCTGGAACAGCTCGAACAGCTGGTCAACGGCGACATCAATACCTATACCCTCGAGAAGCGCTATTACACCCGCAACGGGGAGGTAGTCTGGGCGCTCCTTGCCGTCTCCGTCGTGCGCCATGCCGACGGCTCGCCGCTCTATTTTATCGCCCAGATTGAAGACATTAACGACCTGAAGCAGACCGAGTGGGTCAACAAACGCCTGATGGAGCGCATTACGCTAGCTAACGAAGCGGGCGGCATCGGCATCTGGGAGTGGGATCTGGAGCCAGACATTATCAGCTGGGACAAGCGGATGTTTGAGCTGTATGAAATCCCGCCGCACATCAAACCCACCTGGCAGCTCTGGCACGAGACGATGCTGCCGGAAGATCGTGCCCACGCTGAGCAGGTGCTGCGTGACTCGCTGATTTCCCGCCTGCCGTTTAAGCTGGAATTCCGCATCCGCGTGAAGGAAGGCGTGCGCCATATTCGCTCTCTGGCAAACCGGGTGCTCAATAAGCAGGGTGAAGTCGAACGGCTGCTCGGGATCAACATGGACATGACCGAGGTGAAGCAGCTCAACGAGGCCCTCTTCCAGGAAAAAGAGCGTCTGCACATCACCCTCGACTCCATCGGTGAAGCGGTGCTGTGTACCGATATCAACATGAACGTCACCTTTATGAACCCGGTGGCCGAGAAAATGAGCGGCTGGCTGCAGACCGAGGCTATCGGCCAGCCGATCCTCAAGGTGTTGCACATCACCTTTGGTGAAAAAGGGCCGCTGATGGAGAATATTCACAGCGGCGATATGTCCCGTTCCGATATCGATCAGGACGTGGTGCTGAACTGCCGTACCGGCGGGAATTTTGATATTCACTACAGCATTACGCCGCTCAGCACGCTGGACGGGCAGAATATTGGCTCGGTTATCGTGATTCAGGACGTGACCGAGTCGCGCAAAATGCTGCGTCAGCTGAGCTATAGCGCCTCCCACGACGCCTTGACCCACCTGGCAAACCGGGTCAGCTTCGAAAATCATCTCAAGCGGCTCCTGCAGACCGTTCGCGAAACGCGCCAGCGTCATGCCCTGGTGTTTATCGATCTCGATCGCTTTAAAGCCGTCAACGATACGGCAGGCCACGCGGCGGGCGATGCCCTGCTGCGGGAACTCTCTTCCCTGATGTTGACCATGCTCCGCTCCAGCGACGTGCTGGCGCGTCTGGGCGGGGATGAGTTCGGGTTACTGTTACCGGACTGCAATATTGAAAGCGCGCGCTATATCGCCGGTCGCCTGATCCACACGATCAATGACTATCACTTTATGTGGGAAGGCCGCCTGCACCGGATCGGCGCCAGCGCAGGCATCACGCTGATTGATGAAAATAACCATCAGGCGTCGGAGATCATGTCGCAGGCGGATATTGCCTGTTATGCCTCAAAAAACAGCGGGCGCGGCATGGTGACGGTTTACGAACCCCAGCAGGAGCGGGATCACAACACGCGCAGCATGATGTCGCTTGATGAACAGTGGCACATGATTAAAGACAATCATCTGCTGATGATTGCCCGCAGCGTCGCCTCTCCGCGCATCCCGGAAAGCAGTAATTTCTGGCTGCTGTCGTTACGCCTGTGGACCAGCCAGGGCGAAGTCCAGGAAGAGCATGCCTTCCGCTCGGGCCTGGCGGAGCCTGAGCTTTTGCACGCCCTCGACAGGCGCATTTTTAATGAGTTTTTCCGCGCCTCTGCCGCCCAGGTCGCCAGTAAAGGCATGGGGGTGGCGCTGCCGCTTTCTGAGGCCGGTTTAGCCAGCGTAACGCTGGTTGATGAACTTCTCGACCTGCTGGATAAAAGCCCCATGCCGGGCCGTCTCCTGCATCTGGTTATCTCTGCCGACGTGGTGTGCAGCCCGGATAAAAACCTGCAGCGGAGTCTGCAAAAGCTTCGCCAGGCGGGCTGCCGCGTGATCTTCAGCCAGGTGGGTCGCGACATGAACGTCTTCACCCACCTGACCGCCAATATGGCCGACTATCTGATGCTGGACGCAGAGGTAGTAAGCAACGTGTATGGCAATCTGATGGATGAGATGATGGTGACCATTGTGCAGGGCCACGCCCAGCGTCTGGGAATGAAAACCATCGCAGGCCCCTGCAACCAGCCCATCATGATGGATACGCTCTCCGGCATCGGCATTGATTTTATCTTTGGTGACACCATCGCCGAGCCGCAGCCGCTGGATCTACTGCTCAATACCAGCTATTTCGCCATCAACTGACGGCGCCCAGCCGTCGGTATACCAGATGTGCAGCAGCGCGTAAGAGCGCCACGGCTTCCAGCGCTCGGCATAACGACGAATTTGCGCGGGCGTCATCCCGGCAAAGCGTTGCTTAATCAGATAATCATCCGGCAGAAAGACATCTTTAGCCTGCCAGCCGCGCAGGGCAAGGTAGTTTGCCGTCCAGCGCCCTATCCCCGGCCGCTGCTGTAGCGCCTTCATCCCGGCTTCAATATTCGCGGGCGGGAAAAGCGGAAACGTCCCGTCGATGACCGACTGTGCCAGATGAATTAACGATTCCGCCCGCTTTACCGGCATGCCTAACGCTTTCAGCGCCAGCGGGTCCGCTGCCGCCAGCGCGTCCGGCGTGGGGAAGCAGAGATAGCCCGGACAATCCGCCACCGGTTCGCCGCACAGCGCCACCACGCGCGACGTCAGTTTCGCCGCCATCGCCACGCTCACCAACTGCCCTAGGATCGCCCTGACGCCCTGCTCGTACGCGTCCATCGCCCCCGGCAAACGCAAGCCTGGCCGGGCAGCACCGAGATCGCCCAGCGTATCCGCGACGTGCTGCGGGTTGCAGGCGAGATCGAACAGGCGCTCTATGCGTTCAAGGCACGTCTGCGCAACCGGAATTAACCCCGGACTGAGCGTCACGGTCAGCGTATGGGTGGCGATATCCGGCGTGACGCGAAATATCCCCTGATGCCCTTCGCAGGCAAAACTGCGCTCGTAGTAGTCGTGCGTGACGGTTTCAATGCCCGTCACCGCACGCGCGCCAAGAAAGCCAAACATCCACTGCCAGTCGTAAGGGGGTTGCCAGTTCAGGGTGTACATCGTTGCTCCTTTTTTGTTCTTATCAGCATAAACGGAAAGACCTTGTATTGCCTTGCTTTCATATTCCTGTTGTCGCCATGCGGACATTTCGTTAAAGTCTCGCCCCTTCTCACTGGCATGGGGATTCATCGTGTTTATTGGATTCGACTACGGTACGGCAAACTGCTCGGTTGCGATTATGCAAAACGGGCAGCCACAGCTCCTGAAAATGGAAAAAGAGAGCACGCTGCTGCCGTCAATGCTCTGCGCGCCGACGCGTGAAGCGGTGAGCGAATGGCTGTTCCGCCACCATCAGGTTCCGGCCACGGCGGCGGAGACCCTGGCGCTGCTGCGCCGGGCGGTCAGCTTTAACCGCGAGGAAGACATCGACGTTACGCCGTCCAGCGTGCAGTTCGGCCTCTCTTCGCTCGGGCACTACATTGAAGATCCTGAAGAGGTTTACTTCGTTAAGTCGCCAAAATCCTTCCTGGGCGCCAGCGGCCTGAAGCCGCAGCAGGTGGCGATGTTCGAAGACCTGGTGTGCGCGATGATGCTGCATATTCGCAATCAGGCGCAGACGCAGGTCTCCGATGCGATTACCCAGGCGGTCATTGGCCGCCCGATCAACTTCCAGGGGCTGGGCGGCGACGAGGCTAACCAGCAGGCGCAGGGGATCCTTGAACGCGCGGCGCACCGGGCAGGCTTCCGCGACGTGGTGTTCCAGTACGAGCCGGTTGCGGCGGGGCTGGATTTTGAAGCCACGCTGACGGAAGAGAAGCGCGTATTAGTCGTGGATATCGGCGGGGGCACCACGGACTGCTCGCTGCTGCTGATGGGACCGCAGTGGCATAACCGTCGCGATCGCGAAAATAGCCTGCTGGGGCACAGCGGCTGCCGCGTAGGCGGTAACGATCTCGATATCGCGCTGGCGTTCAAGAGCCTGATGCCGCTGCTCGGCATGGGCGGTCAGACGGAAAAAGGCATCGCCCTGCCGATCCTGCCGTGGTGGAACGCGATTGCCATCAACGACGTGCCTGCGCAGAGTGATTTTTACAGCACCGCGAACGGCCGCTTCCTGAACGATCTGGTGCGCGACGCGCAGGACGCCGAAAAAGTTGCCCTGCTGTATAAAGTGTGGCGTCAGCGCCTGAGCTACCGCGTGGTGCGTACTGCCGAAGAGAGCAAAATTGCCCTTTCCGATCGTACCGAGCATGCGGTCTCCTTGCCGTTTATCAGCGACGATCTGGCCACCGCGATTTCGCAGGACGGGCTGGAGACGGCGCTCGCGCAGCCTCTACAGCGTATTCTGGAGCAGGTGCAGCTGGCGCTGGAGAACGGTAAAGAGAAGCCGGACGTTATCTACCTGACCGGGGGTAGCGCCCGTTCGCCGCTGATCAAGAAAGCGCTGGCGGAACAGCTGCCGGGCATTCCGATTGCCGGTGGGGATGACTTTGGCTCCGTTACCGCTGGTCTGGCGCGCTGGGCGCAGGTGATGTTTAGCTAAAACTACGCTCGCCCCTTAACTATCATAGGGGCGAGCGGATTCAGGGTGCGGTAAGGCGCGGATTGTCCTGCTTTTCCTGCCCTGGAGACTTCTTTTCCCGGACGAGCCTCTCGATATTTCCACACCGCTTCATGAAGCCTTTGAACTCAGCCAACGCCACCGGGGGCATAAAAAAGTACCCCTGCTGGTAGTCGACCTGATTATCCACAAGCCAGTCGCGCTGGTAGTCATATTCCACCCCCTCAGCCACGGTTTGCAGCCCCAGAATGACGGCCAGATTTATTATCGACTCCAGCATCGGCTGCGACTGCTCATGCGCGTGGATGCCGTTGATAAAGGTCTTGTCGATTTTAATCACATCGAGTTCAAGCTCGTTCAAATAGCAAAGATTCGCATACCCCGTGCCAAAATCATCCAGCGCAAACAGTACCCCTCGATTGCGCAGGGAGCGGATCAGCTCTTTTATTGCCGGAGTGACCACCAGCGTCTGGTTTTCGGTTATTTCGATCATAAGCTTTATCGGCAACGATTCCGTTAACTCTAAAAAGTTAAGGCACTCCCAGTAAAAGACGGGATTGCTCAGGCTGGAAGGGCTTACGTTAAAGGCGACAAAAAAGGATTGTCCGTGCCAGTGAATGCTGTGATTTAAGTCGCTGGCCACCTTATTCATTAAATAGCTGGTAAGCTCATTAATAAGTCCGCTTTTTTCCGCGAGCGGAATAAACTCACGCTGGGAGATGGCGTAATTATGACCCAGCGGCCAACGCGCTAGCACCTCTACCCCACTCAGTTCTCCATTGCTGCCCACAATAGGTTGATAATACGGAATAATTTCCTCATTCTTCAGCGCCAGGCTCAATCGATCGGTCTCGTTATTATCACAGACATAGCGCGGCGGCTTTTCATTTCCACTTATTCTTTCTGCCAGCAGGCCGTTACGAGAAAGAAAAATAATGGACTCATTGAAATTATCAAATTCCAGACGATGGGTTATTTTATCCCGATAGCGATAAAGCGATTTCACCGCCAGCGAATTCGCCCGGCAAAATTCCTCCTGGCCTGTTCGGGTAAATGAGGCATTAAGCATCTCCTGTTCAAAATCGCTCAGGCGAAATTCATCAACAAAGCCTATTCTGACGGGCGCACCGTTTTCAGTATTCGCCATCAAAATCTGCTTCAGCGAATCAATGATATCACCAGCGTCCTGTTTTGCATCGATACACTCCGCGTATTCAAAGCCTCGGTTAATACATTTATTTTCACTCAGCTTAATAACCACACTCTTGATATTAATAAACTGACTGCTGTTTCTTTGCAGCCACCTTTTAACCAGGCCAAATGGCATTCGGCTATCAATAATTAACAGGCAGGTTTTGTACTGGGGCGTGGAGATATCAGAATCGTTAATGTAGGTTCCGGTATCCACCAGTATCAGATTAGATAAAAATGACCTAATTCCTGAGAAAAGATAAATGTCATAACTAAGCAGGAAGACCTTTTTCGTGTTCATAATCATCACCATCATGGTTTTAATTGCAAAAGCTATCCCTCCCTCAAATAGAGAGAACATTCACAATTGATTCGGTTTCCAACGACATACATGTCAGATAATTAATAGTCTCATTGCAAAGCTAAGGAAAATTTTTTTATATCCCCCGGGCTACGGTTGCGGTCAGAGTTAAAATGATAAGAATATTCCCACCACCAGAACAGGGAATTTTCTCAGCTGCGGCAAGTACAAACAAAGACCCTTACATTCACAACCAGACAAACTTAAATTTTAAAAATAAATCATCTGGCAGAGAAAAATTCCTGTAAATTATTGTAAGACAGAGAATCACTTCGCACGACAGACCATCAGCGTGCGGCGCAAATCCCTGATACCATAAACATTGTCGTCGATATGGATAACCTTGTAATAAAACAGCTTCTGTTTTGACATCAGCAGATCCGTTATCGCGTCAGGCAGATCGTCATTATCGTTCTTGACTATTGCCAGGCGCTCTGTACGCAGATATCCGTCGCTATCCTTCCCTAAAAAACGCAGCGACGTTGTGCGATTCACGGCATACTGTTTATCATTTACGTCCAGCACGCCCACCTGCGACAGCATCCCGTCTTTTTCCGAAGAGATCCTGAATACCTGGAGTACCTCTCCCTTTATTTTTATCCCGTCTTTTTGCGTGTCCAGCTCGAGATGATATTTAGAAGTACAGACCAGCGCTGCCGGGATTGCTCCACGATGAAGTACAATGAAGAACAGAGCGACCAGCGCGGTCATGATGCTAATAAAAATAATTTTGGCACTCATACGCCACCTCTTTTTCATCCATCATACAAATACTGAAGAAATGCTCTTTCAGTTTATTGCTCTTAGACAGGCTGTTATCGTCATAAAATATGATGGCTTTCTTCGTGCCGTTACAAATGTTATTAAAACCTTCCCATCGTTTAGAATTCAGAAACTTAAAAATTTTCTCTGACGAATTATCATCCATCGTATACACTTCGCAGACTCCGGTGTTTGAAATATGCACCACCCCGTCGTTACTGCGAAACATTACGGTGAGAAAAATACCCATACCTCCCACTAAAACCAGAAAAAAAACAAACCAGACTAAAAATATTTTTTCCCGGGGAAACGTCACTACATGATTAACATTCGCTTCGTCTTTCTCAGCAGCATCCAATATATCTTCACGGTTATCGTTGACCTGCGCCTGAAAAATAAAACCTTCTCGCGGAATGGTAATGATAACACCATCAATCCCCAGCGTAGAAAACCCCTTGCGTAACAAACTAATACTTTTATTAAGACTATGTCCGGAGGGATTCGTACCATACCTGGCCCAGACTTCTTCAATGATCAGTTCGCGGCTTAATTGGCGAGCATTATTTATAATAAAAAAATCCAGTAATCTTGCCACCGAAGCGGAAAGAACAAGTTGTTGATCTTGTACGCTCAATTCTCGTTTCTCAGAGTCGTACAAAACCCGACCATTAATTATCTTTCTCATCCAGCCAAACTCTTATATTTTTCTTTGATTATGCAAGCAACCTATACAGAGTATATTTACCTTATACAGGTTGGCAATATAAGAATATTTTTATTTAGATTTTATGAGCTGGGTTTAAAACACGCGTTACCAATAGGGATATACTTGTGCATAGCGACAATGAATTTTTTATTTCGATTTTTTAACCCGCTGCTTCGATACGTTTCTCCGGGGAGAACGTAACGGATAGTGGCCTCATCATCCGTTGAATTGCACCCCTGCTGCACAATGATTTTAAAAAAAGTGTTCCCGGTATTTTTAAGCACCCCGGCCTGCTCATCCAGGGTATAGCGCAGGTCGATTTTTCTCGGGCGCACCACCAGTATCGTATCTAGGGCGATAGCCGGTATCGCTTCGCTTCTTTTCCCCCCGTTGCGCTCCGGGAACATCGTGACGGGCAGCTCCGTGAACTGCACCCGGTAATAGCGCTCCCTATCATCCTGCGGGCCGCGGTAGAATATCTTAAAAAACTCACCGGCATCCGGCGCCAGCGAGAACGTCAGCGGCGCAAAGATCAGCTCCCCTTCTTCTATATCCTGGCGCTTCTCCCCGCCCGGCCCGGGCTTATCAATTTTCACCGCAGAAATGCGATACACATTCTGCTTTTTGCTGTCGTTAAAAATGCGTTTGCTGATGAATGACTTGTCCGCAGGCATCTCGTAAATCGTGGAATCGAGATACAGGGCGTGCGCCGAAAAGCTCAGCAGCGCCGCACCGATGATTGCCACATACCAGCGCTTCATTTGGTGACACCCAGCCAGTTCGCGGTGACTTTGATTTCGCCGCTGGCGCTAACCACGCCTTCCCAGTCGGAGCCTGCAACCGTCAGCGCCGAGCGGGAGTCATTCATCGGGAACAGCAGCGATAAGCCGGTGCTGAAGTAGCTTCCGTCGTCGGTGTTATTCGCATCCCACGGCGTTTGCTGCCACAACGCATCGTTAAGGCTGATGGGCGCCTCGCCGCAGCTATTGCGCACCTGCGTCACGCTGCCCGACTGGTTGCTGTACTGCAGATACGCCGGGATCGGCACGCTGATCCCGCCCTGCGAGGAGGTAAACAGGCAGTACGGCGTATTGTTAATGGTCGTGGTGTCCCCCGTGACCTGGGCGGTAATACTGTCCGCCTGACGCGGGCCGGAAACGGTGACGACATAGTCCATGCCAATCGGGGTATCATCGCCGATGGTGCCGCTGCCGCTTGCCGACGTGGTGTTATTCGACGAGACAATGCTAATTCCATACTCCTTCGGAATAATGTTCAGCTGCAACGATGGCGTGAACTCGTAATGCCCCGACTCCGGCGTTAAGCTATTGCGGAAGGCAAAGGTAAAAGGCTGACTGTTGGTAATGCTGTAGCCCGAGTCGACAAGGTTTTTAAGAAACGTCTTCGACAAAAAGAGATAGACGTAGTGGCCGTCCGTTGAGAAGACATTGTAATAGGCCGTCGTCGCGCTGAAGTTATACCAGTTCGAGCCGTTGCCGGAATAACGCACCGTTGACGCCGACGGGGTAAAGCCCAGCGCGGCGGAATCAATATAGGCCCTGAAGGTGAGCGAGGCGGTCAGGTTCGCGGTCTGCTGAAGGCTGTAGCTGACCATTTTGCAGATCACGCCGCTTACGTTTCCGACAACCCCCAACTCGCAGGCGCCGGAGTCATTGGTAATGCTCGGAGTCCCGTCGCTGGCGATCCACAGCTCCTGGAAAGCGCTGGTAGATTCCAGCGCCAGATGGCCGCGCTTGGTTAAGGTGTAGTTCACGTAGTTCCAGCGCCCGGTGCTTTGATCCTTACAGCGCTCGCCCCCCGCGTAATCATAGTTAACAGAGGTATAGCAGCGGTTAAAGACATACGTTTCGCTGCTGCCGGTCGGCATCGCGCGGAAATATTCGTAGGCCGAATCGCTCAGCGACGCAAAGCCGTACGCCCCGCCCACCACGCCCGCAACCGAGCCGACCTGAGCGTGGTAGAAACCGTTGCTGTCTTGACCCTGACCGGAGATATAACCGGACGTTGGACATTGCGTACCGCTGTAACAACGGATGCCGCTAAACGGCCCGTCAATCGGCGAATTATCGATCCACATATCCTGATAGTTATTCGCCGGAGCCGTCCAGCCCACGTAGCCGAGATAGCCGAGGCTCACCTGCGAGGTGCCGTATTTTACCCAGGTGTTGGATCCGCTAAAGCGAGGATCGAGCGCGGAGGGGGTAATGAAATACTCACCGTCCACGGCGTTTTCAATAAACAGAAAGTTATTGCTGACCGAGCCGGACGATGACGCGGTCAACGCTTTCGCCGCCAGCGGCGTCAATGCCACCGTAACGAGTAACGGAAGAATAAGGTTAACATTTTTCATAGCATTATCTCTGCGCCATAGTCGATTGCAGTGCGCATTGCACGTCCCCGACCCACGCTGCGCCGCGGGCTTTTTCCAGATCTAAATCGGCTTCGCAGATGTTGCCATTCGCCGAAACAAGGGTAATGACGGGGAATGTTTTATCGATATCAATCGCGAACTCACCTTTCGCATCGGTGCGCGTTTTACCGATGTGGTTATGAATATCGGTATTGGCCGCAAGCTGTCCGTTCGGATAGCGCACGCGCCCGAAGACGGTCACCATGCTTTTCACTTCCGGCGCCACCACACCAACGTTGCCCGGATAGAGGTTCAGCGACTGCTTACGCCCGGAGACGATATCAAAGCTGTCCTCGGAGTTGCGGTCGTTCATGATCTCCAGCTTGTACTGGGCGTAAGGCGGCAGCGCGATAAAGCTCGATTTGCCGCTCAGGACGTAGTGACGGTTATTAATTTTTGCCGCCAACTTGCCGTCCCCTGCCAGCCCGGTTTTCACGATGATGCCGGAACGCTGGCGCTCTTTGCTGAGGCCGAAATCGCCCCCCGCCCAGGCAACCGAACCCTGGGATGAGAAGTTCAGGTTGGTGGCGTTATCCGCCGAACGAGTAACGGAGACCGTCCCCGCGTTGTATTTGGTGGCGTAACTCATATTGCCGTTCACGGAATAATCGTTGCCGTAGTTCTGCTCGCCGCTCAGGCGGGTGGAAGCCGCGATCCCCGCCGAGGTAATTGGCCCGTCTTCAAACTGCTTGCGTGCGCTGATGTTGCCCTGCGTCGCACCGTAACGATCCCGCGATGCACCGACGCTCAGCCAGGAGGCCAGCGGCAGCGAGAAGTCGAGGCTGACGTAACGCTCCTGACGACCGTCGTCATTCCGGTTGTTGTAGTAGTAGCGCTGGACCCCGGCGCGCAGGCCGACGGTGGCGTAACGCCCGGCGTACAGCGTGGTGCTGTAATCCAGGTTGCGATATTTGTTGCCCGAGTAGAGATTTTCCGTCTGGCTCACCGTCAGCGATCCCCCGTGTGGAATAAAGCGTCCGAGGTTTATCGTGCCGCCAATTGAGTAGTTATCGCGCTCCTGCACCGGCAAACGGCCGCCAATCTTGCTGTCCTCGCGTGACGCCCACACCGAGCCAAACCCGCCGGGAGCGTTGAGGCTCACGCTGCTGACGTTGCGCCAGGTACCGTCGTTTGCCACCAGCGTTTGGGTGCCCACGCTCACGTATTCATTGACGTTTAAGGTCAGGTCGGTTTCGTTCACGGCATTGGAATCAAAGCCGTACAGCGTAGACTTCACGTTCAGGCCGGAGAGGATCGCTAGCGTCAGAGAGGCCGCACCGCCGGCAATCCAGGTCTGCTCGCTGCCGGCATTGTGGTAGTGATTGCGCTTGTAGCTTACGCGGTCGTAATCCAGCGATCCGCCGAACACCTGCCATGAGAGCTGGTCCAGCCCGGCGGCCTGCTGGCGCGCGAAGATTTTATTCACGCGGCTGACGCGGGTATTCACCGTGCGGCCGTTCACCACGATATCCACCGTCACGTCGTAAACCCCGTAGGGAAAACGGCTGGTGTCAATTTCGTAGCTGCCCATGTTGAAGTTCTGCACGCTCAGCAATCGCCCGTCGCGGAAGACGTGGACTTCCCCGGCGGCCGGAAGAAAGACCGTAATGGGAGTCAGCGACAGCGCGGTATTTTCCACCACTGTGCTGCCTTTATTGCCGTAGCTGGCGCCGTAGATTTTTCCGCCGTTCAGCGCGTTCAGGCTGGCAATGGACTGCACGTTCCACGTATCCAGCATCCCCAGCGCCAGGCGATAGCCCTCGTAGTCGCGTTCGTACATCGCGCGATACACCTTGCTCGAACTGTTGCTCTCGCCAATACCGTATACCGAACCGTTAATATTGAAGTGATGCTCCCGAAGCGAAAGGGTGTTATCCAGCGTTAAATAGCTGCGTGAGCTGCTCCCATTCTGATAGTCGTTGTAATAGGTGCCGAAATTGTAATTAAGCACGTTAGAGAGCCTGTCCACGCTGGACGGGCCTAATAAGGTGCTGCGCGCCACTACCGCCTCGGTTAGCGCGTCCCGGCTAACGATCATCTCCAGATGAAACGACGAAACATTCAGCTGCAGGCGGGCTTCCGGCGTCAGGGCAATCGCGGTGTTATCGACAAACTTAGCGTCAGCGATTTTTTCTACCATGGCGCGGGTTTTATCCGACAGCACGGCGTTATTTGGCAGGTCGGAAACCATAATCGACTTCACGGTAATATTCCCGTCGACCAGAGAGATCACCGCGTCCGCAATTTTCTGCTGACTCTTTTCGTCCGTTTCCCGATAGCGAATAAATACCGGAACCGTCATTCCCTGCTCCAGCGAACGGGCAAACGCGCCAGGAATAACGTATTTCCCGATCTTCACGGGTGCAGAATGTGCAAAGCCTGGTGTTAACGCTAACGAGAGAAATACACTTCCCCCAACGAGATATTTAAATGACATACGCATCCTTACACATCGGCATTTTAATTTTTGGTACCGATAATGGCGTTATGTTTTTACTTCACTGTAATAAATTGCTTGCCGTGCCAGATGCCGATACGGGTACGGCTATTCGACACATCGCTTTTTTGCAGCCTTATTTTTGTGCCCGGCATGACGTAATAACGCTCGCGGCAGCCCCTGCCCTGATCCTGCGCCTTGTCCTTGCAGGTGCCGTAGGCGATCACACGGAAGGAGACATTGCCGGTATTGGTAATCAGGTCGCCCTGACGGCTGTAGTCGAAGCGCTCCTTGCGCGGGGCGACAACCAGAATGGTGCCAATCTCCGCCGACGCCGTGGCCGTCGCGGCTTTACCGGCTTTGGTGGTTGCGCTTTCACTGATCGGCTCGTCTATCCACTGCAGGCGGTAATAACGCTCTTTATCGTCCTCCGGACCTTTATAGAAAAAACGGAACACATCTTTCGCTTCGCCAGGAAGAATAAGACTGGCGGGTGTCGATAATAATTCACCGGGATTAACGTTCAGCTCGACGCCGCCGGGCAGCGGAGAGGAGAGTTGTTTTACCGTCACACTCACGTAGCGCGCAGAATCCGTCGTGTTGATAATTTCTTTCGATAATGAACTCTCTTCGGAAGTCATTATCGATGTAATATCACCCACATTAATTGCCCAGCTGGAAAAGGATGTAGCAATCCCTGCCAACATGGCTATTGGCACATATTTAGTCATTACTTATTTCCTGAGAAAATTCGGGAGAGTAACTCTCCCGAATTTTATTCATTACGCTGGAGTGGTCCAGGTCGCGTTGAACTGTACTTTCACATCGCCAGTCCAGTAGCCGTCAGGCAACGCTGAGTAATCTGTTACCGGAGTCGTACCGTCAGAGGTAGCAGAGGAAATGGAGAACTTGAAGCTGGACTGATCGCTCACGCGCTCAGCACCGTTATAAGCACCATCAGCCATCAGGCTTTCGAGGCCAGAGGTTGAAGAGGAGTTAACCAGTACGGTTTCAGACGCGCTGGAAAGCGCATTGCCGTTCCATGCCACACCAACGTCCAGCGTTGACGCATCGCCGCTTGCGTTGGTCAGAGTATTGCTGATGACCTGTGCAGTCAGCTCGAAGTCTGTCGCACTTTCTTGTCCCTGAATGGTTACGTCAAAAGCGCCGTCCTGAGAGTTAAACCCGTTCAGGCCTTCCGCGTATTGGAAAGTCAGAGAGTTCAGTGGAGTAACAACCAGCATGCTGGTTGTATCTTTTGTAGCCGTTGCATCCCATGACGCTGTAGCAGATGCAGTCACATCAGCCATTGCATTTGCTGCTGCGAATACAGAAACCAGAGAGGCCACCAATAATAACTTTTTCATTTTTTTCTCCTGAGAACAAACGCGCAACCAGGCACTCTTTATAAGAACCAGGATGCTCCATTTAATTGCGAGCGAGATTTGCCGCGCCAAAAAAGTATTATTCGAAATAGCCTTCCCCACAACACTACAAAATACGAAAAACCTTAACATTTCTAAGAATTTTCTTATCACAAATAGGTTGGCAACACTCAACAACAACATTAAACGCCAATTTTAAATTTATTAACGGTTTTTAATTCTAAATTAATCACAAATTAAGGATTTTAATCCTATTTTGATTTTTTGATACAAATCAAAATAGAAAAAGAATTAAAAAAAGCCAAAAAGCATTATGAATCAATTAACTATTGAACTCGATTTAAAATAAAAATGTTTGTTAAATTTTTGCTAAAAACATGCATCAATTAAGTAAGCACGGGAAAAATCTTATACCGCACTAATAATTAGAGGAATATTCCTAGACTGTTAGTTAATAATAAGCGCTGAGCAACTATTTATATTTTTATCTAAGCGGAGTGACTTCGGAATATTCCACAAATAAAGAAACATTCCTGGATTAAACAGAATCCGCGAAGCGCCACGCAACGACGCCGCACCGGCACCATTCAGACCATTCCTGACAGTCTTCCATATTTCCTCCATTTTTCCGCTGTGTTAGCTGACTAAACTAGTATCATTCCCCGAAGTCTTCAGGATGAGAACGTATAACGATGAAAGGCAGTAACAAATCCCGCTGGGCAATCGCCGCTGGCATCATTGTGGTGGTCCTTGCCGCCGCCTGGTACTGGCACAGTCAATCCGCTAACGCCCCGGCACCCGCCGGTGCCAAGAGCGCGTCGCAGGGCCCAGCCGCCGGAGGCCGTCGCGGCATGCGCGGCGGCGCGCTGGCGCCGGTACAGGTGGCAACGGCGGTGAATAAAGCCGTTCCGCGCTATCTTACGGGCCTTGGGACCATTACCGCCGCCAACACCGTGACGGTGCGCAGCCGCGTCGACGGCCAGCTTCAGGCCATTCACTTCCAGGAAGGGCAGCAGGTTAAAGCCGGTGATTTACTGGCCGAAATCGACCCGAGCCAGTTTAAGGTCGCCCTCGCCCAGGCGCAGGGGCAGCTCGCGAAAGACAAAGCCACCCTCGCTAACGCCCGTCGCGATTTGGCCCGCTACCAGCAGCTGGTGAAAACCAACCTCGTATCTCGTCAGGAGCTGGACACCCAGCAGTCGCTGGTCAGCGAAACGCAGGGGACCATCAAAGCCGACGAGGCCGCCGTGGCCAGCGCACAGCTGCAGCTGGACTGGAGCCGCATCACCGCGCCGATTGACGGACGCGTGGGCCTGAAGCAGGTCGATATCGGCAACCAGATCTCCAGCGGCGACACCACGGGCATCGTGGTGATCACCCAGACTCACCCGATTGATTTAGTCTTTACCCTGCCGGAAAGTGACATTGCGACCGTGGTGCAGGCGCAAAAAGCCGGTAAAGGTCTGGTGGTGGAAGCCTGGGACCGCACCAACAAGCAGAAGCTGAGCGAAGGCTCTCTGCTCAGCCTGGATAACCAGATCGACACCACCACCGGCACCATCAAGCTGAAGGCGCGCTTTAACAACCAGGACGATGCCCTCTTCCCGAACCAGTTCGTCAACGCGCGCATGCTGGTCGCGACCGAAGAGAACGCGGTGGTGATCCCTACCGCTGCGCTGCAGATGGGTAACGAAGGTAACTTCGTCTGGGTACTTAACAGCGACAATAAGGTCAGCAAGCACCTGGTGAAAACCGGTATCCAGGACAGCCAGACGGTGGTCATCGCCGCAGGCCTTTCCGCAGGCGACCGCGTGGTCACCGACGGCATCGACCGTCTGACCGAAGGAGCCAAAGTGGAAGTGGTAGAACCTGCGAAACAGGGAGAGAAATTCTGATGCAGGTGATGCCGCCAGGCTCTACAGGTGGGCCGTCACGCCTGTTTATCCTCCGCCCTGTCGCCACCACGCTGCTGATGGTGGCGATCCTGCTCGCCGGGATTATCGGCTATCGCTTCCTGCCCGTGTCGGCGCTGCCGGAGGTGGATTACCCAACGATTCAGGTTGTCACTCTCTATCCAGGGGCCAGCCCGGACGTGGTGACGTCCGCCATTACCGCCCCGCTGGAGCGCCAGTTTGGGCAGATGTCGGGGCTAAAACAGATGTCCTCCCAGAGTTCAGGCGGGGCATCCGTCGTGACGCTGCAGTTCCAGCTGACGCTGTCGCTGGACGTCGCCGAGCAGGAGGTTCAGGCCGCGATTAACGCCGCCACCAACCTGCTGCCTTCGGACCTGCCCAACCCGCCGGTCTACAGCAAGGTGAACCCGGCGGATCCGCCGATCATGACGCTTGCCGTCACCTCCTCCGCCATGCCGATGACCCAGGTGGAAGATATGGTCGAAACGCGCGTGGCGCAGAAAATTTCTCAGGTCTCCGGCGTCGGCCTCGTCACGCTGGCGGGCGGCCAGCGCCCCGCCGTGCGCGTGAAGCTGAACGCGCAGGCGATTGCCGCGCTGGGCCTGACCAGCGAAACTATCCGCACCGCCATCAGCAGTGCCAACGTAAACTCGGCAAAAGGCTCGCTGGACGGCCCCACCCGCGCCGTGACGCTCTCTGCCAACGATCAGATGCAGTCCGCCGATGAATACCGCCAGCTGATTATTGCTTACCAGAACGGCGCTCCGGTGCGTCTGGGCGACGTGGCGACCGTGGAGCAAGGCGCGGAAAACAGCTGGCTCGGCGCCTGGGCCAACAGGCAGCAGGCGATCGTGATGAACGTGCAGCGCCAGCCGGGCGCTAACATCATCGAAACCGCCGACAGCATCCGCACCATGCTGCCGCAGCTGATCGAAAGCCTGCCGAAATCGGTCAGCGTGAAGGTGCTTTCCGACCGCACTACCAATATTCGCGCGTCGGTTACCGACACCCAGTTTGAGCTGATGCTGGCGATTGCGCTGGTGGTCATGATCATCTATCTGTTCCTGCGCAACGTTCCGGCAACCATTATTCCCGCCGTCGCCGTGCCGCTCTCGCTGGTCGGGACCTTTGCGGTGATGGTGTTCCTCGATTTTTCGATTAACAACCTGACGCTGATGGCGCTCACCATCGCCACCGGTTTCGTGGTGGATGACGCCATCGTCGTTATCGAGAACATTTCGCGCTATATCGAGAAAGGTGAAAAACCGCTGGCGGCCGCGCTGAAGGGTGCGGGCGAAATCGGCTTTACCATTATCTCGCTGACCTTCTCGCTGATTGCGGTGCTGATCCCGCTGCTGTTTATGGGCGATATCGTCGGACGTCTGTTCCGCGAGTTTGCCGTGACGCTGGCGGTCGCCATTTTGATCTCCGCCGTGGTGTCGCTGACCCTGACGCCGATGATGTGCGCCCGCATGCTGAGCCACGCGTCCCTGCGCAAGCAAAACCGCTTCTCGCGCGCCTCCGAGCGCATGTTCGAGCGGATTATTGCCGCCTACGGCCGCGTGCTGGCGAAAGTTCTGAACCATCCGTGGGCCACGCTCGGCGTGGCGCTGGGAACCCTGGCGCTCAGCGTGATGCTGTGGATTTTCATTCCGAAAGGTTTCTTCCCCATCCAGGACAACGGCATTATTCAGGGCACGCTTCAGGCCCCGCAGTCGGTCTCCTTCGCCAGTATGGCCCAGCGCCAGCAGCAGGTGTCTGAGATCGTCATGAAAGATCCGGCGGTGGAGAGCCTGACCTCGTACGTGGGCGTCGACGGCACCAACCCGTCGCTCAACAGCGCGCGTCTGCAGATCAACCTCAAGCCGCTGGATGAACGCGACGATCGCGTCAACGCCGTCATTGAGCGTCTGCAAAACGCCGTCGCGCGCGTGCCGGGCGTTGAGCTTTACCTGCAGCCGATCCAGGATTTGACCATTGATACCCAGGTCAGCCGCACGCAGTACCAGTTCACGCTGCAGGCCACCTCGCTGGACGCCCTCAGTACATGGGTGCCGCAGCTGGTGAATAGGCTTAACACCCTGCCGCAGCTCGCCGACGTCAGCAGCGACTGGCAGGACAAAGGGCTGGCGGCGTACGTGAACGTCAACCGCGATACCGCCAGCCGTCTGGGCATTACCATGGCGGACGTGGACAACGCGCTCTATAACGCCTTTGGTCAGCGCCTGATTTCCACCATTTACACCCAGGCGAACCAGTATCGCGTGGTGCTGGAGCACAACACGGAGAACACGCCCGGCCTGGCGGGGCTGGACTCGGTGCGCCTGACCAGCAAAGACGGCGGCATTGTGCCGCTGAGCGCTATCGCTACGGTGGAAGAACGCTATACCCCGCTGTCGATCAACCATCTGGATCAGTTCCCGTCCACCACCATCTCCTTCAACGTGCCGGACAATTATTCTCTCGGCGAAGCGGTGGAGGCCATTCAGGCTGCTGAAAAAGAGCTCAGCTTCCCGTCCGATATTCAGACCCAGTTCCAGGGCAGCACGCTGGCGTTTCAGGCCGCGCTGGGTAACACCATCTGGCTGATCGTCGCGGCTGTCGTGGCGATGTACATCGTGCTCGGGGTGCTGTACGAAAGCTTTATCCACCCGATCACCATCCTCTCTACCCTGCCGACGGCGGGCGTGGGGGCGCTGCTGGCACTGATGCTGGCGGGCAGCGAGCTGGACGTCATTGCCATCATCGGCATTATCCTGCTTATCGGGATCGTGAAGAAAAACGCCATCATGATGATCGACTTCGCCCTGGCCGCCGAGCGCGAGCAGGGCATGTCGCCGCGCGACGCCATTTTCCAGGCCTGTCTGCTGCGTTTTCGTCCGATCCTGATGACCACGCTGGCCGCCCTGCTGGGCGCGCTGCCGCTGATGCTCAGCACGGGCGTCGGCGCGGAGCTGCGCCGTCCGCTGGGTATCGGCATGGTCGGCGGGCTGCTGGTGAGCCAGGTGCTAACGCTCTTCACCACGCCGGTGATCTACCTGCTGTTTGACCGCCTGGCGCTGTGGACCAAAAGCCGCTTCCCGAAACGTGAAGAGGAGGCATAAGTGAAGTTTTTCGCCCTCTTCATTTATCGCCCGGTGGCGACGATTTTAATCTCACTCGCCATTACCCTCTGCGGGGTGCTGGGCTTCCGGCTGCTGCCGGTGGCCCCGCTGCCGCAGGTGGATTTCCCGGTGATCATGGTCAGCGCCTCGCTGCCGGGTGCGTCACCGGAGACCATGGCCTCGTCGGTTGCCACGCCGCTGGAGCGTTCCCTTGGGCGAATTGCGGGGGTCAACGAGATGACCTCCAGCAGCTCGCTGGGCAGCACGCGCATCATTCTGGAGTTCAGCTTCGACCGGGATATTAACGGTGCGGCGCGCGACGTGCAGGCGGCCATCAACGCCGCGCAAAGCCTGCTGCCGAGCGGGATGCCGAGCCGCCCAACCTACCGCAAGGCCAACCCGTCCGATGCGCCAATCATGATCCTGACGCTGACCTCGGATACGTACTCTCAGGGGCAGCTTTACGACTTTGCGTCTACCCAACTGGCGCAGACAATCTCACAAATTAACGGCGTCGGTGACGTGAGCGTCGGCGGAAGTTCCCTGCCCGCCGTGCGCGTGGGCCTAAACCCGCAGGCGCTGTTCAACCAGGGTGTGTCGCTGGATGACGTGCGCTCCGCCATCAGCACGGCCAACGTCCGCAAGCCGCAGGGGGCGATTGAGGACGGCAGCCACCGCTGGCAGATCCACACCAACGACGAGCTGAAAACCGCCGCCGAATATCAGCCGCTCATTATTCACTACAACAACGGCGCGGCGGTGCGCTTGAGCGACGTTGCCAGCGTCACCGACTCGGTGCAGGACGTGCGTAACGCCGGGATGACCAACGCTAAGCCGGCCATTCTGCTGATGATCCGCAAGCTGCCGGAAGCGAACATTATTGAGACGGTGAACAGCATTCGCGCCCGCCTTCCGGACCTGCAGGAGACCATCCCGGCAGCAATCGATCTGCAAATTGCGCAGGATCGCTCCCCGACCATTCGCGCCTCGCTTGAAGAGGTGGAGCAAACGCTGATTATCTCCGTCGCGCTGGTGATCCTGGTGGTCTTCCTGTTCCTGCGCTCCGGCCGCGCGACGCTTATCCCGGCGGTGGCCGTGCCGGTCTCGCTGATCGGGACCTTTGCCGCCATGTACCTGTGCGGGTTTAGCCTCAACAACCTGTCGCTGATGGCCCTGACGATTGCCACGGGCTTCGTGGTGGATGATGCCATCGTGGTGCTGGAAAACATTTCCCGCCACCTGGAAGCGGGCGTGAAGCCGCTGCAGGCCGCGCTGCAGGGCACGCGCGAGGTGGGCTTTACGGTGCTCTCCATGAGCCTGTCGCTGGTGGCGGTATTCCTGCCGCTGCTGCTGATGGGCGGTCTGCCGGGCCGGCTGCTCCGCGAGTTTGCCGTCACCCTCTCCGTCGCCATCGGCATTTCGCTGGTTATCTCCTTAACGCTGACGCCAATGATGTGCGGCTGGATGCTCAAGCGCAGCAAACCGCACTCGCAGCCGCGACGCAAAGGCTTTGGTCGCTTCCTGATGGCGATGCAGGAAGGCTACGGCAAATCGCTGAAGTGGGTGCTGAACCATACGCGGCTGGTTGGCCTGGTGCTGATCGGCACCATCGTGCTCAACGTCTGGATGTACATCACCATCCCGAAAACCTTCTTCCCCGAGCAGGACACCGGCGTGCTGATGGGAGGGATTCAGGCGGACCAGAGCATTTCTTTCCAGGCGATGCGCGGCAAGCTGCAGGACTTCATGAAGATTATTCGTGAAGACAAAGCCGTGGATAACGTCACCGGCTTTACCGGCGGGTCACGCGTTAACAGCGGGATGATGTTTATTACCCTGAAACCGCGCGGCGAACGCAACGAAACCGCCCAGCAGGTGATTGACCGTCTGAGGGTTAAGCTCGCCAAAGAGCCGGGGGCAAACCTGTTTTTGATGGCCGTTCAGGATATCCGCGTCGGCGGCCGTCAGGCGAACGCCAGCTATCAGTACACGTTGCTCTCGGACGATTTAGCCGCCCTGCGCGAGTGGGAGCCGAAGATCCGCAAGGCGCTGGCCGCCCTGCCGCAGCTGGCGGACGTCAACTCCGATCAGCAGGACAACGGCGCCGAGATGGCCCTGACCTACGACCGCGAAACCATGTCGCGGCTGGGCATTAACGTTGAAGCCGCCAACAGCCTGCTGAACAACGCCTTCGGCCAGCGCGAGATCTCCACCATCTACCAGCCGATGAACCAGTACAAGGTGGTGATGGAAGTTGACCCGCGCTATACCCAGGACATCAGCGCCCTGGACAAGATGTTTGTGATTAACAACGACGGCAAGGCGATTCCGCTCTCCTACTTTGCCAGCTGGCAGCCTGCCAACGCGCCGCTGTCGGTGAACCATCAGGGGCTTTCGGCGGCGTCGACCATCTCCTTTAACCTGCCCGCCGGTTCGTCGCTTTCTGAGGCTAGCGATGCAATCAACCGCGCGATGACGCAGCTTGGCGTGCCGTCCACCGTGCGCGGCAGCTTTGCCGGGACCGCGCAGGTGTTCCAGGAGACGATGAACTCGCAGGTGATTTTGATTCTGGCCGCCATCGCCACGGTTTATATTGTGCTGGGCGTGCTGTACGAGAGCTACGTTCACCCGCTGACCATTCTCTCGACGCTGCCGTCGGCGGGCGTGGGGGCGCTGCTGGCGCTGGAGCTGTTCGGCGCGCCGTTCAGCCTGATCGCGCTCATCGGGATCATGCTGTTGATCGGCATTGTGAAGAAAAACGCGATCATGATGGTCGATTTCGCCCTGGACGCCCAGCGCAACGGCAATCTGTCGCCGGAAGAAGCCATCTTCCAGGCCTGCCTGCTGCGTTTTCGTCCGATCATGATGACCACCCTGGCGGCGCTGTTTGGCGCGCTGCCGCTGGTTATCTCGGGCGGCGACGGCTCAGAGCTGCGCCAGCCGCTGGGGATCACCATCGTCGGCGGCCTGGTCATGAGCCAGCTGCTGACGTTGTACACCACGCCGGTGGTCTATCTGTTCTTCGACCGCCTGCGGCTGCGCTTTTCGCGTAAAAACAGAACCACGGTGACCGAGTAGATGACCGATCTCCCCGCTAACGTTCGCTGGCAGCTATGGATAGTCGCATTCGGCTTCTTTATGCAGTCGCTGGATACGACCATCGTCAACACCGCCCTCCCCTCCATGGCGAAAAGCCTGGGGGAGAGCCCGCTGCATATGCATATGGTGATTGTCTCCTACGTGCTGACGGTTGCCGTAATGCTGCCAGCCAGCGGCTGGCTGGCGGACAAAGTGGGGGTGCGGAATATCTTCTTTACCGCCATCGTGCTGTTTACCACCGGCTCGCTGTTTTGCGCCCAGGCCAGCACCCTCGACCAGCTGGTGATGGCGCGCGTGCTGCAGGGCGTTGGCGGGGCGATGATGGTCCCCGTCGGGCGGCTAACGGTGATGAAGATTGTGCCGCGCGAGCAGTACATGGCGGCGATGACCTTTGTGACCCTGCCCGGCCAGGTGGGGCCGCTGCTGGGCCCGGCGCTTGGCGGCATTTTGGTGGAATACGCCTCCTGGCACTGGATCTTCTTAATCAATCTTCCTGTTGGCATCATCGGCGCCATCGCCACCCTGACGCTGATGCCGAACTACAAAATGCAGACGCGGCGCTTTGATTTCTTTGGCTTTATTCTGCTGGCGGCGGGCATGGCCACGCTGACCCTGGCGCTCGACGGACAAAAAGGGCTGGGGATTTCACCCCTGACGCTCGGGCTCCTGATCGCGCTCGGCGTTACCGCCATACTGTGGTACCTGCGGCATGCCAGAGGTAACGATAAGGCGCTCTTCAGCCTGAACCTGTTTAAAAACCCTACCTACCGTCTTGGCCTGTTCGGCAGCTTCGCCGGACGCGTCGGCAGCGGCATGCTGCCGTTCATGACGCCCGTTTTCCTGCAAATCGGAATGGGATTTTCGCCGTTCCACGCGGGCCTGATGATGATCCCGATGGTGCTCGGCAGCATGGGAATGAAGCGCATCGTGGTGCAGGTCGTGAACTGCTTTGGCTACCGTCACGTGCTGGTCACCGCCACGCTGGGGCTGGCGCTGGTGAGTCTGGTGTTTATGGCCGTGGCGCTGATGGGCTGGTACTACGTTCTGCCGCTGGTGCTGTTCTGCCAGGGGATCGTCAACTCCATGCGCTTCTCGTCGATGAATACCCTGACGCTGAAGGATCTGCCGGACGATCTGGCGAGCAGCGGCAACAGCCTGCTGTCGATGATCATGCAGCTCTCGATGAGCGTCGGGGTGACCATCGCGGGCTTACTGCTCGGCATGTACGGCCAGCACCACCTCAGCGTCGACACGCCGGTGGCGCATCAGGTCTTTTTGTATACCTATCTCAGCATGGCGGTCATCATCGCCCTGCCCGCTTTCATCTTCGCCAGAGTGCCGGATGATACCAGCAAGAACGTCGTGATTAGGCGCGGCAAAAGGAGTGGTTCATGAAATTCTGGCGTCCGGGCATTACCGGCAAGCTCTTTGTGGCGATCTTTGCCACCTGTATCGTCCTGCTGATCACCATGCACTGGGCGGTGCGGATCAGCTTTGAGCGCGGTTTTATTGATTACATCAAGCATGGCAATGAACAGCGTTTACAGGGCTTAAGCGATGCGCTGAGTGAACAGTACGCCCAGCACGGCAACTGGCGTTTTCTGCGCAATAACGACCGCTTTATTTTCCAGATCCTGCGCTCGCTGGAGCACGATACCGGTGACGATCGCCCGGGGCCAGGCATGCCGCCGCACGGCTGGCGCACCCAATTCTGGGTGATCGACCAGGACATGCGCACGCTGGTTGGCCCGCGCGCGCCGATACCGCCGGACGGCACCCGTCGTGCAATCAAAGTCAACAATGCGACTGTCGGCTGGGTTATCGCCTCCCCGGTGGAGCGCCTGACGCGCAACACCGACATCAACTTTGACCGCCAGCAGCGTCGGACAAGCTGGCTGATTGTCGCCCTCTCCACCCTGCTCGCCGCGCTCGCCACCTTCCCGCTGGCGCGCGGCCTGCTCGCCCCGGTGAAACGGCTGGTGGAAGGCACGCACAAGCTGGCCGCCGGGGATTTCACCACCCGCGTCGATACCCGCAGCCAGGACGAACTGGGCAAGCTGGCGCAGGATTTTAACCAGCTTGCCAGCACGCTGGAGAAGAACCAGCAGATGCGCCGCGACTTTATGGCCGATATTTCTCACGAGCTGCGCACGCCGCTGGCGGTGCTGCGCGGCGAGCTGGAGGCCATTCAGGACGGCGTGCGCCAGTTTACGCCCGAATCGGTGGCCTCTCTGCAGGCGGAGGTGGGTACGCTCACCAAGCTGGTGGACGATCTCCACCAGCTCTCCATGTCCGACGAAGGCGCGCTGGCCTACCAGAAAGCGCCGGTGGATGTGATTAACATTCTGGAAGTGATCAGCGGCGCCTTCCGCGAGCGGTTTGCCAGCCGCAACCTGACAATCGACCACTCCCTGCCGGACAGCGCGGTGGTGTTTGGCGACAAAGACCGGCTGATGCAGCTGTTCAATAACCTGCTGGAAAACAGCCTGCGCTACACCGACAGCGGCGGCGGGCTGCACATCTCAGGCAGGCAGGGAAACGGGCGCTTTGCCCTCACCTTCGCGGATTCCGCCCCCGGCGTGCAGGACGCGCAGCTGGAAAAATTGTTTGAACGTTTCTACCGCACCGAAGGCTCCCGCAACCGCGCCAGCGGCGGTTCCGGCCTGGGACTGGCGATTTGCGTTAACATCGTCGAGGCGCATAATGGCACGATCCGCGCCGCCCATTCGCCTTTTGGCGGGGTTAGCATTACAGTAGAGTTACCTCTGGAACGGGATTTATCGAGAGAAGTATGACCGAGTTACCGATTGACGAAAACACGCCGCGCATTTTGATCGTGGAAGACGAGCCCAAGCTTGGGCAGCTGCTGATCGACTATTTACGCGCGGCCAGCTACGCTCCATCGCTAATCAGCCACGGCGACCAGGTGCTGCCATACGTGCGCCAGACCCCGCCAGATCTGATCCTGCTGGATTTAATGCTGCCGGGCGTTGACGGGCTGACCCTGTGCCGGGAAATTCGTCGCTTCTCCGACGTGCCGATCGTCATGGTCACCGCCAAAATTGAAGAGATTGACCGCCTGCTGGGGCTCGAAATTGGCGCGGACGATTACATCTGCAAACCCTACAGCCCGCGTGAAGTGGTCGCCCGCGTGAAAACCATTCTGCGCCGCTGCAGGCCGCAGCGCGAGCTTCAGGTCCTCGACGCCGAAAGCCCGCTGATTGTGGATGAAAGCCGCTTCCAGGCGAGCTGGCGCAGCAAGCTGCTGGACCTGACGCCTGCGGAGTTCCGCCTGCTGAAAACCCTCTCCCACGAGCCGGGAAAAGTCTTTTCCCGCGAACAGCTGCTGAACCACCTGTATGACGATTACCGCGTCGTAACCGACCGCACCATCGACAGCCATATCAAAAACCTGCGCCGCAAGCTGGAGGCGCTGGACGCCGAGCAGTCGTTTATCCGCGCGGTGTACGGCGTGGGGTATCGCTGGGAAGCGGATGCGTGCAGGATTATGTAGTCTCTTGTTTTGAAACAACTTGAAAGAATTATGTAGATTATCTACTGTATATGGGTTTAACAGTTTTGAGCGCTAAAAAGAAGAAGTTGTAGAAAAAACATATTTTGTATCAAAGGATGGAACAAATGGCTTATCGAAACAAAACATACATCTGCTTCGACGGCGATAACGATATGGCATACTATCGACTGATGACAGCATGGAAATCAAACGATAATTTTTCCTTTAATTTTCATAATGCTCACGATATGAATTCTGCACGTGACGAGAGTCTTGAAGAAAGTATAAAAAAGCAACTCAGAGAAAGATTCGCTAACTCAAAAACACTCATCGTGTTGATTGGTGAAAATACAAAAAATTTAACAAAGTTTGTGAGATGGGAAATGGATGTTGCCTTGAAGTTAGGCATTCCTATTATTGCCGTTAATCTTAATGGCTCCCGTCAGAAAGACGAATTGTGCCCAAGAATAATCAAAAATGAATTGGTTGTTTTTGTTAGTTTCAATATGAAAATTATTGAATATGCAATGAATAATTGGCCTGAATATCACAACACATTCACAAAAGAAAACAAAAAAGCATCGTTTTATTATACCAACAAGACTTACGAGGCTCTAAACATCAAATGAGATATTTTATAAACTCAATAAAAACTTGGTCGTATTGGAAATATGCATTATTTTCATCTGCAGGGTTAGCACGTTTATTAGCCGTTACTGGTGCTATATATTTACTTTTGGAAATGTTAGATTTCTTCTCAATGTATACCAAAAATAAATATAGTGCTTACAGTTTTTTTGTTGTTATTATTTTTTCAACCTTTGTTACAGTATTATCTAGAAGGCCAGCATCAAAAATAACTTATCGCATTCCTAAAAAAGATTTTGGATATGAAGTTATTATTGATGACTTACTAAGCTCCACTGCTGAAAATATTGTAATTAGTACAAACACTACTTTCGATACCAATATAGCTAATGGGCTTATAAGTCCTGACAGTCTACAAGGTAAATTTACTGCTAAATTTTTCGCTGGGAACACTGCCGAACTTGACAGAAAAATTGCCGAATCACTCAGTAATGTAGAGCATTCTGCGCATCCCCTGGGTAAAGGAAAAAAAGTAAAATATCCAATCGGAACAGTAGCAAAAATATCGTCTCATGGGAAAACATTTTATCTATCTGCCATGTCAGAGTTGAATAGTGAAGGGACCGCAAGATCAACCCCAAAAATGATCGATGAGGCTCTTGAATCTTTGTGGGAGTTTATAGCAACGAAGGGGGAACTAGGGGACATTGCAATTGCTTTGATAGGGACTGGACGAGGAAGGGTAAGTTTATCAAGGAAGAAAATTGCAGAAAAAATAGCCCAGTCCTTTGCGGATGCTTCTCAAAATAGAACGTTTTCTAACAAACTGACTATAGTTGTTTACCCTGGTGATGCTGATCGCTTCGGAGTCAATTTATTTGAAATCAAAGATTATCTTTCCCAAAGTCTTCAAGCTTAACAATATAGGCATAACATACCGGGCATTAAAGGATGTCCGGCACAATAACTTTACCTCCCTGCCCCGCAGCGCTACAATGCCCGCCCTTAAAGTGGGGGATCTCCCCTTACCGCTGCACCAGGTGCACGCGGATCTGACCTGTCATCAGAACGAGAACAAACATGTTTAAACCGGAACTCCTTTCCCCGGCGGGAACGCTGCAAAATATGCGTTACGCTTTCGCCTATGGTGCCGACGCCGTTTACGCGGGCCAGCCACGCTACTCGCTGCGCGTGCGTAACAACGAATTCAACCACGAGAACCTGCAGCTCGGCATCAACGAAGCGCATGCCCTGGGTAAGAAATTCTACGTGGTCGTGAACATTGCGCCGCACAACGCCAAGCTGAAAACGTTCATCCGTGACCTGAAGCCGGTGGTGGATATGGGGCCGGACGCGCTGATCATGTCGGACCCGGGTTTAATCATGCTGGTTCGGGAGAACTTCCCGGAGATGGATATTCACCTCTCCGTACAGGCTAACGCCGTCAACTGGGCGACGGTCAAGTTCTGGAAACAGATGGGGCTGACCCGCGTCATTCTTTCCCGCGAGCTTTCGCTGGAAGAGATCGAAGAGATCCGCACCCAGGTGCCGGATATGGAAATCGAAATCTTCGTTCACGGCGCGCTGTGCATGGCCTACTCCGGCCGCTGCCTGCTCTCCGGCTATATCAACAAACGCGACCCGAACCAGGGCACCTGCACCAACGCCTGCCGCTGGGAATATAACGTCCAGGAAGGCAAAGAGGATGACGTCGGCAACATCGTGCATAAGCATGAGCCGATTCCGGTGACCAACGTCGAGCCGACGCTGGGCATCGGCGCGCCAACCGACAGCGTGTTTATGATCGAAGAAGCTAAACGTCCGGGCGAATACATGACCGCCTTTGAAGACGAGCACGGCACCTACATCATGAACTCGAAAGATCTGCGCGCCATCGCCCACGTTGAGCGTCTGACCCAGATGGGCGTGCACTCCCTGAAGATCGAAGGCCGCACCAAATCCTATTACTACTGCGCGCGCACCGCGCAGGTATACCGCAAAGCCATCGACGATGCGGCGGCCGGTAAACCGTTCGATACCAGCCTGCTGGAAACCCTGGAAGGCCTGGCGCACCGCGGCTATACCGAAGGCTTCCTGCGCCGTCATACCCATGACGACTACCAGAACTACGAGCACGGCTACTCCGTTTCCGAGCGCCAGCAGTTTGTCGGCGACTTTACCGGCGAGCGCAAAGGCGCGCTGGCGGCCGTCGCGGTGAAAAACAAATTCACCAAAGGCGACAGCCTGGAGCTGATGACCCCGCAGGGCAACATGAACTTTACGCTGGAGCATCTGGAAAACGGCAAAGGCGAAGCGATTGACGTGGCGCCGGGTGATGGTCATACCGTCTGGCTGCCGGTTCCTGAAGAAGTGGAGCTGAAGTTCGCCCTGCTGATGCGTAACTTCAACGGTGAAAGCACCCGAAACCCACACGGCAAATAGTTAATCAGGGAAATTTTTTCGCGCTGGGATAATTCTTAGAATCGGATCACATACCGCTTCGTTCAATACGGGTATTATCCCCCCGCTGAAAAACATAACCCATAAATGCTAGCTGTACCAGGAACCACCTCCTTAGCCTGCGTAATCTCCCTTACGCGGGCTTATTTTTTGCCTTCTCTTTCCGCAATCCAGGCAATAAGCTCGTCGATTTGCGTCTCTGAGAACACGGCTATCCCACGATCTGCAAGCAACGATGCCGCAACACCCATCCCCGCTTTATGTATCCCGCCAAAAGATCCGTCATAAATAAGCTGACTGCCGCACGTTGGGCTGCCATCGGTTAACAATGCAGCGCTGCACCCCGATTCCTGAGCAGTGCGTAGCGCGAGCCAGGCTGCAAGCTGGTAATGCTCAGTCACATCCTGCCCTGTATTTTCAATAATTCTGGCTTGTCCGTGCATCACGTCTTTGCCATCAGCGGACATAATCTCTGCCGGAGGACGAGGTACAGGCAGCCCGGCCGCAAGTTCAGGGCAGTGGATAACCAGACGTTGCTCCTGTTGCCAGCGAGCGAGTTGCTCGTTCATTCGCGCTTTTTCACTTCCGTTATAACGAACCCTGAAGCTCATCAGGCAAGCGCTTACCAAAATTTTATTCATTATCACTTTCCTGTGATTACATTAATGTCATCGCTGAAGTGTAACGCGCTTTCGTGCCTATTTTGTTCCTTTCATCCTGTTCTTACCCGCTTTTTTCCTCTCTGCTATACACTCTTACTAACGCTAAAAAAGGGAGCAGCGCGGATGGCAACCTATCCAGACAGTTTATTGATTCTCAATGGCAAAAGTGCGGGCAACGATCTGTTGCGTCAGGTGATTCAGGGTTTGCGTGACGATGGCGCGCGTATCCACGTCAGGGTGACGTGGGAAAAAGGCGACGCGGCACGCTATATCAATGAAGCCCTCGGGCTTGGCATCAACACCATCATTTCCGGCGGCGGCGACGGCACCATCAATGAGATTGCATCAGCGCTTATCGATCTCCCCCCGGCAGACCGGCCGGTGATGGGCATTTTACCGCTCGGCACCGCCAATGATTTTGCCACCAGCGCCGGGATCCCGGAGGAGTTAGAGAAGGCGCTCCAGCTGGCGATCCTCGGCAAGGCCACCGCTGTGGATATTGCGCAGGTGAATGATAAAACCTGTTTTATCAATATGGCGACGGGCGGGTTCGGCACGCGTATCACCAGCGAAACGCCGGAAAAGCTGAAGGCGGCGCTGGGCGGCGTGTCGTACCTGATCCACGGCCTGATGCGCATGGACACCCTCAAGCCTGACCGCTGCGAAATTCGCGGCGAGGATTTTCAGTGGCAGGGTGACGCGCTGGTGATTGGGATCGGCAATGGCCGCCAGGCTGGCGGCGGGCAGCAGCTGTGCCCGGAGGCGCTGATCAATGACGGTCAGCTACAGCTGCGTATTTTCACGGGCGACGGCCTGCTGCCCGCGCTGTTTACCACGCTGACGCAGCCGGAAGAGAGTCCAAATATCATCGCCGGGAAGTCGGCGTGGTTTGAAGTGAATGCTCCGCACGGGATGACCTTTAACCTCGACGGAGAGCCGCTGAGCGGGACGCAGTTCCGCATTGAGGTGTTGCCCGGCGCGCTGCAGTGTCGGCTGCCGCCGGACTGTGTGCTTTTGCGCTGATGTTATACACGGTGCGCAATGATGCCCTCACCCCAACCCTCTCCCACAGGGAGAGGGAGATGGAGGCGTCAGGCAATCGTGACTTTGCTATCCAGATAGACGTCCTGAACCGCATTGATCAGCTTCACGCCGTCGGCCATCGATTTCTTAAACGCCTTACGGCCAAGGATCAGCCCCATGCCGCCCGCGCGTTTGTTGATAACAGCCGTACGCACCGCGTCTGACAGGTCGGTATCACCGCCCGCCGCGCCGCCGGAGTTAATCAGCCCCGCACGGCCCATGTAGCAGTTCGCCAGCTGGTAGCGCACCAGGTCGATCGGGTTATCGCTGGTCAGCTTGCTGTAAACGCGATCGTCGGTATAGCCAAAGTTCACCGCTTTATAGCCGCCGTTATTCTCGGCCATTTTCTGCTTCACGATATCTGCACCGATGGTCGCCGCCAGGTGGTTCGCCTGCCCGGTCAGGTCGGCCGACACGTGGTAATCCACGCCGTCTTTCTTGAACGCGTTGTTGCGCAGATACGCCCACAGTACGGTGACCATGCCCAGCTCGTGCGCGCGCTCAAACGCCGCGGAGATCTCTTCAATCTGACGACGAGACTGCTCAGAACCAAAATAGATGGTCGCCCCTACCGCCACCGCCCCCATGTTGAACGCCTGCTCGACGCTGGCGTAGAGGGTCTGGTCATATTCGGTTGGGTAGCTAAGGGTTTCGTTGTGGTTCAGCTTCACGAGGAACGGAATGCGGTGGGCATAGCGACGCGAAACCGAGGCCAGCACGCCGTAGGTGGAGGCTACACAGTTACAGCCCGCTTCAATCGCCAGCTCAACAATGTTCTTCGGATCGAAGTAGAGCGGGTTTGCCGCAAAAGACGCGCCCGCCGAGTGCTCAACGCCCTGGTCCACCGGCAGGATAGAGAGATACCCGGTGCCGCCGAGCCGCCCGGTGTTGTAGAGCGTCTGCATATTTCGCAGGACCGCAGGCGGACGGTTGTTATCGATCATCACGCGGTCAACGTAGTCGTGACCAGGCAGATACAGCTGGTCGGCTGGAATGGTCATACAACGATGCTGTAAAAGGCTGTCGGCGTCTTTGCCAAGCAACTGCGCAATATCAGTCATGTGATACTCCCGTAAGTCCGACGTCGTGTCGGTGTGTGTTTATCCAGTCCCATCTTTTATGGGCAGACTAAGCCTGGTACCGACTTAACAGATTTTCCACTCTTTGCTTTTTTTTTCAGCACAATCTGCTGGCTCGATTCGTGTACAACAAAACTGTTACATTGATCAAACAATCGCCACAAAGGTATTTAAAAGGTATTATTGAGTGGTATGTTAAAGGCGTACCCTCTCTGACATGCAGGATTAAAAAATGAAAACGAAAGTCCAACTGTCATTCATGATGTTTGTTGAATGGTTTATCTGGGGCGCGTGGTTTGTGCCGCTGTGGCTGTGGCTGAGCAAAAGCGGTTTTACCGCCGGGGAAATCGGCTGGTCTTACGCCTGTACCGCGATTGCCGCGATCCTCTCCCCGATTCTGGTCGGCTCGCTGACGGACCGCTTCTTCGCCGCGCAGAAAGTGCTGTCAGTGCTGATGTTCGCCGGTGCGATTCTGATGTACTTCGCCGCACAGCAAACCCAGTTCAGCACCTTCTTCCCGCTGCTGCTGGTTTACTCCCTGACCTATATGCCGACCATCGCGCTGACCAACAGCATCGCCTTCGCCAACGTGGACGACGTCGAGGCCGATTTCCCACGCATCCGCGTGATGGGCACCATCGGCTGGATCGCCTCCGGGCTGGCGTGCGGGTTCCTGCCGCAGATGCTGGGCTACAGCGATATTTCCGATACCAATATCCCGCTGCTGATGACCGCAGCCAGCTCCGCACTGCTCGGCGTCTTTGCGCTGTTCCTGCCGAATACGCCGCCGAAGAGCACCGGCAAGCTCGACTTCAAGGTGATGCTGGGGCTGGACGCGCTGATCCTGCTGCGCGACAGAAACTTCCTGGTGTTCTTCTTCTGCTCGTTCCTGTTCGCCATGCCGCTGGCCTTCTATTACATCTTCGCCAACGGCTATCTCACCGAAGTGGGGATGAAAAACGCTACCGGCTGGATGACGCTCGGCCAGTTCTCCGAAATCTTCTTTATGCTGGCGCTGCCGTTCTTTACCAAACGCTTTGGTATTAAGAAGGTCTTACTGCTGGGCCTGATTACCGCCGCCATCCGCTACGGGTTCTTTGTTTACGGCGGAGCAGAACAGTACTTCACCTACGCCCTGCTGTTCCTCGGCATTTTGCTGCACGGCGTGAGCTACGACTTCTATTACGTGACCGCGTACATCTACGTGGACAAAAAAGCGCCGGCGCACATGCGCACCGCCGCGCAGGGCCTGATTACGCTGTGCTGTCAGGGCTTTGGTAGCCTGCTGGGCTACCGCCTGGGCGGCGTGATGATGGAAAAAATGTTCGCATACAAAGAGCCGGTGAATGGGCTGACCTTCAACTGGGCCGGAATGTGGACGTTTGGTGCAATCATGATTGCCGTGATTGCCGTGCTGTTTATGCTGTTTTTCCGCGAATCGGATAAAGAGATCGCCGCAATTGAGGTGGTTGATAGCGATGCCGCGCTGACACAAGGGGAAGTTAAATGAAAAAAGAACGTGTTCTCGGTGCCCTTTACGGGCAGGCGTTAGGGGATGCGATGGGCATGCCGTCGGAGCTGTGGCCGAGAAAGCGCGTCAAAGCGCACTTCGGCTGGATCGACCGCTTTTTACCCGGCCCGGCAGAGAATAATGCGGCCTGCTATTTCAAACAGGCAGAGTTCACCGACGATACCTCAATGGCGCTGTGCCTGGCGGATGCGATTATTGAGTGTGAGGGAGACATCAACGCGGACGTTATCGGCAAGCATATTCTGCGCTGGGCGCTCGATTTCGATGCGTTTAATAAGAACGTGCTCGGCCCGACCTCCAAAATCGCGCTTAACGCGATTCGCGACGGCAAGCCGGTTAGCGAACTGGACAACAACGGCGTGACCAACGGGGCGGCGATGCGCGCCTCCCCGCTGGGCTGCCTGCTTCCGGCCACGCGTCTGGAACACTTTGTTGAGCAGGTGGCGCTGGCCTCCAGCCCGACCCATAAATCGGACCTCGCCATTGCCGGCGCGGTGGTGATTGCCTGGGCGGTTTCCCGCGCCGTCGACGGCGAAAGCTGGCAGAACATCGTCGATGCGTTGCCGGGTATCGCCCGCTATGCGCAGGAGGCGAAAACCACCACCTTCAGCGCGTCGCTGGCGGCGCGTATTGAGCTGGCGCTTAAGACCGTGCGGGAAGCCAACGGGGTTGAATCCGCGAGCGAGCAGGTGTACCAGCTCGTGGGGGCCGGAACCAGCACCATTGAGTCCGTTCCGGCGGCCATTGCGATGGTCGAACTGGCGGGAACCGACCCGAACCGCTGCGCCATTTTATGCGCCAATCTGGGCGGCGACACCGACACCATTGGCGCAATGGCGACGGCCATCTGCGGTGCGCTCCACGGCGTGCAGGCGATTGACCCGGCGCTGAAGGCCGAGCTCGACGCCGTCAACCGGCTCGATTTCGGCCACTATTGCGCGAAACTGCTGCACTACCGGGAGCAAAGGGAGGGCGTATGAATTCATTTGCCCAACGTCTCGACACCCTGCACGCCGCGCGGCCTGTGACGGTGCTGGGCGCGGCGGTGATTGACGTCATCGCCGACGCCTACGCCCTGCCCTGGCGCGGGTGCGATATCGAGCTTAAACAGCAGGGCGTGAATATCGGCGGCTGCGCGCTGAACATTGCCATCGCCCTGAAACGGCTCGGCATTGCGTCGCAAAACGCCCTTCCCGTCGGCCACGGGGTGTGGGCGGATATTATCCGCAACGCGATGGCGAAGCAGGATCTGCACAGCGCCATCGAGGCCGAAACCGGCGACAACGGCTGGTGCCTGGCGCTGGTGGAGCCAGACGGCGAGCGCACCTTTATGTCCTTTAGCGGCGTGGAGAACCAGTGGCTGCAGCGCTGGCTTGATGTGCTTAACATCCCGTCGAACAGCCTGGTTTATTTATCCGGCTATCAGCTGGCCTCGCCGTGCGGCGAGCTGCTGACACGCTGGCTGGAGGGTTTGCAGGACGTGACGGCCTTTATCGATTTCGGCCCCCGCATCGCGGATATTCCCGACGCGCTGATGGCGCAGATTATGGCCTGCAGGCCGATCGTGTCGCTCAATCGTCAGGAAGCGGAGATCGCAGCCGAACGACTGGGTGTAGCGGCTGAAAACCTGGGTGCGGAGTGGCAGCATCGCTTCGGCGCCGCACTGATTGTGCGTCATGATAAAGACGGCGCCGCGTGGTATGACGGTAATACCTCGGGCATCGTTCCGGCGTTTCCGGCGACGGTTGTGGACACCATTGGCGCTGGCGACAGCCACGCGGGCGGCACGCTTGCCGGGCTGGCGGCGGGATGGTCACTGGCAGACGCCGTTCTGCTGGGGAATGCCGTGGCGTCCTGGGTAGTCAGCCACCGCGGCGGGGACTGCGCCCCGACTCGCGACGAATTATTCCTCGCACACAAAGACGTATAGATCGCTGCGACAGTAGCTGATGCTGTACTCAATCGGCCGGTGCTGTTGGTCAAGCGCGACCTGCTTGATCACCAGCACCGGTATTTTTTCGTCCATCTTAATGTGCGCCTGAAACTCGCTGTCCGGCATGCGGGCGCTTACCCGTGAACGGGTACGCTGCGGGAAAATATTCTGACTGCGGAAGTAATCGTACAGCGAAATGCCAATCGCATCCGGATCGGGAATGAGGCCAACCGGCACCCAGGACTCTTCAATCGACACCGCATCGTCATCCACATAGCGAATGCGCTTGAGCAAAAATACCTCGCTGTCCGGCGGGATCGACAGGTGGTTTGCGACCTCTTCAGGGCACTTCACCACCCGCTTGTTGACCCATAGCGTATTCGGCTTTTGACCGCGCAGCACCACCTGCTGGGAAAAGCCGCGCGCCTCTTTCAGCGAATATTCGAAGATATTGTTGATTTGCGTGCCATAGCCACGGGAGCGGGTGACCACGCCCTCTTCCTCCAGCGCCTGCATCGCCTTTCGCACGGTGATGCGCGACACGCCGGTTAACTGGCTCAGATCGCGCTCGCCGGGCAAAATATTCCCGTGCTCTAATATGCCGCTTCGCACCGCATTTTTTACCGTTTCGGCAAATTTCAGGTACAGCGGCGTGTTGTCCGGCGCGGCGATCCGTTCATTCAGTTGAGCGATTAACCGGGTATGCGCTTGTTCCATCTCTGTTTTCTCAGGCGTGGTGTTTCCTGCCAGTATACTGGGTTACCACCATGCATGAAAATGATGCACCGGCCCAATACCGTGACCCACTTCCAGAGTATCGGCTTTTGCCAGCGCCGCCGAGAGCCAGATTTTCGCTTCGCGCACCGTATCGGACCAGCCGTCATGCCGCGGGCGCAGCGCCGCCAGCGCGGCAGAGAGCGTACAGCCCGTACCGTGGGTGTTTTTGGTCTGCACGCGCGGCGCGGTAAAGCGTACTTCGCCGTCGCGGGTAAAGAGCCAGTCCGGGCTTTCAGCGTCGTCAAGATGACCGCCCTTCATCAGCACCGCCCCGCAGCCCATTGCCAGCAGCGCGTTTCCCTGCGCTTTCATCTCGCGTTCAGTTTGCGCGTGCGATGTGCCTAACAGCGCGGCGGCTTCCGGCAGATTGGGCGTAATGAGCGCCACCTGCGGCAACAGCTTATTGCGCAGCGTCTCGACGGCGGAGGCGGAGAGCAGCGGATCGCCGCTTTTTGCCAGCATGACGGTATCCAGCACCACGTTTTGCACCTGATAGCGCTTAAGCCGCTCGGCCACCGCTTCCACAATGTCCGTCTCGGCCAGCATGCCGATCTTGGTGGTATCGATGCGCACATCGCTGAATATAGAATCCAGCTGCGCGGCAACAAAATCCGGCTCGATACGATAGACCGACTGCACGCCGCGCGTGTTTTGCGCCACCAGCGCGGTAATGACCGAGCAGCCGTACGCGCCAAGGGCCGAGAAGGTTTTGAGGTCAGCCTGGATACCCGCGCCGCCGCTGGGATCGGTGCCGGCAATGGTCAGGGCGTTAATCCGTTTCATGCCTGCTCCTCCAGCGTATAGAGCGCATCCAGGAACGCGCTGGCAAAACTGCCTGGCCCACGCGACTGCGCAACGGCCACCGTTCCGGCTCGCTTCATCCATCCGCAGGCGGCAGCGACGTTATCCATCCGGTCGCCCGGCAGCGAGCAGCTCGCCGCCACAACGGCAGAAAGCGCGCATCCGGTTCCCACCACGCGCGTCATCAGCGGATCGCCGCCCGTTACCGTGCGTGTGCGTTGCCCGTCAGTGATGTAATCCACCTCGCCGGTGACGACCACAACGGCATTGGTCTGGCGGGCCAGCGCCTGAGCGGCGGACACCGCGCTGGCTGCGGTATCGGTCGTATCGACGCCGCGCCCGCCCGCGCTCATTCCGGCAAGGGCAAGAATTTCAGAGGCATTGCCGCGAATGGCGGCCGGTTTCAGGGCAAGAATTTGATGGCAAAAGCGGGTGCGGAACGTCAGGGCGCCCACGGCAACCGGGTCCAGCGTCCAGGGCTTGCCTGCCGCCACCGCACTCTCAATCGCCCGGCGCATCGACTGGGCGCGCGGCGAGGTCAGCGTACCAACGTTAACCAGCAGCGCATCGGCGATCGCGGCAAACTGTTCAGCCTCTTCGGCCTCAATCACCATCGCGGGTGATGCGCCAAGCGCCAGCAAAACGTTGGCCGTAAAGGTCTGTACGACATCGTTGGTCATACAGTGGGTCAGCGGAGAACGGGTTCGGAAGTGGTGTAAAACGTGTAAATCGAGCAGGTCAGGCTGCATGGGTTCGCTCCTGCCTTGCGTGAAGAAGCGATGACCGGGAAGGCATCTGACTTCCCTACGCTGGCATTATCCAGATCAGGTAATACGGGTATTTCTCAGCCTTCACAAAGAAGGGCACCCCGAGTCAAATAAATCAACTGTTTGTGATCAATTTATGCAATCAATCCGCGATAAAGATACTAATGCCAGATGAAAAAATTGTAAACGCCAAATCTGGCTTTCAGAAACATCGTCAACGCGATGTAACGCCACTATTCATTAAATCATCGTCGTTTGACTCATTATTACTCTTTAAAATAATAACAACCGTCAAATCCGTATTTCCAGCATATACAGCAGCATTGCACAGTAACAGCCCTTTCCCTGATAAAGAAAGACCTTTGAATGAAAGCAGACAACATCCACTTTAAAGCATAAGCTAATGTTTACATTAAATTTTTTAACATCCGACCACTTTAGCCTTTTGTGCTTTAAGTGATCTTAATCAAAGTCTCAATTGTTACCTTACTGGATAGTCCACCTCTGTTATTTCTCTCACTTTTACAGAAAGCGACCAAAGCGTGGCTTTCGTTTTTCAATAAATGAATATCAGCATGTCCAAATATATTTTTATCTCTGCCGCTTTATACCTGATGCTTATTTCTGTCGGAGTGTGGATCGGCGTAATGTACGTTTCGTATTATTTGTGTAGTTTATAAGGCAAGAAAATGAAGAAGTTAATGATGATTGTTATTAGCGCTGCCGTGGCGGCGGCTCCGGCCTATGCGATTAACGCTCACTATCGCGCGCAGCTGGAGCGCTCCGGATGTACCCAAATTAGCGATGGCGACGGTTCTTGCGATATCAACAAAACCAAAGCAGAGAACGCGGCGCAAAACGAACAAAAGAAAACCGTTCAGGATCCGATGCGTGAAGCTTCGTTTTCGTCTGATACGGTTAACGCCACGATCTCAAACGGCTTTTTTAACGCCACCGTTAATGGCAAAAAGGCCACCGTCAAACGTCTGAATGCGGAGTTCTATGAGATTCATGGAAATGGCGTTGTTATATCGTTTAGCCTTAATGAGAACGGTATTACCGATGCCTCATGGAATAAAACGAAAGGTCGCGACCACGGCATTTTGCAGGTTAGGCAGAAATAACGTGTTCAAGGAGGCCATGCGCCTCCTTTTTCATCATCGAAAAGCACGATTTGTCACACTCTTTTCTCTACTTTTACAGTTCTGACAAACCGATCATAAGCGGCTGTTTTTATTGTGCATAAAGTGCAACTTTCTTTATGGAAACGGGGATAACCCTCCCCCTGTGCCCTCTGTCACAAAACAGTAAACAAATTAACCATTGAGCCCCGTGGCAAAAGGCTCTATATTGGCGGCGTTTTTTTCAGGCCCCATCTGTTTTTTAACTTTTTATTCAATCGTGGCTCATAACGAAGCGGCGGTTGTAGGAGTGATATGATGACGGATAAAGTCCGTATTGACACCGTAGATGCCCACAAAAGCAACGAAACCTATCTGGCCCGTCAGGCCGAGTTTGAATCTAACGTCAGGAGTTATCCGCGCAAACTGCCTTTAGCTATTACTAAAGCAGAAGGCGTGTGGATCACCGATGCAGACAATAAAGAATACCTTGACTGTTTAGCAGGCGCGGGGACCCTTGCGCTTGGCCATAACCATCCTGATGTGCTGAAAAGCATCCAAAATGTCATTACCAGCGGCTTGCCGTTACATACCCTGGATCTGACTACGCCTCTGAAAGACGCGTTTTCTGAATACCTGCTCTCTCTGCTGCCTGGTCAGGGCAAAGAGTACTGCCTGCAGTTCACCGGTCCATCCGGTGCTGACGCCGTTGAAGCGGCGCTGAAGCTGGCGAAAAAAGTGACCGGCCGTAGCGGTATCATCAGCTTCTCTGGTGGTTACCACGGCATGACCCACGGCGCACTGTCCGTGACCGGCAACCTGTCTCCGAAAGAAGCGGTTGACGGTATGATGCCAGAAGTACAGTTCATGCCTTACCCGCACGAGTACCGCTGCCCGCTGGGTATCGGTGGTGAAGCGGGCGTGAAAGCGCTGACTTATTACTTCGATAACCTGATCAACGACGTTGAAAGCGGCGTGCGTAAACCTGCAGCGGTGATTCTGGAAGCCGTTCAGGGCGAAGGCGGCGTGAACCCGGCTCCGGCTGAGTGGCTGCAGCGCATCCGTAAAGTGACTCAGGAACACGGCATTCTGCTGATCCTCGACGAAGTTCAGGCTGGCTTTGCCCGTACCGGTAAATTCTTCGCCTTCGAACACGCGGGCATTGAGCCAGACATCATCGTGATGTCTAAAGCAGTGGGTGGCGGTCTGCCGCTGGCCGTGCTCGGTATCAAAAAGCAGTTCGACGCATGGGCGCCAGGTCACCACACCGGTACCTTCCGCGGCAACCAGCTGGCGATGGCAACCGGTCTGACGACGCTGAAAATCCTGAAAGACCAGAACATCGCAGGCAAAGTGGCTGCACAGGGCGAATGGCTGAAAGGCCAGCTGAAAGAGATGGCGAAACGCTATCCGGTCATCGGCCACGTGCGCGGTCTGGGCATGATGATCGGTATTGAGATCGTTAAGCCACACGAAGCCGCTGACCACATGGGCTGCTTCCCGGGCGACGGCGAGCTGTCTGCACTGATTCAGAAGAAGTGCTTCGAAGCCGGTCTGATTCTGGAGCGCGGTGGCCGTAACGGTATCGTTCTGCGTCTTCTGCCGTCTCTGCTGATCAGCGACGAAGAGCTGAAAATCTTCCTGGATAAATTTGAGCAGGCACTGCTTGCTGCGGGCGTTCGCCCGGCGTAACCGGAGTTATTGATTACGATGTCTGATTCAAACCCAATTTTGTTCTCCTCTGCGCAGAGCATTGAAGCTTACCAGCAGGCGATTGAACAAAGCACTCAGGCTGTGATGCAGTGGCTGAAACAGCCTGAGATGTACCAGGGCAAAACGGTCGCGGAACTGCGCGACCGTATTAAGCTGGATTTCAACCCGAAGGGGCTGGGCAACGAAGCGGCGATTGAACGCGCCGTGGAGTTCTTCCTGAAAGACAGCTTGTCCGTTCATCACCCGCAGTGTGTGGCGCACCTGCACTGCCCAAGCCTGGTGGTAAGCCAGGCGGCGGAAGTGCTGATCAACGCCACTAACCAGAGTATGGACTCCTGGGATCAAAGCCCGTCCGCAACCATTATCGAGATTAAACTGATCGAGTGGCTGCGTACCCGCGTGGGTTATCAGGCCGGCGACGCCGGTGTCTTCACCAGCGGCGGCACCCAGAGCAACCTGATGGGCCTGATGCTGGCTCGCGATGCGTTCTTCGCGCGTCAGGGTCACTCCGTTCAGCAGGACGGTCTGGTGGGCGATCTGCGCAAAATTCGCGTGCTGTGCTCCGAAAACGCACACTTCTCCGTGCAGAAAAACATGGCGCTGATGGGTCTGGGCTACCAGTCCGTTGTGCAGGTGAAAACGGACGAATTCTCCCGCATGGATCTCACCGATCTGGCGGCGAAAATTGAACAGTGCAATGCGAACGGCGAGCAGATTCTGGCAATCGTCGCAACGGCAGGTACCACCGATGCCGGTGCTATCGACCCGCTGCGTGCGATTGCAGAGCTGGCCGCGAAGCAGAACATCTGGGTACACGTTGATGCGGCCTGGGGCGGCGCGCTGCTGATGTCTGAGCAGTATCGTCACTACCTGGACGGCATCGAGCTGGTGGATTCCGTCACCCTGGACTTCCACAAGCAGTTCTTCCAGACCATCAGCTGCGGCGCGTTCCTGCTGAAAGAAGCGCGTCACTATGAGCTGATGCGCTATCAGGCGGCCTACCTGAACTCTGAGTTCGACGAAGAAGCGGGCGTGCCTAACCTGGTGTCCAAATCTCTGCAGACCACCCGTCGTTTTGACGCGCTGAAGCTGTGGATGAGCCTGGAAGCGCTGGGTCAGGAGCAATACGCGGCGATCATCGATCACGGCGTGACCCTGGCGCAGCAGGTTGCGGCCTACGTGAAAGAGCAGCCAGCTCTGGAACTGGTTATGCAGCCACAGCTGGCAAGCGTTCTGTTCCGCTTCCGCGGACAGGTGCAGATGGATGACGCGGGCATCGCCCTGCTGAACCAGAAAATTGGTGATGCGCTGCTGGAATCCGGCCGTGCGAACGTCGGTGTGACCGAGCATAACGGCGTCACCTGCCTGAAGCTGACGCTGCTGAACCCAACCGTGACGCTGGAAGATATTAAAATCCTGCTGTCTCTGGTTGAGCGCACCGCGCAGGAAGTTCTGGCTAAGTAATACAACCCCCTCTCCCGCCGGGAGAGGGGGTATTTTTACAGCCCTGCCCACCACATCCTTAATTTTAATCCCCAGTAGCTCGTCCAGCCCGTCGTGGTACTGACCACATTACCCTTTGACACAATGACCAGCGTCGGCGTTACGCTCACCTGCCACTGCTGCGACAACGCACCGTTTTCATCGTTAATCACCGGCATTTTCAGCTGTTTCTTTTCAACCCAGCGCGCAAGCTTTGCGTTATCACCAGAACGCATGGCAATAGTCACCACGTTCCCGCCCTCTTCTGCCAGCTGATTTACAGAAGGCGTCGTGTAACGGCATATGCTGCACCAGGTGGCCCAGACGTAAATCAGCAGCGGCCGTTCCTGGCTCAGCGCCGAGATATCGTGGACGTTGCCGTCGATGCTCTGCATCGGTGTTGCACTAAAACTGGCGGGGAGTATCGGTTTTCGATACTGATCAACACCCCACACTACGGCCAGCGTCAGCAGAACGAGTATGATCCCTTCCCGCGCCCAGCGGCGCAGACGGCTGATTTTGCGGTTATCCATTATGACCTCATGTTTTAACGAAGGTCATCTTAACGGGCAATACGCCATCACGCTGTAAAGAAGTGTCGCGCCAGGTTTACTCCTGGGTATAACCGTAGTCGTAATGGCTATATCCCGAGTTGTAATAGAGCGCGGCAGATTTCACGATATCATTGAGGATTGTGCCATTCACCTGCACGCCCATTTGCTGCAGACGCTTCAGGCAGTTCTCGATCTCCTTGACGCTGGTTTTACCAAAGCGGGCGACCAGCAGCGTGGTAGCCGCTGCTCTGGCTATCAGCAAGGCATCCGTTACGGCAAGCACAGGCGGGGTATCGACAATCACGATGTCATACAGTTTGTCTATCTGCGACATCACGGCCTGGAAGCGTTCATTCATGAGCAGCTCAACGGGATGTAAAGGTTGGGGTCCGCAGGTCAATACATCAAACCCGCCTTTCTCAACGTGTTGAACCGCTTCCTGCCACTCCACGGCTCCTCCGAGCACGCAGGATAATCCCCGATGATTGCTCAGTTTGAAAACATTGTGGACATATCCCTTGCGCATATCTGCATCAATAAACAGCACTCGCTGTCCGGCCTGAGCGGCAATCGACGCCAGTGAAGTACTGACCAGCGTCTTTCCGCAGTCCTGCGTGGGTCCAGACAACACGACAATCCGGTTTGTGGCATCCATCATGGTAAAATGCAGACTGGTGCACAGCCCGCGCACAGCCTCGACAAACATATCTGCCGGGCGGTCAACGGGCAGAAAAGGGATGTTCGACGTCCTGTGCTTCCAGTGGGACGCAAACAGGGTTCTCCTGCGCAGGTGCGTTTTTTTCCAGAGCCATACCGAGCGCGGAAGCGTCGCCAGAAGCGGTATCCCCTGCACTTCCAGTTGTTCAGACGAGGTAATGCCCCGATTAAAGGCTGAGCGCACTAAAACCATGCCGGTAGAGAGCATCAACCCCATCAGCATACCCAGTACGATAATGAGCGCTTTGTGCGGTTTGATCGGATCTGGCTGCACCACGGCCGGGTCAATAATCCGCACGTTCCCGATAGTGCTGGAACGCGAAATACTCAGTTCTTGCTGACGCGTCAGCAACTGCAGATATATGGTACGCCCGGATTCAACGTCACGACTCAGCCGTAAGATTTCCTGCTGCGTGGAAGGCATGGATGAGACGCGATTATTGAGGCGCGCACGCTCCCGCTCAAGCGTTTGTTTTTTCTCCCGCAATGCACGGTAGGTGGGATGGTCCTTTTTGAAAAGCTGTGAAACCTCTGCTTCGCGGAACGTCAGCTCGTTAAGCTGGTTTTCCACGTTAACAACCTGATCAAGGACTGACTTTGCTTCCAGAGATAAGTCGACAGAATCGCGTTGCTCTCTGTAAGCATTCAGTCGCGCTTCAGCTTCATCCAGCTCCCGGCTGATCTTGGGTAATTGCTCCTGTAAGAACGTGAGGCTGCGGGAATCTTTCGCTTCCTGGCGCGCAATATTCTGGCTGAGAAAATTTTCAGCAATGGTATTAAGTGCCGTGGCGATCCTGCTGGGGTCTTCACCCGTTAATGTTAAGGCGATCATACCGCTCTGTTTCGCCGACTCAACAACCGTAAGCCTGTTCTGAATGGCGTTGATCGCGTCAAGCCTTGTAACGGTTTCGAGGGTAAACTGGGTGCCAGGTACCGCGCTGAGGGATGTCACCAGAAGCGACATTCCGTCTTTAACCAGCGTTTTCCCCACGATGCCTTCTGCTTGAAGTGTTTTTCCCTCAAGACGATACCGCCCTTTCTCCTGTACGGTGAGTAAAAGCGTTTGTGGCTTACCTTCCAGAAGGGGAATAGTCAGCGCGCCAATCGTAATTTCATCGGATTTACGTCCCCGCACGTGTTCCCACAAAGGCCCGAAGACAGGAAACACGCGTCGTCTGGCGTTGTACGTCAACCCTAATTGATCAACGGTATCTCCCAGTATCATCCGTGATTTAAGGAGTAAAAGTTCCGGCGCGACCTCTGGCGAGAGATCGGACCCGAAAGGGGTCAGGTTCTTGAGCAATGAGTTATTCTGCTTCGCTTCTACCTGCACCAGGGCATCAGCCTGATAAACTGGCGTGGCGCTGAACGCGTAGATACCCGCGCATACCGTCATCAGGAGCGTGACACACGCGATCGTCACCCGGTTATCAAACATCTCAGCAAGCAACTGAAGAAGATCGATTTCATTATTCTGCGCTGTCGCAGCACTATATTTGTCTGATTTAGAAGACGACATTACGGCTTCATTCCTTGTTGACTCAAACGACGAGCCCATTCCTGGCTGGCTTTTCCTAATTGCTCGAAAACATATTCATAGGCTTCACGACTTTTGTGATACGGGTCGGGAATGTCCCTGGTTTCCAGCCATTGTCCAAAGAGCAGCGATTTTCCCCGGTTCTCCGGGGCCATTGTGGCTATGAACCGGAGGTGTTCCGGCTCCATCACCAGAATCAAATCGGATTTTTGCAACAGGCTGCGCGTCACCTTACGGGCAACATGCCCTTCCAGCGAAACGCCATGACGCCAGGCGACAGCCTGCGCAGTCGCATCTGCCGGATGCCCTTCAAGCCCCAAAATCCCTGCCGAGGTCACCTGCTTGCCGGGTAATTGCTGACGCAACAGCCGCTCACCCATCGGTGAACGGCAAATATTGCCGGTACAGACCACTAAGATTGACTGGAACATTACTGCGGCCACGATCTGATGTAACGAACGGTTTCGGTCAGGTCATGAACGCCGCTGATGGTAGGCACCAGCTGGGTGATCACGCGATTCCAGCGTGATAACGGAGCCGTAGTGACGTAAACGATGTCATACGGCTCCAGCTGGAATTCCGTACCCAGCACCATGGCTGACGCATCTTCCGCATTCAGCTGATAGATATTGGCAATTTTGTCCGTGTCGCCTTTTTGGGATACCTGCCGAATAACAAAAATGCCGGTTGCATCGGCCATATTTTGGTTAAGTCCACCAGCATTTCCCAGGGCTTCGGCCAGCGTCATGCCGCTACGATCCATCTTAAGCGTACTCTGCTTGACCACCTCGCCCATCACGAAAACTTTCAGCGCGTCGTTCCGGGGAATAAACAGGATATCGCCCGGATAAAGCAGCTTATTTTGGGTCAAATCGCCATGCTGCATCAGCGCATAGAGCGAAAGGCGGGAGTCCTTGCCATCATGCGTGAGCACGACATTACGCCAGTCGGCATCCGCAGAAAGACCGCCAGCGGCGTTAACCGCATCCATCACCGTCAGTGGAATATTCGTTATGGGTTGTTGGCCCGATTTTTCGACCTCTCCGGTGACGTAGGCCTTTTGGGAACGGAAGGCGGCAATGCTGACGTCCACCTGCGGGCTCTCAATGACTTTATCCAGTCGCGCTGTAATCTCTTCACGTACCTGTGAAACCGTTTTTCCCGCCACCCGCAGCTTACCGACGTAGGGATAAAAGAGCGTACCATCGGCGTTGACCCAGTTGCCTGCATCGCTTGCACTACGATATTGTCCCGCGGGCGTCGTTAATTCAGGGTGATCCCAGACGGTAACCGTCAGTATGTCGCCTGTGCCAATACGGTATTCCCAGTTTTTGATCTGCTCATCCAGATTAGGATTTGCCTGAGATTTCGATACGGTCGGACGCAGCTTTTCAATCAAACCCGGCGTTAGTGGAAAAATTTCCACTCGCTTATCAAGATTATAATTAACCTCTTCCGCCGCAATGACTTTTTTTCCGGCCACACTTAAATTCTGGCCGGGGGAAAATACACACCCCGTTAACTGACTAACGGTGAGAAATAACAGCGAAAATGCAGTTGTACTTTTCATTTGTATAAATATTTCTTTTTAACGTTGTGTTTATCGTCAATCTTGCAAAGAGATAAAAGCTAACACCATGAAATTTAATTGATTATTTTCATGCGATATGAAATTCTGACATTGTAAAACGTGGTCAAACCGCTCTCTAAAACACGAAAGCAATACTCAACCCTGTAAGAGAAAAGGAAGTAAGACCGCTTCACCTGAAGGTAATATTAAATCGTCTTCAGAGTGAAAGCATTCACACATCAGTCCAATTTTGACGTCGAAAGTTATTTTCAGAATTGATTAGTGAAATAATAAATTTTAAAAATACAAAGAGCAGACAGTATTCACCACAGTGATAAGCATCATCCCATTCGACTACACAAAACCGTCCACTTTTGTTACATTTTTTTTCAAACATACCCTGCGTTGATACTTAAAATGGACCGTCTGCTCCGCTTTGCACGACCCGCAGACGAAAAGTATCTGTAACGATATCACTGGAGAAAAAATGGCTAAGCGTAAATTGCTGCTTCTGGGTGTATTACTGTCTCTGGCGGGATCCGCATTCGCTGCCCCGCAAACGGCCGCTGCGCCATCCGGCATCAAGGCCTATGAAGAACAAGAGTTCATCGCTGACTTTACGAAATTCAAGATTGGCGACACGGCGCCGGCGCAGTATCAAACGCCGGAGTACACCATCAAACAGTACCAGTTACGTAACCTGCCGGCTCCGGATGCCGGAACCCACTGGACCTATATGGGTGAGAACTACGTGCTGATCGGCGATGCTGATGGCAAGATCTATAAAGCCTACAATGGAGATATTTTCTATCACCGCTAATGCAATTCTGATTCGCCCCTGGCAGGAAAGCGATCGCCCTTTCCTGCGCACGCTCTACCTCCACGCCCGGCGTGAAGCCTGGCCATGGCTGGACAGTGCAGACTGGCAGCTTGAAGACTTTGACGCGGCAACCCGTGACGAAGCGATTTGGGTTGCTGCCCAGAACGGTCATCGCCTGGGTTTTGCCTCCGTCTGGACGAACGATAATTTCCTGCACAACCTGTTTGTCGATCCGCAGTATCAGAGCATGGGCGTCGGGCATGAGTTGCTTGAACACGTACAGAAAACGTTTACCAGTACAGGTTCGCTTAAGTGTCTGGTGAAGAATACGCGGGCTATTGCGTTTTACCAGCGGCACGGCTGGCACATTGAGGCGACGGGTGATTCTCCGGACGGAGAGTATTATTTGATGCACTATCGGTTGGGTTAAAGTCGGGTGGTGGCTTCGCCTTACCCGACCTACGTGATGGTGCCATTTGTAGGCCGGGTAAGCGAAGCGCCACCCGGCAATTCGAGCTGAGGAATTACACCGCGCGGAACGCGATTTCGCCCGGGATGATTTCGCCCTGCCAGTAGAGCTGCGCCGCAACGCGTCCCGCCAGCTGGCGATACATTTCTGCAAATTCGCTGTCCGGGCGGCTGACCACCGTCGGCTTTCCGCTGTCCAGATCTTCACGCAGAGTAATGTGCAGCGGCATCTGCCCCAGCAGCTGAGTGTGATACTTCGCGGCCAGTTTTTCTGCGCCACCCGTACCGAAGATAGGTTCGTGGTGACCGCAGTTGCTGCAGATGTGCATGCTCATGTTCTCGACGATACCGAGCACCGGCACTTCCACCTTCTCGAACATCACGATGCCTTTTTTGGCGTCGATCAGCGCGATATCCTGCGGCGTAGTCACGACGACCGCACCCGTGACCGGAATGTTCTGCGCCAGCGTCAGCTGAATGTCACCGGTGCCCGGCGGCATGTCCAGCACCAGATAATCCAGATCCGGCCACATTGTCTCCTGCAGCATCTGCAGCAGCGCTTTGCTGGCCATCGGGCCGCGCCAGACCATGGCGTTATCGTCGGTCACCAGATAACCGATCGAGTTGGTCGCCAGACCGTGCGCCATGATTGGCGCCATGTGGGTCCCGTCCGGCGAAGTTGGGCGCTGGTTTTCCGCGCCCAGCATGTTCGGAATAGACGGACCGTAGATATCCGCGTCCAGAATACCGACCTTTGCCCCTTCCGCTGCCAGCGCGAGCGCCAGGTTAACGGCGGTAGAGGATTTCCCTACCCCGCCCTTGCCCGAGCTGACGGCAATGATATTTTTCACACCGTTCACGCCAGGCTGGTTTTTCACGCGTTTCAGCGTGGCGATGCTGTGGCTCAGCTTCCAGTCGATCGCCTTCGCACCGGTAATGCGCAGCAGCTCAGAGCTGGTCTGCTCTTTCAGCGCGTCAAAGGCGCTGGTCCAGACGAACGGCATCTGCAGCTCGATATGCAGCGTATCATCGAGCCAGGCAACGTGGTGTAACGCTTTCAGCGTAGTGAGATTGTGCTTCAGGGTTGGATGCTGAAAGTTAGCCAGCGTCCCGGCGACCATTGCTCGTAAGGCTTCCGGTGATTTGGCCTGGGATTGAGAACTCATCCCGACTCCTTTGTTCTTGTGAATAAGACCTTAGATGAACAAGTTTACCTGAAAGGCCGTGGTTTGTGCTTACTTAATAATGCCCCTTTTGGTAATATCAAAAACCCTTTTCACAGTTAAAAGAAGTAATGCCTACTATGACTCAAGTCGCGAAGAAAATTCTGGTAACGTGCGCACTGCCGTACGCCAACGGCTCAATCCACCTCGGCCACATGCTGGAGCATATCCAGGCTGATGTCTGGGTCCGTTACCAGCGAATGCGCGGCCACGAGGTTAACTTCATCTGTGCGGACGATGCTCACGGCACGCCGATCATGCTCAAAGCGCAGCAGCTGGGGATTTCCCCGGAGCAGATGATTGCCGAAATGAGTCAGGAGCATCAGACCGATTTTGCTGGCTTTGACATCAGCTATGATAACTATCACTCCACGCACAGCGACGAAAACCGCGAGCTGTCGGAGCTGATCTACACCCGACTGAAAGAGAACGGTTTTATCAAAAACCGCACCATCTCTCAGCTGTACGATCCGGAAAAAGGCATGTTCCTGCCGGACCGTTTCGTCAAAGGCACCTGCCCGAAATGTAAATCCCCGGACCAGTACGGCGATAACTGCGAAGTGTGCGGCGCAACCTACAGCCCGACCGAGCTTATCGAGCCGAAATCCGTGGTATCCGGCGCCACGCCTGTGATGCGTGACTCCGAGCACTTCTTCTTCGACCTGCCGTCCTTCAGCGAAATGCTGCAGGCGTGGACCCGCAGCGGCGCGCTGCAGGAGCAGGTGGCGAACAAAATGCAGGAGTGGTTCGAATCCGGCCTGCAGCAGTGGGATATCTCCCGCGATGCGCCGTACTTCGGCTTTGAAATCCCGAACGCGCCGGGCAAATACTTCTACGTCTGGCTGGACGCGCCAATCGGCTACATGGGCTCCTTCAAGAACCTGTGCGACAAGCGTGGCGACACCGTCAGCTTCGACGAATACTGGAAGAAAGATTCCACGGCAGAGCTGTATCACTTTATCGGTAAAGACATCGTTTATTTCCACAGCCTGTTCTGGCCGGCGATGCTGGAAGGCAGCAATTTCCGCAAGCCAACCAACCTGTTCGTACACGGCTACGTGACGGTGAACGGCGCGAAGATGTCCAAGTCTCGCGGGACGTTCATTAAGGCCAGCACCTGGCTGAACCACTTCGACGCGGACAGCCTGCGCTACTACTACACCGCGAAGCTCTCTTCCCGCATCGACGATATCGACCTGAACCTGGAAGATTTCGTGCAGCGTGTGAACGCGGACATCGTCAACAAGGTGGTGAACCTGGCCTCCCGTAACGCGGGCTTTATCGCTAAGCGTTTTGACGGCGTGATGGCGGCTGAACTGGCTGACCCTGCCCTGTACAAAACCTTTACCGACGCGGCAGCCACCATTGGCGACGCGTGGGAAACCCGTGAGTTCGGTAAAGCCGTGCGCGAAATCATGGCCCTGGCCGACCTGGCGAACCGCTATGTGGACGAGCAGGCACCGTGGGTTGTCGCAAAACAGGAAGGTCGCGATGCCGACCTGCAGGCCATCTGCTCTATGGGCATCAACCTGTTCCGCGTGCTGATGACCTACCTGAAGCCGGTTCTGCCACAGCTGGCAGCCCGCGCTGAAGCGTTCCTGAATACAGAACTGACCTGGGATGCCATGGCGCAGCCGCTGCTCGGCCACAAGGTGAACACCTTTAAAGCGCTGTACAACCGCATCGAGATGAAGCAGGTTGAAGCCCTGGTGGAAGCGTCTAAAGAAGAGGTGAAGGCGGCTGCGGCACCGGTGACCGGCCCGCTGGCAGACGATCCGATTCAGGAAACCATTACCTTTGACGATTTCGCCAAAGTCGACCTGCGCGTGGCGCTGATCGAAAACGCGGAATTCGTGGAAGGTTCTGACAAGCTGCTGCGCCTGACGCTGGATCTGGGCGGCGAGAAGCGTAACGTTTTCTCCGGCATCCGTTCAGCCTACCCGGACCCGCAGGTGCTGATCGGTCGTCAGACCGTGATGGTGGCAAACCTGGCGCCGCGCAAAATGCGCTTCGGCATCTCTGAAGGGATGGTTATGGCAGCAGGCCCTGGCGGGAAAGATATCTTCCTGTTAAGCCCTGACGAAGGCGCGAAACCTGGCCAGCAGGTGAAATAACAAAAAAGCCGGAGATAATCTCCGGCTTTTTTTATGGCGTTTTGTTTTCTCCCTTTCCCCGTGGAAGAGGGTCGGGGTGAGGGCATCAGGCCGCACCCATTCCGCAATCACGCCTTCGGATGATGCACCCGGTGGGTCAGCCCGCGCAGGAAATTACGCAGAAACTGGTCGCCGCACTCGCGGTAGTTTTTATGATCCGGCGCGCGCATCATGGCGGTCACTTCCGGCACGGATACGCGGTATTTTTGCTCCGTCATGATCGCCACGATATCGTCCGTTTTCAGCGAGAACGCGATGCGCAGTTTTTTCAGCACCGTGTTGTTGTTCACGCGGCGCTCCAGCGCCAGCTCCGGCGCGGCGGGATCTTTGCCACGCTTATCGTAAATCAGGCCGTTCAGGAAACCCGACAGGATAATGTCCGGGCAGCGAACGAAGCCCTCTTCGTCTTCTTTGGTCATCCAGGTATCGAAACCTGCAGACGTGGATTCCATGTCGGACAGCGCAAGAATGCGCACCATGTCGTTATTGTTTGCTTTCAGGGTGTAGCGCAGGCTACGAAGAATGTCGTTACTTAGCATAGAGCCTTCGAATGTCGATGATGCAATGGCGCGCAGTGTACCAGTTTTACAGGCCAATCGCCTCTTTCAAACTCTTGAGATAGCGACGGCTGACGGGTACCGTTTGCCCGGCACGCAGCACCAGCTCGGCCTGGCCGTTATCTTCCAGGCGGATCTCCTTCAGGTGCGCCATGTTCACCAGATACTGGCGGTGGCAGCGGATCAGCGGCGTGCGGCTCTCCAGCGTGCGCAGGGTCAGCTCGGTGAACCCTTCGTTCCCTTCCGCGCTGGTGACAAACACCCCGCTCAGGCGGCTGCTGACGAACGCCACATCATCCATCTGCAGAAGGTAGATTCGGCTGTGCCCGGTGCAGGGGATAAACTTCAGCGGCTGCTGATTTTCCGGCAGCAGCGTGACGTCCTGTACGGTTCGCTCCTGGCGTAAACGGGTGAGCGTTTTTTCCAGACGCGTCTCTTCAATCGGCTTGAGTAAATAGTCAAACGCGTGCTCCTCAAAGGCCTTAACGGCATATTCGTCGAACGCCGTCAGAAACACGATATAGGGGCGATGCGCCGGGTCGAGCATGCCGACCATCTCCAGCCCGCTGATGCGGGGCATCTGAATATCGAGGAACAGCACGTCCGGGCGCAGCTTGTGCACCGCGCCGATGGCCTCAATGGCGTTCGCGCACTCCCCCACAATCTCAATATCAGGCTGCTCCTGCAGCAGAACGCGCAGGTTTTCCCGTGCCAGCGGCTCGTCATCCACGATCAGCACTCTTAACATGCGTTTTCCTCCAGCGGCAGTCGTACGGTAATACGGGTAAATCGGTCTGGCTCACAGGCGACGGTAATGCCGCAGTCGTCGCCAAAATGGGCGCGCAGGCGTTTATCCACCAGGCTCATCCCTAAACCACCGGAGGCGGAAGGCTGATAAAGCCCGGCATTATCTTCAATATCCAGCACCAGATGGTGGTTGAAACGGCTGGCGGCAATGGTGATCTCCCCTGTCCCCAGAAGCTGTGACGTGCCGTGTTTAATGGCGTTTTCGACAATAGGCTGCAGGGTAAAGGCCGGGAGATGCTGATACGCCAGCTCGTCCGGAACGGAGAGCGACACCTGCAGGCGCGACTGGAAACGCGCCTGCTCAATCTGCAGATAGGCATTCACGTGCTCAATCTCATCGGCGAGGGTCACGATCTCAGATGGCCGTTTCAGGTTCTTACGGAAAAAGGTCGACAGAAACTGCACCAGCTGCGCGGCCTGATCGCTGTCGCGGCGGATCACCGCCTTGAGCGTGTTGAGGGCGTTAAACAGAAAATGCGGGTTAACCTGGGCATGCAGCAGCTTAATTTCGGACTGCGTCAGCAGGGCTTTCTGCCGCTCATACTGCCCGGCGAGGATTTGCGCGGACAGCAGCTGGGCTATCCCCTCTCCCAGCGTGCGGTTGATGGAGCTGAACAGACGGTTTTTGGCCTCATACAGCTTGATAGTCCCCATCACCCGCTGATTTTCCCCGCGCAGCGGAATCACCAGCGTAGAGCCCAGCTTGCACTGCGGATGCAGCGAACAGCGGTAAGGCACTTCGTTACCGTCGGCATACACCACCTCACCGGTTTCAATGGCGCGCAGCGTGTAGGCAGAGGAGATTGGTTTACCCGGCAGATGGTGATCGTCACCGGTGCCGGTAAAGGCCAGCAGCCGCTCGCGGTCGGTTATGGCCACCGCGCCGATATCCAGCTCCTTGTAGAGCACCTGCGCGACCTTCATGCTGTTCTCTTCGTTAAACCCCTGGCGCAGGATCCCTTCGGTCGAGGCGGCAACCTTCAGCGCCGTGGCGGAAAACGCCGAGGTGTACTTCTCAAACATTGCGCGCTTGTCGAGCAGAATGCGCATAAACAGCGCCGCGCCCACGGTGTTGGTTACCATCATCGGGGCGGCAATACTGCTGACCAGGTGCAGCGCATCCTCAAACGGACGGGCAATGAGTAGAATGATCGCCATCTGCGCCATTTCGGCCACAAAGGTAATGGCACCGGCGGTGAGCGGGCTAAAGACTTTATCCGGGCGGCCGCGTTTGATCATATAGCTATGCACCAGCCCGCCAAGCAGCCCTTCCACGATCGTGGAGATCATGCAGCTGAGCGCCGTCATCCCGCCCATGGAATAGCGATGCAGCCCCCCGGTTAAGCCGACAAGGCCACCGACGACGGGACCGCCCAGCAGCCCGCCCATCACCGCGCCGATCGCGCGCGTGTTGGCAATAGAGTCTTCGATATGGAGACCAAAATAGGTCCCCATGATGCAGAAAATAGAGAAGGTGACGTAGCAGAGCAGCTTATGCGGCAGACGTACGGTGACCTGCATCAGCGGGATAAACAGGCGTGTTTTGCTCATCAGCCAGGCAATGACCAGAAACACGCACATCTGCTGAAGCAACAGCAGCACCAGATTAAACTCGTACATACTCAAAACCGCACACGCTAAAAACGCGTAACATACACTGATGCGGGTTTACTTTCTTTGAAGCATCCCAAAAAAGCGCAAAATCGTGTCCGTTATCACACCTTTTTCTGAATATCGCGCATGCTTCGCATTGTTTGTTCAAAAATCAATCAATCCTTCCTGGTTCCCCAAAGTGAGTCTACAGTTAAGCTGGGGACGCGTAAGCCAGGGGGCGAATATGGCGCTTTACACAATAGGTGAAGTGGCACTCCTTTGTGATATCAATCCCGTTACCCTACGGGCGTGGCAGCGACGGTATGGATTACTCAAACCGCAGAGGACCGACGGTGGGCATCGCCTTTTCAATGAGGCCGATATCGACCGCATTCGCGAAATTAAAAGCTGGATCGACAACGGGGTGCAGGTCGGCAAGGTGAAGTCCCTGCTGAGCCACGACGACCCGGAAACGCAGCACCTCTGGCGCGAACAGCAGGAAACCCTGCTGCGGCTTCTGCAGGCGGGGAATCTTCAGCGCCTGCGCGCATGGATAAAAGAGCAGGGCCGCGACTATCCGGCACAGACGCTGATCAGCCATCTTTTCATTCCGCTCCGTCGACGCCTGCAGTGCCAGCAGTCCACCCTGCAGGCGCTGCTTAGCATACTCGACGGGGTGCTGATCAACTATATTGCCGTCTGCCTTGCCTCGGCGAAGAACAAAGCCGGAAAAGATGCGCTGGTGGTCGGCTGGAACGTGCACGATACCACCCGCCTGTGGCTGGAAGCGTGGATTGCGACCCAGAAGGGCTGGCGCGTGGATGTCCTCGCGCACTCGCTGGCGCAGCTTAAGCCCGAGTTTTTCGACGGTCAGACCCTGCTGGTCTGGTGTGGTGAAGTGCCGTCCGCCACGCAGCAGCAGCTGCTGACGGAATGGCGAGAGAATGGTTACCCGGTTTATTCCCTTGGCCCGGATGAGCCATAACGGCATTTAATGGTTCATCAACAGCTGCGCTTCACCGTATAATTGTTCCGTTAACAACAGGAGCACATGATGAAGGCAACCAAACTGGCCATTATTACCCTTTTTGTCCTGATGGCCGTGAGCGGTATCGGCGGCGTGATGCTGGCAGGATACTCGTTTATTGTTCGCGGCGGTGTCGGCTGAGGTACAGCGCCAGCCGCTCAAAAAGGCGATCGACGACGATTGCCGCCAGCGCGACCAGCACAGCCCCCTGCACAATGTAAGCCGTATTAAACCCGCTCAGGCCGATAATAATCGGCGTTCCCAGCGTATTGGCACCGACCGTAGACGCAATGGTCGCCGTACCGATGTTAATAATCACCGACGTGCGGATCCCGGCAATAATCACCGGTGCCGCAAGCGGCAGTTCAACCTTGCGCAGCCGCTGGCCGCGACTCATCCCCATCCCTTCAGCTACGCTTAGCACCGACGCCGGTACCGCCGCGAGACCCGCCAGCGTGCCCTGCAGAACCGGCAATACGCCGTATAAAATCAACGCAATAATGGCGGGCTGCTGGCCAAAGCCCATCACCGGAACCGCTATTGCCAGCACCGCCACCGGGGGAAACGTCTGGCCAATGGCCGCTATCGTCTCCACCAGCGGACGAAACTCCTTGCCCGCAGGTCGCGTGACCGCGATGCCTGCCCCTACCCCCAGCACAACCGCGATGGCGCTTGAGAGCGCCACCAGCCAGAGATGCGCCAGAGCGAGATTAATAAAGCTCTCCTGCTGATAGACCGGCCGCGGCAGCCCCGGAAAAAGAGTGTTAAACAGCGCCGCGCTGTGAGGCATCAGAAACAGTAAGGCGACAAAGATCGCTACCAGCCAGAGGAGCGGATCACGCAGTGCCTTCACGCGTCACCTCCCCAACCAGCAGATCGCGGAAATGTAAGGTTCCGCACGGCGTCCCGCGCGAGTCCGAGACGGGCAATACCTCGCACTGCCGCGCGACAAACGCGGAGAGGGCATCCCGCAGGCTCATCTGCGCCTGCAGCGGTTCGCCGCTCACCGGTACTTCCTCCCGACGCATATAGTCGCTGACCGTCCGCAGGGAAAGCAGCCTCACGCCCAGCTCGCTGCGGCCGAAAAACTCGCGCACAAAATCGTTCTTAGGCCATGTTAATAGCTCAAGCGGCGAGCCCTGCTGCACCACTTCGCCATGATCCATCAGCACCAGATGGTCGGCCAGGCGCAGAGCTTCATCAATATCGTGCGTCACGAGAACGATCGTGCGTCCGAGAATGCGGTGAATGCGGGTCATCTCCGCCTGCAGCGCCCCGCGCGTGACCGGGTCCAGCGCGCCGAAGGGTTCATCCATCAGCAGCACCTGCGGGTTAGCCGCCAGCGCGCGCGCCACGCCCACGCGCTGCTGCTGGCCTCCGGAAAGCTGGTGCGGATAGCGGTCGCGCAGCGCGGGCTCTAACCCCAGCAGCGACATCAGCTCATCCACCCGGTCAGCGATTTTCGCCCGAGACCATTTCTCCAGCTGCAGCACGGTGGCGATGTTCTGCGCCACCGTCCAGTGAGGAAAGAGACCGATAGACTGAATGGCATAGCCCATCCGACGACGCAGCTCCAGCACCGGCAGGCTGCGGATCTCTTCTCCGGCAAAGCGGATCAGCCCGCTGTCATGCTCAACCAGGCGGTTGATCATCTTCAGGGTGGTGGATTTTCCCGAGCCCGAGGTTCCAATCAGCACGGAAAACGCCCCCTCGGCAAAGTTCAGGTTCAGATGGCTCGCCGCGGGGCGGCCGGCAAAGGTTTTACTGACATCGTGAAATTCAATCATTGGCTCTTCTCCTGAGCAGTGCGAGCCATAAGGCAAACAGCGCGTCGACGACAACCGCCAGCGCAATCGTGGGAACCACGCCCAATAACACCAGATCGAGCGCACTGCTCAGCAGCCCCTGGAACACCAGCGCGCCAAAGCCGCCCGCGCCAATCAGCGCCGCAATCACCGCCATGCCGACGGTTTGTACCGCCACCACCCGCAGGCTGCGCAGCAGCAGGGGCAGCGCCAGCGGGAGCTGAATTTTCCAGAAACACTGCCGCGCGCTCATGCCCATCGCATGGGCGCTTTCCAGCACATCCGGCGCGACCTGGCCCAGGCCCGCGACCACGCCGCGCACCAGCGGCAGCAGCGCATACAGCACCAGCGCGATAAGCGCGGGCGTTAACCCCGTTCCGGCTATGCCGAGCGTCCCCAGCGCCGGGAATGACTTCACCAGCCCCGCCAGCGGGGCAATCAGCAGGCCAAACAGCGCGACGGAAGGTATGGTCTGGATCACGTTGAGTACGGCAAAGACCCCGCCCTGGCGTGATGGATGCCGATAGCACCACATGCCGAGCGGTATCCCGATCAGCAGTGCCGGGATCAGCGTGCCAAAAAGGATCGTCAGGTGTTGCGCCAGGGCATCATCAAACACCTCCTGGCGGTTGGCGTACTCTTTCAGCAGCGAGAGATTGTTCAGCTCACCGCTGAACAGCAGGAACAAGGGAATACACCATATCTGCGCGTTGAGCACCCAGCGCCAGACGGCGCTGGAGATGAGTCGACGAATGGCGTCGCTGCTGGCCAGCAGGCACAGCGCCAGCCACAGCCAGAGGCCGCTGCCTATCGTAGTTCTCGCCAGCGGACTTTCCGCCGACGCCATTTGCGTCGCCGCCTGCCCGGCGCTCCAGAACAGGAGGATAAACAGCCCTTCAGCGAGGAGCAGCGTCAGCCACTGCGCCGTGCGCCCTTGCCAGAGCGATAGCGCAACCCACGCGCCCAGCGCCGCAGCCAGCCACCACGGCGTGAACGCCCACACTTCCCAGAGATAGCGCCCCTCCCCTGACATCAGGCGGTTAGGGGCAACGTTCACAAACGGCAGAGCGACCGCCGCAATGGCCACGCAGGCCAACAGCAGCAGTACGCGGTTATGACATTTTATTGGCACAGCCCTTTCCCGTTACTTCACAAGCCCTTGTTGTTTCAGGAAGTCGGCGGCCACTTTTTTGGCATCCAGCCCCTCGACGGCAATGCTGGCATTCAGCTGCTGCAGCGTTTTTTCATCCAGTTTTTCGAAGACCGGTTTGAGCCATTCTGCAATATCCGGATAGGCTTTCAGCACCGCCTCACGCACGACCGGGGTCGGGGCGTAAATCGGCTGTACGCCTTTTGGATCGGTCAGGGTTTGCAGGCCGAGCGCCGCCACCGGGCCGTCGGTACCGTAGGCCATGGCCGCGTTAACGCCAGAAGTCTGCTGAGCCGCCGCCTTAATGGTTACCGCCGTATCCCCGCCCGCCAGCGAGAGCAGCTGCGCCTGGTCGAGCTTGAAGTCGTAGGCTTTTTCAAACGCCGGGAGCGCGTCAGGACGCTCGATAAACTCCGCGGACGCTGCCAGCTTAAAGTCGCCCTTCTCTTTCAGATAGCGGCTGAGATCCGCCAGAGACGTCAGCTTACCTTTCTCCGCCACGTCCTTGCGAACGGCGATAGTCCAGGTGTTGTTGGCCGGGGCCGGCGTCAGCCAGACCAGCTTGTTCTGTTCCGCGTCGAGTTTTTTGACTTTCTCATACCCGGCTTTGGCGTTTTTCCATGCCGGATCGTTTTCATCTTTGAAGAAGAATGCCCCGTTGCCGGTGTATTCCGGATAGATATCCAGCTCGCCGGAGGTGATCGCCCCACGCACGACGGGTGTGGTGCCCAGCTGAACTTTATTGACGGTTTTAACGCCGTGGCTTTCCAGCACCTGCAAAATAATATTGCCGAGCAGCGCGCCTTCGGTATCGATCTTTGAGCCCACTTTTACCGGCTCCGCCGCCTGTAACGGCAGGCTTAGCGCCGCCAGCAGCACCGCAGATCCCAACATCCCCTTTGCAATCGTCATTCCGCTATCCTCATTTTTTATCGCCTTTTTCAGAGGCTTGAGAGAAAAGCGTAGCTTAAAACAGCGGATTTACCCGGCAAAATGCCTTTTTAGCATAACGTAAGACGCATCCCCCGGAAGCCGGGGGATGCAAAGGAAGGAAGGTTACAGCAGCTCGAACTCGCCTTTATTCACGCGGGCGGAATCCACCCCAATAAAGACGTTAAACTTGCCTGGCTCCGCATCGTATTTCATCTGCTGGTTCCAGAACTTCAGCGCATCCACGTCAATCGGGAAGCTGATGGTTTGGGTTTCGCCAGGCTTCAGGTTGACCTTCTCGAAGCCGCGCAGCTGCTTAACAGGACGGCTCATCGAGGCGGTGACATCCTGAACGTACATCTGAATCACCGTTGCCCCTTCGCGCTTGCCGGTGTTGGTCACCTCAACGCTGGCGGTGACTTTGCCGTCACGCTTCAGGGTCGGCGCCGACATTTTCACGTCAGAAACCTTGAAGGTGGTGTAGCTCAGGCCGTAACCAAACGGATACAGCGGGCCGTTAGCTTCGTCGAAGTAACGGGAGGTGTACTTGTTCGGCTTGTCGGCGTTGTACGGGCGGCCGGTGTTCAGGTGGCTGTAGTAGACCGGGATCTGCCCGACGGAGCGCGGGAAGGACATCGGCAGCTTGCCCGACGGGTTGTAATCACCAAACAGCACGTCGGCGATGGCGTTACCGCCTTCGGTACCCGCGAACCAGGTTTCCAGAATGGCGTCAGCCTGCTGGTCCTCTTTCACCAGCGCCAGCGGACGACCGTTCATCAGCACCAGCACCAGCGGCTTGCCGGTGGCTTTCAGGGCAGCGATCAGATCGCGCTGGCTCTGCGGGATGGTGATGTCGGTACGGCTGGAGGCCTCGTGCGCCATACCCTGCGCTTCGCCCACGACCGCGACCACAACGTCAGACTGCTTCGCGGTATTCACCGCCTCGTCGATCATCTCCTTCGGCGTGCGCGGATCGACCTTCACCGCTTCCTCGTACTGGTTGAGGAAGGTGACGATGTCTTTATCGTTGGTGACGTTCGCCCCTTTGGCGTACACCACTTTCGCGTTATCACCCACGGCACTCTTAATCCCGGTCAGCACGGTCACGGACTGCTCGGCAACGCCCGCGGCAGACCAGCTGCCCATCACGTCGCGCTTGCTGTCGGCCAGCGGGCCCACTACGGCAATGGTGCCGGATTTTTTCAGCGGCAGCGTGTCGAGGCGGTTTTTCAGCAGCACCAGGCTTTCGCGCGCCACGTCACGCGCTTCTTTGCGGTGCAGACGGCTTTCAGCGTTGGTATCTGCCGGGTCAGAATCTTTCGGCCCCAGGTGGCTGTACGGATCGTTAAACAGCCCCATGTCGTATTTCACGTTCAGCACGTGGCGCGCGGCATCGTCCAGCTCCGCCATCGTTACCTTGCCGCTCTTCACCAGCCCCGGCAGGTATTTGCTGTAGTACTCGTCGCTCATGCTCATGTTGATGCCGGACTTGAGCGCCACGCGCACCGCGTCTTCCGGATCGGAGGCGGTACCGTGCTTAATCAGCTCTTTAATCGCGCCGTGGTCGGAAACGGTGATGCCCTTAAAGCCCCACTGGTCGCGCAGCACGTCTTTCAGCAGCCAGGAGTCGGAGGTCGCAGGCGTGCCGTTCAGCGAGTTCAGCGCGACCATCACCGCGCCGCTGCCCGCATCCAGCCCTGCCTTGTACGGCGGCATGTAGTCGTTGAACAGTCGCTGCGGGCTCATGTCGACGGTGTTGTACTCTTTACCGCCTTCGACCGCGCCATAGGCCGCGAAGTGTTTGACGCTGGTCATCACCGAGTAGCGATCCGCCGGGCTTTTGCCCTGCATCGCTTCCACCATGGTTTTACCCATCGTGGAGGTTAAATACGTATCTTCACCAAAACCTTCCGAGCCGCGGCCCCAGCGCGGATCGCGCGAGACGTCCACCATCGGCGCCCAGGTCATGTTCAGGCCGTCGTCCGCCGCTTCATAGGCGGACACGCGCCCGACGGTTTTCACCGCGTCGAGGTTAAAGGAGGAGGCTAAACCGAGGCTAATCGGGAAGACTGTACGCTGGCCGTGCACCACGTCATAGGCGAAGAACAGCGGAATTTTCAGGCGGCTGAGATCCATCACCTGATCCTGCATCTTGCGGATATCCTCGCGGGTGACGGTATTAAAGATCGCCCCTACCTGCCCGTCTTTGATCATCTCGCGGATGGCCTCTTTCGGGTTATCCGGCCCGACGCTGATAAGACGCAGCTGGCCGATTTTCTCATCGACCGTCATTTTTTTGAGCAATTCAGTGACAAACGCGTCCCGTGCTTCAGGCGTGAGCGGGTGATTACCAAACAAATCCTCTGCCAGCGCAGGTTGCAGCGCCAGGCTGACGGCGACACCTACAGAACATAGCCATTTCATGTCGTTTTACTCTCTCATCAATAACCGCCGGACGATCTCGGCCATACCGTGCGAAAAGCGCAGTGTGCCACAAACCCTCGAAACGTTGCAGGGTTATTCTCTGATTTTTCTCGTGAATACTCGACCGCTTAACAGTTAATCGCGCTATGCTTTACAGCGAGAAATTTGCCCCACCACAAGGAGTGGATGATGACTTCTGTTCGAACAAACGATAACACGGCTTTTATTAACGAACTGTCGCGCCTGGTTGGCTCCTCTCACCTGCTTACCGACCCGGCCAAAACCGCCCGCTACCGCAAAGGCTTCCGCTCCGGTCAGGGCGAAGCGCTGGCGGTGGTCTTCCCCGGCACGCTGCTGGAGCTGTGGCGCGTGCTGAGCGCCTGCGTCGCCGCCGACAAGATTATTTTAATGCAGGCCGCCAATACCGGCCTGACCGAAGGCTCCACGCCGAACGGCAACGATTACGATCGCGACATCGTGATTATCAGCACTCTGCGCCTCGACAAGCTGCACCTGCTGGATAAAGGCGAGCAGGTGCTCGCATTCCCCGGCACGACGCTCTACTCCCTGGAAAAAGCGCTTAAGCCGCTGGGCCGTGAGCCGCACTCGGTGATTGGCTCCTCCTGTATTGGCGCCTCGGTGGTTGGTGGGATCTGCAACAACTCCGGCGGCTCGCTGGTACAGCGCGGCCCGGCCTATACCGAGATGTCACTATTTGCCCGTATTGACGAAAACGGCAAGCTGACGCTGGTGAACCACTTGGGAATCGATCTCGGCGTGACGCCAGAGCAGATCCTCAGCAAGCTTGACGACGATCGCGTGAAGGACGAAGACGTGCAGCACGACGGCCGCCACGCGCACGATCACGACTACGTGACCCGCGTGCGGGATATCGATGCCGATACGCCGGCGCGCTACAACGCCGACCCGGACCGCCTGTTTGAATCCTCCGGCTGCGCCGGGAAGCTTGCCGTTTTTGCCGTGCGCCTGGATACCTTCCCGGCAGAGAAAAAGCAGCAGGTGTTTTACATCGGTACCAATCAGCCTGAGGTTCTGACGGAGATCCGCCGTCATATTCTGGGCGAATTCAGCCATCTGCCGGTGGCGGGCGAGTACATGCACCGGGACATTTACGACATCGCCGAGCGTTACGGCAAAGATACGTTCCTGATGATTGACAAGCTCGGCACCGACAAAATGCCGTTCTTCTTCACCATGAAGGGACGCACCGACGCGATGCTGGAGAAAGTGTCGCTGTTCAAACCCCACTTCACCGACCGCTTTATGCAGAAGCTGGGCAACGTTTTCCCGGCGCACTTACCGGAGCGAATGAAAACCTGGCGCGACAAGTATGAGCACCACCTGCTGCTGAAGATGGCCGGAGACGGGATTGCCGAAGCGCAGACCTGGCTGACTGAATTTTTCAAAACCGCCGAAGGGGATTTCTTTGCCTGCACGCCGGAAGAAGGCAGCAAAGCCTTCCTGCACCGCTTCGCTGCAGCGGGAGCCGCCATCCGTTACCAGGCGGTGCATTCCGAAGAGGTGGAAGATATTCTGGCGCTGGATATCGCCCTGCGCCGTAACGACACCGAGTGGTTTGAGCACCTCCCGCCGGAAATCGACAGCAAGCTGGTGCACAAGCTCTATTACGGCCACTTTATGTGTTATGTCTTCCATCAGGATTACATCGTCAAAAAAGGGGTCGATGCGCACGCGCTGAAGGAGCAGATGCTCGCCCTGCTGCGCGAACGCGGCGCACAATATCCTGCGGAACATAACGTCGGGCATCTTTATAAAGCCCCTGACGCACTTAAGCAGTTTTATCGCGAGAATGACCCTACAAACAGCATGAATCCCGGCATTGGTAAAACAACGCGGAAGAAATACTGGAAAGAAGAGGCAGATGCGGAGCAGCGCATAACGCAAGCGTCTGATTAATTCCTACAGCCAAATTTGAGAGATTGTTTAGCGCGCCTTAATCGTAATAGAGTAACGCTCTGACGCCGGAGGAACGTTTCTCCGGCATTCTATAACGAGGAGCAGGCACATCATGTCGGCTATTGATGTTTTATCCGAGACCGAACTGGAAGTGCGCGATGCCCTTCCCGATGATGTGCATGCCATCGCCGCCATCTATGCCTGGCATGTGCTTCACGGGCGCGCGTCATTTGAAGAAGTCCCCCCGACTATTGACGAAATGCGTCAGCGGATGAAAAGCGTGGCTGAGAGCGGTTTGCCGTGGCTTATCGCGCTGTATCGCGGCATCGTGGTGGGCTACTGCTACGCCACGCCTTACCGCCCGCGACACGCCTACCGCTATACCCTGGAAGAGTCGATTTACGTGGATGCCAGCATCACCGGGCGCGGTTTTGGCTCGGCATTAATGGATGCGCTGATCGCCCGCTGCGAGCAAGGCCCGTGGCGGCAAATGATTGCCGTTGTGGGAGATGGCAACAATAATGCCGGCTCGCTGCGGCTGCATAAAAAGCACGGCTTCGTGATTGTCGGTCAGCTGCGCAGCGTGGGCTATAAGAAAGGCGACTGGCGGGATACCGTGATTATGCAGCGCTCGCTCAACGACGGGGACTGGACGCTGCCGGAATAAACACCGTGCGGTCTGGTGCCCTCACCCCGCCCCTCTCCCACAGGGAGAGGGAGAAAACAAAAAAACGGTAACATAAGTTACCGTTTTTTGTTATCTCGTAGGCCGGGTAAGGCGAAGCCGCCACCCGGCGTTGACGGACGACTCAGTCGTTCTGCGCCGTCGCCATCTGTTCCGCTTTCTGCTTTTTATACGTCAATGCTGCGGCCGGAACGGGCTGCACTTTCCCGGTTTCAATCCAGGTACGCAGGCGGCTCGCGTCCGCAAAGTGGGTATATTTGCCGAAGGCATCCATCACCACCAGCGCCACCGGCTTACCGTTAAACACGGTGCGCATCACCAGACAGTGTCCTGCCGCGTTGGTAAAGCCGGTTTTCGTTAACTGAATGTTCCAGTTATCGCGGTATACCAGATGGTTAGTGTTGCGGAACGGCAGCGTATAGGCCGGGTTCGCAAAGGTCGCCATCTCTTCACGGGTGGTGCTGAGCTGACCAATCAGCGGATACTGCTTGCTGGCAATCAGCAGTTTCGTCAGATCGCGGGCCGTGGAGACGTTGTTGATCGATAGTCCCGTCGGCTCAACATAATGCGTATTGGTCATCCCCAGCGCTTTGGCTTTCGCGTTCATCGCGCGGATAAAGGCGTCATAGCCGCCCGGATAGTGGTGCGCCAGGCTCGCCGCCGCACGGTTTTCAGACGACATCAGCGCCAGCAGCAGCATATTTTTACGGCTGATTTCACTGTTCAGACGCACGCGAGAGTAGATCCCCTTCATCTCCGGCGTGTGGCTGATATCCACTTTCAATTTTTCGTCCAGCGGCAGATGTGCATCAAGCACCACCATCGCGGTCATTAATTTGGTAATCGAGGCGATCGGGCGCACCAGGTCCGGATGGCTGGCGTAGATCACCTTATTGGTGTTGAGATCGACAATCATCGCGCTGCCGGACGCAATTTGCGGCTGAGCAGCGGCGGCGGTCACCGCGGGCGTTTTAGCGACGGCCGGCACGGCAGCGGACGCGCCCAGCAGCAGCGCCAGGCTAAGTAAAGAAACTCGGAATTTCAGCATGGTGAGACTTCTGATAATTATTCACGCACGTCATGACGTACACCGCCTGTATCAACGGATAAACACAGGCTGGCTTCGGCATCATAGCGGTCACCGGGCGTTGTCGCCAGCGGATAATCGTGAACAGATGCTGCATTGCTGGCATTTACGCCAGCAATGCAGTGAACTCAGAAGAGACGGTATCCATAACCCCAAAGAATAACCGTCAGCGCCAGTAGTGCCTCCAGCACCAGCACCCCAATAGCGAGCGTTGAACTGGAAAAACTCAGGCCCTCTTCTTTATTGATATTCAGGAAGGTTGGAACCCCCAGATACAGCAGATACCCGGTGTAAAAGAGGGCAATAGTACCGATCAGCGCGCACAGCCAGACCAGTGGATAAAGCGCAACAATACCGCTTAAGAACAGCGGGGTCGCGACATATCCGGCAAAGACCATACAGTGCGCCAGCGATGGACGCTGTGGGTAGTTACGCGCCATCCAGTGAATGACGCGCCCCATTACCGCGACACCCGCCAGCATCAGGCCATAAAAAACGATGGCCAGATAGAGCCCGGTAAACCAGGAAAGCTGAACCACGGTGCCATCACCGAAGTTCCAGCCGATTTGTGTTGTTCCGATAAAAGCGCATATTACCGGCACCGCAGCCATCAGCAGCACATGGTGCGTGTAATGATGCGAGACCGTTTCGTTCTCACTTTTGATGACATGCATTTCACGATCGGGATGGGAGAAAAGTCCCCAGACATGGTTCATAGCGCCCCCTTGTTGTCGGCCCGTCAGCGATACCTTAAGTATAATGCAGGCTTTAGATTATTTTCTGTACAGTGGGAAATTTCCGTTGATTTCCCCGCTGTTGATTCATGGGGTATATGATTAAACGAGGTACGCTGAGGGAGATAACATTTACGTAATGGATATTAACGCACTCATTGAACAATATGGCTATGCCGCGCTGGTCGTCGGTAGCGTGGCTGAAGGTGAAACCATCACGCTGTTAGGCGGCGTCGCCGCGCATCAGGGATTGCTGAAATTCCCGCTGGTCGTCGCAGCGGTCGCGCTCGGCGGAATGATTGGCGATCAGCTGCTCTACTTTCTCGGGCTGCGCTTCGGGCCCACGCTGCTTAAGCGTTTCGCAAAGCATCAGAAGAAAATCCGTCGTGCTCAACGGCTCATTCAACGTCATCCCTATCTGTTCGTCATCGGCACGCGCTTTATGTATGGCTTTCGCATTATCGGGCCGATACTGATTGGCGCCAGCCATCTGCCGCCAAAAATTTTCTTGCCGCTCAATGTTCTTGGTGCGATTGCCTGGGCGCTGATCTTTACGACGCTCGGCTACGTCGGGGGAGAAGTGATTGGCCCGTGGCTGCATAATCTCGACCAGCACCTGAAGCACTGGGCGTGGCTGATTCTGGTGGTGGTGGCGGTGATCGGGGTCAGGCTGTGGCTGAAGCATCGGGAAAAGACGCGGGATGAGGAGTAACCGGGTGCGGCCTGGTGCCCTCACCCCGGCCCTCTCCCAGAGGGAGAGGGGGTTTTTAGTTCCCTCTCCCTCTGGGAGAGGGTTAGGGTGGGGGGAAACTTAACCCTCCGGCTTAAACTGCGGGTTCGCCAGCATAAAACCCCCGTCGACAATAAACGATTGCCCCGTCGTGTAGCTGGCGTCGCTGTCGCACAGCCACGCGACCAGGCTGGCAATCTCTTTGGTGTGGCCCGGTCTTGCCAGCGGGATTTCCGGCATTGAGCCTTCCTTCACTTCGCTGTCGTCCATGTCGTTCATCGGTGTGGCAATGGCACCCGGCGCGACGGCGTTCACCAGAATGTTGTGCTTAACCAGTTCCATCGCCATGGATTTGGTTAACCCGCCGAGCGCGTGTTTTGCCGCGGTGTAGGCGCTGGCCTCCGGCAGCGGCGTGTGCTCGTGTACCGAGGTAATGTTCACAATCCGCCCTCCTTTCCCCTGCTTCACCATCTGCCGGGCGGCAATTTGTGAGCAGAGAAACGCGCCGTCCACGTCGACGGTAAAAATGTTCCGCCAGTCGTCAAACGGCATCTCAAGGAACGGCGCTTTGGTCATCGCACCCGCATTATTCACCAGCACGTCCAGCCTCCCAAAACGCGCAATCAGCGTTTCAATGGCCTTTGCGCCATCCGGCAGCGTGCTTAAATCAAGATGGATAGCCTCTGCGCGCTGCCCCTGCGCTTCAACTTCGCGGCAGGTTTCCAGCGCTCCTTTTTCATCGGAGTGCCAGGTGACGCCAATATCAAACCCGCGCTCTGCGAGCATCAGCGCCGTGGTTTTACCAATCCCGGAATCCGATGCGGTCACTATCGCTACTCTGGTCATACTCACCTCCTGAAAAACTGCAAAGAGGTAAGTATAGATAATGACCATTTTTAGCCATGATGATAGCCGCCGCCCAGCGCCGACGTCAGCTGCAGCGTGGCGTCGACATACTGGCCTTTTAGCAACAATCCGGCGAGGTCTTCCCTGAGGGCCGGTATTCTGGCTTCACTGACCCGCGAGCCCGCAACGATCCCCGCGCTGAAACGCGCCTGCGCCAGCGCCACAACCCGCGCCGCATCTTTTTCAACCTGCTGCTGATGGCGGTTTTTCACCGTCAGCGTTTCGACTTCACTGGCCGTGCGCGCCACCTGATTGACCGCTTCGACCACCGCTTTGTTGTAGTTCGCGACCGAGAGATTGTTCTGCGCCTGGGCGATATCCAGGCTGGCATTCAGCCTGCCGCTGTCAAAGATCGGCAGCGTAAGCCCGGCGGTCACGCCCATCTGCTGCGCTGAAGCGCGAAACAGATCGCTCAGATGGAGGGCATCCTGCTGTAAGAACGCCATCAGGTTCACGTCAGGATAGAAAGCCGCTCTGGCGGCGTCCACCTCGCTCATAGAGGCTTCGATATACCAGTGCGCCTCCTGAAGATCCGCACGGCGTGCCAGCAGTTCATAACCGAGCGTCGGCGGTAGCGCGGCGTCGACCGTCGGCAGCGCATGCCGCGTAAGCGTCACGGAGGAAGAATTCGTCAGCGCGACCAGACGCGCCTCTACGGCTTTCATCTTCCCGTTGACTTCTGCCAGCTGCTCTTCGGTTTTGTTGGCGTTGATATCGGTTTCCACCCCTTCCACGGACGAGGTGATCCCGTGCTGATACAGTTCGCGATCGGCACCAATGATGTTGTCCTGCTCATGTTTGATCTGCGCGAGAACCTCCCCCGCGGCGGCCTGAGTTTGCCACTCCCAGTAGAGCCGCGCCACGCTGCTGGCCAGCAGCTGGCGGGTTTGCTCCAGCTCCGCTTTTTGCGCATTCACTTTGCCAATCCGGGCCTCGACCCGGGCGCGATTTTTTCCCCACAGATCGAGCTCCCAGCCTGCGGTCAGGCCGAAGGTGCCGTTGGTGTACCACGGCCCGGTGGTGCCTGCAGCCGGGTCGGTAAGGGCAAAAGGCCCCATCAGCCCTTCGGCGGACATTTTCTGGCGTTCTGCATCGGCGGAAAAATCAATCTGCGGACCGTCAGCGGCCATTGCGGCTTTGGCCTGGGCTTCGGCAAGCGTAATGCGCTGACGGGCAATCTGCATATCCGGTGCATCGCTCAACGCTTTCGCAATCAGCCCGTTAAGCTGGGGATCGTTATACGCTTTCCACCACTCATTTTTCGGCCAGTCCTGATGATTCAGAACCGTATTCACCGACGCCGCAGCGGTTTGCGTTTTAATGGGAGATACCGTGGCATGTTCAGGCGCACAGGCTGCCAGAATAAAAGCGAAGGGAGCACTCAGAGATAAAATAAGAGAACGTTTCATTACGCCATACACTCAAAAAATAAAGGCGCACGTTACGCTCGATATCGTTCATTTTTTTAGTAACGCGTGGCAATCCGCAAATTGTCATACATTTTAATACCCGGAAATTTATTCCCAAAGAAAATGATTAAATCCAATGCATTCACGCCAAATATAAATACGCTGCTACACTTATTCAGGACATACATGAGCGGGAGAAAGGAATGAAAATATTACTGTGGGTAATTTTAATTATATTTCTGATAGGGCTCTTAGTGGTCACCGGCGTATTCAAGATGATTTTCTGATCTATTTGCCCGGCTCTGCGCCGGGCAACGTTCCTGATATCAGACTTTCAGCGAAGCCCCTTTCGTCGCAATCACCTCTTTATACCAGTAGAAACTTTTCTTACGGCTGCGCGCCAGCGTGCCTTTTCCGCTGTCATCGCGATCGACGTAAATAAAGCCGTAGCGCTTAGAGAGTTCAGCTTTAGACGCGCTCACCAGGTCGATTGGCCCCCAGCTGGTATAGCCCATTACCTCAACGCCGTCTTCAATCGCTTCACGTACCTGCACCAGGTGGTCGTTAAGGTAGCTGATGCGATAGTCATCCTGCACCACGCCGTCCGCATCCGGTTTATCCTTCGCCCCCAGGCCATTTTCCACGATAAACAACGGCTTCTGATAGCGATCCCAGAGCACGTTTAACAGGGTACGCAGGCCGATGGGGTCAATCTGCCAGCCCCATTCGGAACTTGCCAGATGCGGGTTAGGCACCATGCTCAGGATGTTGCCGCGCGCCTGCTGGTTGAGGGCCTCATCCGCGGTGACGCAGCCCGTCATGTAGTAGCTGAACGAGATAAAATCGACGGTCGATTTCAGCGCCTCGCGGTCGGCATCCGTTACCTCAAGCTGAATACCGTTGTCGCGGAAAAAGCGCTGCATATAGCCCGGGTAGGCGCCACGGCACTGCACGTCGCCAAAGAATTGCCACGCGCGGTTTTCCTGCAGCGTCTCCAGGACATCTTCCGGCTTGCAGGTCAGCGGATACATCAGGCCGCCCAGCAGCATGTTGCCGATTCTGGCATCCGGGATAATCTCGTGGCAGGCCTTCACGGCCAGCGCGCTGGCCACCAGCTGGTGATGGATCGCCTGATACACCTCCCCTTTGCTGCTGGTTTCCGGCAGGCCCACGCCGGTCATCGGCGCGTGCAGAGACATATTAATCTCGTTGAAGGTCAGCCAGAGCTTCACTTTCTCCCTGTAGCGCGCAAACACGGTACGGGCGTAGCGCTCGAAGAACCCAATGGTCTGGCGACTGCCCCACCCGCCGTACTGCTTCACCAGCCCCCACGGCATTTCGTAGTGCGACAGCGTCACCAGCGGAGTAATGCTGTGCGCGGCCAGCTCGTCAAACAGCCGGTCGTAAAACGCCAGCCCCGCTTCGTTAGGCTGCTGCTCGTCGCCGTTCGGAAAAATGCGGGTCCAGGCAATGGAGACGCGCAGGCAGCTAAAGCCCATCTCAGCGAACAGTTTGATGTCTTCCGGGTAGCGGTGATAGAAGTCGATGGCGACATCCTTGATGCCGCTGTCGCCCGCCACGCGCTCAACCACCGGGCCGAAGACACCCTGCGGCTGAACGTCTGAGGTGGACAGCCCTTTGCCATCCTCCAGATACGCGCCTTCTACCTGATTCGCGGCAACCGCGCCGCCCCATAAAAAATCGTCCGGGAAAGTTTTCATCACGTTCTCCTGTTATTGATGGCTTACGCTGAGCAGCGGTGCACCGGCGTTGACGGACGTTGCCGCCACGGTCGCCACCTCGCGATACTCGTCGCTGTTACTGATAATGATCGGGGTCGCCAGGTCGTATCCGGCATCGATAATCGCCTGTCGGTCAAACTCCAGCAGCAGGTCGCCCGGCTGCACCCTGTCGCCCACCTTCACGTGGGCGGTAAACGGCCTGCCGTCGAGCTTCACGGTGTCGATACCCACGTGGATTAACACTTCAATCCCGCTGTCGCTGAGCAGGCCGATGGCGTGTTTGGTCTGGAAAAGAGAGGCCACAACGCCGGCAAACGGGGCAACCACCCTGTTGTCAGAGGGGATAATCGCGGCACCGCTGCCCAGCAGGCCGCTGGCAAAGGTGGTATCCGGCACCTGGTCGAGCGCCAGAACGGTGCCGGTCATCGGTGCCAGCACATCGTTTTCACCCGCTGGCGCAACCGCCTCGGACGTTGAGCGTGCCGGCATGCCCGCCGCCAGCGTCAGGACGCAGCTCAGCACCAGCGCCACTGCGGTGCCGATCACGCCGCCCCACAGCGTGGCGTTTACCCCACCCGGCGGAATCATCTGGGCGATGGTAAAGACGTTGGCAAAGCCAAAGGAGTAAACGTGGGTGTCGCTGAAGCCGACAATCGCCCCGCCGATTGCCCCCGCCACGCAGCCGAAAATAAACGGTCTGCGCAGCGGCAGGTTTACGCCATACACTGCGGGTTCGGTGATGCCGAAAATTCCTGCCGTTACGGACGACCCGGCCAGCATTTTTTGACGCGCATCGCGGGTACGCAGGAAGATCCCCAGCGCGGCCCCCACCTGACCAAACACCGCGGGCAATAGCATTGGCAGCATGGAGTCATGCCCCAGCACCGCCAGGTTGTTAATCATCAGCGGCACCAGCCCCCAGTGCAGGCCAAAAATAACGCAGACCTGCCACAGCGCGCCCATCGCCGCGCCCGCCAGCCACGGTGCCAGAACGTAAATACTCTGATAGCCGTTGGCCAGCAGCTGGCTCAGCCAGGTCGCCAGCGGCCCGATAACAAGGAAGGTCAGCGGCACGGTTAATCCTAAGCAGATCAGCGGCGCGAAGAAGTTTTTCATCGAGGAAGGCAGCAGCCTGGTGCTCTGTTTTTCCAGCCAGCAGCTGACCCACGAGGCGAGAATAATCGGGATCACCGACGAACTGTAGTTAAACCAGGTGACGGGAATGCCCAAAAAGGCGTCCGATACCGCCCCCGGCTGCTGGCTGGCGTTAAACGCCGCAATCATCATCGGATGGGTGAGCGCCCCGCCGATCACCATGGTAATAAACGGGTTGCCGCCGAATTTTTTCCCGGCGGTATAGCCCAGCACCAGCGGGAAGAAGAAGAACAGCGCGTCGCTGGCGGCGAACCAGATTTTATAGGTGCCGCTCTCAGTGCTGAGCCAGCCGCACACCACCGCCAGGGCCAGCAGTCCTTTCAGAATACCGGACGCGGCCAGAATGCCGATAAACGGGGTGAAGATCCCGGAGACGATGTCGATCAGGCGACCCAGCAGGTTGCCCTTGTCGCCCTTCTCTTCCACGGCTGGCGCGTCATCGGTAAGGCCTGCCTCATTGCGCACCGCCTGCCAGACGTCGTGAACGTGGTTGCCAATCACCACCTGGAACTGGCCGCCGCTTTCGACCACCATGATCACGCCCGGGTTTTTCTTCAGCCCTTCCGCATCAGCCCGTTGGTTTTCTTTCAGTTTGAAGCGAAGCCGGGTCGCGCAGTGTACAAGACTGACGATGTTCTCTTTTCCGCCAACGTGGCCGAGAATATCCTTCGCTAAAGCCTGGTATTCCATCTCGATTTCCTTACATCCGATGCCTGCAGGCACCTGTTGACTGAGTACAAAAAATAAAAAAACCCGAGAACGTCCTTCTTACGAAGGCCGCGCTCAGGTTTTGCCTGCGTGTTGCAGTAACAATCCTGTTTTGAGGCTTAACGCCCCTCTTTTCTCACCCGCTCGATATGAATGGCGAGGAACATAATTTCTTCGGTCGTCAGCTCACGCTGATAGCTTTTGTTCAGGTGCTGAGCGATTTTCTCTGCGCATTTCCACGCTTTCGCGTAGTTGTCTTTTACTGCCGTATGCAGCGAGACGTCGTCATCTTCCACCACCGTGCGGGTGAGCATCCGCTGGGCAAAAAACTTCAGATGCGTGACAAAACGCTGATAGCTGAGCGAGTCTTCATCGTACTCAAGCTGCAGCTGATACTTCACCAGCTGCAGGATCTCCTGCATCACCCGCGTCACGTGCATCACTTCCGGCATTTCGCTGTTCAGCTGCGCGGTGACCAGATGCAGCGCGATAAACCCGGCCTCATCCTCCTCCAGTTCGACGTTAAGGCGTCTGGCAATAATGGCCCGCGCCTCCTGCCCTAATTCGAACTCCTTCGGATACAGCCGTTTAATATCCCACAGCAGCACGTTTTTGATGGCCAGCCCGTTCTTCTGCCGCTCAATCGCAAAGTAGCAGTGATCGGTGAGGGTGATATACAAACTCTCCTGCAGCTTGCCCAGCCGCTGCGCCGCCAGCCCGATAATGCGGTCGCAGGTGGTCATTACCTCCAGCGGAATTTGACTCAGCAGCTCCCCAAGTCGACGCACCAGTTCATCGCTTTGTAACGCAAACACCTTTTCAACCAACGCGGTATCCAGCGCTTCGCCGACGCGCTTCTGAAAGGCCAGCCCGCGGCCCATCACCACCTGTTCGCGCCCGCGCTCATCCTGAACAACCACCACGTTATTATTGAGTATCTTGGCGATTTTCATCTGAACCCCAGAAACAAAAAAACCTGACCTCCGGCAGATGCCAGAAAATCAGGTTTTGCCTGCCTAAGCAGTAACAATCCAGTTCTGGCACTTTATCAGTTTCATTCGTAGCCTCAATGCGTCACGCATCAGAAACGTGACGCGGATCGAACTTGCTACGCTGATATCAGAAGCTCACCACCGTTTTCAGCTCGGTAACCCAGGCATCCTGGGTGCGACTGACCCCGCCGGGATGGTGCCAGTACTGAATGCCCGGCTGCAGTTCAAGCCACGGCACGGGACGAAAACGGTAGTAAAACTCGCCGTTCAGGGAATGGCCCGGCACCGGGTGATACGCCGGACTGGTGTAATCGCTAACGCCGCTCAGGCTGTTCAGGTAACGCTGATTGCGGGCGTACTGGCTGCTCATATCAATCCACGTTAAGCCAAAGCCAATCCAGTCTTCCGGCCGCGCATCAAACAGCCCGCGGTAGCGCAGCGAGGCGGCGTAAACCTGGTGCATGTAGTTAGTGCTCTGATCCGCAAGGCTCATGCTGAAAGAGGTGCTCAACCCGCGATTCGGGTCATCCTGATGCTGCGTAAGCTGCTGGTTTAGCCCGGCGTACATAAACCAGGTTCGGCTGTGCGTTTCAAACCCGTCCGGGTCCGTCGCGCCCGCCCCGCCGGATTTTCCGCGGTAGAGATCGGTTTGCGGCGCGTTGGTAAACACCACGCCCAGGTTGTACGCGCCCGGCAGGCCGTTAACCAGCGGACGCGCTTCGATTTCAACCGGCAGCAAGACCCCTTTGCTGCCCTTCGTCGACCAGCTCCAGGCGTGGCTGCGGCTGGAGGCGTCAGGATTTTGCTCCATCACGCCGCCTTTTAAGGTGACGGCTGGCGTGAGCTTATACTCCAGCGTGGTGCCCCAGGTATGAACGTTCCAGTTGTTCCAGGTCAGCGAGTTGGCTGACTTCCCGCCGCACTGCGACAGCAGCTGGAAATCACAGGGGATAATTTGATCGAAGGTTTGAACCTTGTTCATCATCCCGATGCGCCAGGTCAGACGCCGGTCGTCAAAGCTGCGGGCAAAGGTCAGCCAGCCCAGACGGGTAATCGACTGTCCGCCCCAGCTCTCTTGGGTCAGATCGTTAAAGTTGACGCGAGGGTCCTGCACGCGTTTGGTGGTGAGGTCGTCATTGTGGTTACGGTTGACGATGTTCCCCTCGATACGCGCATCCGGAATACCGGTCCAGCGCTCCAGGTCCTGGTTGAAGGTCAGCGCAAACTGATCAATATAGGCCACGTGGGAGTCGTGGTTATATCCGCCACCGCCGTTCCAGCCAATTTCATTCAGATATCCGAGGTTATAGGTAAAACCGTTATCGTTAAGGATTTTACGTATGCCGAGCATTTCGCCCAGAACAGGCTCCGGCGGAGCTTCAAAACCTAATACCGTTCCATTCCAGTCCTGCGCCATCGACAGCGGGGATATCGCCAATAAGGCGAACGCATAGAGTTTATTTTTATATGCCATGATAACAACCTGTGCTTGAGTATTGAGTGCGTAACCGGCCGCAGGAAATTTTTTTATTTCCTGTCGATATTTCATTTTTTAAAATCAGTAAAAAGCGCTAAGCCAAATGTCTCTCCTGCGTAAACGACAGGCAAAAAAAAACCTAAGCGCTCCACAGCGAGAAAGCTGTGAAACGCTTAGGTTTTGCCTGTTAACCAGTAACAATCCTGCGTTGAAAACAGTGGCACCTTAACACCGTCGCGCCACGTTGAAAACCTGAACTGTTTTCAGGTTTAAAAAAGTGTGAGCAATTTAACGCTTATTATTTGGACTGAATCACCCGGGCAATATCAGACGAAGTCTGTAATGTCCGAATCTCCTGAAATAATCCCAGCGCTTCATCGTACTCTTTGCGTAAATAACTCAGCCACTGTTTAATTCGCGCGACGTGATACAACCCGGTGTCGCCCTGCTTTTCCAGACGGCTGTATTTTTGCAGCAGCGTAACGACGTCTGCCCACGGCATCCGCGGCTCGTTATATTTCACTACCCGGCTAAGGTTCGGCACATTCAGGGCGCCGCGACCGATCATCACCGCATCGCAGCCGGTGGCCTTCAGACAGGCCTGCGCGCTCTCGTAATCCCAGATTTCACCGTTGGCGATGACCGGAATGGTGAGGCGCTTGCGGATCTCGCCGATCGCCTGCCAGTTGATGCGCTCGGCCTTGTAGCCATCGTCTTTGGTGCGGCCATGCACCACCAGCTCGGTGGCCCCGGCCTGCTGCACCGCATCGGCGATTTCAAACTGCCGCGCGTCGCTGTCCCACCCCAGGCGCACCTTCACCGTCACCGGCAAATGCGAAGGCACGGCCTCACGCATGGCCTTCGCGCCGCGGTAAATCAGCTCAGGATCTTTCAGCAAGGTCGCCCCGCCGCCGCTGCCGTTAACCAGCTTCGACGGACAGCCGCAGTTGAGATCCACCCCGTAAGAGCCCAGCTCAACCGCGCGGGCGGCGTTTTCCGCCAGCCATTCGGGGTACTGGCCGAGCAGCTGAATACGCACCAGCGTGCCGGAAGAGGTCCGGCTCTGGTTGTGCAGCTCGGGACACAGGCGGAAGAAGGATTTTACCGGCAACAACATATCGACCACGCGCAGAAACTCCGTCACGCAGAGATCGTAATCGTTCACCTCGGTCAGAAGCTCGCGCACGAGGGAGTCGAGCACGCCTTCCATTGGGGCCAGTAAAACACGCATAGCAGTACCTGTGAAAAAAGACGCGCTATAGTAGCCGCTCTCTATATCGCTGGGAAGCGCTTCTGTTCAGGGAAAAAGTCAGCCGGCGTTGCCCCGACAATGGCGCGAAACGCCGCCGCAAATGCTGACGGGCCAGAAAACCCCAGCATCCAGGCCACCTGCTTAACCGGGTATCCGTTTGCGAGCAGGTCCAGCGAGGCACAAATCCTTGCGCGCTGTCGCCAGGCCCGAAAGCTAAAGCCGGTATCTTTGATAAACGCGCGTGAGAATGTGCGTTCAGACATCGCGGCCTGTTCCGCCAGCCTTTCCATAGAAACGTCCCAGAGATTGCTGGCAATGATGTCGCAGGCGACGCGATGTAACCGCTCATCCACGGGCATCGGTAGTTCGGCCGAAATCTGCTGCGCCTCGCTGAGGATGTCGAGCAGCAAAACGGCCATGCTGCGCTGGCTTGCCGACCGGTATTCCGCGCTGAACAGCCCGGCAATCAGCTCTTTGAACAACGCTGTCGCCATAATCACGTGAACCTCTTCTTTCCGTTTAAAAGGCTCGCATTGCGATATCAGCGCGGGGCTAAACCAGACCGCGCGGAGCTCCGTTGCGGATAACACGCTGTAGGTGTGCTCCTGAAAGGGAGGTATCCACAGCGCGCGCTGCGGCGGTATGACCCAACGCTTATTGCCGGTTTCGACCAGCATCACCCCTTTGATAGCAAACAAAAGCTGCCCCTGTGAATGCCGGTGAGGCGGATCCACTTCGCCGCGCGCATAGCTAATTGCCCCTCTGGACCATCCGATAGCGTCGTCGTGAATTGGCGTTTTATCGATAACGGTTGGCATTTCACATTCCTCCCTTCCTCTTATGATGCTGCTTGTACACGTAACCGGAGAGAGACGCAATGCACATTCATTTTATCATTCATGAACATTTCGAAGCGCCAGGCGCCTATGAAATCTGGGGGAAAAACCGCGGCTGTAGCCTGAGCTACTCCAGAGTTTATCAGGGCGATCCGTTACCCGAGGATCTGCAGAGCACGGACATGCTTATCATCATGGGAGGTCCGCAGTCACCTGCCACCACGCTTAAGGAGTGCCCCTGGTTTGATGCGCAGGCGGAAAAGGCACTCATCAGCCGCGCAATAGGGGCGGGTAAAACGGTGATTGGCGTTTGTCTGGGCTCGCAGCTTATCGGTGAAGCGCTGGGCGCAGCGTTTTGTCCTAGCCCGGAAAAAGAGATCGGCAAATTTCCAGTCAGGCTCACAGAGGCAGGCAAGGCGAACCCGCTGTTTGAGGATTTTGGCCACGAGCAGAGCGTCGGTCACTGGCATAACGACATGCCAGGGTTGACGCCGCAGGCTAAGGTGCTGGCTTACAGCGAGGGCTGTCCCCGTCAGATCGTGCAATATGGCGAACGGGTTTACGGTTTTCAGTGCCATATGGAACTGACGCCGGAGGTCGTTGAGTTGCTGATTGAACATTCGCAGAACGATCTCCGCCGCGCGGCTGAATTTCGTTTTGTCGAAACGGCGGAAAAACTTCGCTCGCATGATTATCGCGAAATGAATCAGGTGCTGTTTTCTTTTCTCGATAAACTGACCGCCTCGCGCTGATGCACTCTCTGGCTCGTCATTTCGCCACCGCGCTCCCTTTCCTCTAAACTGTAGCCTGCCCCTGTGCGGTGATACCGGACGTTCCATTCTGGAATGTCTGGTATGCTCAAAATTCATGATGTGATCCGTGGCACATTTTTAGGTTTAATTGTATGATGAATGCGTTTCAGCAAGGACTATCACCATGAGCAAATCATTGAACATTATCTGGCAATATCTGCGCGCATTCGTCCTGATATACGCCTGCCTCTATGCAGGGATTTTCATCGCGTCGCTGCTGCCCATCGTCATTCCCGGCAGCATTATCGGTATGCTGATCCTCTTTGTTTTGCTGGCGCTGCAAATCCTGCCCGCAAAATGGGTCAACCCCGGCTGCTTCGTCCTCATTCGCTATATGGCGCTGCTTTTCGTGCCTATCGGCGTCGGGGTTATGCAGTATTTTGATTTGCTCAAGGCCCAGTTCGGCCCAATTGTGGTCTCCTGCGCGGTCAGCACGCTGGTGGTTTTCCTGGTGGTGAGCTGGAGTTCGCATCTGGTGCATGGCGAACGTAACGTGGTCGGGGAGAAAACAAAAAAATGATGGCTAATATCTGGTGGTCGCTGCCGTTAACCCTGGCGGTATTCTTCGCCGCGCGCAAACTTGCCGCACGTTTCAAAATGCCGTTGCTGAACCCGCTGCTGGTGGCGATGGTGGTCATTATTCCGTTCCTGCTGCTCACCGGCATTCCCTACGAACGCTACTTTGCCGGCAGCAAAATTTTAAACGACCTGCTGCAGCCTGCCGTTGTGGCGCTCGCCTTTCCTTTATATGAGCAGCTCCATCAGATCCGCGCCCGCTGGAAATCCATCATTACCATCTGTTTTGTGGGCAGCGTGGTGGCGATGATCACCGGCACGTCGGTAGCGCTGTTGATGGGGGCCTCCCCACAGATTGCCGCCTCTATTCTGCCTAAATCGGTGACCACGCCTATCGCGATGGCTGTGGGTGGCAGCCTTGGCGGGATCCCGGCCATCAGCGCGATGTGCGTCATTTTCGTCGGTATACTCGGCGCAGTGTTTGGTCACACCCTGCTGAACGGCATGCGTATTCATACGAAAGCGGCACGGGGACTGTCGATGGGAACCGCCTCCCACGCCCTGGGCACTGCACGCTGTGCTGAGCTGGACTATCAGGAAGGGGCGTTTAGCTCGCTGGCGCTGGTGATCTGCGGGATTATCACTTCCCTGCTGGCCCCGTTCATTTTCCCGCTGATTCTGGCGGTGATGGGCTAAAATTTGCGATGCGTCGCGCAAATTTCATTTTGATTTCATAAGTTGCATACATAATGAGAAGTGGATCACATATAAAGCCCTGACGGCTCCGTAAACTACCGATCCATTAACCTTTATGAGGCAAACGCCATGCACCCACGTTTTCAAGCTGCTTTCGCCCAGCTTGCAGAGAATTTGCAGTCAGCCCTGGCTCCCGTTCTGGCAGATGCACACTTCCCCGCCCTGCTGACCGCGGAGCAGGTCACGATGCTGAAACAGGCAACGGGGCTGGACGAAGACGCGCTGGCTTTCGCACTGCTTCCTCTGGCTGCCGCCTGCGCGCGGGCCGATCTCTCCCACTTTAACGTCGGGGCCATTGCGCGCGGCGTCAGCGGCACCTGGTACTTCGGCGGCAATATGGAGTTCCTGGGCGCGACCATGCAGCAAACGGTCCACGCCGAGCAGAGCGCCATCAGCCACGCCTGGCTGCGCGGTGAAAAAGCCCTGAGCGCCATTACCGTTAACTACACCCCTTGCGGCCACTGCCGTCAGTTTATGAACGAGCTGAACAGCGGGCTGCAGCTGCGCATCAACCTGCCGGGCCGCGCGCCGCACACGCTGGGGGATTATCTGCCTGACGCCTTCGGCCCGAAAGATCTGGAGATCAAAACGCTGCTGATGGACGATCAGGACCACGGTTACGCCCTGTCCGGCGATGATCTGAGCCAGGCGGCCATTCGCGCGGCGAACAAAAGCCACACGCCGTACAGCAAATCCCCGAGCGGCGTGGCGCTGCAGTGCCGCGATGGCCGGATCTTTAGCGGCAGCTACGCGGAAAATGCCGCGTTTAACCCAACCCTGCCTCCGCTGCAGGGCGCGCTTAACCTGCTCAGCCTGAACGGCTATGACTATCCGGACATTCAGCGCGCTATCCTGGCAGAAATTGCCGATGCGCCGCTGATCCAGTGGGATGCGACCGCCGCGACGCTTAAAGCGTTAGGTTGCACGACGATTGACCGCGTACTGCTTGCGTAATCCTTCCGGCGGGCAGAAATGCCCGCCAGTTTGCTGAAAAACCCCTCAGTTGAGTCGCTGTTTCTTGCGCTAACCAGGCGGGTAAAGTAGCCTGAGTTAAATTTCATCCACGAACGAGCCATCTCCATGTTAAAGCGCGTTTTTTACAGCCTGTCTGTCCTGGTCGGCATACTGCTGTTGATCGTGCTGGGTCTCGACCGCTGGATGAGCTGGAAAACCGCCCCCTACATCTTTGATGACCTGCAGGACCTGCCCTATCGTCAGGTTGGCGTGGTCCTCGGCACCGCCAAGTATTACCGCACCGGCGTCATTAACCAGTATTACCGTTACCGCATTCAGGGCGCGCTGAACGCCTACAACAGCGGGAAGGTAAACTACCTTCTGCTGAGCGGGGATAACGCCCTGCAAAGCTACAATGAACCGGTGACGATGCGGAAGGACCTGATTGCGGCGGGCGTGGACCCTGCCGATATCGTGCTCGACTACGCCGGATTCCGCACCCTGGACTCCATCGTGCGCACGCGCAAAGTCTTCGACACCAACGACTTCATCATCATCACCCAGCGCTTCCACTGCGAACGCGCGCTGTTTATCGCGCTGCATATGGGCATTCAGGCGCAGTGTTACGCGGTGCCGTCGCCAAAAGATATGCTGAGCGTGCGCGTCCGCGAGTTCGGCGCGCGTTTTGGCGCGCTGGCAGACCTGTATATTTTCAAACGCGAACCGCGCTTTTTAGGCCCGCTGGTGCCGATTCCGGCGATGCATGAAGTACCGGAAGACGCGCAGGGTTACCCGGCCGTCACGCCCGAACAGCTGCTTGATATGCAGAAAAAAGAGAAATAACAGGACCGCCTTTATACTTTCTTTACGCCGGGCCTGACGCTTTTTATCCCCCCTTTACGCCGGCTCTTTTAAGCTGAGTTCACTGCCGCTACGGCTTCATTGAAGAATGACTATGAACTCGATAATGAATGCGTTTTTCCTCAAAAGTCTCCGTCCGTATTTTAACTTTCCCGGTTTATCACTTCCTGGCGCACTCAATTCCGGTCTCTGGCTTGATGAAAAAATTGATGCCCTGCAGCACAACATTTCAGTGGAAGTGGCAGATTATCTGGAACGTTACCCGCAGACGAAACATGTAGACGTTTACCTGAACGACATCAACGGCACGATGCGCGGCAAGCGTCTGTCGGTGGAGAGCATGCTGACCCTGGAAAAAGGCTGTTATTTTCCCCTTTCGGTCTACTCGATGGATCAGAAAGGAAAAATCGCCGCCCCGCTGCATGATGAGCCGGACCGACTCTGCGTTCCGGTCGCTGGCTCCCTGTGCCCCTCTCCGCAAGATCCGCAGCACAACGCGCAGATCCTGCTGACGATGAAAGACAGCGACGACACCCCCTGCCCGCTTGAGCCGCGCGTGATACTGCAGAACGTGCTGGCCCGATTCCACCAGCACGGCCTCTTCCCGGTGATTGCCCCGGAAATCGAATTCTATCTGACGGGGCATGACGATCGGGATCCGCAAAATCAGGGCTGTTTTCACATGGATACTACGACAGCCCACGCGGCGCTGTTTGACGAGCTGGAACAGCTGGCGCACCTGCAGCGCATCCCGCTGTCCGGGATCGTGGCGGAGGCCGAGTCCGGACAGTACGAATTAAACCTGAAGCACAGCCATCGCGTCGTTGAGGTTTGCGATAACGTGCTGGCGCTTCGTCGCTTGACCCGATACGTTGCCGAAAAGCACGGCCTGCAGGCTAACTTTATGGCTAAGCCTTTCAGCCAGCTGTCCGGCAGCGGCCTGCACTTCCATTTCAGCCTGAACAATCGTCACGGCGAAAACGTTTTTGCTTCCCCGGTGGACGCGCTTAACAGCATGATGCGTTTGTGCATCGCGGGGCAGCTGGCGCTGATGCCTGCCTCCGTCGCCATTCTTGCGCCGGGCGTTAACGCGTTTCGTCGCCTGCGTAAAAACCTGACGGAACCCGTATTTAACTCCTGGGGCTATAACACCCGTTCCGCCGCTTTGCGTATTCCCTGCTCGGATGACCACAACCGTCGCATCGAATACCGGCTGGCGGGGGCCGATGCCAATCCGTATCTGGTGGCAGCCACTATCCTGACCGGCATGCTGTACGGGCTGGAAAACATCGACGAGGAGGATTTGCCCGAACCGCAGCACGATCGTCCCGAGCTGCCGCTGTTTCAGCAGGAGGCGATTGAGACCTTTGCCCGCTGTCAGTACCTCACCGACAGCCTGGGCGACGCCTTTTCCGAACAGTGGGTCGCCTGCAAGCTCTCTGAACTCGACTGGTTTGAGCGCATCGTGACCCGAGAGGAGTTACAGCTGGCATAAGTCATAAAAAAGCCCGCTCGATGAGCGGGCCGGATAACGCGAGGAGCAATTACTTCTTGCGCGCGTACTTCAGTGAATCCAGCGCAACCGCGAAGATAATGATGGCGCCTTTGATGATGTACTGCCAGTACGGGTTCACGCCGATATAGGTCAACCCGTAGTTGATGACGGTGAAGATGATCACACCGGTCACCACGCCCAGTACCGTACCCACACCGCCGCTGAAGGAGACGCCGCCCACCACGCAGGCTGCGATCGCATCCAGCTCGTACATGAAGCCAAGGTTGTTGGTTGCAGAGCCGATACGGCCCGCTTCCAGCATCCCGCCGAAGGCGTAGAACACGCCGGACAGGGCATAAATGATGAGCAGGTTCAGGGCAACGTTCACGCCGGAAACTTTCGCCGCTTCCGGGTTACCGCCGATAGCGAAGATGTTTTTACCAAAGCGCGTTTTGTTCCACAGGATCCAGACGAAGGCCACCGCAATCAGCGCATAGAAGGTGATATACGACAGGCGGAAGCTGCCCAGCGCGATGAACCCTTGCGTAAAGGTCGAGAAGCCGCTGTCAAAACCCGAGATTGGGGAAGCACCGACAAAGTCGTAGTACAGGGAGTTGATACCGTAAACGATGATCATCGTACCCAGCGTGGTGATAAACGGCGTCACGTTCAGGTAGGCGATAATGATACCGTTGATCAGACCAATCACCGCACCGATGGCGCAGACAATCAGGATCACCACGAAAATCGGCATGGTGGCCATTTCCGGGAAGACCTTGTTGGCGTTTTCCATTGACTGCAGCAGGGTTGCCGCGATAACCGCCGCCAGACCCACCTGACGACCGGCAGAAAGGTCCGTCCCCTGGGTTACGATCAGGCCCGCCACGCCCAGCGCAATGATAATACGCACGGAGGACTGGGTCAGAATGTTACTCAGGTTCAGCAGGCTTAAGAACGTAGGGTCCTGGAAAATGATGATAGCCAGCAGTACTAAAAGAACAACGTAAATACCGCCTTCTTTCAGGTAAGTGAGAAAACTTTTTTTATTTAACGCACTCATGAGGAGCCCCTGATCTTAAAGGTGCAAAGACGCAAGACGCAAAATTTCGTTTTGCGTTGTCGTTTTGGTGTCAACAATACCGGCAACGAGACCATTGCTCATAACCAGAATACGATCCGTGATCCCTAACAATTCCGGCATTTCGGAAGAAATAATAATGATCCCTTTATTCTTTTTCGCCAGCTCGGCAATCAGCTGATAAATTTCAAACTTCGCGCCGACGTCAATACCGCGGGTCGGTTCATCCAGCATCAGAATTTCTGGCTGGGTTAATAACCAACGTCCGATAATGACTTTCTGCTGGTTACCGCCCGAAAGCGAACCAATTTGGGTGCGGTGTCCCGGCGTTTTCACGCGCATGGAGTCAATAACCCATTGGGTATCGCTCTTCATGCGGGAGTTATCCAGCAGTCCGACTTTGTTTTTGTAATTGCGAATGTTAGAAATTAACGAGTTAAAGTTAATATCCAGATAGGCATAAATACCGGTCGAACGACGCTCTTCCGTCACCAGCGCAAAACCATTATTAATGGCTTCGTTGGCGTTGTGGTTATTGATTTTCTTTCCGTGCAGCGTAATGGTGCCTTGAGCTTTTTCACGGATACCGAACAGGGTTTCCACGATATCGGTGCGTTTTGCGCCGACCAGACCGGCAATCCCCAGGATTTCACCCTTGTGCAGGTCGAAGGAGACATCGCGAATAGACGGCTGGCGTAACGAGGTCAGATTGCGCACTTCCAGGATCACTTCGCCCGGCTTGTTTTCTTTGTCCGGGAAGCGCTGGTTCAGGGAACGGCCGACCATCATGGCGATGATCTTGTCCATGTCCAGCCCTTCCAGCGGCTGCGTGGCAATCCACTGACCGTCGCGCAGGATGGTGATCTCATCGCACAGCTGGAAGATCTCTTCCATTTTGTGGGAGATATACACAATGCCGCAGCCGCGATCTTTTAGCTTACGAATAATGGTAAAAAGGTGATTAACCTCTTTTTCCGTTAATGACGATGTCGGTTCGTCCATGATGACGATTTTCGCATCATAGGAGAACGCTTTGGCGATTTCGATCATCTGCATCTGGGAGACGGATAATGTTCCCACGCGGGCGCGCGGATCGATATCAATATCCAGCTCGTCGAAAATCGCTTTGGTGTCGCGATACATTTTTTCCTGATCGACAAAGACACCCTTGGTTGGATAACGCCCCAACCACATGTTATCCATGACTGAACGCTGCAGCACCAGGTTTAATTCCTGGTGAACCATCGAGATACCGTTTTCCAGTGCTTCTTTCGCTGAATGGAAATCGATCTCTTTCCCCTGAAAAAGAATGCTGCCAGAATCTTTTTGATAGATCCCAAAAAGACATTTTAATAATGTTGATTTACCCGCACCGTTCTCCCCCATCAGGGCATGAATAGAGTGAGGACGAACTTTTAAATTAACATTATCGAGTGCCTTAACGCCGGGAAATGACTTGTTGATACCGCTCATTTCCAACAGGTATTCACCGGATGACTGAGTATTTGTGCTGACCATAATTATACCTTGTTGGCCTCGCATATCGCGTTATAAAAGGGCGCAACGAATTGCGCCCAGTGGAGACAGTACCGCTAACTTATTTACCGATAAACTCAGCCAGGTTGGACTGGTCTACGCCCACGTAAGGTACGCGAACGATTTTGTTTTCAATTTTCCAGCTGGTGCCATCAGCCGCACCTTTGCCATCGGCCAGGTTTTTCGCCAGATCGAAGGTGGCTTTCGCCTGGTTGTTGGCATCGTTCAGAACGGTACCGGCCATCGCACCGGATTTAACCAGCGCCAGCGCTTCAGGCAGTGCATCTACGCCGAACACAGGAATGGAGGATTTGTTGTGTGCTTTCAGCGCTTCTACCGCACCCATTGCCATCGCATCGTTGTTGGCGATAACCACTTCGATTTTGTTCGCGTTAGGGCCGGACAGCCACGCGTCCATCTTATCTTTCGCCTGAGCGGTATCCCACATCGCGGTATCTAACGCCAGCTGCTGGGTTTTCAGACCCTTGTCGTTCAGCTCTTTGATAACGTAAGTGGTACGGGCTTCAGCATCCGGGTGGCCGGGTTCGCCTTTCAGCAGCACGAACTGAATCTGACCGTCTTTGTTCAGGTCCCAGTTCGGGTTCGCCGCCCAGTGTTTGGCGATCAGATCGCCCTGAATAATACCGGACTCTTTGGAGTCGGTACCGACGTAATACGCTTTGTCGTAGCTATCCAGCGCTTTACGGGAAGGTTCTTTGTTGAAGAAGACGATTGGCACGTTCTGGCCGCGCGCTTTTTCAATAACCGTGCCTGCTGCAGCCGGGTCGACCAGGTTGATAGCCAGGGCTTTCACGCCTTTCGCCAGCAGAACGTCGATCTGGTCGTTCTGTTTGGACTGGTCGTTCTGGGAGTCGTTCATCAGCAGCTGAACGTCTGGCGCTGCTTTCGCATCTTTCTCAATCGCTTTACGCACAACAGACATGAAGTTGTCGTCGTATTTATAGATGGTCACACCAATACGGGTATCCGCAGCGTGCGCTGCTGCACCAAAAAGCATGCTTGCCATTACGGCAGACAGGGTCAACACCTTCTTATTCATGGTATCTCCGGTTTTTTTTATGCAGGGTAGTTCTTGTGAATAACGATCGGCGGGCAGGTGTTAATAAAACGTTACTGACAGCCGAAGTTCACTTATAAAATTTCTATCTTCCGTGTTCGGTAACGCTCCAGAAATGCGTTTTATTCGTTGTTTGCGGCACATTGGCTATAGTGAAAGTGAATAATCACCGTTACATAGCGTTTCAGCCCCTAAAACGCTGACATCATAGTCAGCGCCTTGTTAAGATACTGTGAATTTACTCACAGATTGAAAACGGTTACATCACCTCACGTAATCAGTTAGTGATCGGAACCACAATTTGCCGGGCCGCGACGGAGTGCCGACGCACTAAAGTCGGCATGAAACAGTGCGTTGCGCCCGGATCCAGCAGCCCTGCAGCCCCCTGTAACGCCAGCTCAGTCGCCAGTTTCGCCATAGAAGCAATGGGGTAGCGCACCGTGGTCAGCTGCGGGTCGGTGTAACGGGCAATCGGAATATCATCAAAACCAATGAGTGATAAATGCTGTGGCACCGCAATGCCGTTATCTTTCAGCGCCGTCAGGGCGCCTGCCGCCATGCTGTCGTTGTAGGCAAACACCGCAGAGAGCTGCAGGTTGCGGCCCAGCAGCTCGACCATTGCCGCCTCACCGCCCTGCATGTCCGGCGTACCGGTGCCCGTCCAGCTTTCTGACGGCGTAATGCCGTGCTCTTTCAGGGCGTTTTGCCACCCCTCGCGCCGCAGGTCGTCATCTTCAATATGATGGCTGGAGGCCAGATAACCGATCCGCTGATGCCCGTTGTTGATGAGCATTTTCGTTGCCATCATCGCGCCGCTGACGTTATCCAGCCCGACGCAGCGGTGGGCATAGCCGGGGACAATGCGGTTGATCAACACCATGCCCGGGATCTGATCCATAAAGCCGGTTAGCTCTTCATCGCTCAAGGCTTTTGAGTGTACAATCAAGGCGTTACAGCGCTGGCGGATCAGCACTTCGATGGCATGGCGCTCTTTTTCCGCCTCATGATAGCTATTGCCGATCAGGACGTACTTCTGATGCTGCTGGGCGACCACGTCGACCGCTTTGACCAGCGCGCCGAAAAAGGCATCTGATACATCCATCACCACCACGCCGATGGTGTCGCTGACCTGCGTCGCAAGCGCCTGCGCATTGGCATTTGGCCGGTACCCGAGCTGGGTCACGGCTTTCATTACGGTTTCACGGGTTTCAGGGCTGACCAGCGCGCTATTGTTCAGCACGCGCGAGACGGTAGCCACAGAAACGCCCGCCTGACGGGCGACGTCACGAATGGTGATCATATTCACCATCCTTCAAAGGATTGCAGCAACTCACAGACACCCCCTGTGTTTAGCAAGGTGGCTATTTTGGCAGCGAGAGAAAGGGGACTACGTGAAGAAGCTCACACTCATGAAAACGCTTACATCCGTTTTGTTAATGATTGTGATCCAGATCGTTATCTGGATGTGTTCCTCAATGATACCCCTGAAGCATGTGCGGTTAACTGACGCCACACCCACTCCAGCGGTCCCTGGCGGAAATAGCGTAGCCAGAGAACAGAAAACGCCAGGTTAATCACCCAGACCGGAATAACAAACGCCAGCAGCGTGAGGCGGTCGAATTTCATAAACAGGCCAAAGCGATAGAAAAGCGTGGTGCATATCAGCGTTTGCAGGAGGTAATTGCTCAACGCCATGCGGCCCACGCAGGCGATAGCGCTGACGATCCACAGGCGGGAAAGCGTTGGCCAGAATCCATAGATCAATGACGCGTAGCCGATGGTCTGGAACGGTGCGCTCAGCTCGCGCGGCACCTGGAGCAGGAACGCGCACCAGCGGTAATCCCAGTGGATGTGCCACTGCGTGATTATGGCCGGGAGGTTAATCAGCACGCCGATCAGCACCAGCCCGACACCCGTTCGCCGATAGTGACGCAGGCTAAACTCCCCTTTCAGCCAGCCGGTGCGCATCAGTGACGCGCCCATCAGCATCATGCCCGCCAGCTGCCAGCCGTATTGCGCGCCCAGCGCAAGGAGGTTATCCCCCAGCATATCCGCGCGGTTGCTTATCGCTTCCGTACCGCCCTTCAGCTTCCAGTACTGTTCGTACTGCAGGTTAGCGGCATCCGGGATCCAGGAACGGTTCGTCGCCTCGCCGGAGATCATCCCCAGCAGCAGCAATACGGCAAGCCCCATGACATAGAGCATCACGCCGGTGTTAAACAGGCTTTTTACGCTGTGCGCATCGCGAATCAGACGCCAGCAGATCAGCCCGACTAACCCATACGCGAGAAGAATATCGCCGTCCCAGAAGAACAGGCCGTGGATAAAGCCGAGGAGAACCAGCAGCGTCAGGCGCGACTGGATCCAGCGCGTACCGCGTTTGAGGAGGAGTTGCAGACCAGCGCCAAACAGCAGGGCAAACAGCGTGAGGAATTTAACCTGCGCGAAGAGATCGAGGACAGCCCAGGTCCAGGCATCACTGCGCGTGATGTCGCCATACCAGGCAGGATTGAGATAAGCCGCCTTCGGCAGGCCGAAGGCGCTGATATTAAGCAGCAGGATACCGAGAATGGCGACGCCGCGAACAAAATCGAGCGTGACGTTTCGCTCCATGGTTCCTGCCCTGTAAGACTTAGTTGTGGTGACGTACGGCGCGCAGGAACTCCTGGCGGGTATTCTGGCTCGATTTAAACAGGCCGCCCAGCGACGTGGTGGTCGTTGCACTGGTCGCATCACGCACGCCGCGCGCCTTCACGCAGTAGTGAACCGCGTCGATAGAGACGGCTACGTTATTGGTGCCCAGCAGCGTTTGCAGCGCGGTCAGGATCTGCTGCGTCAGACGCTCCTGCACCTGCGGACGCTGAGCAAAGAACTGCACGATGCGGTTGATCTTCGACAGGCCAATCACCGTATCTTTTGGGATATACGCCACGGTCGCTTTACCGTCGATGGTCACAAAATGGTGTTCGCAGGTGCTGGTCAGCGTGATATCGCGTACCGTCACCATCTCATCCACTTTCATCTTGTTTTCAATGACGGTGATTTTCGGGAAGTTGGCGTAATCCAGCCCGGAGAAAATTTCGTCGACGTACATTTTCGCGATGCGGTGCGGCGTCTCCATCAGACTGTCGTCACTCAGATCGAGATTCAGCAGCTCCATGATCTCGGTCATATGACCGGCAATCAGACGCTTGCGGGTTTCATTGTCCAAATCCTGTACGGGCGGACGCAGTGGCGTTTCAAGACCGCGCGCAACCAGGGCTTCGTGGACCAGGGCAGCTTCTTTACTGAGTGATGACATTTTGTTCTCCTGCAGGTGTGGCGTCTTTTGCCCTCGTTGTGGCAAAAGTATGCGCTCATTGTGCGTGAGGCGGCGCACATAATCCAGTATTCACGACGATAATTATTGCAATTGCTGTTGCCTTTCAGCGCGACGATTCCAGACCAGGGCTCCACCGACGAACAGCGCAACGCCCGCCAGCCCCAGCGCGGGCTCCAGCCGGTGGGTAAGCCAGGTTGATAACGCCGAGGTCATCGGGCCAATCAATTGCCCAATCGCATACCCGGTGGTGAGCAGGCCTGCCATATAGCGCGTGTGGTTTGGCGCCAGCTCGCGGCCGTATAAAAGCGAGAGCTGCACGGCACACAAAAAGCCGCCGCCCACCAGCAGCCCGCCCGTCAGCAAACCGCCAATCCCCGGCAGCAGCCAGGCTGCCAGCACGCCAGCCCCCTGTAACCACAGCACGATAGCCAACCTGCGGTTAGCCGTTGAGGTGTGGCGTAAAAGAATACTGAGCGCAATGCCCACCACGGCGGCGATACCAAAAATCGGCCAGACAAACTGGGCGAACAGGCTGCCGGGAAAACGCACCGCCGCCATTTGCGACAGGAATGTCGCCGGGAGGATATAACCAAACCCGGCCAGGCTGTAGCTCCAGACCAGGCGCTTTAAATCCGCCGTCAGCACCAGCGGCTCCGGCGCGGTGCCGGGGCGATGGAGCTGCCCGGATCGCGGAAGGTAGCGCGCCACCAGCGCAATCAGCACCAGCGCCAGCACGCCGTAGATTTGCCATGCTGCCCCAGCCGAAAGGGATTTCGCCTGAATATAGACGGCGAGCAGCCCGCTCAGGGCAATGCCCGCCCCCGGTCCGGCAAACACCGCAGCGCTCAGGCCCGGTTTACCCAGCTGCCCCAGCCGTTCGTTGGTCCAGGCGGCAATAAGAACCATCGACCAGCCGCTCATGCAGCCAATCACGAAGCGCAGCAGGCCGTGCACGACGGCGTTATCCGCCGCCGCGGAGAGCAGCGTCAGCGCAACCGCGCCGGTAATGCCAAGCCAGAGGCGCGTTTCCACAAAGCGGTGCGCGCGCATGGCATCCCATGCGCCCACCAGATAGCCCAGATAGTTCATCGCCGCGACCAGACCCGCGCTGGTCAGCGTAAGCTGCCCGGCAGCAATCATGAGCGGCACCTGAGGCGTAAAGGCAAAGCGCCCTATCCCCATCGCCACCACCAGAACAACAAACCCACTGAGCGCAATACGCAGCGCCATGACGGCTCCAATTGTTAAAGAAAAGTAAATTTATGATGCAGCATCTCGCCGTCTGGCGAAAGTGAAAGTTACTCACAGGTCAATGAAAAGGCTGTATTATGGTTTTTATGAATACGCATTCTCATTAAGGAGCCCTGCATGGAACTGCTCGAAGAGCACCGTTGTTTTGAAGGTCGGCAGCAGCGCTGGCGGCATGACTCCACCGTCCTGAACTGTGCGATGACGTTCAGCATTTTCCTGCCGCCGACGGAAAATCCGCCGGTTCTGTTCTGGCTTTCAGGCCTGACCTGCAACGACGAAAATTTCACCACCAAAGCGGGCGCGCAGCGACTTGCCGCCGAGCTGGGCATTGCGCTGGTGATGCCTGATACCAGCCCGCGTGGCGATGATGTGGCCGACGATGCAGGATACGACCTGGGCAAAGGCGCCGGGTTTTATCTGAATGCAACCGAGCAGCCCTGGGCGCGCCACTACCGCATGTATGATTACATTCGCGACGAGCTGCCCGCTCTGATTCAGTCCGGGTTTGCGGTAAGCGACCGCTGCGCCATCAGTGGACACTCCATGGGCGGGCACGGGGCGCTAATCATGGCGCTAAAAAATCCGGGAAAATACGTCAGCGTGTCGGCATTTGCGCCAATTGTGAACCCAACGCAGGTGCCGTGGGGGCAGAAAGCCTTCACGAACTATCTGGGTGAAGATGAAGCGAATTGGCAGGAATGGGACAGCTGTGCGCTGATGCTGGCCAGCAGCTCGGCAAATGCGATCCCGATGCTTATCGATCAGGGCGATGCGGATCAGTTCCTCGCCGGGCAGCTACAGCCTGCGGTGCTGGCAGAAGCGGCACGCCAGAAGGACTGGCCGCTGACGCTGCGCATTCAGCCGGGATACGACCACAGCTATTACTTTATCGCGTCCTTTATTGAGGATCATCTCCGCTTCCATGCGGAGCATTTGTTCGCGTAAGTGCCGATGATTGCCGGGTGGCGGCTTCGCCTTACCCGGCCTACATTCGTGGTTTTTGTAGGCCCGGTAAGCGAAGCGCCACCGGGCATAAAGGTTACATCAGAACTTATAATCCACACCGACAAAGTAACGACGGCCATCTTCCGTATAGCTGTAATCGTCACGGCTCAGATCTTTATCCAGCAGGTTCTGCACGCCCGCGCGCAGCTTAACGGCTTTCGTTACCTGCCATGCCGCACCGGTATTCCAGATCACGTAGCCACCCGGCGTTGGTTCACTGCTGGTCAGCGCGCGTTTCTCACCGGTGTAGTTGCCCTGAACGTAGAACGACCAATCCTGCGTTGCCTTCCAGTCAACGGTTCCGTTGGCGGTATGGAACGGCAGATCCGACAGCGGCTTGTTGCCGCCGTTGCTGATATCACGACCGTCGTTATAGGTGTAGTTCAGGGTCACCTTCCAGTCGTCCGCCAGCGGGACTTTCAGCTCGGTCTCCACCCCGCGGATGCGCGCCTTGTTAACGTTGTAGTAGCGGAAAATCGGTTCACCGTCCGCATTCAGTCCAACGTAGTTAGGGTAGCCCTGGGCCTGTTTCGCATTGGCCGTACGGCTGATGCTGATGCGGTCATCCACATTATTCTGGAAGGTGGTGACGCTGGCCTGCACGCCCTCTAACCAGCCCTCTTCCCCGCTGTAGTAGAGACCGAATTCGAAGCTCTCGCTGGTTTCCGGTTTCAGATCCGGGTTACCGACAATCTCACAGGCACCGCGACACGAGCCGGTGACCCAGTCCGGGCTCAGCTGCAGCAGCGACGGCGCTTTAAACGCGGTGGCCCAGCCCCCTTTCACCGTTACGGTATCGGTCGCGTTATAGACCAGATAGGCTCGCGGACTCCAGTGATCGCCGTAGGTATCATGGTCGTCCATACGGATGCCGGTGGTCAGCGCCAGAGGTTCAAAGATACGCCACTCGTCCTCAAGGAACAGGGCATACTGGCTTGTCGACGTACTGCTGCTGGAACCGCCCGTCAGGTTGACCGGATCTTTCAGCTTATCGTGGCGCCATTCGCCGCCGAAGGTCAGCAGCTGGTTGATTTCGCCCAGCGGCAGCACGTATTTTCCGTCCACCGCGTTGCTCTCGGAGGTGATCGGATTGCTGTTGCCCGGGTTTTTGTTATCCACCTTTTCGCCGTAAACCTTCAGTTCGCTGTTGCCGACGCCCCAACGACCGTTGTGGCTGAGAGAGTAGTTCTGACGCTCAAGGCGGTTTTTGTCGAGGGAATCCGAGTCGCGATCCTGACGGTCGAAACCGTAGCCCGCCGTAAAGTCGTGATTTTCAGACGGTGTCCAGGCGAACTCCACATTCGCATCGCGGCTGGTGAAGCCTTCAATGCGCGGCGTTTCACCGCTCGCCGTGGTGGAGGATTTCTGCTGACCGTCTTTCTCACGCTTCGCGAGGCTACCGTAGGCTTTCAGCCCCAGCAGGCCGTCCACCAGCGGACCGCTGGTATAGAACTGGCCGTTATACGTGTCTCCACGGTCGCGGTGTTCCTGAATCGTGGAATCGGCGCTCAGGGTGCCCGTCCATTTCTGGCCGATTTTTTTGGTGATAATGTTCACCACGCCGCCCAGCGCATCGGAACCGTACAGAGAAGACATCGGTCCGCGCACCACTTCGATTCGTTCGATGGCGTCAACCGGCACCCAGTTGAGGTCGAAATCATTATGGCGGAATACCGCGTTACGCGAGTTAACGCGCTTGCCGTCGATCAGGATCAGCGTATAGCTGCTGTCCAGTCCACGAATACTTACCCCTTTACGGTTGTCCCCTTCGCTCGTGAGCTGAACGCCCGGCACCTCCCGTAACACATCTTTCAGATTCTGAACGGGTTTGCGCTGCAAATCTTCCTGGGTAATCACGCTGATGCTTGCCGGTGCGTCTTTCAGGTTTTGCTCGGTCGCGGAGGCCGTTACAACCATTGTGTCGCCGGATTCCGCTGCGATAACAGGCAGGGCCAGGGACATTGCGGACGCACAAAGTCCTCCCCTGACGAAGGGATTCAACCTAAACATTCCATATCTCCATGAGGTAAATACAACTAAATCAAATCATCATTGCTCACAGCGTCTTCCCTGCCGCCCACATCTGCGGTGGGTCGGTGACACGCTTATTTTTGATAACGATAAAGCAAACGATAATTATTATCAATTAAATTGTTAAGAAATATATCTTTGTTTCAGGATGCGGGCATAAAAAAACCCGCTCGAAGGAGCGGGTTAAAAATGAGAGGAAGTGCGGTTATTGTTTAAATCGTTCCGGGAATTCCATTTCACTGTAGCGAACGAATTTTGTTCCTTTCATCAGCTTGTAGCCAAACCAGATGAAGAGGAACAGCGGAATACCAATGTAGGTCGCCGTGACGGCACCCCAGTCAATGGTGTCCGCCAGGAACGCTTCATAGTTCTGTCCCAGCGTAATGATCAGGCACAGAATGAAGGCGAAAATGGGACCCAGCGGGAAGAAGCCGGAGCGATACGGCAGCGAGTTAATATCGTGACCCTGCTTGACGAAGCCACGGCGGAAACGGTAGTGGCTAATGGCTATCCCCAGCCAGGCAATAAAGCCCGTCATCCCGGACGTGTTAAGCAGCCACAGGTACACCGTCTGGTTGCCAAACATGGAGGTCAGGAAGCACAGACCGGCAATCACCGTTGTGGCGTACAGCGCGTTACGCGGTACGCCGCCGCGGGACAGCTTCGCGAAGATACGCGGTGCTTTACCGTCGCATGCCAGCGTGTAGAGCATACGGGTGGACGCGTACATCCCGGAGTTACCGGCTGAAAGCACAGCAGTCAGGATAACGGCGTTCATCACTGCCGCAGCTGAAAGCAGACCGGCATGCTGGAAGACCAGCGTGAACGGGCTGACGCTAATGTCTTTTACGTCATTACGCAGCAGGCTTGGATCGGTGTACGGGATGATCAGGCTGATAATCAGGATCGCGAACACATAGAACAGCAGGATACGCCAGAAGACCTGACGGACCGCACGCGGAATATTTTTCTCCGGGTTCTCTGACTCACCGGCGGCGATACCAATCAGCTCGGTCCCCTGGAAGGAGAAGCCGACAATCATCGCCACGCCAATCATCGCCGACAGTCCACCGGCAAACGGCGCATCGCCTATCGCCCAGTTACTCCAGCCCGCAGGTTCTGCGCCTTTGAAAATACCAACGATCATCGCCACACCGACGACGATAAAGATGATGACGGTTGCCACTTTGATCAAAGAGAACCAGTATTCCGCTTCGCCGAAACCGCGCACGGAGATGTAGTTCAGCAGGAAGATGACGGCCAGGAACAGGGCGCTCCAGATCCAGCCCGGCGTATCCGGGAACCACCAGTTCATCACCAGCTGTGCGGCGACAAGGTCAACGGCGATAGTGACCGCCCAGTTGTACCAGTAGTTCCAGCCCAGCGCGAAGCCGAAGCCTTCTTCAACGTATTTTTGACCGTAGGTCGAGAACGAACCGGATACCGGCATGTACGCGGCCAGTTCGCCGAGACTGGTCATCAGGAAGTACACCATCAGGCCAATCAGGATATAAGAGAAGAGTGCCCCACCCGGGCCGGCTGCCGAAATCGTTGCGCCAGAGGCAACGAAAAGACCTGTACCGATTGAGCCGCCAATGGCGATCATCGTCAGGTGACGCGCCTTGAGTTCACGACGTAGCGTGGGCGCTTCTGTGGTTTTAATTTCTGAAACCATATGAAAATGCTGTCCATTCAATAAATGAGGCGCGATTGTAGCAGACGATCCGCGTTCCTTCCGGCAGAAATACTCAGTTATAAGAGAGCTTCATGACTCGGCCAGGATTATAAGTAAAGCATAAAAATGTAGGGTGACAGGCGCGCGTAGCCCCGGTAAGCGAAGCGCCACCGGGAAACGTTAAATGGCGCAGTAGCGCAGAAAACGCTGCAGAGAGCTGGAAAGGTGTTTCTGACGATGATGGATGCACCACAGGGTACGCACCAGTTTCGGCAACGGAACCGGGATTTCAACCAGCGACCCCGTCTCAAGCTGTTCGGCAATGACGCGCCGGGAAAGACAGCTGATCCCCAGGCCATGACGCACCGCGTGCTTGATAGCCTCAGAGTTCCCAAGCTCCATCCCTAACTGGAAATGCGGCAGATGGGAAAGCAGCAGATAATCGACAATTTCACGCGTGCCGGAGCCCTGCTCGCGCAGGATCCACTGCGCCTGCGCCAGGCGCTCCAGCGTCACCTCGCCCTGCAATAACGACGAGGCCGGGGACGCAAACACCACCAGCTCATCTTCCAGCCAGGGCTCGGCAATGATATCGACGTTATGGCAGGGTCCTTCGATGAGGCCGATATCCACGCGAAAATCAATTACCGCGTTGATAACGTCCTGGCTGTTACCCACGCTCATCTCCAGCGGCAGGGTCGGGAAATCCCGGCGGTAGCGGGCAATCACTTCCGGCAGGATGTAGTTCCCAATGGTGCTGCTGGCATAGACGCGGATCGCGCCGTTGTCTTCGCGGAACAGCTGTTCGATTTCGATAGCCTGCTCCAGCAGCGCCAGCGCCCGCGGATAAAGAAGACGACCGTGCTCGTTGACCACCAGACGCTTCCCTACCCTGTCGAACAGCTGCACGCCCAGCTGTCCTTCAAGATCGGTCAGCGCCGCGCTGACCGCAGACTGCGAGAGCGCCAGCATTTGTGACGCCTGGGTCGTCGAGCCGCTTTTTAGCACCTCGGCAAACACTTCCAGCTGACGCAATGTAATGTGCATGGTTACTTACCACTTATATAGATTGATTATAAGTATATAATCAATTTTATTTTTAAGCCAGAGCGCCGTAACCTTTAGCCAGACAAAGGAGAAGGTTATGTCAGAAATCACCTTACAACATCATCGTACAGTGTGGCACTTCGTGCCGGGCCTCGCGCTTAGCGCAGCAGTGACCGCCGTAGCGCTATGGGGTGGCAGCATCCCGGCTATCGCAGGCGCAGGTTTTAGCGCGTTGACGCTGGCCATTTTGCTGGGCATGGTCGTGGGAAATACCGTTTACCCGCACATCTGGAAATCCTGCGACGGCGGCGTGATCTTTGCCAAACAGCACCTGCTGCGTCTCGGGATCATCCTTTACGGCTTCCGTCTCACCTTTTCGCAGATTGCGGACGTGGGCGTGAGCGGAATCGCTATCGACGTCCTGACCCTGACCAGCACCTTTTTGCTGGCCTGCTTTATCGGCCAGAAAGTCTTTGGCCTGGATAAGCAAACCAGCTGGCTGATCGGTGCCGGGAGCAGTATCTGTGGGGCGGCGGCGGTGCTGGCAACAGAGCCCGTCGTTAAAGCCGAAGCCAGCAAGGTGACGGTGGCGGTGGCGACGGTGGTGATCTTCGGTACGCTGGCGATCTTCCTCTACCCGGCGATGTATCCGCTGGTGGCCCACTGGTTTAGCCCGGAAACCTACGGCATCTACATCGGTTCGACCATGCACGAAGTGGCTCAGGTGGTGGCGGCAGGACATGCCATTAACCCGGAAGCTGAAAACGCGGCGGTGATTGCCAAAATGCTGCGCGTGATGATGCTGGCACCGTTCCTGATTTTCCTCGCGGCGCGGGTTAAGCAGCTGGCGCCGGCAGGCGGCAGCGAGAAAAGCAAAATAACCATTCCGTGGTTTGCGATCCTGTTCATCGTGGTCGCTATCTTTAACTCCTTCCACCTGCTGCCGAAAGCGGTAGTGGATATGCTAGTGACGCTGGATACCGTGCTGCTGGCGATGGCCATGGCGGCGCTGGGGGTCACCACACACGTTAGCGCGCTGAAAAAAGCCGGGGCCAAACCGCTGCTGATGGCGCTGGTGCTCTTTATCTGGCTGATTGTCGGCGGCGGTGCGATTAACCTCGTGGTGCACAGCCTGATGGCATAAACCATCTCGTCCTTCTCCTGCTAACCCGCTATCATAAGCGTTTCGGGTTAGCAGGAGTTTTTTTATGAAATATGTTGGAGCGCACGTCAGCGCTGCAGGTGGCCTTGCGAATGCCGCCATTCGCGCCGCCGAAATCGAGGCGACCGCTTTCGCCCTGTTCACCAAAAACCAGCGCCAGTGGCGCGCCGCGCCGCTCACCGCTGACGTGATTGATGATTTCAAAGCCGCCTGTGAGAAGTATCACTACGGGCCAGGCCAGATCCTTCCCCACGACAGCTACCTGATCAACCTCGGTCACCCGGTTGAAGAGGCGCTGGAAAAATCCCGCGAGGCGTTTCTTGATGAAGTACAGCGCTGCGAACAGCTGGGGCTGACGCTGCTGAACTTCCATCCGGGTAGCCATCTGATGCAAATCGATGAAGATGCCTGCCTGGCGCGTATTGCCGAGTCCATTAACATCACGCTGGACAAGACCAAAGGCGTCACCGCGGTGATTGAGAATACCGCCGGTCAGGGCAGCAACCTCGGCTTCAGGTTCGAACATCTGACGGCGATCATCGACGGCGTGGAGGATAAATCCCGCGTTGGCGTGTGCATTGATACCTGCCACGCGTTTGCCGCCGGGTATGACCTGCGCACCACCGAGGCAACGAAAAACACGTTTGATGAGTTCGAGCGCATTGTGGGCTTTAAGTACCTGCGCGGCATGCACCTGAACGATGCGAAAAGCGCCTTTGGCAGCCGCGTTGACCGCCACCACAGCCTGGGCGAAGGCAACATTGGCCACGATGCGTTCCGCTTCATTATGCAGGACGCCCGCTTCGACGGTATTCCGATGGTGCTGGAAACCATTAATCCGGACATCTGGGCAGAAGAGATTGCCTGGCTGAAGGCACAGCAAACCGCTGAACAGGCGGCATAAAAAAAGCCGGGTGCATAATGCAACCCGGCTTTTTTGTTGTTTATCGTTTACGCTGCTTTTGCCACAACTTCCGCTTCCGGACGTTTCAGCACTGCGTAAGAGAGACCCGCCACCAGCGTACCGGCAACGATGGCCAGCAGGTAGCCCAGCACCGGGGTGATGGCCCCAGGGATCAGCAGCACGAACAGACCGCCGTGTGGTGCCATCAGCTTCGCGCCAATCGCCATGGAGATTGCACCCGTTACCGCACCACCTGCGATACAGCACGGTAGTACGCGCATTGGGTCACGGGCCGCGAACGGAATCGCGCCTTCGGTAATGAAGCACAAGCCCAGAACCAGCGCCGCTTTGCCGCCTTCCTGCTGTGCTTTATCGAACTTACGACGGGCAATAATCGTCGCCAGGCCGAGCGCCAGAGGAGGCACCATGCCTGCCGCCATGATCGCTGCCATTGGCGCGTAGGTCTGGGTACTCAGCAGGCCAACACCAAAGGCGTACGCCGCTTTGTTCACCGGACCACCCATGTCGGTACACATCATGCCGCCGAGGATTGCACCCAGCAGAACGGCGTTCGCGGTACCCATGGTTTGCAGCCAGTGGGTCAGACCCGCCAGGATGCCCGCAACCGGCTTACCAATCAGGTAAATCATCGCCAGACCGACCACCAGGCTGGAAATCAGCGGGATGATCAGAATCGGCTTCAGCGCTTCCATACTCTGCGGCAGCTTGAGCTTCGAGCTGATGAGCTTCGCGACGTAACCGGCCAGGAAGCCCGCGATAATCCCGCCGATAAAGCCGGAACCGGTGCTCACGGCAAGCATACCGCCGATAAGGCCCGGCGTCAGGCCAGGACGGTCAGCGATGGAGAAGGCAATAAAGCCGGCCAGAACGGGGACCATCAGTGCGAACGCGGATCCGCCGCCAATCTGCATTAACGCAGCGGCCAGCGTGCCTTGCTCTTTAAACGCGGTAATACCAAATGCGAACGAGAGGGCAATACACAGACCGCCCGCAACCACCATCGGCAGCATGTAAGACACACCGGTCAACAGATGGCGATATGCGCCTGCAGACTCTTTCTTACCTTCCGTCGCGGTTTGACGCGCGCCGGTTGCCTGATACGGCTTCGCTTCCACCAGCGCTTTATCAAACTCCTGCGCGGTCTTTTTCAGCGCCAGGCCGGTAGACGTACGGTACATTGGCTTACCGGCAAATTTCGCCAGGTCCACTTCGATATCCGCCGCCACGATCACCAGATCGGCCTCAGCCACTTCTTCTGGGGTAATAGCGTTGCCGGCACCGACGGAGCCACGCGTTTCAACTTTTACCCACCAGCCGCGTTTTTTCGCTTCGGTTTCAATGGCTTCAGCTGCCATAAAGGTGTGAGCCACGCCCGTCGGGCAGGCCGTCACCGCAACAACGCGTTTCGGACCCGCAGCCGCAGCCGGTGCCGTCGCGACAGGTGCGCTGTAGACGGACGCGTGACCTTTCGCTTCGCTCAGGAACAGTTCCGGATGTGCCACCGCGCGATTAATATCGCCCAGCCACACTTTTTTGCCGTTCAGCGCACTGTCAGCCGGGATTTTGTCACCCAGTACAATGGCCAGTTCTGCATCGCCTGGATTATCGATAATGTCCAGATGTGCTTTTTGTGCCGCCGCGCCCAGCAAGGTCTTCGCCATATAGGCGCGGGCCTGTCCGAGACCGGAGTCAATGATCAGCAGCGTTTTCATTATTCCTCTCCTGCTGTTAGTTAAAAGGTTTTAAGTCAACGCGCGCCATCATCGCGGCTAACTGGGTACGATCGGTAATGCCGACATTGCTCTGGCTTACGGCCAGGGCAGCAACGGCGGTGGCAAGACGTAAAGTATGCTCACTGGATTCACGCATCAGCAGACCGTAAATCAGGCCGCCAACCATGGAATCCCCTGCGCCAACGGTGCTGACAACTTCCATTGACGGCGGTTTGGCGATCCATTCACCAGACGCATTAACCCACAGCGCGCCTTCTGCACCAAGAGAGATCACCACGTGAGCGATACCCTGCTCGCGCAGCGCATGGGCAGCGTCAATCACATCTTTTAATTCTGGCAGCTTACGACCCGCCCAGATCTCCAGCTCGCGGCGATTCGGCTTCACCAGCCACGGCGAGGCTTTCAGACCGGCAACCAGCGCGTCGCGGCTGCTGTCAAAAATGATGCACGGGCACTGGCTGCGCAGGCGCGTCATCCAGTCGGTAAACGCTTCCGGGCTGACGCCGGACGGCAGGCTGCCGCTGACGCAGACCATGTCAAACTGACCGAGCCAGGTCAGAGAGTCGTTAACAAAACGCTCCCAGTCCGACGGCGTCACTTCAAAGCCAGAGAAGTTCAGATCGGTCACTTCACCGTCTTTCTCCGTCAGCTTGACGTTGATGCGGGTACGGCCCTGAACAACCTGAAAACGGTTGGCAATGCCCAGCTCGCTGAACAGCTGCTGGAAACCATCCTGGTTATCTTTACCGAGGAATCCGCCCACGGTGACGTCGATACCGAGATCCTTGAGCACTTTCGCGACGTTAATCCCTTTGCCCGCAGCATGCAGGCCAGTGGTACGCACGAGGTTGACTTCGCCGCGCTCAATTTCCGGGCAAAATCCTACCAGGTCATAAGCCGGGTTCAGCGTAATAGTCGCAACACGTCTGCTCATTATGCGCCCTCCCCCAGACCTGCCGCGATGGCGTCGCCAATCGCTTTCAGCGCCTGTTCAGCATCGGCACCCTGCGCGGTGAAACGCAGACGGTGGCCTTTCTTCACGCCCAGCGCGACAACTTTCATCAGACTACGGCCATTGGCCGGTTTGCCCGTGCCATCAAGATTCGCCACGGTGATCTCACTCTCGAATTGTTTAATGGTATTCACCAGCATGGTGCCCGGACGGGCATGCAGGCCGTGCTCGTTGCGTACCACGAACTCAGCGGTCTGCACGTCTTCAGTCGGCGCATCATCACTGGTCAGCAGTGCCAGCACGGTGGAGGCATCAGCGTTCAGCAGTTTTTCAGCTTTGTTGTTCAGCAGCAGATCGCCCAGACGCTTCAGCACGGAAACCGGCTGATCGTCGTTCATTGCCACGGTCACCAGCATGGCCGCGCGCTCGCCTTCTACGTCAAACGCATTGGCCGCGCGGCTCACGGCGATAGCGCTGCGCAGGTTGCCTTCAGCACTGTCGTTCAGCCAGATACCCTGACCCAGATTCAACGGCTTATCGTTAATCACGCGCGTCACAAACGTGGCATCCGCCGCGCCGGCTTCTTTCAGACGACCCGCGTTCAGCGCCTGCAGCGTCACCAGATCGGAGGCAACCACGTCCAGCGTCAGCGTTTCGTTATCCAGCTTCAGCGCTTCGCTCTGTTTTTCGCCCATCAGCAGGGCGCGCAGCTCTTCAGCTGTGGTTGCGGATTTCAGCTGTTCAGCCACATCGTCATCGCTCAGGACATGCGTCAGCTGACGCAGCAGGCCTAAGTGTTCGTCGCTGCTGGCCGCGATACCGATAGCCACGTAGGCCACCTGACCATCGCCCCAGAGCACGCCCTGCGGGAACTGATAAACCTGAACGCCGGTTTTCAGCACCTGATCGCGGGTGTCGGTTGTGCCGTGCGGAATGGCAATGCCATTGCCGAGGAAGGTTGAGGTCTGCTGCTCGCGGGCCAGCATGCCGTTTACATAGCCGTCCGCGACGTTACCCGCCTGCACAAGCGCAGCGGCAACCTGGCGAATAGCCTCTTCTTTATCCCCGGCCTGAGCGCCCGGGTGGATATCCTGAACAGATAACTGGAACATGGTTCTCCACTCCTGCTGAACTTGAATCGTTTCAGCTTTAATGAGAAAAAATGCGCTAGCCTGCTCCGTTTGTTAAACCAAGATAGCGCTGAAACGTTTCAAAAAGTCTTGCGCTTTCTGCAATGTCTTGCAAGTAAACTCGTATTTCCGATCTCAGAATTTAGAGATACAGCACATTTCTTCTTCGTTCAGCTGAATTTTGCTGAAGTTCAGCAAGACAGTTTCAGCTAAGGTCAGCTGGGTAAGATGTAAGTTGAAATGCCATTTTGATTTTTCGTGGCATCATTGACCGCACCCACTGTTTATTTTTTAGCTGACGGCGTAAACTCCGCCCCTCTCTGCTACTCGCTAATTATAAAACATGCATAACACCCCTGCGGCCGTCTCGCCGAAGCCCTTTGATTTGACCTCCGCGGCATTCCTGGTTGTTGCCTTCTTCACGGGCATTGCCGGTGCGTTACAGACGCCGACATTGAGCCTATTTCTGACAAATGAGGTTCACGTCCGCCCGGCAATGGTCGGCTTCTTTTTTACCGGAAGCGCCATCATCGGCATCCTGGTCAGCCAGTTTCTGGCGGGACGATCTGACAGAAAAGGCGATCGTAAAAGCCTGATCGTTTTCTGCTGTCTGCTCGGGGTCATGGCCTGCGTTCTGTTTGCCTGGAACCGCAACTATTTCATTCTGCTCTTCGTCGGGGTATTCCTGAGCAGCTTTGGCTCAACGGCGAACCCCCAGCTGTTCGCCCTTGCCCGCGAACACGCCGACCATACCGGACGTGAAGCGGTGATGTTCAGCTCTGTCCTGCGTGCTCAGGTGTCGCTGGCATGGGTGATTGGCCCGCCGCTGGCCTACGCGCTGGCGATGGGTTTTGGCTTTACGGTGATGTACCTGAGCGCGGCCGTCGCGTTTGTGGCGTGCGGCGCGCTGGTGTGGTTCTTCCTGCCGTCCATGCGCAAAGAGCCCAAAGTGACAACGGGCGTGCTGGAAGCGCCGCGCCGTAACCGCCGCGATGCCCTGCTCCTGTTTGTTATCTGCACGCTGATGTGGGGTACCAACAGCCTGTATATCATCAATATGCCGCTGTTTATTATTGATGAACTGCACCTGTCGGAGAAGCTGGCGGGCATCATGATGGGCACCGCGGCCGGGCTTGAGATCCCGACGATGCTCATTGCCGGCTATTACGCAAAGCGCTTCGGAAAGCGTTTTTTAATGCGCATCGCCGCGATCGCCGGTCTGCTGTTTTATATCGGTATGCTGACGGTACATACGCCGGGGCTGTTGCTGGCTTTACAGCTGCTGAACGCCATCTATATAGGCATTCTCGCCGGGATAGGCATGCTCTATTTCCAGGATCTGATGCCGGGCCAGGCAGGCTCTGCCACCACCCTTTATACTAATACCACCCGCGTGGGCTGGATTATCGCGGGCTCAATGGCCGGTGTCGTTGCCGAAATCTGGAACTATCACACGGTATTCTGGATTGCGCTGGTGATGTGTACGCTGACGATCGGCTGCCTGGCGAGGATTAAAGACGTTTAGGGCGCGGTGAGCGCTTCCAGCTCAAGAAGGTACGTCATCGCCTGCCCTCGCGTGCTGCCACACATTTCGGCAGCGGGCTGAAGCCCGGAGCAGACTTTCGGGCGCAGCGGTGAGCCAAAGATCATGCACAGGTTAGTTTCCGAGAGCTGAACGCAGCGGGTATTGGCAGGCTTACCTTGAGGCATTCCTGGAATAGGGCTTGAAATGGACGGTGCAGTACAGCACGCGCCACAATCGGGACGGCAATCCATAAATGCTCTCTTTCGCTGACGATCGCCCGCGCAGTCGGGCATCGCGCGCACAGTAACACCTTTTGCGTATTGATAGCAAAAGCCACGAATTCCTCTTGCCTGAAAGGCCGCGCGCGAGTAATTTGGCGCGATATTTTTTACCTCCCGTAAACAGGATTACTGCAATGCCAAGAGCGAACGAAATTAAGAAAGGTATGGTGCTGAATTACAACGGCAAACTGCTGATTGTGAAAGATATCGACATTCAGGCCCCGAGCGCCCGTGGTGCAGCAACGCTGTACAAAATGCGTTTCGCCGATGTGCGTACCGGCCTGAAAGTGGAAGAGCGCTTTAAAGGTGACGATATCGTCGATACCGTGACCCTGACCCGTCGCTACGTTGATTTCTCCTACATCGACGGCAACGAATACGTGTTCATGGACAAAGAAGATTACACCCCGTACATCTTCACCAAAGATCAGATTGAAGAAGAGCTGCTGTTCATCCCAGAAGGCGGCATGCCTGACATGCAGGTCCTGACCTGGGACGGCGTGCTGCTGGCGCTGGAGCTGCCGCAGACCGTCGATCTGGAAATCGTAGAAACCGCACCAGGCATCAAAGGCGCATCCGCAAGTGCGCGCAACAAACCGGCTACCCTGACCACCGGCCTGGTTGTGCAGGTGCCGGAATACCTCTCCGCTGGCGAGAAAATCCGCATCCATATCGAAGAAAAACGCTATATGGGTCGCGCTGACTGATTGCGGCATTTGCCCGGTGGCGCTACGCTTACCGGGCCTACGAAAAACCGGCCCTGAAGCCGGTTTTTGTGTTTTTGTAGGCCGGGTAAGGCGAAGCCGCCACCCGGCAATTCCGGTTACAGAAGCTCCGGATACTTCGTCATCTTCAGCGCCAGCTCAACGCCGCGCACTTCAGCCATCCCTTTAAGACGACCAATCGCCGAATAGCCCGGGTTGGTTTTCTTACGCAGATCGTCCAGCATCTGGTGGCCGTGATCCGGACGGAACGGAATAGGACGCACATCGCCCGCCTGCTTGCGACGCGCCTCTTCCGCCAGAATGGCGTCTACCACCGCCACCATATTCACATCGCCGCCCAGGTGCGCCGCCTCGTGGAAGGTTTTTGGATTCTCTTCGCGGCAGGTCGCACGCAAGTGCGTAAAGTGAATGCGATCGCCAAAGGTTTCAATCATCCGCACCAGGTCGTTATCCGCACGCACGCCGTAGGAGCCGGTACACATGGTAAAGCCGTTATAGATGCTGTTGACCGTATCCTTCAGCCACTGCATATCTTCAATAGTGGAAACAATGCGCGGCAGGCCGAGGATAGGACGCGGTGGATCGTCCGGGTGCACCGCCAGACGCACACCAGCTTCTTCAGCAACCGGCACGATAGCGCGCAGGAAATACGCCATGTTTTCACGCAGCTGCTGCTTATCAATATCGCCGTATTCCGCCAGGCGCGCGCGGAACTGATCCAGCGTATACCCCTCTTCAGCTCCCGGCAGGCCCGCAATAATATTACGGGTCAGCTTTTCGATGTCCGCGTCGCTGGCTGCATTGAACCATTCGAGCGCCTGCTGCTGCTCTTCCGCGGTGTAATCCGCTTCGGCGCCAGGACGTTTCAGAATGTGCAGCTCAAACGCCGCGAAGGCGATCTGGTCGAAACGCAGCGCTTTCGAGCCGTCCGGCATCTGATATTCAAGGTCGGTACGCGTCCAGTCGAGGATGGGCATGAAGTTATAGCAGACCGTATCAATGCCGCAGGTCGCCAGGTTGCGAATACTCTGCTGATAGTTAGCAATCCAGGTCTGGTACTCCCCGGAATGGGTTTTGATGTCTTCGTGAACCGGGATGCTCTCCACTACAGACCAGGTTAACCCCTTCTCCGCCAGCAGCGCCTGGCGCTGTTGAATTTCTTCAACCGGCCATACCTGACCGTTAGGAATATGATGCAGCGCCGTGACGACACCCGTTGCGCCAGCCTGGCGCACATCATCAAGAGAAACCGGATCGTTCGGCCCGTACCAACGCCAGGTTTGTTCCATTGCCTCACCCTCTTAAGTTGTTATACCAATATGCGTTACTGCAATGACGACTACCATACATGTTTGCCGCTAAGGGTCAACATACCGCCACACATTGATTGATCAAACTCACAGAACGGGGATATTTACGGCTCACCAATTTTATTTGCTGTCATATAACTTTACACTGACATTGTTAATTAATGGTTAATCAGGTGTGTATCTCATGAAGACAATTGCCTCCACCTCCCTTCCTGCCCGGGTTCAGCAACCTCGCTACGATCGCGCGCAATTACGCTCCCGCATCGTTCATTTTGGCTTTGGCGCGTTCCACCGTGCGCACCAGGCATTGTTAACAAATCGGGTGCTGAATGAAAAAGGCGGCGACTGGGGTATTTGTGAGATTAGCCTCTTCAGCGGCGACGTGCTGATGAGCCAGCTGCGCGCGCAGGATCACCTGTTCACCGTGCTGGAGAAAGGGGCAGAAGGCAATGAGGCGATTATCGTCGGCGCCGTCCATGAATGCCTGAACGCAAAGCTGGACTCTCTGCCCGCCATTATTGAGAAATTTTGCGAGCCGCAGGTCGCTATTGTGTCGCTTACCATCACGGAGAAAGGCTACTGCATCGATCCCGCCACCGGAAAACTCGATCTGCACAACGCCCGGATAATCCATGACCTTGAAAACCCCTCAGCGCCACATTCCGCGCCCGGGATCCTGGTCGAAGCGCTTCACCGTCGCCGCGAGCGCGGCTTACCTGCGTTTACCGTGCTCTCCTGCGACAATATCCCTGATAACGGGCACGTGGTGAAAAACGCGGTGCTGGGCATGGCGCAAAAGCGTTCCGCGGCGCTGTCTGAATGGATTGATAGCCACGTAAGCTTCCCCGGAACGATGGTCGACAGGATTGTTCCCGCCGCGACGGACGCCTCACTGGCGGAAATCACCGACGCGCTCGGCGTTGAAGATCCGTGCGCCATCAGCTGTGAGCCGTTTATTCAGTGGGTGGTGGAAGATAATTTCGTCGCTGGCCGTCCGGAGTGGGAGGTCGCGGGCGTTCAGATGGTGCAGGATGTTCTGCCCTGGGAGCAGATGAAATTACGCATGCTTAACGGCAGCCACTCTTTCCTGGCGTATCTGGGGTATCTCGCGGGCTACGCCCATATTAATGAATGCATGGAGGACGCTGCGTTCCGCGAAGCCGCCCGTCGGCTGATGCTGGACGAACAGGCGACCACGTTACGCATTAAGGATGTCGATCTCACCGCCTACGCCGATAGCCTGCTGGAGCGCTTTGCCAACCCGGCACTTCAGCATCGGACCTGGCAGATCGCAATGGACGGTAGCCAGAAGCTTCCGCAAAGAATGCTGGACGGGATCCGCGTTCATCTTGAGCGAAAAACACCGTGGTCGCTGCTGGCCCTGGGCGTGGCCGGCTGGATACGCTACGTCAGCGGCACCGACGACCGTGGCAACGCGATTGATGTTCGCGATCCCCTCAGCGATAAAATTCGCACGATGGTCAATGCCAGCAGCGACGCCGAGCGCGTAAACGCCCTGCTGGGGCTGAGCGAGGTCTTTGGTCACGATCTCGCGCAAAACAGCGCGTTTGTAGAGGCTGTCAGCCAGGCTTATGAGCGCATCACCCGCCACGGCGCGCGTCAGGCTGTTATCGAAACGTTAAATGTTTAACGATTATTGCGTTTAACGCGAACGGATGAGGCCTCCGTTCGCCCTTCCCCTTCTCACAGGCCACGTTTTTCGCCAGGATAGAGAGAACAGTGTTATAGCATCACCATTCTCATCTGGAGCGCACGTGACCAAAACCAATCTCATCACCGGTTTTCTCGGCAGCGGTAAAACCACCTCAATTCTCCACCTGCTGGCAAATAAAGATCCGGCCGAGAAATGGGCCGTGCTGGTCAATGAATTTGGCGAGGTGGGCATTGACGGCGCGTTGCTGTCATCCAGCGGCGCGATGATTAAAGAGATCCCCGGCGGATGCATGTGCTGCGTCAATGGCCTGCCGATGCAGGTCGGGCTCAATACGCTGCTGCGTCAGGGCAAACCCGACCGCCTGCTGATCGAACCCACCGGGCTGGGCCATCCGAAGCAGATCCTCGATTTACTGACTGCCCCGGTTTACGAGCCGTGGATCGACCTGCGCGCCACCCTGTGCCTGCTCGATCCGCGTCAGCTTCTGGATGACAAGGCGGTGGCCAATGAGAATTTCCGCGATCAGCTCGCCTCGGCTGACGTTATTGTCGCGAATAAAGGAGATCGCGCCACGCCTGAAAGCCAGGCCGCGCTGGACGCGTGGTGGCAACATTTCGGCGGCAACCGCACGCGGGTGCAGGCCACACAGGGGAATATTGATAGCGCCCTGCTTGACCTTCCTCGTCTGAACCTCACCGAGCTGCCTGCCAGTGCAGCTCATTCGCACAGTCATCCGGTTAAGCAGGGTTTAGCCGCTCTCAGCCTGCCGGAACACCAGCGCTGGCGTCGTAACCTGAACAGCGGCCAGGGATATCAGGCCTGCGGATGGATATTTGATGCTGAAACCGTTTTTGACACCATTGGGATCCTGGAGTGGGCCCGACTTGCTCCCGTCGATCGCGTGAAAGGGATCATGCGCACCCCAGACGGGCTGGTGAGGATCAACCGTCAGGGTGACGATTTCTTTATTGAAACGCAGAATGTGGCGCCGCCTGACAGCCGAATAGAGTTAATTAGTGCGGTTAACGCCGACTGGAATGCCCTCCAGTCCAGCCTGTTGAGGATTCGTTTAAGTTCGGGCGGCTAACGTTGCCCCAGTTTTCACTCTATGCAGAACGTTATGACAACTCGATTTCCCCTGATATTACTGCTTAATGTCGCCGGTCTGGCGCTTTTCTTCTCCTGGTATATCCCGGCGGATCATGGTTTCTGGTTCCCGCTGGATTCTGCCATTTTTCACTTCTTCAACCAGGAGCTGGTGAAGAGCAACGCGTTCCTGTGGCTGGTGGCAATTACCAACAACCGCGCCTTCGACGGCTTCTCGCTGCTGGCCATGGGCTGCCTGATGCTCTCTTTCTGGCTGAAAGAGGATAAAGCCGGGCGTCGGCGGATTCTCATTATCGGTCTGGTGATGCTGCTGTTTGCCGTCGCCATTAACCAGCTGGCAACCGCGATTATTCCGGTTAAGCGCTCAAGCCCAACGCTATTCTTCACCGATATTTATCGCGTCAGCGAACTGCTGCATATTCCAACAAAAGATGCGTCGAAGGACAGTTTCCCCGGCGATCACGGTATGATGCTGCTTATTTTTTCCGCAATTATGCTTCGCTATTTCGGCAGAAAAGCCTTTGCCATAGCCCTGATTATTTTTGTGGTTTTTGCCTTCCCGCGCGTAATGATTGGCGCTCACTGGTTTACCGATATTGCCGTCGGTTCGCTCTCCGTGGCGCTGATTGCGCTGCCGTGGTGTTTAATGACCCCACTGAGCGACAGGATAATAGCGCTGTTCGATCGCTATCTTCCCGGCAGGGCGCAACAATAATTAAACAAATAACTAACCTAAATTAACGTGAGCTATCAGGGATCGACATGATCCCTGATAGCGTTCTCGCCGCGATCTTTCCCCACTGTCATATTCTCGTCATCATATTCATGATAAAAATGAAGCAATTGCATACTGGCGCAGCGGATCCGTCGCTATTTTGAGCAATTCTATGTTTTTACTTTCTGTATCACATTTTCTTATAAAAAAAAGGCTTTTTTTTCTCGCAATACCCCAGGCAATCGGTTAATCTCGAACTCGTTTTGCCCCATAGAGATAATTATTTCACTGGCGAATAATTTTGTGCGCTGTGCCACAAATGTGACCAGAAAGAATTGTCTCAATGTGAACAGATAATTAGTCTCGTCACGTTTGGCATTTTTATAACGATATTTGTCGTTAAGGACTTCAAGGGATAATAAACAAAATGGTCAAATCTCAACCGTTTCTGAGATATATCTTACGGGGGATCCCGGCGATAGCAGTCGCGGTACTGTTGTCTGCATGTAGTACATCTAACACCGCAAAGAATATGCATCCTGAGACGCGTGTTGTGGGAATGGAAGATTCCTCGTCACTGCAAGCCTCTCAGGATGAATTTGAAAATATGGTACGTAATCTGGACGTGAAGTCCCGCATTATGGACCAGTATGCTGACTGGAAAGGCGTGCGCTATCGTCTTGGCGGCAGCACAAAAACAGGTATTGATTGTTCCGGTTTTGTACAGCGTACGTTCCGTGAGCAATTTGGGTTAGATCTTCCGCGTTCAACCTATGAACAGCAGGAGATGGGCAAGTCGATTTCACGAACCAAACTGCGCACCGGTGATTTAGTCCTGTTCCGTGCCGGTTCTACAGGTCGACATGTTGGCATCTACATTGGTAATGACCAGTTTGTACATGCCTCCACCAGCAGCGGTGTGACCATTTCCAGCATGAATGAACCGTACTGGAAGAAGCGCTACAACGAAGCACGCCGCGTACTGACCCGCAGTTAATATGACTATCGTATCGTTGGTTATCCCTTGGCTGGCGATATGATGAAAAAAAGCACTGCTTCGGCAGTGTTTTTTTTTGCCCGTTACACTGAATACATCCAGCGGCATTTCAGGAATCACGACGTCTATGTTCACCCGCTATTTCTCCAGCAATCGCAAAATACTGATCCTCAGCATCATCACAGGCCTGATCGCCGCCCTGCTCCTGGGTTCGTTGCAATTTTTCTGGAGCTACCACAAGCGGGAAGTCAAATTCGACACCCTGATCCACGATGTGAGCATCTATATGGAGAGCTATTTCGATGAGTTAAAAAATTCTATCGATGTGCTCCAGCCGCTCACGTTAAACAGCTGCCACGACGTCAATCAGGAACTTACCTCGCGCGCTGCCTTTAGCGTTAACGTTCGCGCATTCCTGCTGGTCAGAGACAAAATGGCGTTCTGCTCTTCTGCCACGGGGCCGATGAATGTCCCCATGGAGGAACTGATCCCCGAGCTGCACATCGACAAACAGATTGATATGGAACTGCTTCCAGGCACCCCGATGTTGCCCAACAAGCCCGCGATTGCCATCTGGTACCGTAACCCGCTAGTGAAGGACGGCGGCGTGTTCACCTCGGTGAATCTCAATCTGACGCCTTATCTGCTCTACACCGCGCGCCAGGACGAATTTGCCGGCATTGCCATCATTATTGGCGATCATGCGCTGTCAACGCGCTCCAGCACGCTGGTCCTTGCGCATGACCTGCATGAAACGCCGGCCCGTACCGCGACGCTGAAAGACGTGCCCCTGACCATCAACCTGTATGCTGACGCATGGACCAGCGATGAAATTCTCTACGCCCTGTTCTTCGGGCTGGTATGCGGCATTTGTGCCGGATCGCTCAACTACTATATCCTCAGCATTCGCCTCAACCCGGGTAAAGAGATTTTAAGCGCGATTAAGCGTGGTCAGTTTTATGTGGTTTATCAGCCCGTCGTCGATGCTAAATCGCTCCAGATGACCGGGCTTGAAGTGCTGATGCGCTGGAAACACCCGACGATGGGGGAAATTCCGCCGGACGCGTTTATCAACTTTGCCGAAGCGCAGAAGCTGATTGTCCCGCTGACGCTGCATCTCTTTGACCTTATCATTCACGATGCGCCCGTGTTACAAACCCTGTTACCTCCGGGGGCAAAGGTGGGCATCAACATTGCGCCGGGGCATCTGCATGCGGAAAGCTTCAAAGACGATATGCGCACCTTCAAAGCGCTACTGCCGCAGGATTACTTCCAGATCGTGCTGGAAATTACCGAACGCGACATGCTCAATCATCGGGAAGCCAACAGCCTCTTCGAATGGCTACACAACGAAGGGTTTGAGATAGCCATTGATGATTTTGGCACCGGCCACAGCGCGCTGATTTATCTTGAGCATTTCACCATGGACTATCTCAAGATCGACCGCGGCTTTGTTAATGCAATTGGCACTGAGACCGTGACGTCGCCGGTGCTGGATGCCGTCCTGACGCTGGCAAGGCGACTGAATATGTCGACCGTCGCCGAAGGGGTGGAAACGCCGGAACAGGCCGCCTGGCTACGCGAACACGGCGTTAATTTCCTGCAGGGATACTGGATTAGCCGCCCGATGCCGCTGGCGCAGTTCCGCGAATGGCGGCCTGATATTTCGCCCGGGGGTGATTAATTTCACATTGCCCGTGACGTCACTTATTATTCAGCTTAACCGAGTCGGACTGTAAAAGAGGGAGCCGCCGCGAGATGCTTATGCGCTTCATGTTGCTGATGTTGGCACTAACGAGCCTGTCCAGCCAGGCGCAAGCCATCAAAGAAAATATCGCCTTCGCGGTGATTGGCGAGCCGAAATATGCGGTCAATTTTACGCACTTCGATTACGTTAACCCTGCCGCGCCGAAGGGCGGAAAGGTCACGCTTTCCGCCACGGGAACATTCGACAACTTCAACCGCTTCGCCCTGCGCGGCGTGGCGGCCGCGCGAACGGAATCGCTTTACGATACGCTCTTCGTCACGTCGGATGATGAGCCCGGCAGCTACTATCCGCTGATTGCCGAGAACGTGCGTTACGCCGATAACTTCGCCTGGACGGAAATCTCGCTGAACCCGCGGGCACGTTTTCACGACGGTACGCCGGTGAAGGCCAGCGACGTCGCCTTCACCTTCCATAAATTCATGACCGAAGGCGTCCCCCAGTTCCGCATCGTGTATAAAGGCGCATCCGTCAGAGCCATCGCGCCGCTCACCGTGCGCATCGAGCTGAGCGAACCGAACAAGGAGAACATGCTTAGCCTGTTCTCGCTGCCGGTAATGCCTGAATCGTTCTGGAAAAATCATAAGCTAAGCGACCCGCTTTCCACGCCGCCGCTGGCAGGCGGCCCATACCGCATAACCGACTGGCGCATGGGGCAATATGTCGTTTACTCTCGCGTGAAAGACTACTGGGCGGCAGACCTGCCGGTAAACCGCGGGCGCTGGAATTTTGACACCCTTCGCTATGATTACTACCTCGACGATAACGTGGCGTTTGAAGCGTTCAAAGCCGGCGCCTTCGATTTACGCGTAGAAAGCAGCGCCAAAAACTGGGCGACCCGCTATATCGGCAAAAATTTCGCCAAAGGGTATATCGTCAAAGACGAGCACAAAAATGAGTCTGCTCAGGACACCCGCTGGCTGGCGTTTAATATTCAGCGTCCGGTATTTAATGACCGCCGGGTGCGCGAGGCCATTTCCCTGGCCTTTGATTTTGAGTGGATGAACAAAGCGCTGTTTTACGGGGCTTACAGCCGCGCCAACAGCTATTTCCATAACACCGAATATGCCGCGCGCGATTACCCGAAAGCCGACGAGCTGGCTCTGCTGGCGCCGCTGAAAGCGGAGCTGCCGCCGCAGGTGTTCACCACTGTTTTTCAGCCACCCGCGTCAAACGGTGACGGTTACGACCGCGACAACCTGCTGAAGGCCAGCAAGCTGCTGGATGACGCGGGCTGGCACCTGAAAAATCAAAAGCGTGTGGATGCCAAAACGGGTAAGCCTCTCAGCTTTGAGCTGCTGCTCTCGTCCGGGGGCAACGATCAGTGGGTACTGCCGTTTAAGCACAACCTTGAGCGGCTGGGCGTGACCATGAACATTCGCCAGGTCGATAACGCGCAGATCACCAGCCGCATGCGCAGCCGTGATTACGACATGATGCAGCGCCTGTGGCCCGCGCAGCCGTGGCCCAGCTCGGACCTGCAAATCTCCTGGGCCTCCAGTTACATTGACTCCTCATACAATGCGCCAGGGGTAAAAAGCCCGGCGATTGACGCGCTGATTGCGAAAATAGTGGCGGCGCAGGGGGATAAAGAAAAGCTCCTGCCGCTCGGGCGCGCCCTCGACAGGGTCTTAACCTGGAACTACTACATGCTGCCGATGTGGTATATGGGCGAAGATCGCCTTGCGCGCTGGGACAAGTTCTCCGTGCCTGCCGTGCGCCCTGTCTATTCCCTGGGCTTTGATACCTGGTGGTATGACGTTAACAAAGCCGCCAGACTTCCCGCTGAGCGGCGATAAGGAATCATCATGGGTGCGTATCTTATCCGTCGTCTCCTGCTGGTCATCCCCACCCTGTGGGCCATCATCACGATTAACTTTTTTATCGTGCAAATCGCCCCCGGCGGCCCGGTCGATCAGGCAATTGCCGCCATTGAATTTGGCAACAGCGGCGGCATGCCAGGCGGCGGCGGTGAAGGGATGGGCGCGAGCCATGCGCGAACCGGCGTAGGGAATATCAGCGAAAGCCATTATCGCGGCGGACGCGGGCTGGATCCGGAAGTGATCGCCGAGATCACCCACCGCTACGGCTTTGACAAACCGATTCACGAACGCTATTTCAAGATGCTCTGGGATTACATCCGATTTGATTTTGGCGACAGCCTGTTTCGCAGTGCCTCAGTGCTAACGTTGATCAAGCAAAGCCTGCCGGTTTCAATAACGCTGGGGCTGTGGGGAACGCTGATCATCTATCTGGTCTCTATACCGCTCGGGATCCGTAAAGCGGTCTACAACGGCAGCCGGTTTGATATCTGGAGCAGCACGTTCATCATCATCGGCTACGCCATCCCGGCGTTTCTGTTTGCCGTCCTGCTGATTGTCTTTTTTGCCGGGGGAAGTTATTTCGACCTCTTCCCGCTGCGGGGGCTGGTCTCCGCCGATTTCAGCTCCCTGCCGTGGTATCAGAAAATCACCGACTATCTCTGGCATATCACGCTGCCGGTGCTGGCCACGGTCATCGGCGGGTTTGCGGCCCTGACCATGTTGACCAAAAACGCCTTTCTCGATGAAATTCGTAAACAGTACGTTGTCACGGCCCGCGCTAAGGGCGTGAGCGAGAAGCAGATCATGTGGAAACACGTGTTCCGCAACGCCATGCTGCTGGTGATCGCCGGATTTCCGGCCACGTTCATCGGCATGTTTTTTACCGGCTCGCTACTGATAGAGGTGATGTTCTCGCTCAACGGCCTGGGGCTGCTGGGCTATGAAGCTACCGTGTCGCGCGACTATCCGGTGATGTTTGGCACACTCTATATTTTCACCCTGATTGGCCTGCTGCTGAATATCATCAGTGATATCAGCTATACGCTGGTCGATCCCAGAATCGATTTTGAGGGCCGCTGATGCCGCGTTTAAGCCCCGTCAACCAGGCCCGCTGGGCCCGCTTTCGCCACAACCGCCGCGGCTACTGGTCGCTGTGGATTTTTGCCGTGCTGTTTGCCTTAAGCATGTGTTCGGAGCTGATCGCCAACGACAAGCCGTTGCTGGTGCATTTTAACGACCGCTGGTACGTGCCGGTTATCGCCAACTACAGCGAAAGCGATTTCGGCGGCCCGTTTGCAACACCGGCGGAGTATCAGGATCCGTGGCTTCGCCAGCAGATCGAACAGCACGGCTGGGCGCTCTGGGCGCCGGTGCGCTTTGGCGCAAACAGCATTAACTTCGCCACCACGACGCCGTTCCCTTCCCCGCCCTCCGCGCAAAACTGGCTGGGAACGGATGCTAACGGCGGCGACGTGCTGGCGCGCATCCTGTACGGCACGCGAATCTCGCTTCTCTTTGGGCTGATGCTGACGATCTTCTCAAGCGTAATGGGCGTCGTGGCGGGCGCCGTTCAGGGCTACTACGGCGGGAAAATTGATCTGTGGGGCCAGCGGGTGATTGAAGTGTGGTCAGGCATGCCAACGCTGTTTCTGATCATCCTGCTTTCCAGTGTGGTGCAGCCCGGCTTCTGGTGGCTGTTGGGCATCACCGTCCTGTTCGGCTGGATGGCGCTGGTGGGCGTGGTGCGGGCGGAGTTCCTGCGTACCCGTAATTTCGACTACATTCGCGCCGCGCAGGCGCTTGGCGTTAGCGACCGGGGGATTATCTTCCGCCACATGCTGCCCAACGCGGTAGTGGCAACGCTCACCTTCCTGCCGTTTATTCTTTGCAGCTCGATCACCACCCTCACCTCGCTGGATTTTCTTGGTTTCGGGCTACCGCTGGGTTCCCCGTCGCTCGGCGAACTGCTGCTGCAGGGCAAAAACAACCTGCAGGCACCGTGGTTAGGTATCGCCGCCTTTCTTTCCGTGGCCGTGCTGCTGTCGCTGCTGATTTTTATTGGCGAAGCCGTGCGCGATGCCTTCGATCCGAACAAGGCGGTATAAAATGACCCAGCCTCTTCTGAGTATTGATAACCTGTCGATTGCTTTTTCAACGCAGGGCGAGACGCGCACCGTGGTCACCGACCTGTCGCTGCAGATCCAGCCCGGTGAAACGCTGGCCCTGGTGGGCGAGTCGGGTTCAGGCAAGAGCGTTTCAGCACTCTCTATCCTGCGGCTGCTGCCTTCTCCGCCGGTGAGCTACCCGCAGGGAGATATTCTGTTTCACGGCAGCTCGCTGCTGCATGCCGACGAACATACACTGCGCGGCATTCGCGGCAACAAAATCGCCATGATCTTCCAGGAGCCCATGGTTTCCCTCAACCCGCTGCACAGCCTGGAGAAACAGCTCTATGAAGTGCTCTCCCTGCACCGGGGGATGCGCAAAGAGGCCGCGCGGGGAGAAATTCTGGACTGTCTGGAACGAACGGGCATACGCAACGCGGCCAAACGGCTGAATGATTTTCCGCACCAGCTCTCCGGCGGCGAACGCCAGCGCGTGATGATTGCCATGGCCCTGCTCACGCGTCCCGAGCTGTTGATTGCCGACGAGCCTACAACGGCGCTGGACGTGACGGTACAGGCGCAAATATTGACGCTGCTGCGGGAACTGCGTGACGAGCTGAACATGAGCCTGCTGTTTATCACGCATAACCTGAGCATTGTGAGAAAGCTGGCCGACAGCGTCGCGGTGATGCAAAACGGACGGTGCGTTGAGCAGAATAGCGCGCCCACGCTGCTGAGCGCGCCGCAGCACCCCTATACGCAGCGTTTGCTCGACAGCGAACCCTCCGGCGACCCGGTTCCCCTCAAGGCTGACAGCACACCGCTGCTGCGCGTTGAGGATCTGTCCGTCTCGTTCCCGATCCGCAAAGGTATTCTGCGGCGCATCGTCGACCAGAATCCGGTGCTGAAAAACATCCGCTTCTCGCTTCGCCCGGGAGAATCCCTGGGGCTGGTGGGCGAATCCGGTTCGGGTAAGAGCACCACCGGTCTGGCGCTGCTGCGCTTAATTGCCTCCCAGGGCGAGATCCTCTTTGACGATATGCCGCTGCACCGCTGGAATCGCCGTCAGATGCTGCCCGTGCGGCCCCGCATGCAGGTGGTGTTTCAGGATCCCAACTCCTCGCTTAACCCACGGCTCAGCGTGTTACAGATTATCGAGGAGGGTCTGCGCGTGCATCAGCCCGGCCTGAGCGCTCAGCAGCGAGAGCAGGAGGTTATGCGGGTGATGGCCGAAGTGGGCTTAGATGCCGGGACCCGCCACCGCTATCCGGCTGAATTCTCCGGCGGGCAGCGCCAGCGTATCGCCATTGCCCGCGCGCTGATCCTGAAACCGGAGCTGATTATTCTGGATGAACCGACGTCGTCGCTGGACAGAACCGTTCAGGCGCAGATCCTGGCCCTGCTGAAAGGGCTTCAGGAAAAGCACCGGCTGGCCTATATCTTTATCAGCCACGATCTTCAGGTGGTGCGGGCGTTATGCCATCAGGTGATTGTGTTGCGACAGGGAGAAGTGGTCGAGCAGGGTGAGTGCCAGCGCGTATTTAGCGCGCCAACGCAGCGCTACACGCGCCAGCTGTTGTCGGCAGACTAGCGGTCAGAACGGGTACTGGCCGGAGAAAGGCTCCGCGATGGCAACGCCAAAATTCTTCAGACGGCAGGTGGCGGCAAACTCGTCCTGGCTTTTCACAAACAGGCACGGCTCACCTTCACACTCCAGCACGGAGCTGTCCACTTCGATATCCGTCAGGGCCTGACTGAGACGCTCCATCACCCGCCACGCATTTTCGTCGCTCGGGCTCAACAGCTTGAGCGCGACCAGGCAGTTTTCACAGCCCGCGACGTTTTGCGGAATCGGTTCAACTTTCGAACCTGCAAAACCCGCCGACCAGCGATAGCTCTGGGGCAAGCGATGGACAATGGAGAGTTGTAATGTATTCACGTTCGTTCCCCGGAAGCAAAATTTACTTCACAATTTATTTACATTTATAGTAACACATCATCGCCAGCCTGCACTATTCAGCGCTTTTTTATCCGTTTCCAGGCTCGCGTCGGCGCTATATGTACCCGTTTCTGCGATCTAACTCAACCTTTTTGAATACAATGATGTGACTTTTTACACAAATAGATTTTACATAAAATAAACAAACACGGAATAAACGAACGGGGGTTTGGTTGATATGCATCAACAAAAAAGGCCCTGCCGGGCCTTCTCTGTGTTTTAGTGGGCCGCTTTTCGCGGTCGACTGGCGTAAAGATAGAAGAGTATCGAGCTGGTTGCACAAAACGCCATCGCCCACAGCATGGGCCATGCCGTCGTAAAGGTAGCCATTGAAAGCAACGCGCCAACGATAGCGCCGATGCCGAAGCGGAACGTCCCCGCCAGGGAAGAGGCGGTGCCCGCCATATGCGGAAACTCATCCAGAATCACCGCCATCGCATTAGATGACACCATCGACACGCAGCCGACAAAGGCCGCCACGCCGACCACCAGAGCCCAGAAGCCCACGCCCAGAAACGCGCTCACTACCAGCCAGATAGCCATCACAAACTGGATCCACAGCCCGGCGCGGAACATGTTCAGCGCCCCCACCCGCCGGACAAAACGGCTGTTGATGATGGTCATGATGAACAGGAAGACGATGTTAAGCGCAAAGTAGTAGCCGAAGTGCTGCGGCGAAACGTGGTTCAGCTCGATGTAGACAAACGGCCCGGCGCTCAGGAAGGAGAACATCCCGGCGAAGCTGAACCCGCTTGCCAGCATATAGCTGAGCACGCGCTTGTGGCGAAACAGCGAGGCAAAGTTGCCGATTGTGGTTCGGATGTGGAATTTCTGACGGCGCTCGACGGGAAGCGTTTCATCAATAAAGAAGAAAATCATCGCCGAGGCCAGCAGCGCGGCCAGGGCCAGGATCCAGAAAATCACATGCCAGCTAAACCACACCAGCACCGCACCACCGGCCATCGGGGCCACCAGCGGCGCAATCGTCGTCACCAGCATCACGAACGACATCATGCGGGAGAACTCTTCCTTCGGGTAGATATCGCGCATCAGGGCGTTAATCACCACGCTTGCCGCTGCCGCCGCCAGACCGTGGAAGAAGCGCATGATAATCAGATGATCGATGGTCTGCGCCAGCGCACAGGCCACCGCTGCGGCCGCAAAGACCAGCGTCCCGCCCAGAATAACGGGCTTGCGTCCAAGGCTGTCCGCCATCGGGCCATAAAACAGCTGGCCGAGGGCAAAGCCGAGAATATAGGTGCTGAGCGTCATCTGCGCGCTGCCCGCCGGGACGCCAAACTGCGCGGAAATGACCGGCAGCGCGGGCAGGTACATATCAATAGACAGCGGCATCAGCATGGCCAGCAGGCCAAGAATGAAGACGATTTTGAACGACGAGTGTGGCCTGGTGGTCACAGAGCTCTCCTGAAATTAGTGCGAAGGCAGACCGACGCTGGCGATCTCTTCTTCCGTTAACGGGCGATATTCGCCTGGCGCCAGGTCGGGATCGAGTTCGATCGCACCAATCCGCTCACGATGCAGGCCAACAACGCGGTTACCCACCGCGGCAAACATACGTTTCACCTGATGGTAGCGCCCTTCGCTGATGGTCAGACGGACTTCCGTCGGCGTAATCACCTCAAGCACGGCGGGTTTGGTCAGATCTTTTTCATTATGCAGCTGAACGCCTTTCGTGAATTGCTCTGCCGTGTCATCCGACACCGGCGACTCCAGCGTGACCAGATAGGTTTTCTCGCAGTGGTGACGCGGGGAAGTAATGCGATGCGACCACTGCCCGTCGTCGGTCATCAGCACCAGACCCGTGGTGTCGATGTCGAGGCGGCCTGCGGCGTGCAGCTTGTGCGCCACCGGTTCGTCGAGGAAATAGAGCACCGTCGGGTGATCGGGATCGTCCGTCGAGCAGACGTAGCCTTCCGGCTTATTGAGCATGAAGTAGCGCGGACCGTGCTGCTGGGTCAGCGGATTGCCGTCATACTCCACCTGATGCTCAGGCTGAAGTTTGAAAGCGGTGTCTCTCACAATGTCGCCATCCACGGTAACGCGGCTGGCGCGAATTTCACGCCCGGCAATAGCGCGGCTTACGCCGAGTTGCTGAGCGATAAACTTATCAAGTCGCATGAAATCTTTTTAGCCTTAATGGTGCTGGAAGTCGGACAACAGGTCCGAAAAAAGAAGCAGTCTGGAACGGTTCAGTATAATGGTCTGGTTGCGCCACTCAAGGGAAAAAGTTTCGTGGCATACTATGTGCGGAATAACGAAACCGAGACCCTATGACTTTTACACTTCGTCCCTATCAGCAGGAAGCCGTTGACGCCACCCTCGCCTGGTTCCGTAAACATCGCGAGCCGGCGGCGATTGTGCTCCCGACCGGCGCAGGCAAAAGCCTTGTCATCGCCGAACTGGCGCGTCTGGCGCGCGGTCGCGTGCTGGTGCTGGCGCACGTCAAAGAGCTCGTCGCGCAAAACCACGCCAAGTATTGTGCGCTTGGGCTGGAAGCCGATATTTTCGCCGCCGGGCTGAAGCGCAAAGAGAGCCACGGCAAAGTGGTCTTTGGCAGCGTGCAGTCGGTGGCGCGCAATCTGGACCTGTTTCGCAGCGAATTTTCGCTGCTGATCGTCGACGAGTGTCATCGCATCAGCGATGACGACGACAGCCAGTACCAGCAAATCCTGGCTCACCTGAAAGCGGTGAATCCTCACCTGCGCCTGCTGGGCCTGACGGCGACCCCGTTTCGCCTGGGGAAAGGCTGGATCTATCGCTACCATTATCACGGCATGGTGCGCGGCGATGACAAGGCCCTGTTTAGCGACTGCATTTACGAACTTCCGCTGCGCTACATGATTAAACATGGCTACCTGACGCCGCCTGAACGGCTGGATATGCCGGTGGTGCAGTACGATTTCAGCCGTTTACAGGCGCAGAGCAACGGCTTATTCAGCGAAGCGGATCTCAACCAGGAGCTGAAAAAGCAGAAGCGTATTACGCCGCATATCATCAGCCAGATTGAGGAGTTCGCCGCGACGCGCAAAGGGGTGATGATCTTTGCCGCCACCGTTGAGCACGCGCGTGAAATCACCGGATTACTGCCCGCTGGTGACGCGGCGTTAATCACCGGCGAAACGCCCGGCCCGGAGCGCGATGGCCTGATTGACGCGTTTAAGGCCCAGCAGTTCCGCTATCTGGTAAACGTGTCGGTATTGACCACCGGCTTTGACGCCCCGCACGTCGACCTTATCGCCATTTTGCGCCCGACCGAATCGGTCAGTCTGTATCAGCAGATTGTTGGCCGCGGCCTGCGTCTGGCTCCGGGAAAAACCGACTGCCTGATTCTGGATTATGCCGGTAACCCGCACGATCTCTATACGCCTGAGGTCGGTGCGCCAAAAGGGAAAAGCGACAACGTGCCCGTGCAGGTCTTTTGCCCAGCCTGCGGGTTCGCCAACACCTTCTGGGGAAAAACCACCGCCGACGGTACGCTGATCGAACACTTTGGCCGCCGCTGTCAGGGCTGGTTTGAAGATGATGACGGGCATCGCGAGCAGTGCGATTTCCGTTTCCGCTTTAAAAACTGCCCGCAGTGCAACGCCGAAAACGACATTGCCGCCCGCCGCTGCCGGGAATGCGACACCGTGCTGGTTGACCCGGACGACATGCTGAAAGCGGCGCTAAAGCTGAAAGATGCGCTGGTGCTACGCTGTTCCGGCATGGCGCTGCAGCCCGGCGCCGATGAAAAAGGCGAGTGGTTGAAAATCACCTATTACGATGAAGACGGGGCGGACGTCAGCGAGCGCTTCCGGGTTCAGACGCCTGCCCAGCGAATGGCCTTCGAACAGCTGTTTATCCGCCCGCATACCCGCACGCCGGGCGTGCCCCTGCGCTGGATAACCGTGGCCGATATCGTGCGTCAGCAGGTGTTATTGCGCCATCCGGATTTTGTCGTCGCCCGTAAGAAAGGCCAGTTCTGGCAGGTGCGCGAGAAGCTCTTTGACTACGAAGGTCGCTTCCGTCGCGCCAACGAATTGCGCGGTTAGCGGGACTTTTCATTGATGTGAGGGGCATTTGAGTATAAAATGCCGCCCGCTTCACATCCGTGAGGCAGAACACTCACCTGCTGCTGGGTCGCCTGTAGTAGGGTTTTAAATACAGAGAGAAATCAATGTTCACTATCGAAGCAGAAGTACGTAACGTGCAGGGTAAGGGTGCGAGCCGCCGCCTGCGTAACGCTAACAAGTTCCCGGCTATCGTTTACGGTGGCGAAGCTGCTCCAGTTGCAATCGAACTGGATCACGACAAACTGTGGAACCTGCAGACCAAAGCTGAATTCTACAGCGAAGTTCTGACCATCGTTGTTGGCGGTAAAGAAGAAAAAGTGAAAGTTCAGGCTGTTCAGCGTCACGCGTTCAAGCCAAAACTGACTCACATCGACTTCGTTCGCGCGTAATCGCAAACTCGTCGAAAAAAACCCCGCTTCTGCGGGGTTTTTTTATGGCTGTTATTTCCCGCCCGAGGTGCGGCGCTGAAGCTGATCGCGCAGATTCGGCGGCGTGCCTTTAATGGTCAACGTATCGGTGGCCGGATCCCAGAAGATGCGTTCACCCAGCAACATCGCGTCAAAGTTGATGGTTAACCCACCGCCGCTGCCGGCAAACTTGGTTAACTGACGCAGCGTGCTGCGATCGGCCGGGAAGCTCTCTTCAAGCTCATAGCCCTTTTCTGCGGTAAATTCCTGGAAACTAACTTCGCTGACGCCCGCCAGCTCTTTTGACAAGGACTCCAGCTCAATCTCCTCCCCTGCCTGCAGCTGTTCGTTGCAGTAGCTGTAGACCTGCTGACGCACGGTCTGGCGCTCAGATTTATCGAGCTGCGCTTCAGCCGTGAAGTCGTCAACCGCCTGGAGCAACCCTTTATTCTGCGCTTTGGCGTTGAGACCTTCGCTGGCACCGAGGAAATCCATAAAGAAATCCGCCACTTTGCGGCCCACGCGCCCCTTCAGGAATGTCAGGTAGCGGGTCGACTCCGGGTTGGTTTCCCATTCGGTCAAATCAATACGCGCCACGATATCCGCATGGTTGATATCCAGATAATGCGTTGAGCTGATATCCAGCTGCTCGTTCACGCGCATGCTGCTTAAGTTATTCAGCACGGTAACCAGCAGATACTCTACAGCCAGGTAGCGGTAGTGGCAGAACAGCACGATCCCGCCGTCGGCGAACGGATATTTCGCCAGCTCATCGCGCAGACGCCCGGTTGCGGCACGGCTAAACGCCAGGAAATCCTCTTCGCCCTGACGCTGCAGGCGCAGGCTATCAGCCAGTTCACTCTCTTCGCTGAACAGGCCATAGGCTTTATTTTTGGCGCTGTAGACGCGATGCAGCTCTGCCATCATCTCCACCACGGTCGCCGTAGGTTCCAGTAACGAATCGCGCAGCACCACTTCAAGGGTTTGCTCATCACGCTTGATAAGCTGGTGCAAGGCAATCTGGTTGATTTCCAGACTCATGATAAACTCTCCTTTTAGACCGGGCGGTATTCAACCACCACCAGGACATGTGTGCAACAACAGATAAAAAAGGGGAAAAAAAGCTGTTGCTACGGTAATATGTTGCCCTTTCATCAACAAACTGATTTTGATTTATGCCACAACATTCCCGCTACAGTGATGAACACGTTGAACAACTGCTCAGTGAGCTGGTCAACGTACTGGAAAAACATAAAACGCCGACCGATCTCTCCCTGATGGTTTTGGGGAATATGGTCACCAACCTGATTAACACCAGCGTTGCTCCGGCTCAGCGTCAGGCGATCGCAAAATCGTTCGCCCAGGCTTTACAGTCGTCCGTCAGCAACGACCCGGCCCATTAAGGGATACGAACAACAGTTTATGGTGACGAATCGTCAGCGCTACCGTGAAAAAGTCTCCCAGATGGTCAGCTGGGGGCACTGGTTTGCCCTGTTCAACATTCTGCTGGCGACGGTCATTGGCTGTCGTTATCTGTTTGTCGCAGACTGGCCAACAACGCTAACCGGGCGTATCTACTCCTGGATGAGCGTTGTGGGTCACTTTAGCTTTTTGGTTTTCGCCACCTATCTGCTGATCCTGTTCCCCTTGACGTTTATCGTCATGTCGCAGCGTCTGATGCGGTTCTTGTCCGTCATCCTTGCGACGGTGGGGATGACGCTGCTGCTTATCGACAGTGAAGTGTTCACCCGCTTCCACCTGCACCTCAACCCGATCGTCTGGGAACTGGTGATTAACCCCGACCAGAACGAAACGGCCCGTGACTGGCAACTGATGTTTATCAGCGTCCCGGTGATCCTGCTGATTGAGATGCTGTTCGCTACCTGGAGCTGGCAAAAGCTCCGCAGCCTGACCCGGCGACGCCATTATGCGAAGCCCGTCGCCGCGCTCTTTTTCGTCTCATTTATCAGTTCGCACATCATGTATATCTGGGCGGATGCGAACTTCTATCGCCCTATTACCATGCAGCGCGCGAACCTGCCGCTCTCGTACCCGATGACGGCCCGTCGCTTCCTCGAGAAACACGGCCTGCTTGATGCGCAGGAGTACCAGCGCCGTCTTATCGAGCAGGGTAACCCGGAAGCCGTCAGCGTTCAGTATCCTCTGAGCGACCTGAACTACCGCGATATGGGGCGCGGGCAAAACGTCCTGCTGATCACCGTCGATGGCCTGAACTATTCCCGTTTCGAGAAGCAGATGCCGGCGCTGGCCGCTTTCGCGAGTCAAAACGTTTCGTTTACTCAGCATATGAGCTCCGGTAACTCCGCCGATGCGGGCATCTTTGGCCTCTTCTATGGCATTTCAGCCGGCTACATGGACGGCGTGCTGTCTACCCGCACGCCTGCGGCGCTGATCACCGGGCTGAATCAGCAAGGCTATCAGTTAGGGTTGTTCTCCTCAGATGGCTTTAACAGCCCGCTCTACCGTCAGGCGCTGCTGTCCGATTTCTCACTGCCGACGGCGCAAAAACAGTCCGATGCGCAGACCGCCAGCCAGTGGATAAACTGGCTGCAGCGCTACGCCCAGGAAGATAACCGCTGGTTCTCATGGGTTGCCTTTAACGGCACAACGCTTGCTGACAGCAATAAGAGTGACTTTGCGCGCCGCTACGGTCGCGCGGCTGGCGATGTTGATACGCAGATAGGCCGCGTGCTTGACGCGCTTCGCGAGTCGGGCAAGCTGGACAACACCGTGGTGATCGTGACCGCGGGTCATGGAATCCCGCTAGGTGACGAGACGAAGAGTATGAGCTGGTCTCGCCCGAATCTGCAGGTTCCGCTGGTGATCCACTGGCCTGGCACCCCGGCGCAGCGCATCAATATGCTCACCGAGCATAAAGATGTGATGACTACCCTGATGCAACGCCTGCTGCACGTCAGCACGCCAGCAAACGAGTATTCGCAGGGGCAGGATCTCTTCAGCGCCGCGCGCCGCCACAGCTGGGTGACGGCTGCGGGGAATAATACGCTGGTGGTGACCACGCCGAAGCTGACGCTGGTGCTGAACAGCAACGGGAATTATCAGACGTACAATCTGCAGGGTGAACGGTTGAAAGACCAGAAACCGCAGCTGAGCCTGCTGCTGCAGGTTCTGACGGATGAGAAACGGTTTATCGCTAACTGATTAATAATAAACCAGTTAGCGACGGATTCCCTTGCATTCAAAACGGAATCGAGTAGTATTCTTTTTATGCGTCGGCACGTAGCGCAGCCTGGTAGCGCACCGTCATGGGGTGTCGGGGGTCGGAGGTTCAAATCCTCTCGTGCCGACCAAAATTATTATCAAAACCAGCCTCTTATGGCTGGTTTTTTGTTGGCTTAAAATTACGATGGCGTAACTATGGTGAAATAATGGTTAAACAGTCCATTTTATATCACTGGTGAATCATCAAATTCACCCGAGCGAGCATCATTGATGCTGTAGGTGATCACCCCAAACACCGGCCGCGATGTATCAGATGCTTCTTCCTTCAACGGTAACGGCTCCCTCCTCCCATTTTCGGGGTTTTCCAGATAAGGCTGCGGATGTGTTCTGTAGCGCATGATTCTGAACTCTCCATCAACAGCGCAGACAAGCAGAGAACCATCTTTTGGTGTCAGTGATGAATCGACGATAAGCATGGCACCCTTAATGATTCCGGCGCGTAGATATGTCGTGCCTGATATCATCATGTACGTGGCTGATGGATGAACAATAAGACGCTTATCGAGTGATAGACGTTCTTCAACGTAGTCTGCTGCTGGCGATGGGAATCCCATATTGCACCTCCGATATATACTGTACATGCATACAGTATTACCAATCAGAGATATCGATCAAGTCGATTTTGCAAACTGAATGATCAGATTCCTCTTAACTGTTAAAATCACTCGCCTTTTAACAGACAAGAAAGTTGATGATGATTGCCAACATTCAGTATTTGCGGTTTCTGGCCGCCTTCCTCGTGATTTATGCTCACGCAAACCTCGCCGTTTATGGCATCACCCCACAGATCACAAACCTTGGTGGTGTTGGCGTTGACATATTTTTCATCATCAGCGGATTTATTATGCCGTACATCATTTACGGCGGGCTCTACAAGGATGGCATGACGCCAAAATTAACGCCGCTGGGTTTCATAAAGCGCCGCATAACCCGCATATGGCCTTTGTACCTTGTCGCAACATTGGTAGTGGTGTTCATATCATGGCTGGTTGATTCTGGTGCTATATCCCAACCTACTGCAGATTTTGCATATATCTTCAACGGCTCGCGGCTAGACCTCATGTGGGTCATCAAAACGATGACGTTCATGAACTTCGACAAGCCACCAATTCTTGGAATCGGCTGGACTTTGCAGTTTGAATTCCTGTTTTACTTCTTACTCGCCGGGCTGCTTGCGATTGGCATAAAGAAAGCAAACTCACTTGAGTTTTATTCAGTCTGCGCTCTTGTAGTTTTCGGTGCTGGCAATGCTCTTGCTCACGGCGAAAGTAAGGTTCTGGTAACGCTATCCAGCCAGATGTTTATCGAATTTATCCTTGGTATGTATCTGTACCGAATGTATTCCGCAGGATGCGTCCTGCCGAAGTGGCTGGCGTGGGTTGGTATTGCTTCTTTCTTCCCGCTTTTTGCTTTCGCTAACTCGGGAGTTTTTGCTTATAACGATTATTCCAGACTGCTGACATGGGGCATCCCGGCGTTCGTGATTGTCTGGTCGGCTCTGAGCCTTGAAGGTGTTGTTCCTCACAACCGCACTTTCCTGCTGCTGGGTGACTCATCTTACAGCCTGTACCTGTCTCACGGTATTTCAGCGCCGGTATTTCTGTTTATCTGGACGCAACTTGGCCTCGATAAGACAGTGAGCATAGTTCCTTATGTTATTGTCTATTACATCTACTGCCAGGTTATCGCCCTTGCCTGCTATAAGTTTATTGAAAAGCCTGTTAATGGCTGGATAAAGAAAAAAGCATACGGAAAAGCTAAATGAAAAAATTAATTATTGCTTCACTATTGTCTATGTCATTTGGTGCCGCAGCTGAAATACCAGCTGCACCTGATGACTACACGACGTGCACGGATGTGAAGTGCAGCAGCAACATTGTGAATAAGTTTAATATTCACCCTTCTTTCTTTGGTGGGAAATTCGTTTATTCGGATACTATTTACGCATCTGAGGATTTTAAAAGCGAAAGGCTGCTGTTTAGGCCATCCGGGCCGGTCATGATGTTCAATCAGACAACCGGCGAGCTCTATCATAACGGTACCGATTTCAGGGCATCAGGCGACAAAATAGCAATCCCTGAAGGCTCAACTATAACGGTGGCTAAATCAGGTTTTAAAAATCCTCTGAAAGAAGATAAAAACTTCAACATCAAGGTTACGACTGAATACCAGAAATATCAGATTTCGGCGTCTTACAAGAAGGCAGATCGCCTTTACCTGAAAATGAGTGGCGGGGTTACAGACTTACGTAATTACGTTAAAAGCCTGCAGGAAATGAAGGTGACGTATTATGGGGATAGCATTACTTTCGGTGCGAATGCCAGCGACATATACTCAGAACCGCACCAGCCTCCATATGTCGGACTGGTGTCTGCTTACATGTCTATGGTGAAAGGCGGCAAATATCATTACTACAACCCATCGGTGCCGGGGTGGACCTCTAATAACGCCTACTACAGCACTGACGGAAGACTCACGAAGCTTGATTCTGATGTTTATATTCTTTCTTACGGTATGAATGACTCAAATGATTTGCCACCAAAAGAATACTATTTCAGCATTGACGCTTTGATAAAAAATATTAAAAGCAAAAATAAGAAAGCCAGAATAGTGTTGCTTTCTTCGACTCTGCCAAACCATGAATGGGTGCTGCCTAAGAAGAAATATTTCCCGCTATACAGCGAAGAATTGAAAAGATTATCACTAAAATATAATCATGTGACATTTGTCGATATTACAAACGTATGGTCTCAACTTCTTCAGCGTAAAAATATTTATGCCATCACTGGTAACGGCGCTAACCACCCTGCAGATATGGGTCACAGGGTGATTGCAGAAGCGCTTCTCACCGCCTTCCTTGGCGATGACTTCTCTTAAACAATCTTGAGGAAGTTGGAACCATCTTTATAAACGGTGCCCGCTGGGGCGCCGGATATATCTCCAAGAGTTTTTACATTTTTCAGGGCGATCATTCCATTCGCTGAAAGCTCAACACTTTCAGCGCCGCCATTCATTTTTATCTTTAGCGTACCAGAGGCAGTACCTCCATTTGTACTGGTCCATTCAAGCGTCGCAATAGTCAATGCAGAGCCATCATTAGCGGTGCCTTGAAGAAGCAGCTTGCCTGTATTCCCAGCCCCAGAACTGGAAATTCTCAGAGCTGCTGACTGGCCAGTTGGAAGTACAATATCCACATGCTCCTTTGGATATTGGCTATGAATGCCAACCTTTGAAAGATCAGTGAGCCCGCCCGCTCCAGGAGCAACAGTTACTCCCGGTACGACTGATTTGGAAAAAAGAGATACAGAATCTCTGGAAGGGTTTACCGCTGGATTTCCGTCATTAATGCCGTTACCAATAGCAATAGAACCACCGTATGCCTGAACGTTTCTTCCTGCTGCAAAAGAGCCGTCACCAGCAGCGCGTACGCGATACCCTAAGGCGATTGCAGCCACTCCGTCACTTGCTACCCCTCCAGGGTCATTTGTAAATCCAGCCCTTGCCTGAGAATAGTACCCTACAGAAAAAGACGCTCTGGAATTAGCCTGCGTGTCTTCGCAAAGTGCAGCTGATTTTGCACCTAGGGCGATGACATTTTTCCCGAAAGCAAACGCGCAATAACCCTCAGCGTTAGGCGAGGTAATGTCATCCGGGTTACCTGTAGCACTCCCTGCGCCACCAGCAAGAGATGCAACACCATAGGTTACGCAATCATGACCAAACGTGGTGGTATAAACCGCAAATGATGCGCCATTCCGGTTAAATGATACAGAGTATTCACCGATCATGGCCGGGTCACCCCAGGAGTTTCTTGAAGGCAACCCTCGCCAATAATTCCTCTCATCATCAAGTGGCTCGATGTCAGATCCGCCAACACGTAGCCAGCCTTTGACCTTATCATATGCCCAGATAAGGCCACGCGTTAAGGTTGCACCGGATGGAATGCCATAGTTAACTTTCTGCCCGATAATTTTAAATCCATCATCGGCTGCAAGATCATTTCGAAGAACCGTGTCGCCAACACTAAGCCACTTCCCTGGGCCAATACCACCAGTGGATTCTGGTGTTGAGGAAGGTGGAACGTTTTTACCTCCATCCGGGAAAGTACCAGTCCATTTGTAATATGTGTTGTTAGCAGTATTCAGCAGAGCTTCATTAAGGTTAACGGTAGCCCCGGTTGTGAAGCTAACGCCAGACAATGTGATGATTCCAAATGAAGCCGCCGCATCGGCCACCATTACTTCCAGCCCATACCAGGTACGACGCCCAACACCAAAACGGTCTAACCAGATAGCCTCAGTAAGGCTATTTAATGCAAAATCATAATTCTGCGCGTTGTCGTAAAGATCCCGAGGGTCAGTAGAACCAATCGGATTGCCTGTGTTATAGGTTGTCATAGCTTCCTCAGAAATAAAAAAACCCGCCGAAGCGGGTTTGTTATTAACTATTATCTAAGCGACATCGCCGGGATAGCTGGCATCGTCGTACTGATATTTTGCTGGGTTGTACTGGATTGCCGTCACATCATTCGCTCCATCACTTCCCGGTGAGATCTCACCTATAAGAGCGTCATAACCGACACGCGTTGAAGAGCAGAACATCACTCGTGGTGGCTCAATTGAAGGATCACCCATTATCCACGTTTCAGGCGATAGCGCGCTGCTGTATGGAACAATCAGGGTAAAGTCATCTATCCGGGTTGGAACAAGCAGAGCTGATGCCATTCCATCCTGATCACGAATTACGACGCGTGGATTTGGGAACGTCCAGTCAGGTGCTTCGCTGAGGGTCAAAGTTATAGTACTGCTGTTAAAACTCATCTCCTCAATGAGACAACTGAGCGTCTGGTTACCAGGTATATCATCTGTGAAAATCACCCTGTCCATAAACTCATAGCAGAGCGCGTCCATTTCAGTCGATGTGTCATGGGAAAGGCGCTGTAACTGATAGCCAAGTAACCGCCGCATTCCAATACGATACGCTCTGTCCTGGTTCAGAACACCATCAAGCTTGAAATTCTCAACTTTTACAGGTGTTGGTTTATCAGGTAACCGGCACTGAACAGTTTCCTCCGCCCAGGTCAGTTCGTTAATGTATGTCACATCAACGCCGTCATAATCGTCCTCATTTGGAGCTTTGAAAGATGTTGTCAGTTCAGCGGTTGTTTCCTGTGGCGTTATCATACCAGTCCATGGTTTTACCCCTTCCCTTCCAACTGATGCCATGCCGTCAGATAAAAGGAAATACCCCATACCTGCATTGGTAATGGTCTTTAGCATTTCCAGTGCAGAAACAGTATCCGTTGTGGCGAAATCAAACGTCTCGCCGCGAGGGGTCCAATAGTTAGCTTCAAGAGCATCTATCGCAGCTCGATCAATTTCATTATCACTATATCCAAGAGACTTGAGCACATGATACAGGGCTGCGCTAATACTTCTTGGACTACCCTCGTCATACTGACGGGTCGGAGTCACATTGACACGTCTGTCAGACTGCGCCCCAAGTCGGTTCCCTGTTCTGATGCTCAAAGCTATGGTAGTTATATCCCGATAGCTTGTTGGTCTTTTTGGTAAGCGCGAACGCAGCGCCTGCCAGTAGACCTGATCGCGCGTTGAACCACCTGCAGGTGCTTCCTTCCTTCGCATTCGGATTTCATATTGACCAGGGGAAACATCGATCACTCTGGTAAACCCAATCTGGTCTTCAACGCTCCTTGTGTACTCCAACTCTAAAGTAGTCCAGTCGATGGCGCCAGCAATCCGGTATTGAATATAAATGCCTACTGTTTTTGACCTCTTCTTACCCTTACTGTTGTATTTTGCGAGGCCATTCTGGAAGTTAAGGTTGACCTCAATACAATTTGTGGTCTCGCCATCGGGGCAAGTAAGAAATGGTCCAATCCAGTCATAGTCATCATTAACACCGGTAACTGAACCATCGAGAACAGTGCGCTGAATAAATCCAGTCCATGTTGGATCGTCAGTGACGGCTCTGTTACCAGAACTATCAGTTGTGACTTTCACCCTACTTACAGTGATCGTTAGCCCTGAAATAGCTGTAATTTTAAAACTGTATTCTGTGGGATATAACGTCAGACGCTGAGCCCCAACAGGTATCCCGGCAAATTTTGTTCCAGTAGCGGAATCATAAGCAAGGCGGATACTGGCGGGAACAGCAGCTGTACCTCCAGTTGATTTAACTCCTGCAGTATCAACTGGAGCGCTGCCAAATACGCTTACCGGCAATGTACTGTGGGTTATTGATCCACCAGCAAACGGGCTACTTTGTTCGTCAATGACCACTCGTCCTGAATTATCAAGAGCCCTTAAACCTGATGCACTAAGTTGGCTGGTTATGGCATTAACAAGCCCGCTCATCGTTACATAATTACTGGTCAGTGAAATTGTGTAGGTTACGCTTTTCCAGGTGATTGTGAACGTCTGAGGGGTGCTGCTGAAATCATAAGTTGTTGGTGAAGCGCTGGCCGCAATACTAGCTGTGCTGCCGCCTACCCCAGGTACCGCTGGAACTGCTGGGCTATATGCGGCAACGAACAAATCAAACGTATCGTTATTCACCTCAAGCGTCATGGCCATACCTACAACCGGAGCCATCTCTGACACAGAGCCATAAATAACGCTGTATCCGTTATTAATATCTATGGAATAAGTGTCAGGCGCTTCAATATCAATAATGGTTCCAGTGGTCCATGACGGAGGAATTTCAGTATCTTCAGAACTGGAGGATGACCCAATCAGGGTAACCGTATTCGTATTAAATAAAATAGCCTCTGATACTACACTGACTGTCTCTGGGCCGCTTGAACCAAGATCCAGCCCCGCAGTCCCAGAGGTTGTATTTCCCACCTCTGGTGAGTTGAACCAGTTTTCGGTCCTGGTATCGGAAGAAACATCCGCGCCAGGCGGATAGATGGTATAAGAAACATCTTCCCCAAAAGCAGCAAACGGCGTATTGCCAATACGCATTTCTGTTGCAGGAAGGGTAACCCGCCCAATTCCAATATTCAGAAACATGCTGGTGATCATGTCTTTTTCGTTAACGAAACGACTTACCGGCTGTACAACGTAATCTGGCCATACGCGGTACTTTCCGAAAATTTCACGAATTGGATCACCGAGTTTGGCAGTATTCGCTTTCGCGGGGTTAAGGTCAATCTGATCGCCGTTACCTGGCTGGCTGTAACCGCCAGTTTGCATATTGCTCATCATAAAGATGGAATACGCAGCACTCGCTACCGCAACCGCAACTGCGGCCCATGCAGCTATCTCCAGACCTGTGCCGTATGGTACCGGATAGATTTTAACGTCGGTTTCCGGCTGAAGAATCAAGCCTTCCCATTGTTCTGGTGGCACCGGCTTGTTGTTTACTTCAACTGAAATTGGGTGCTCTCTTTCGAGAGTCCACCCTTCAATGTTTGCCGTTAGCCAACCAGAAAGGCTTACGTCACCATGCTCGTGAGTTTCCAGCGGCTCACCTGGCAGCCTTGACGGGAAGATTCTGATAGTCACTGGTAATACTCCACTTTCACAAAACGACGCTCAAAGCGTGACAGAGGGAGGAATGTGACATTGGATTTAGGGTTGCACTCAGCAGCATAAAGAGAGCCGCCAATGTCCACCACAATAGCAACATGCGTAACCATGCCGCCCGAATAGCATGCAATTCCCGCCCCTGGTGCTGGAACGCATTTTTTGAGCTCTGACATCAGCCCGCGCGCTTCTCTGTCAAGGCCGTCATTATCCTTTGTTACCCCGGCGAACTCAGGCCACAGAGGCAAATTAAGGTCACTACGGATTTCGTTCACTATCCCGAAACAGTCAAGTTCAGGGTAAATGCGTCCGCCCTTCAGCCAGGTGACTGAACGGTATTTATCTGGATCAAACATGAGCAGTCCTTACGTCAGATAACGAAGACCAGGGAAGTCAGGAAGTGTGTAACGGTAACGGGGCCACGCGGTATCAAGGATATTCATATACCCTGCTGTAATCTGCACCTCAGTTGCAGTCCATGACCCGTTTTTAATCGCCAGAGTATAAGGTGGTGCAGCGGGAGCCGTAAGGTCCGATGAAACGTAACGCCTGAATGTCAGGCTGGCATTGCTCAGATTATCAAGCGCGTTTCTGATAGCCGTTGAAACCACCCCATCAATATTGCTAATGGCAAATTTAAGGTCCTGCGTACCATCAGCGTTTCGGGCTGGCAAGGCGATATCAATCGCTGAGCCGGTGAACGTTGCCTGTTGTCCATTTTCCAATGAAACAGTGATATCGTCCCATCCACGCGTTAACCAGTAATCGACGCCGCCCACTGTTATTTGTAGGGTATCAATGATCACCTCATCACCACTGCTGGCATAAAGCCTGTTCAATACCGTCATGCTGCTGGCCACTCCCTGTTAAGCGCGATATCAATAATATCCATCCCGGAAATAAACTCCGGGAACTGGCCCCATGGAGGTGGAAGGCCAATAGCTCGATCATAAAGTTCTAACTCTGCGGTGTACTGCCAGTAGTTTCCTCCTATGATGCTTGGCCCCTGATATATATCAGTGAATCTACAAACCTTTGACGATTCACCACCAGGAGTACGTAACTTCATATTGAACCAGGCAGATCCATCAGTGATTGCATCACGAAACCAAGCTTCAAAAACCTGAGCCTGCACATCGGTTAATGTCCATGTGACACTGGCCATTGTTGGGGTAGACATATATCGTCTACGCTGTCTGGCTCTCCCTGAGGTTAATGACGTTCTGAGTAACGGGCTTACCGGCTTTAATCCATATCCCTCCTGAAGAGGGACAGGAAGCGAATCGTGCGGATAGTTGATATTGGTTGTGATAGCCATTAGCCCCTCTTCCTCGATGCAGTCCATCCACTATTAAGAGCTTTTGAAGCTTTTCCTGTACCGGCAGAAAGATCGTTAGCCGTCATCTGGTGGCCAAGTACCGCGCCCCGTTTTACAGCGTCCTCAATCAGCATTAGCGTTCTCTGATCTGGGTCGCCATGGATCTCTATAGGTACGGTAATATTTGATGCCTGTTGGGATGAGGTTTGCTTATTAACTCGATCCAATGTGGCATCCAGTTTTGCACTGGTCTTCGCCGTGGTTACTCGTTCACCTTGTTGCAATAACCACGTACCGGTTTCAGGAACGCTATCAATACCATCGTGAGCCATACCGGAAAGCGCTGATACGCTAACACCTGCTACAAGCGGAGCGGTGATGGCTGCTGCTGCGGCCATTGATGCAGGCGCAAGCGCTGGACCAACGATAGGGATTGCTGCTGTTGATGCGTAGGCTGCGAGCTGAGCCTGGAATGATGTCGCCTGAGCATTACCTATCAGTGTTCCTGCTGCGGAAGCCTGAGCAGTTTTACCGACAAGTAACTGAACCCCCTGATATACCAGCCACTGTGCGGCCATTTCAGTGAGCGTTTTAATAACGACCTGACCAAGGTCAGCAAAAATATTACTGAAGAAATCACCTAAATCTTCAGCACCGGTAACTAAGTCCTGAAGGTTATCAGCTATAGAAGACGTTGCGCTGTCAAGAATAGACGTCATCCCATCAGCGGCAATCTGATAATAGTCAGATGACTTCTCAGCATAATCATTCAACGAGTCGAATATTCCGCTTTGCCAGTCACCCATCTTGTCATCAGATTTTTGGTAGTAGTCCTCCTGTATTTCAAGACGTTCATTCAGAGCATCCTGCAGCGCCTGAGTTTCCTTGTCATACAGTGATTTCGTTATGTCACCACTCTGATACTGCTTCTGCAGGTCGGCCTGCTTCTCAAGAAACCCGCTCTGGATATCCAATAACTCCTGCATGCGCTGACGGGTTTTCTTGCCCATGCCTGCACCAACAAATTCTGCGTCATTGGCAGACTTGTCGTTTTGATTTTGCTTTCTGAGATTTGCCGCGAACTCTGCAAGCTTCAGGTTTTCCTCATTGGCCTTTTTGAGGGCGTTAAGCCTATCAACTTCTGTGGCTAACTGTTGAAGCCTCTCCTGCTGGGCGGCATTAATACCGGTTAGTTTGCCGGTTGTTAAATCGAACCGGAGTTTTTCAACCTCGGTTACTTCCTGATTTTTTTTACCGGTTACGTCAATTAACGCGATCTGGCGCTGATAGCTCGTTTCCAATGCCTTGAATGCAGATTCAAGTTTCTTGGCACCTGCGTCAGGAGTAACTTTTCCGTTAGTGCCTCCTGGGGGAAGCGAAAATGGTTTGTCTGTCCCTACGGTGGCGGACCCAAGAGGAAGAGCGCCAACAACAGGTTTTGCCAGTTTATCTCTTGTTTGAATGAGTGTACTCAGCTCATCATTCAGAGCTTTTACACTGTCATCACCGCCTGTAAGCCAGGCAAACATTGATTTATCCTGAGAGTAAACACTCTTCCTTCCCTCAAGATTTTTTTGAAGATAAGCAATACGCTCGTTTACCTGATCGATATTGTTCAGGTCAATTTTCCCGCTTAAGGCAGCAAAGCGATTACCAGTGCTTGCAGCAAGTTGGCCAGCACCAGCAGCAGCCTTAACCAGCCACCCGGCAAGCTGCGCTACTTCAGAAACGAGATCAGAGATTCCCTGTAAAACCACAGGATCGGTTAATACATCGTGAAGCTTATCGAGAGAGTTTTGCAGTGGAGTCAGGTCTACTTTTGCCAGCCCCGCTGCGATCTCCATTTTAAGACCTGCTACCTGCGCTTCCATGTCTTCAAATAACTGGTTAACTTTAACCAGGTCATCAATCGAAGCGGGGTCAGGCGCCACGCCATAGTCTTTCGCCAGATCAATAAACTGCTTAAGTTTTTCGTTATTGTTATCAAACAGTGGCAGCAGTTTAGAGAGATCATTGCCGAGACTTTCAAGGATTGTCGTCTTCTCGGCATTGGTGCCAATTTTGCCAAGAGACTCACCAATTGCCAGCAGCTGTTTATCAGGGCTTACTTTTGACAATTTCTCAGCTGACAGGCCAAGGGCATTAAGTGCATCAACAGCCTCGCCTGATTTATTCAGGACCGCATCACCAATCTTATCGCCAATATCTTTGAAAATATCGGCCATCTGATCGCCGGAGACTCCTGCCTTTTCCGCAGCAAATTGCCAGGCTAAAAGCTCCTGTGTTGATATCCTTAACGACTTTGCCCAACGGTCAGTTTCGGTAATCTGTTTGGAAGTGCTTTTCAGTAACTGAAAGCCGGCAGCACCAACAGCCAGACCAGCCGTTACTGCAGCTGCACCAATGCCAGCAAGTGCCGTTCCAGCTGCAGCTGCATCCTCATGGACCTGTTTACTCCATTTTGCTGATGCACGTTCAGCCTGATTAAGTCCTGAAACAAATCCACCCGTTTTGGCAATCAGGTCGATAGTCAGTGTACCGAGATTTTTCCCAGCCATATTTTATGTCCACTCCTTCATGGCCTCTTCGAGAGTGATCGCGGGCGCGTTGATGTGGGGTGTGAAGTCGGTAATGCTAAAAGGTGGGGTGTCTTTTCCCCGGTTGACGTTTGCCAGCACAGAAGCAACCAAACCGGCAGCCCACTCAGTGCGCATCATTGGGTTAAGACTGCCAAATTTAGAACGGTACGCTGACCAAATCTGATATTCCCTGATACTCAATAACTCCTGGGCTTCAGCAATGGTCCTTCCACCGATGCCATTCAGGACTAATTCGCACCAGAATTCGTCTTCTGCGCTGAGCTCTCCTTTCCCAGAGAGTTCACTTCCTGAATTGCTACGAGCAAGGCAATAGTCAGGCTTCCATCGAGTGCTCCGCGCTCAGGATCAGCATGTCCGGTAATATCATCAGGAGTGAAAACAGGTTCGCCATTCTCATCACAAATGGAAGATGCAATGCGTCCAGCAACACCGTCAGACTTCCCGCTCAATGCAAGAATGTCAAACTTAGCGGAATGATATCCAATAGGACGAACATACGTAGTAGCAACATGTTTATTACCGTCCTTATCGGTCCATTCAATCTCCTTCTCTACCGGGCGGCCAGTAAATGCACCTGCATTTTTAATCGTGTCGAGCGTCAGTTTCATTTCTTTGTTCCTTCAAAAGGCGGGGTTTCCCCCGCTCAAGTTCAAAAGGTATTTAGCTTGTTGGTTGTACTTTAGGGATCCATACGCCCTGCCCTGAGCGCTGAATAGTCGCCGACGTCTGAACAACGGTGTTAGCCTGGAAGTCGAAAGGGAAGTCTGAAACATACCCCTGGAATACATACCAGGTACGGTCATCAGGAAGTGAAAGTCCATCAACTGCATCAGGATCACCTGATGTCGCAACAGTTGGTACTGACTCACCATCGGCCCAGCCAATAGCAAAAGTTAAATTCTGCTGGTCATTTGACTCAGCCAGATTGCTTAAGAGCAGGTGACTGTCATTAGCAGGATCAGCGTTCAAAGCAACGGTTGCCTGGCCAGGAGTGCGCAGACCTTTTTTGTACTGGCGGGTATTTCGTTCGCTGAGACAGGTATCCTCAATCTGATCAGCAGGGCTACTGCCGGGTGAAAACGATGTGATACATTCAATTTCGCTCACGACACCATTCGCGAGCACATACATCTGTGTGCCTTGAGTCACTACTGACATAGTTATCTCCGGATATAAAAAAACCGGCTCAAGGCCGGTGAGTGGAAGGGTTTGGTTTATCGTTTTACAAACCAGTCGACATCAAATGAATATCGGTAACGGTTAGTATTGGGGTCGCGAGTTTGTCCACCCCAGCGTGTAATATTGGCTTTAGCCTGGATGGCATTTCTGATTGCTTTTGCTACTGCAATAACTTCTTCATCAGTATTACCATAGATATCAACCTGCAGGGAGAAGCGATCAATATCAGGGATCTGATTGAGGAAGTTTTCTGGCTCTCCGCCTGGTATGGTCTGCCACACTGCATAAGGGTAAGTGACATTGTCATTTTGCATACCAAATGGATAAAGCCTAATCGGGTCAGAACCGAGAAGGTCTGTTACCGCCTGGCTTGCTGCACAGACAGGAAATATCGGAGGTATCATGGCGGCACTCCTTTTTTCTGTGCTCGCTGAATTGCTCGGTCTATACCGACCTCATAGTTAACTGCAAAAGAGTTAAAGACTTCGGTGAGACGAGAATTTGCTGCCGCACGAACAAGCGGCCTGGCAGCCATCTTTTCAGTACCAAATTCCAGAAGTCTCCAGTGAGGTGTCGGAGCATCTTTGGACATGCTTGGATGTTTTTTAAGTACAGCCCCCTGAAGAATTCCGATGCGAAACCCCAGGTCTCCAGTTAGTTTGAATACCTTACCGTTCCATCTGAGTGCAGCATTACCGGATATGTTACGAGCTGTATGAGGGTCATCCAGTCGCGAGGCATTATTTTTAATCTGGTTCACGATGATGTTACCAGCCTTCCTCAAGGCAGAACGACCGCTTTTGCGCCGAAGGTCATCGCTTATCGCGTCAAGCTTTCCCAAAAGTGAATCAAGACCATCGAGCTTTACTTCAACTCCATCAGCCATCTTTCACCCCCTGAGAACATGGGAGAGTGAGATATTCAAGCCCACTATCAGTATCAGGAAGAATTCCTTCTACAGCGTAAATTTTTCCTCGGAAAGTAATTCTGTCCTGATTCTGAATATCCTCCCGATATCGTATTTTTACGCGGGCAATTAACTCAACATTAGCGGCCTGAGAGGTAATGAACTCTTTGACGGAAACAGGCGTTACTTCAGCATATACATCTGCAATTTTTTGCCAGGAGTAAGACATAGCACCGGTAGAAGGGTTTTGCACACCTGTTCGGCGCTCAATGCTGATCCTGTGCCTCAATTTCCCGAGGTTCATCTTTACCTCACTTTTCTCTCACTCAGGTAAGTTTGCTGAGGAAGGTTATCCTCTTCAACTTCTTCGGCCAGCGTTTGCATTATCAGTTTGCAAAGTGACTCATTCGAGTTGGCCAGACGATTAATTGCCTCAGTTTGTTTTGTCTGAGCTGCTGTCTGGGCCTTTAGCGCTTGCAGAAGTTCTATTGCGAGTTGCTCGTTCATAGGCTTTTTTCATCCATTTTTTTATCCATTCACGGCGGCGGGCACAACCTGCACAAGCCATATCAACTCCTTAAATTATTGTCGGCCTTCGAAGGTCATAAATCAGCATGGTGACAGCGTAAGGGAGTTCACCCTGCTTCAGTTTTTCTTCTTCCTCACCGCCACGGTTCCTGTCCAGATAGCCAAGCAAAACAAGCAAGGCTGTCTGGCAGCGCTTAAGCGGCTCTCCCTCTACCAGAACCCCGGAACTATCAACAACGAGCTCACGACTTCCCTGAATGAAAGACAATATGGCAGCGCTTCCGCCCTGTATTTTCATCTCAAGATCGGAGTCTCCATAATCATCATCAATTCGAAGGTGAAGCTTTGCTTCGTCAAGGTCTACCAGTTCAATCATGGTTTATCCCTCAAGTCCCGTCCCTTCTTAACTGCAAGCGTCCAACCTTTTGTACCTGGTTCACCTGGCTTATCTGCAGTTTTTTCATTGCAGTGCCATAGCGAACCAGCCCAGGTTACGGTGTCTCCAGGTTCGTACTCTTTACCCGCCTTAAATACATCGCGGTAAATGGTGACCGGGATAGCAAATGTTTTTACGTCAACAAGTCCGCTGGCTTTTTCAAGTGAGATAGTGAAGAGACGTTCTTCATCCTGCTGGATGTTGACCCCGGCGACACCGTCCACAATACATTCCCATCCGCGCATTCCGTCGGTCTTCTGATAAGAACGCCATAGCCCTCCTTTGTGAGTCGCATACGTTCCACGTGGGTAGGATTTTGTTTCATCAATGCACGGTTCTAATTCAATTTGCAGGGCATCTCGCCCATCGCTCGGGGTGATCGGTTCAGGTATCTCGTCAACCGCTGCTTTAACTGCATCAGCAACCAACTTAGGAACGTCTGGCAACTCTGGAACTACCGGTTCCGGAATCTCGGCCACGGCGGCCTTAACCGCATCCTCTACCAGTTGCGTAATGTCTGGCAACTCTGGAACTATCGGTGCCGGAATCTCAGCCACAGCGGACTTCACCGCATCGTTGACCAGTTGCGTAACGTCAGGAAGCTCTGGAATTACCGGTGCTGGAATCTCGGCCACGGCGGCCTTAACCGCATCCTCTACCAGTTGCGTAATGTCTGGCAACTCTGGCAATACCGGTGCTGGAATATCAGCTACAGCAGCCTTCACCGCATCAGTAACGAGACTCTTCACTTCCCTTTCAAACTGAGATTTCATAGCGGTGATGATATCCCTCACCTCTTCACCGATCGCCTGAATGATAGATAATTCGCGCTCATCCATTGTTAATAATCCCTCTCAGTGAAGTTTTTACGAATGACTTTTCAACCAGAGAAATGGCTGATTTCGCAGGGGGCGTAGGATCAGAAGTATTTTTACCAAATGGGTTATCTGACGCATCGCGCCTTGCAAGTGCAGGGAGGCTGAAGTTTTGCTGTTGCAGGAAAAGATCATCTCCACCTTCAACAGGTGGAAGGTTTTCACTTTTTCTTGCTTCGTTAGGTGTAAGAATTGTGTTTTTAACCCCTTCACCAAGTGCTTTCATTCTGCGTTCGCTATCCATGCGCAGCAATGCGCCAATATCAAGCTCAACACGCTTATTTTGGCCAAGGTCGAAGGTTTCCTTAAGCAGTGCCTCAATTGACTCAATGAGCACCTGAAGGCACTGTGAATAGTATTGCTGTTCAAGTGCCTCCACGTTGTCAGAACTTGGTATTTCACCGACTCCAGCCTTATATGCCGGTACGTGAAATGCTGAGCAAACCATTTCAGCAGAAAGTTTTTGCTGTTCTACCGTCTGTGCATCCACTGCAGACATGGTAATTGCTTTATATTCAGCTCCACCAGATAGCAGCCCAGTTTTACCTGCGTTCTCACCGGTATAACCTACATCCCATGCTGCCTTAATTTCTTTTGCTTTTTCAGCATCAATAGCGCCAGGGATGGTAATCACGCCGCTGGGCTTGCCGCCGTTTTTAAAGAAGAATGCTGAGCTTTCCTGAATGTGTTTACCCTGCATTGCAGCCAAGCCACAGGCGTAGATAGGTGAAATGCCAATCAGTGGGTGAAACAGGGAGTTAAAACGGTCATGAATGATCTCTCTTGCCGGCACCGTAACCTGTGTAGGGAGACCGCTAATCTTGTCAGGGCTGATCTGGTAAAAGACAGAACCATCATCAGCAACCAGAGGGATAACTTTATCCGGATCAAGAATACGGAGCTCAGTAATCTTTCCAGCATTATTTTTTACCTTCATCACGTAGGTATTACCGCGTGAAAGTTTCGAGTTCATCCATGTTTCAAAGAACTGAATCGTGTTCTGAAACTGGTTTGGTTTGGCGATAAGAGTGTCGAAACTGGCATCAGAAACATCTTTCCAGATACCGTTAGAATCCTTTGATTGAATAGCAGGTGACATCTTAGAAATGTCACTGGCGATCAACGTAATGCAGGAAAAGACTGCATAGTATGAAAGTACCGTTTCATTCCTGACTTCCATATTTCGCTGCCATGCCCCACCAAATGGCTCACGAACGAAAGAAAAAAGTGGAGTCCATACGCCGGATGGTGGTTGCTGTAGCGCTTTCTCTTTCCGTCTAAAAGGGTTCCACATCAGCCATTCTCCGCGTTTTCTTTTTTGTTTTTACGCACCCCTGCTTTTTTGCCGGTCACGTATTCCGCTTTGTTCAGCAGAACCAGCACCTTTGCGCACTGGTCATTCACAATTTTCTCATCACCTGGCAATGAGTCATGTGTACGCTGAAGGTATCTGATTTTTGCCATCTGAAATGGCGGGGTTTCCCCCGCCCTCCTTTTTAGCTTGTAGAGCCAGTGCTGTAATCAACGCCAGAGATTACTGCTACGGCCGCATCGCGGCGGCGTTTCCAGTTAATCCAGCGTTCAGCTCGGATTGCCACGCTGTTCGTCTGGAACATGGATACCAGTTCAACACCAGCTGGCGTCGTGCTGTCATGGGTCGGCGCACTCTGCATTTCCAGAGAAGCCTCGCGAGACATATCAACTGCAACACCGCCATCGTCTGCCAGGTACACATCAGGCGCATTAACCAGTACCAGCTGATTACCAACGTACTGGGAAACGATAACTGGTAGCCCCTGGAACGTACCGCCCAGCATGGTCATATCTGGGTACTCTTTCTGACCAAGAGCGTTTTTACGCATAGACAGAGTAAGTGCCGTAGTGCTGGACATCAGCCAGACTGCGCCATTCGGTTGCAGGTTGTTTGTGATGAACTGGCCGAACGCAGCAGAAGCATCGGCATCCGGGTCACCAGTTGAAGGAATCGCAGTAATGCCGTTGGTGATGGATGCCGGAGAGACATCAGCGACCGCTGCTTTCGCCGGGTCAATGAAGTCTGTATCCAGACGTGCGATTACCGCTTCCGCCAGGGCATTACGCACCAGAGCATCTGCGGATGGGTTGGAGAAACGGATCAGCTCTTCTGTCAGCACCGCGATAGAAGCCACTTTGGAGAAACCGAAAGTGATCGTAGCGAAGTCGAATTTAGTGAGCGGTTTCGCTTTACCCTGGCCAACCCAGTTTGCTGAACCACCGGATGTTTGCGCCGGGATTCGCACGTTAAATGGAACCTGACGAAGAGACGGGATATTTCCCTGACCAAAACGACCGATAATTGTCTGTGGGCGCAGGAACTCAACGAAGTCTTGCGCATAGTCCTGATATTCTACCAGTGCGCCTGCCCATGTTGGGTCTGTCGTAGTGCCAGCACTTACAGCCGCCTTCAGAACATGATGAAGCTTCGTGTCTTCTGGATACTGATTTTTTGCAATCTGCAGCGCTTCAGAACGGCTACCGTTGCCTGCCGCCAGTGATTTTGCAAAGCGAGCGAACGCGATACCTTTTTCCAACTTCTGCTCAACACGGATGATAGCCGGGGACTGACTGACCACGGTTACTTCACCATTTGCAGCTTTGGTTACAGGTTTAGCCGTTGAAGCGATACTGGCTTCCATATCGCGCAGACGTTTCAGGTGTTCATCTACAGATTTAATTTCAGAAGAAACACTGTCATAGCTCTCAGTTTCTTCAGCATCCAGCGTTCTGCCTTCATCTGCGGCTTTGCTCATGATTTCGCTCAGTGAACCAGCCAGCGCCGCACGTTTGTTTTCAAAACTTTTGATCTGTTCAGCGATATTCATCGTTGGTTTTCCTTTTTGAGAAGATTTATTCGGTGCTGAAGCGCCAGCAGAATTAATGTTTTTAACTACCGGTTTCTCAGTGCCAAGCGCGGCGAGTAACTGGCGGTCAAAAGATTTAACGGTTTGAATTGAACACTCGGCGTTAGCCGGAATCGTTACTGCAGAGACTTCAAGCAGTTCCCATTCAAGAAAATGGATGCCGCCAGAGTCGAGATACGCGTATTTAATTGGCTTGAAGCCGATAGACAGGCCTTTTACGAGTCCTGATTTTATTGATGCCCATGCTTCTTCAAGCCTGGCCACCAGTTGCGATGGCATGTCCGGTGTTGGCTTCACAAGTTGTGCCGTGATTTGAAGCCCCTCTTTCACTTTCTTTGCAGCGCAGTTCCCTATTGGCTGGGTTCTGTCGTGCTGCCAGAGAAATGGGTTTTCACTGCCAAACTTCGCACCGTCAGGGTCCATAATGTCGCCGTCACGGTCAGGTGATGGTGTGGAGGCAATCCCGGTGATTATCCGTTTGTCCTCATCCACCGCTTTCACCGTCATGATCGTACATGCGCGGTCAAGCTTCATTTACTGTCCTCCAGAAACGAAAAACCCGCCGTAGCGGGTCATTAACTGACGTGTGATTTATATGAAAAATACCTGGTAATCTTTTTTCTTCGCTTCGGGATTAAGAGCCATTAGCGAAACGGCATTGAACAGGGCCATGAGTGGGTCAATTTTCCCCTTCCCGCTGGCCTGTTTGGTAATGAGGATTGCGTTACCTTTGGGTTCTACCCTTGCGTTACCAACACACCAGGCCATTAACGGCTGACCGCCATGAATGAGAACACCCTCGGCAAGCTTGCGCTCTGTGGTCTTTATCGCACCACCAAGCCGCCAGCCTTGACTCACGCCAACTACCGAATCTTCAGGTATTTCAGCCTCCACGAGAGCATCAAGGATCTGACCAACTCCTGAAGGGTCAATACCAATTTTGTCCAGCAGCTCCGCATCATTGATACGACTGACATATTCAGCAACTTCCTCTGTGTCCTGTCCTACTCGCTTAACGATGGTCAGATCACCGGCCTTAACGAAATCGTTGAACCGTGATTCCTCACTTTTTCGGCGGCGCACTGCAATTTCATGCGCCCAGGCATGCCCCCATCCAATCCATTCACGGGTGTTTTTGTCACGCCCGATCACGAAAAGTCCAAGAAGGTCATCAAGGCCACCGCCATCTATACCAACAGTGGCAACTTCAGCATGCTGTAGGATATCGGTGAAGGTCACCGGCCTGATTTGGGCCTCCCAGAAATCAACACCTGCCCAGCGGTCAGTTCTGAGGTTAAGGCCTATTTCGATATTAAGGTGCTTGGCGAGAAACTGCTGAAGTGTGCCATCTGTTTTGGCCTGGTTTTTACGAAGCTGATCGGCTATCCACTCGGCACTGACAGAGCGTCCAATATTTGGATTTGTGATGTAGAAGTTTTTAGGATCAAGATATGCCTTACTTTCCACCATATGGTCAGGAAATTCGTACAGGATTCCCAGCGTTTTGTGGTCGATTATTTGACCATCACGAACTTTACGCCAGTAATCAAGGCGCTCTTTGAAAACACCAGCTGGCGGCTCATCGCTTTCCGTTGTGAGAAATATTACCCACCCTTCGTTACGTGAAACCTGACCGCCAAGCGCCTCCATAAACATCGCTTCTGCATTCGACCGTTTTCCGAACAACCAGAGCTCGTCTACCAGGATCCGGCCAGATTTTTTACCGGAAACCGTATCAGTGTCAGCGGCTACAACCTTAAGGGTATTTCTCGTAATCCGATGGGTGATTGTCCTGATATGGTCCTGAATCTGGAACATATCAGAAAGCTCATCGTCAGCACGTATCATTCCGGCCGCTGGCTTGAAGCTATTATCAGCAACCTCTTTTGTTGGTGCCAGAATCAGGTGTTCCTCATCCTCTCGCCAGCAAAGTATGAGCGCGGTCAGCATAATTCCGGCAGCAATGGTTGATTTGGTGTTTTTCTTTGAAATCAGTAACCCATACTCACGTATAAGTTGGTTCCCTGTTTCAGCGTCGTAGCCACCAAAGATGGCCTTAACAAAATCAAAAACCCATTCCTCAGAACATTCACCAAAAGTTGGTTTACCAGGCAGGTCTGAAACACGGAGCTCACGGAAAATACCAAGCGCCTGCTCTGCCTGATCGGGAAAAATTGGTGGTGGGATGATTGACTCACCAGCAACAAGTCGCCGTTCCCAATCGAGACAGGCGGTAGACCACTGAGCCATACGTTACACCTTATTGTTGACCACCAGCTTTGGTGGTGCCATGGCACCGAATTTACTGGCAGTGGCTGCGACCTTCGCGGCGGCGTGGCGGGCATCTTTTTTCCCCCCTTCACCTTTCTTCGGATGAAGATAAGGCAACATTGCCTTGGCAGCATCCTTTCTGGTGTCAATTTCTTCAGTGGTGTCGTTCATTACCGACTTAAGAAATTCGAGCGGGTCCTCAAAGGTTTTTACTGTTCTGTTAACTACTGGAGGTGATGCAGTGCTTTCATCCCTGGTCGGTACATCATATGGATCTGCAGCACGTTTCTTGTTGATAAACGCGATGACATCCGGGTCTTTTGCCAGCCGTGAACCCTGTGACCTTGCGGTTTTCTCGGAATAACCGGCCTTACGGGCTGCTTCAGCCTGGGATGAACCGGACATCAGCGCCAGTGCGTATTTGCGCTTTTGTCCTGTTAACACGTTAACACCCTCCAAAAGGGAATTTTTTCTGTGCGTGAGAGGGGGCGCGGTGTCCAGCGCGATCGGCGTTGACACCCAACCATACCCCCCCCGGCGTTGATGAGAATGAATACCATTCATGTTGAAATTATTCAAAATGCAACTATATTGCAATGATATTGATATCGATTCTCATTTTGTTATATCACGATGATGTTCGCATGACCTTCGCCAGTTGGAACCTGATACTTCATTGCCTCCACGTCTGGCTGGGAAGTAGCGGCTTCACGCGAAGACTTACCAGCGTGACATTCGATACAAAGCGTCCACAGGTTCGTGGTTTCATTATCGCCACCGAACTGCAGCGCTATTCGGTGGTCAAGCTCGCTGTCATGCAGATCCACTACACGGCTACACATGCAGCAATGGCCACCATCTCGGACATATATCCTGCGCTTGAGTCCTACCCTTGCACTTCCGCTTATTCGTCTATTCTCGCCATACACTGGCTTAATACGTCGGGTATCAATGGACTTTAACCGAGGGCGTAGAGTCTTTAGCTTACCCATACAACCTCCATGCTTTGCGGCGTTCTGTTCTTGGCTGCTTATCTCGCGCAGGTTCAACCGGCTGACCATCAGCATGATCAACCAATGAATAGCACGGGTAGATGACTGGTCCTCCGTGCGCATCACCCACGGCATAATCAGCAGCTTTACTATGGCTCCATTTATCCAACACTTTCTGGATATGCTTTGGTGGGACACAGTAGCAGACGCCGTGTATCAATCGCGTGAGCGTTATGAATTCAGCCCGAGACTTATCAGCAGCTATAAGCTTCGATGCAATCTCAAGCTGATACTGAGGTGGCCTTCCTGTACCGAGATAGAAGCTGATAAGTGAATCTGGGTAACGCTCAATCCAGTCGTAAACAGAAGAGATAAATCCTTCCACTGGCAGAGCATCATCCTCTAACACAACAACGTGGCAGCTTTGATCTTTTGCCCACTCAAGTGCGCGTCGATGGTTCCAGTTCGCGCCATGGTCTTCGTAGTCAATGAGCATGTGAGCATCGAGTATGCCGCATAGCTCTTTAGCTGTATCAATGCGCTTATGATGGCCAACCACAACAAACTTCACTTGTGTTTCCACCATGCCGCCTCCTTACCGATACCATCAGTCTTGAAAACGGTATGAACCAGAGGGCCGGTGACAAGCCTGTCAGCGAATGACTGCGCGACAATACCGAACGCCAGCATGTCACCCACCGCAGCGCCAGCCTGTTCTTTCTTCCAGAAACGATAACTCTCTATCCGGTAGTAAAGACGGATGATGCCGTGAGCGAACGCCATTACATCAGCGCGGGTGCCACCCAGCAGACCAGCGTTAAGCATCACATTGTTGCGGTGAGCATCAATGAATTCCTGATATATACGCTCAGGATGATTCTGCTTTGCCCAAGTGTCGGCGTAGGTCTTCGGTTCAGAACCGACGTAAACAGTACCGGGCTTCATTTCTTCCCATGGTGCGCGGAGCATTTCGACATCTGTACCATCTGTACACCAGACGAACCGGTATTCCGGGTGATCACGCAGGTGCTGCCAGATGTGCAGCCATCGCCGGAAGTAGACATTCATCTTCACATCAGGAACGCGGTATAGCTCAACGTCTGCCGGGACCGACTGCAGATCATCCACCAGCGCGATACGGCCACAATTCCGAAGCGATGATGCCCACCTACTCAACATGTCTGGTAAGGCCGCCATTTTCGCACCGCGCTGCGGGTCTGGCTGACTCGTCAGCAGCGTAGTGATAACCACGTCACGCTGTAAGCGATATTCGGCATAGCCTGTATAACCTGCATCTCTTCGCCGCCCGTAAATCACAGCGTTCTTCTTATCGAGCGCTTCGCGTTCTGGTCTCGGTATACTGCGTGCGCCTTCTTCGTACTCATCCATTGAGTGAATGAGCTTTTCAGAGCCAACCACATCAGCGAAAGCCCAGGACGTTAATCCAGCATTATGAATGCGTAACGCTAGATCAGGATGCTCGTACATGCCGCGACCGTATACTGGGTCGAAACCTCCTACCTTATCGATAGCGCTTCGGTGGTAATAAAGCATGACACCGCGCTGCCCGGTATAAGCGATATGCTTACGGTCTCGGTAAAGGACGGTCATATCGTTAATCTTTCGTGGTCCAGCAAGATCGAGAAACTGGTAAGCCAGATGCGGCTCTGGTGATTCTATGTAAGGGAGGTGCCAGTTATCAGCGATTGGCCATGCATCATCGTCCCAAAGGAATAAATGCTCACATCCTGCGTCCACCAGCATGGTGAGGCTGGCGTTCTTAGAAGTGACAATTCCACCTGCTGGGTCGATACGAACAAGCTTCACGTTATCCGGCACTACAGCTGCAGGTTTTGAGCCATCGTCTACCACAACCACCAGCGCACCAGATGGAAGATGCTTCAAGTGCTGTTCAATGGCGCGTTTAAGCACTTCCGGGCGATTATGGGTTGTGATTGCGATGCCTATGCGCGATGAGTTGGCGAACTCAGGTACAAAACGAACACCACCAATCAAGACTTCCATGCACAACCACCAGATAAATTGTGCTTAGCAAGAAAGTCGTTCACTAAATCACGTAGCTCTTCGACTTGCTTAACGGTTAATTGCTTATCAGGGTGGATCACAAACTGGAATTCGTTAGAAGCACCGGGATTGTCTAAATCAATTCGCGGCTGTTTCTCAGAATGCTCATTACCGAGATTAAATGTCGCAATAACTTTCGGCACTTCGTTTGGCGCAGTTTCTACCAATGTTGAAACCTGACCATCTAGAAGCAAGCCACCCACGGCTATTCCATACCCGAAGAAACGATCACCGCGATACAATTTTGCGAGTTGATATTTCATGTGCGTTTCCTTTTAGACGTGAGCCTGCCGCACGGCAATGCCGCCCGAGAGGTAAACGCAACCTAACGGCATCACCCAGGCTCACTACTGAAAGACTCTCTTCATGTTGCGCGTGCGAAGCGCATTAAAAAGCCCCGCGTCTGCGAGGCCTGTTACTTACGATGACGATCAACTGCCAGATTCAGCTTCAAACAGCAGCAGAGCTTCTTCAGATGCTTTAATAGCTTTCGTGGTTCTGGCCACAGGGCCGATTTCGGTAGTTACACGGCTGAGCTGGTTAACGAAAAGTTGATACTTCAGTGGGTCGTCACCAACAAACTTAATCGCGTCTGCTGCTGCAGCGGTGTCATAGTTCAGGTTCGTCAGCAGGTTTAAGCGGATCTGCTGTGCAGGTGTAACAGTGATTTCAGACATTGTTTATCCTCTGGTGGGTATATTGATTGTCTTATCCGCTTGTTGGGATAACCATTATCAAGCCCACCAGCAGGTGAGCTTTGTAATGGCTAACAGTCGGCATCTGGACGGGAAACGGCTCGACATGCGGCCATGCATGCGCGCTTCATGTCGAACTCAGCCTGTCTTATCCACTCCTGGGCTTCCCAACTGTCGATTCCCAGAGGGATGTCTCCCATTTGTTCTCGAAGCAATTTGATGAACTGGCGGCTGATGTCCTTGAACTGGTTCATCTTGCCAATTTCACCGTAAGAGAGTTCGCGGTAGCCCTTAACGGTGCTTCCGTCCTGTGGTTTAGCTTCGCTCATCGGCTTCTCTATTTTTGGTGGGTATGGAAACTTACCCGCGATTGAATGTGAACACAGCAGCATGTTTCACTCCTGTTTCTGGCAGTTCGCCTGCCACGCTTTGTTATGCGTCAGGATATCTTTCTTCGTCTGGCGGTCCATAACGTCGATGTCGTGATCAGTCAGGTAGATTGGCTTTACCCAGTCACAGGCGGTATCAACCACCACCGGGACGCTTCCACGTGTCACGCAGCTCGCGATCAACATCGTCATCAGGCATGTGGTTAACAGTCTGCTGTACATTGCTGGCCTCTATCGTTGCTTCTATGCGGCGTTCAGCTACTGCTTTAGTGGCTGCGGCCTTTTCTTCGGTGCGCTGCTGGTCTGCTTTGGCTTCCGCTTTGCTGGTGCCGCGTGAATGGCCAATGCCAAAAGAAGCGGCGATAGCGCCAAGAATGGCTACTGCGACCGTGATGATTAATTGCACTGTGATCATGCTTCCACCTTCGGTTCAAATGATCGAACGTTCATCGGCTCGCCTGACGGGAAAGACCAGTTCAGCCAGGTGAAGGTCTTAAGCTCGCACATACCGTCAAACATCTCGCCGGGATCAATATCGTCGTAGCTGCAGACGATATGAAGCTCATTACCTTGTGCCTGAAGAACAACCGTATCGGTCTCCCACCGTGGGATTAAGATTCGCAGCCACTTTTTCATACAAGCACCGTCTTGGCCTGCCCGAAGCGAGATCGACGATCTTCCAGCCCGTTCGTTCCGCCGTTGATAATCTTCGTCACCTGCATTAAGTCACCGGAATACTTCAGGCATCCCTTGCTAGCGAAGAACCACGCCGCGCTTCTGGCTGCGTACACATCTTCGGCCAATAGCTCAGGCTGCTTAACCAAATCAACCTTCAGGCCGTTCCCACAGTCACGGTAGTTGCTGAGGCCCGTAATCTGGATAAGCCCACGCCCTCGGTATAACCAGCCGTCGCTGGGAGCGTTGTTCCCCATGCGTTTGCTGTAAACCAGGTTAGCAATGGCGCGCTGGCGCTCAATCGGTAATGTCCGCTCTTCAGGACGGCGGCCAAGCGTGTTTGCCTGTTCTGCTGTGAGGCGTCCGGCACGAATGAAGTTGGCCAGTGCCGCTATTCGGTAGTTGAAACTCTCCACCAGCAGAGTGAAGCCAGCTGACTCATGACCTGCCTGAGCAATGAACATCGCCTGGTCTACCGGCTTGGTGATGCCGAACTCTTTCATGGCGTCACTTACTGGCTGAAACCAGCGCGCCGCTAACTCGGCGCTTAGCCCAGCCGCCTTTTGAAATTGTGATTGGTTCACGTTGTGCTTTCCCCTGCGATTCTTGCGATGTTGCCCCTGGCTCGCCATACGGCAATGCAGACAACGAGGTTGACGACCAACTCTCCGTAATCGACCTGCACGTAATCGCCATGCCAGATGCGGAAAGCGGTAAACGCTGGAGCGAGGATCAGCCCATACGCCAGAAACTCCATCAGACGACGGCGTCGTAAGCTCCGCTTTCTGAAGAACATCAGGCGTATGGTGATGAGGATGCATGCAACAGCGTTAATGTTCAGGATCAGTGTTTGCCACGTCATTCTTCCCCCTTCAATCCGGGTAAGTCTCCTGTCTTCGACCGCTTGAGGATACGAGCCAGGATGGTGACAGAAACCGATGAAGCCAGCAGAGCACCCATAGCTGGAGATACCTTCACGGAAACTGGCGGAGAAAGGTGACTTAATGCCGCATTGATTAGCGCAGCGATGATTTCAGATGCTGTTCCAGCGCAGTAGACCCCACCAATGAATGAGATGAGCGCGAACAGTATCTGTTTCCAGATCTTATGGTCCTCACTGCTCAGGACGTATAGCGCGGCCCCGGCAAGTGAGCAAAGCATTACGGCGGGAGTAGCTTCTGGAAACATCGTGGCGAAGGTGATTCCGGTAGTACCGGCAGCAACACCAGCAGTTGCCGTAGCAGATATCGGTTCTGCGGACATTGAGCCCCCTCTTATTGCCGTGAGTCCTCTCAGAACGAGGGGAAACAAAAAAGGCCACCCTAATGGGTAGCCTGGAAATTAATTTAAAGCGGCTTTTCGCCACTTTTATTCTATTGCTATTTACCGATTCGAATTTTTACTTCTTTTGCAATTCCTGATGGAATAGAAACTCGTGTTGATTTTGCCCCACGCCAGAAAATCCTGAACTCATCCTGCCAGGAATCAAGATTAGACTTCAAAAAATGGTCTCGGTTATGTCCATCAGTGTATTCACATGATCTCATAACTCCAGAAATTCCTAGCTGCTTGTCAATATTGCGCTTCAGGAGTTCAACATCGCTAATCTCAACACATGCTCTTTTGCCTAGTCTTCTGGCAAGATCTGCGCTTTTTGAATTAGCTAGGCAAAGAACAAGACCATCTTCAAACCTTTGCTCAAACTTAATTGTTTCAGGATGGAAATGACCATTGAAGGTTGAGTCAATAAATGTAACCGTTCCGCCGCCTTCAAATTTGACGAGATTACCGAACGCTTTAATATCATGCGTGGAGGTATCAATTAAGTTCTCATCGGGAGTCATAACCCCCTCTCTCTCATCAGAGAGATAAGTACTTGCCTGAAACAGAGGAACAACACCACCTCTGATCCAAGGGAAAACCCATTCCGGTTTAGTCAGATAAAGATATTTCTTCATAGCATCCCCTTTTTTTTAAGGGATGATATCTGAAAAATTAAAAACCCGCACTGATGGCGGGTTTATGTTTTGTTCTGTTGCTCAGTACGCTTTACTGTCCCGAGCCTAACACAATTTAAGCACTTTCTTGCTCACTCTGCAACTTGAATCTGTCGCTATTTGTGCCAAATGCGTCACAAAGTGGAGCGTACAGGAGCGATTCTGCCAAACTTACCCATGTGTCTATTCGGCGGCGGCATGTGATAAGGGTCCAGTAAGGATGTTTTAAGTTCAACTCGTTGGCCATCTGCAGCTTACTCTTACGGAGCCGGTGACGGTCAACGATTACGCCATACAACCCTCGGTATTCATCATTCATAAGGACCGAAGCAATAACACCATCAACCTTAAGGCCCTCTTCGTCGGAGCAGAACGCCAGGCCGCTTTTGTTTTTGCTGTCGAGAATTTCGCGCAGGTAAGCTTCCAGCTCAGGTTTAGTGATGCCGGATTTCTTCATGCGGCGCAGCGCATCGTTGATTGCGGTCTTGGTAATTTTCCCGGATGCAAGCAACTGGTTGAACATGTTTCCGCAGGAGCCACCACCGATGTATGACCAGCGGCCCCACATGCGGAGCTTTCCCTGTACCCAGATGCTTTCGAGAGTGCGAAGGCGAACCATCTCGCCGGATTTGCCAACTTCAGAAGGATTGATCATCTTGCGTCTCCACTTACGCCAGTACGCCGATTTCAAGCGCACGATCTAAAAACCGAAACAACAGCACCAACTGGTCGCCGTGCTTCGCTTCAAATGCCACAGGATCAGCGTGCAACTCATCGTGATGCGCTCTGCACAGCGGTATCACAAACAGGTCGTGCGCTTTGGTTCCCATTCCACCCTGCCCGTGGCCTATCAGGTGGTGGGGGTCGTCTGCCGGGTTATTGCAGCAACTGCACTTCTGCGACTTAACCCAGCGGGTGTACTTATCGTTCTCCCAGCGGCGGCGCTTTGGCCTCAGCATGAAAGATTCAGGTGATTCAGGATCGACCTTCACCGAGACTATCTTCTTAACTTTCTCCTGGAGGATTTCAGTAGCCGGTAATGACGGAACAATCTCACTTTCCCGCATTACTGAGCTGTGCGATTCAGGCTTAATCCTGAGGGCTTTATTGGCCACTGATTCAGAAATAAGGTCGGCCAGATCGTTACGTACCATCCACCAGCAGAACTCCGGCAACGTCAGGGTGTGGTCTGAGCTAAAGCCCAGCATAATATTCACCCTTTCGAGTAGCCATTTTACCAGGTTCTGCATGGCAATTCCTGCCAGTCTTTCAGTATTTTGTTCACGCAACTGGTTATCACAGCCCCAGCAAAGGCGAATGCTTCCGGGTGGGTGACGCATTATCGTGAAGTCCTTTGAGTGCCAGTCATTGTGGGGCCACTGGCATTCGAATTTTCTTTCCAGCCAGGCATCAAGGCTGCTCAAGCCACCAGCACGCTGAATAACCCTCTCGTTCAGGAAAAGCTCTTGCATACTGGCATCATCTGTCAGTGGCTGGTGCGCTTCCGGAATCAGGCCAGATGGCAGGTGCTGGATTGCTTCGGAAGGCGTTTCAATCACAACACGCCCACGACGAAACAACCACAGCAATTCGTTGCCTGGGCGGAACAGTACCACCCCGGACATTGGCGCAACTTCAGGTGTCAGTATGGCTCTCACGCAATTTGCCCCTTAGCGATATGCTCAGCCCACAGGCCGCCGATCCAGCGAACACCCTTTGCTGTAAAGCGCGACTGATTGAATGCGTAGTTGGTCTGGTTGGTTGTGCCGGTCTTAACTTCAAAACGCCCTGCTTCGATGTGTTTGCTCTTCGGCGTAAGCACGCGGTTAAGGCGGTACATGATGCCGTTTTCAATGAGGAACATCGCAAATTCTGGCTCTTTGGCGTTAAGGAGTTTGGCAACCTGCCGGAACGTCATTGATCCAGTGGCTTTGACATAGCGATCAACAAATTCAGCCTTAGGCGCTGCTATAGCCAGTTCATCACTCAGGCGTTGCTTCTGTTCGGCAAGGTCGGCAGCGAGGCGGAGTGCTTCAGGGAGTGTTTGCGGTACCGCCATTCCTGCCCCGCTCTCCAGTTCCTGCCAGCGGTCAACCAGACGAGCGGTAAACTCCGGGCACAACTGGGCGACGATCACATAGCTATCTCGCTTGTTAACTTCGTAGTAATGGTAAACCTGCTGGTTCTGTGGATGGGTGTACTGCATTGCAGCATACCCCCCAATTACGCCTGAGTTCATCAGTCGCTCGATGGTCACACACACATTGCTGTGGCGTGAGTCGACCAGTTTTGCAATCTCACGGCTGGACATCGTTATCTGCTGCCCCATCGCGGTTGCGTGGTGAGTCGGGCACATTACGGTGATATTCATCTGATTCATGCTCTTCTCCACTTATCAGGCGGCTGCACCCGCCAGAGGTTCATGTTTCTTGATCGATATCTCTACTCGTCCACCGGGCACTTTCGGGCCCCACTCCACCAGCATTCTCTGCACCTGACTATCATCCTCCCAGATACCAGCGTGCGTAAGTGCGTCAAACAGAGCCTTGTTGTAGTTGTCGATGTCGCGTCGGCGTTCGTCAGGTGGGTACAGCATGATTTCTACGGCTGCCGGGGCAGTTGATGGTTTTGGAAGGAAGCGAAGCTGCTCGACGATAGCCACACAGGCAGCACTTTGATAAGCCCTGCCTTTGGCGCTGATAAGATGGCGGCCTTTTAACGGCCCCTTGTTCGGGGCTCGCCAGTAGGTGTTTACGCTCGGAGGGAACGGGAGCACCAGTTTCATAAAGTCACTCCCTGCTTTTTCAGCCATTCCACAGCGTTATCTCTGGCAATGTCTCCACCAGATAACAGGTCTTTAATGATCGTTACAGGAACTGCATCCCATTCTGATTTGACGACGGTAATGCCCCTGGCGGCGCCAGGAGCAATGGAGAGGTAACCTTTTTTCTTTAGCGCCTTCACATGCTCAGCAGCAGCGTTCTGCGATGAGCAACCAATCAGTTCAGCAAGCTCTATTAAAGTTGGCGTGAAGCCAACCTTCTCGATGTGAACCTTAATAGCTTCATACACTTCACTCTGACGCGGCGTTAATTCGATCATGACTCAACTCCATAACGCCCGTTCAGGCGTCCTATTACGCTGTTGAACATCACCAGGCTTACGCCCATCGGTTTCACCTTCTCGTGGTACTCCTTCAGGATCGGAGGCACTACGACATTCCAGCTTGGCTTTGGCTTCTGCTTCAGGGCTTTTTTGATGGCATCGTTGCATTGACGGGCTACATCACGCACAGCGTTTTCCTGCTCGGTTGATAGCTTCTTCACACAACCTCCAAGCAAGCCCGGACGAATTCAGCCGCAGCCTGTGCGTTTATGGCGTTACCGTAGCCTTTGAGTCGGCCGACGCGGTTGCTGCTTGCCACTCGTGCCACCCCGGGCTCGACTCGTCCCATGCGCGCGGCAGCCCCATCAACCAGCGGGAATGTGCCGGGTTCAACTGGACGCCATTTTCCATCTCGACATAAGAGCCAGTCCGCATCTCGCCAAAAACCGTTAACCTCAAGGGCCCGCACAGGCTCGCCGCCCAGCCGATTTTGTTCGGCGTCTCTCGACCGTCCGAAATCATTTGCACCGTCGTTGCATTGGTGATGTAGTTGACCTGTGGTGTTGGCCACCCAGTAGGCCCGCTCTCTGATGTGCGGCGCACCGACGCCCGCTGCCGCAAACGGCACAAGCCCGAAGGCGTATCCCATTCCTTCCAGGTCAGTTTGTACAAGGTCGAACCATGTGTTTGAGTTACCGCTTGCAACCTGTTCGCCAAAGACATGCTGAGGTCTGAGCTCGCTGATGAGGTGGAAGAAGTGGGGCCAAAGGTGCCGCTCGTCAGCAAACCCATCGCCTTTGCCTGCCGCGCTGAAAGGCTGGCACGGGCAGGAGCCAGTCCAGACAGGCTTATCGTCAGGCCATCCGGCGAGGCGCAGGGAGTGAGACCAGACGCCAATTCCGGCGAAGAAGTGGCATTGCGTGAATCCTCGCAGGTCGTCAGGTGTGACATCTTCAATACTCCTTTCATCAACTTCGCCAGGAGCGATATGACCGCCGGCGATCAGGTTACGCAGCCACTGGGCAGCAAACGGGTCGATCTCGTTGTAATAAGCTGCTGGCGTCATGCGGCCTCCGTCTTAACAACATCGATGGCGCAACCGGGAAGCAGTTCCACCGCGGCGGTGGCGCACTGATTTCCCCAGTGGTGCCAGCCTGGCGCCGCGCTGCGGCTAAACAGCTCAATGCGTGACACATCACCGTAAAGCAGCTCCAGCCGGTGCCGTACTTCCCACGGTTTTTCGCTGTGCGCGCCGAGGGGGCTGTATACCACCTGCTTAATCCCGGCGTGCTTACGTTCCAGCCCGGCGCCGCGGGTGGCAATCAACAGGTCTTCAGTGTTGGCCCGAGTGTGATTGCCACCGTTCATGCGTGTCTCGGCGTTAAGCAGATCGAGGAAGTCGTAAAAGTCGGTGACTTCACCCTCGGCCAGCGCCTTGTTGATGCGCAACTCGGCGTTCTGATTCAGCTTCACCCAGGTAAAGCCCTTCATCGTGCGGACCTTAAAGCCCCAGGCTTCAGCCAGTTCGATAGCCTCGCGGGTGTGCGTGCCGGTGAACCACATAGCCAGAACAGCATCATCGGCAGCAAGGTCCCAGACCGGAAGACGCTTCATGTCGATCAGCTTCATTGTGCCGTAGTGGTTGGTGGCAGCTCCGTTGCTGACGGTGTTGCCGTATTCCCAGGCTGGGTCAGCGTAAATCAGTGAGTATTTCATCAGACGTTCCTCGCTCTGCCAGCCAGACACCAACCATCACCCGTACTTTTAACCCTCGGCACCATACTCAGGCAGCGCTTACGCTCTTTGAGAATTTTGGTGCGCATGGTTTCGTTCTTTGAGCGATTGAATGCCTCCATCAGAACGGTAGCTGCACGCAGATAAAGCCCCTTGTCAGAAAGCTCTTTAGCTTTGTCCATCATCGCAATGACTGCCGGGTTTGGTGCGGCTTCCTGCTTTGGCTCAGGAATTACTTCTGCTTTCTCAACCGGCATCCGTGGGGTGATAGGCCCAATAGGACCTGCCGGCGCTTTAGCGTAGTAACGGAAGTTGTGGCGTTCGCCTTTACGCTCAGCACGATTAAGCATGACAAGGCGACATACAGCACGCTGAACACTGTGCAACGCATACTCCGGCAGTGCTGCGGCGATCTCTTTGTTAGTCAGTCCAGGGTTGTTGGCTACAAACAGCTGAATTTTTTTCAGAAAACTCATGATTTGGCTCCTCTGAAACCTGAAGGGATCTCTTTGTCTGGACCACCGAAGGTAAGGGAATTTTTCTTGCGGGCTGCATCCCAATCCTCGCGTTGCGGTCTTCCCTTCGCATCCCAGCGAGTAGCAACCTGCAGGTAGCCAGGGAAGTTTCCGGGGATAAACAGAGTTTTTGGCCGCATGTACTGGTAATCCTTCAGGCCCTTCCAGTGTTCGTGTTTGTAGTCGACCACCAGCATGAGCTCTTCCGGAGTAAACCCCTCACGAAGCCTTGCGCGTATGTTATCCAGCGATGCAGAGCAGTTCTGGAAGCGAGAACCGCTTACCAGGTTGAGATGTTTCAGCACAAGTTTTGAATTATCTGTCAGCAAAACATCAGGATCAGGCTTATTGCCGACCTTCTCATCGTCGGGTTGCGGGGCAACCTGACAAGAAGGTTTTTTATCTGATGGTTCAGTAGTTGATTTTACTGACGGATCCCCACCAGATTCTGACGGGTGAAAACAGCCGTTATTGCTGTTTTTCGACGCATCAAATTTTGACGGGTCGTATTTTGATGCGTCATATTTTGACGCGTCAGATTCTGACAGGTGAGAAAAGGCAGAATCACGAAGCTTTGTAACGTTAAGTTGATAAACGTTGGAAGCGTTACGGTTTCCCTTACGGCGCTGTTGGCGGGTCAGCCAACCATCTTTCTCAAGCTGTCCTATAGCCGTGCGAACTGTGCTCTCACCAGCCCCAATCTGACGTGCGATAGTAGCGATAGAAGGCCAGCTAACTCCCTCGTCACTGCTGAAGTCTGCCAGACGCGCCATGATGGCAACGCTGGACAGCTTCATGCCAGAAGCGGCACAGGCGTCCCAAACGTAACCGGTTAATTTAGTGCTCATGGTCGTCCTTTAACTCTGTAAATTTACGCTGGAATTGCTCAAGAGGGCTGAAGCACTCATGATCGTACCCTTCGCGAAGGTATATAACGCGTCGAGTCTGTGGCTCCCATCTGATGACACGGACCGGGACGCCGTAGTGGTCCCTGAAACGCCGGTTAACTTCAGCCATTCCTCACGCCCCTTCTCGTTCATCAGAGCAAAAGCCTCTACCATCGCGTTCTCAGGCTGGTAGTTGTTCGCGTCAGCCTGGTCGTTTAATCTCTCCACATAGCCGAACGGAGAGTCTTTTCCCACCAGTGGAAGGCATCTGAATTGCTTCGCTGGTCTCAATCGGTTTAAACTGTTCATGCGTTAGTTTCTCCACTGAATACGACACGCCACGACGCCCGGAGCTGCACACTCGCGGGCGTCACTTCTTTTGGCTTTTCTTACGGCCAAACAGCGCGACAATCGCGCGGATTTCTTCTTCACGCGCAGCCAGGTGACGGCGGTGATACTCGTTAATCTCTTCAGCTTCATGCGGTTCAATCACCCCATCTTCCAGGGCCTTCTGGATAATCTGATCAACCTGTCCGCGTGCTGCTGCAGTTCTCATGGCGCGAGTGAACAGGTCTACACGATCGAGGTCTTCAAGCTGCGGAACTTCCACCAGCAGAGCGCCGCGACGTTGCGCGAAGTAATCAGCCAGGAGAGACGTGTTTGAAATGTCTTCCATCGCTTCCAGCTCGTTCACTTCGAAGAAGCGACAGCCGTTCTTCTCGTAGAGGTTGTTGTTGAACTGCGTCACTGACATGCCGAGAGCACCGGCCATAGCCTCACGGCCACCTGGGTATGCTTTGCACATCGCTTTCACTACTTCTTTCAGGCTTGGCTCTACCATGTTGTTTTTCCTTTGGTAGTTACGTAATGCTGGTTGCTGGGTTACGGTGTTACTGCAACGTCAGGATCAGCAGGTTTATTTTTGTTAGGGAATGGTCGTACTTCCTCGGCTTCAATCTTCCCGTCTTCGTTAACCAGGATATTTACCCGGCGATTACGCTTGAGAGCTTTGCTGATTGCGCTTTGGTATACCCCAAGTGCCTCAGCTGTTTTTGCCTGGCCGTTTTCCAAAACATATTCAGATAGCGGAATAATCTTCATTGGTTTTCCTCTTGGTTTGCACATAAGGAGTATCACTGTTAGTGATAAATATGTCAACACTAGCGGTGATTGGTGATTATGCCGTGCGGTGATAAATTATGAGAATGAAAAAGAAACCATTGACCGCCGAACAACTTGCCGACGCCAACAGGCTGAAAGCTATTTTTGAGTCCAAGAAAAAAGCGCTGGGGCTCTCACAGGAGACTTTGGCTGAACAAATGGGGATGGGGCAAAGCGGTGTTGCTCAGCTACTGAATGGTACAAACGCTATCAACGCCACTCATGCTGCACAGTTCGCTAAAATTCTCGGGGTAAAAGTCGATGACTTCAGTCCATCCCTTGCAGCTGAGATATCAGCAATGTTTGAGGCGATTGCGAACGGAAGAAATCAATCCTCTGTGTATGAATACCCCTTATTAACCGAAGTGCAGGCGGGATCATTTTGCCCCGTTAGTTCATATACAGAACGCGACGCGAAGGAATGGGTTTCAACCACTGTCAAAGCCAGTGATTCTGCATTTTGGCTTGAGGTATCAGGTCATTCAATGACTGCACCTCCCGGAGTTAAGCCAAGCTTTCCTGAGGGAATGCTCATACTCATAGATCCAGAACAGGATGTTGAGCCTGGTGATTTCTGTGTTGCTGGAATATTCAACGATTCAGAAGTTACCTTTAAAAAATTTGTTCGTGAAGACGGGAAGCCCTGGCTCGAACCTCTTAACCCCAGCCCTCGCTATCAGGCCATTGAATGTAATGAGAATTGCAGAATAATAGGCAAAGTCGTTAAGGCCCAATGGCCTGAAACTATCTTCGAATAAGGAGCCAATAGGCTCTTTTTTTTTGCATCTTTTTTCACCTTACTAATCATAAAGTTAACACTAACCGTGATATTTTTATCACTACAGGTGTTGACCATTTAATTACTATTGGTGATACTCAGTATGCGCCGGGGTGATGATGTTTAAGACCATCGGTAGGTTAGCAGTACGGTATATGGCACATGTGCCGCAGCGGTCCGGGGATTCCTTTCAGTATCCAGATCCAGCGGGTAGCCGGAATGTGCAAGCCAGTTGTGTACGACAGCCAGAGACGTTTCACCAGCGTGGCGATCAGGTGTGACACCTCGGAAGAGACGAGGATGTCAGCCATTCACGCTAAGCATCTCAACGGGTGCTTAGCGGGACTGGAAGAGTTACCACTTGGAGACGGTCCCTTTAAATGTCCTGGACAGTGGCGGTTCCGCACCGATAACAGCGGCGACAAGATGATGCAAACGGCAAAGGTCGTTAAAACTCGTTAGGTGCTGGCGTGGCATACGCGACAGGCCGGATAGACGGCATAGACCAAATGAAACCGGGTGAGGTCGATAAACCAAACGCCGATGTGGTGGGCAGGATCCCCAGTGAAGCCTGTGACAGCCGGGAACAGACCGGCACACAACATGAAAGCGCATTCCTCTTTCACTGATGGGGATCGGTTTGTTAACTGGCGGAGTGCGCTTCCAGTTGTGGCATTAGCTCAGATGGATAGAGCAACGGCCTTCTAAGCCGTGGGTCGCAGGTTCGAATCCTGCATGCCGCGCCAGTATCACGTTAGGACCGTGGTAAACCCGTAGTAGCTGTAACAGATGCTGTGTGTAGTCTTGGCGGTCGGCAGGTTGAAATCCCTTAATGTCGACCGCCCCTTTTACACAACTGAAAGCGCGTTCAGCCGGTTCCTTGAGAGGCCTCAGTCGTTAAATCAACCTCAGGAGAAAGCTAACTGGCGGTGGCAGCCGCCCGTTTCACTAAGTGCCCTGGTTGGGTGCTTACTAAAACGAACCACCTTTATTTTTTGTCGCCAACTGGCGAGGTATTCGTGCAACCAAAATTCAGCGGATATTTCCACTGGAGGAACGATGAACCACCTCGAATTTATAGAGAAAAACGTGAGGGAACAGCTGATTAAGCAAGGCTTTTCCTCTTCGGTGGCTCAGGGGGGGGGCGTGGCAAGCACTTGATTTATATAAGCGCATGTCACAAGCCAGTAAGAAAGGCGCGATTTTCGATGATGTGATGAGGCATGCGAAAGCCTGGGCAGATAAACAGGTTTCAAAAGCTGAAGTTACCAGGAGAAAACACACCTCACCCAAAGACCAAGGCGGCCTCTTCTAAGTTGTAAGGCCAAGAATTCAGCGCTGTGCAGAGCGCTTATAACACGGAGAAACTATCCATGACGAACACACAGAACGTCACCGAGTTACAACCACGCATGACCAGAGAGCAGCTTATTGACGCCGCTCGTAAGGCCGCCCCTCTCCTTCCAGCCGCTTACGGCTGGATGGTTAACGAACTGGCTACACGCCTTGATGTTACCAGCGTCGCGCTATGTGAAGCCTTGGCGCAGCGCAAGGAACTAGCTGAGCAGAATGCCACCCTTCGACAGGATGTAGCGAGTTGGGCCAAAGAATGTGACCGTATTGAAGAGCGCAACACCAAAACGCCTACCAACATGCACCTGCTGGAAGCTCAGCGAGAACTGCGTGAGCTCACTCCTGTTGTCATTTCCCTGAATAACGAGGTTTCTCTCTAATGGCTAACTCATTCAAGCAAATGACCCGTGACGGGACCATTAAGCGCACCGATACCGGGATGTTTATCAGCCTTGACGATATTCATGTTCGTGAAGGATTTAACATCCGCGAAGACGATGAGCGCACTCGCCTGGCTAACGATGACTTATTCGATTACCTGATGAATGGTGGCGTCGTTCCGCCAATTGAAGTTGTACCACGTGACGAGGGCGGAGTTTACATCGTTGAGGGTCATCGTCGTCACCTGGCCTATCAGCGCTGTCGTGACGCAGGAAAGCCCGTTAATCGAATTCATATCATGCCGTTCTATGGGAATGACCTAAAGCAAAAGGCGCGAATTTTCACGAGCGCAAGCCAGCTTTCATTGTCCCCTATCGATCAGATTAACGGCATTCGCGATTTTGCTCCATTCAATCTCACTCCGGCTGAAATAGCGAAGGAAATCCATAAATCAGTGGCATGGGTCGAAAAGCTGATAGCCCTTAGCAATGCAAATCACGATGTGCAAAAAGCTGTTAAGGCTGGCGAAGTGTCCGTTGATGTAGCCATTGACCGAGTAAAAGAGTTCGGCGAAAAGGCCGGTGAGGTTCTTCAGAAGGATAAAGCTTCTGCTGCAGCCAAAGGTAAGAAGAAAGTCACCCGCAGCGTTATAGCTCCGGAAATTAGCGTTAAGAAAGCGCGTCGCCTTGTAGAGCTGATCAGCATGGCGGGTATAAGCGACACAGGAGTTATCTCTCTCGAAGGTTTGGTGCATGCAGAAGTCGTGGAAATTATCGACGAGCACAAAGCTATCTCAGCTCAGCGTCATGGAGAAACATCATGATTACCGAAAAAAATAATGTCTTTTATTGCGACTGTGGATTTTCTTTCCTGAGAGGTCACAGCGGCGCGCATGACTGTGCTGTTGGCCTTCGTAATAAGCTGGCCAGGTCTGAATCCAGATGCGCTGCACTGGCTGCGGAGAATGCGGGGCTGAAGGCGAACTTAATGTTCTGTGATGCAGAAGACCCAGAGGCTCCATACGACAATCCTGGCGAGATTGCTGAAGCATGTTCGCTTAATTACAACGAGGAATTCGTGGTTCAAGTGGCTGCTAAGATGCCGAACCGTACATATCGAGTATGCGAAAGCTGGGAGCATGAGTGCAAGGTAGAGTTGGTTGATGGTAGTGAGGTAGAAACCCCGGACACCGACGCTTTCCTGGCTGAAGTGCGGGCGCAGGGTGTAGAGATGGCAGCCAAAAGCGACCAATTTTCAACATGGGTGCAGCAGGGGCTGCGTAGCTTCGCCATCGGTGTTCGCCAGGGAGTGCAGTAATGACACGCATCCGTAACTTCGGCTGGAATCGCCTCAAGCTGGCAAACCTGTCCTACGAAGAGATCAGCGCTCTCGAAGAGCAGGTTAAGCAGGAGCACGCCTGCAAAGACGGCATCCACATGTACGACAAAGCAGGACGTGACAAGCTAGATGCTCTGAGCTGGGCTGTATACAACAAGCAGAAGCGCGAGGTCGCCCAATGAGCAACACCACCAAAGTGCTGAATTATGACCAATCCGACCCGGATAAAATGCGCCTGCCAAAGGGTTCGAACTGTGGTAACTGCCACCACATTCGGCGCTGTAAGGCTATATTCGGCCACACAGAGACGGATACCTATTGCGACTGGTCACCATCGCGCTTCATCCCGGTACGGACAGAAGGAGCTGCCCAATGAGCAACATCGACATACAGGCGCTGCGTGAACGCTATTCTGAAAAGCCTGCGCCAAAGTGCCACATCTGCGGCTCTGTCATGACAATACAACGCGCCGGTGCTGGCAGTGTCGTCTACGGATGTACAGGCCGAATCGATGGGGATGGAGAAGGTTATAAATTCGAGGCTGGTAGGGATTTCGCTGATGACCATTACGCCCGATCTCGCGTAACTGAGTATGGCCCAGGTGGCGACCCTGACGTGCTGGCGCTGCTGGATGAGCTGGAAGCTAAAGACAAGCGGATTGCTGAGCTGGAGGTGCGGGAAGTTAAGCCAGTGGCATGGATGAGGAATGCTAACGTCACATCATTCATGTCGAGGTTCACAACCGATGAGAAATATGCAGTTGAGCAATGGGGGGATGATGCAGTTGCTCTCTATCCACTTCCTGTAGATTTCATTCCTGCATGCTTTACAGACGAAAGAAATCTGATGCATATCAACGAGCGTGGGCGAGAAACGTCACTTATCTGGAGTAAGCAGAACTCAGACAGTGGCGACATTAAACTTTTTCGTATCGCCTCCGCAGCCGGTAAAGGAGAGTGAGCATGGAAAAGCCACTGAATAAGCGAGAGCGCGAGTTTTTAAAGCCAGCCATAGTTCATCGCTGGGAAATTGAAATATTGCCATACCGAAAAACGGCACTCTGGGATGGTGACTCTCTTTTTCCTGTCAAAGTGGGTGCAATGGCTGAAGACCTGATAAAGCGCGGTTTTCTGGAACGTGTTTCTATGGGATTTGGTCGAGACATTATCAGAGCAACCAAAAAGGCAGAATGCCTACATTGTTACCGCTGCCATTACGGAAAGGTGATTAACGAAAATGGACAGCTGGGCGAGGACTGCCCGCATTGTGATGGCGGTGTAATTGTGAAGAGGACTAACCCATGAGCACTATTACCAGAGAACAGGCCAAAGACCTCCGCAACGCATTCCAGTGCTGGCAGCAGGACTATGACCCGGTAGAAGACAAAGAGCAGTACGACATGTTCGGGTTGGGAGTGGTGGCTATGGATGCGCTGCTGGCATCGCTCGAAGCGGAGGCTGTCGGCGAGGTTGTCCTCGGCGAATATGACGATTGTGGTAGTCATCCTGATGCAAAGGTGGTGTGCATAGCCGCTGATGGTCAGGCTGACTGGGAAAATTTCAAGGATGGAACGCGATTGTACGCTGCACCTCCTTCGCCAGCAGAGATAGACGAGAGAGATGCATTCAACGATTGGAATAACGACGAAAATCTTCCAATTGCTGGAGTTGGTGCCAAGAACGCTGCGTGGCTGGCATGGCAAGCACGTGCCAAGTTGTACACCCCGCCAGCTCCGGTATTTGTGCCGGACCGCTCTGTGTTTGAAAAATGGTGGGAATCTGAGTACGGTTCGCCACTCGATAGCTGGGATTCATTACGGACGACTGACGGTTATTGTGATGATGGGATTGATGGTCAGTTCGAAGCCTGGAACGCCTGCCGCGCCGCCATGCTTCAGGGTGTCGAAACTGTAACGACGGCTTACAAGTTGCCATTCAAGCAGTGGCTTTCACAGCAAGGCGAAAGGATAGAAATAGATTGTGGCTGCGTAAGCGTTGAAGTGTTTATGCATTGGTTGCGCATGGCTTATGGGGCTGGCAACTCTCCGGTAGTTCCGGATTGGCAAGCCAAAGCTGAGAAACTGGCTGAACTTCACGGAAGCAGTTTCGTTGTTTTCCGGAATGGAGAATCTCCGCAGTGTGCTGATCCGACAAAAGTGATTATTTCATTCACAGATGAAGGCCGGGGTCATGCCGCAGCAGCACCGCAGAAGGAGGTGAAGCCGTGAGTAAAGCAGAATTCCTCCAAAAGTTAGCCTCTCTTGCTACAGAGTGTCACACACTGGCCTGTGAATTGGATCTTGGCGATGAACGCACTGAGATGTTCGAGATATACAACGTGCTGAGAAGTCTTGGACGCAGCGGATATGCAAGCCAGATAAGCAAAGCTACTAACCCGCTTCTGTGGGCTGTTGACGATAACGACGATGATTGGGATGAGGATGATGAGTGATGCCTAACCCATTCGACGCAGTAATGTTCGTGCTGCTGGTCATCGGAGCACTTCAGGGTATGGGGTGGATGCCATGGTGAGCAAACTCAAACAGCGGCGCGTGCGCCGCCTTAAAGCCGATGTCGCATGGTGGCGCGAGGAAGCGGAGGATTGTCGCTCCCGTCTGCTGGAACTGGCCGGTGAAATCGACAGACTCAAAAAGCTGGTTATCCGCGTGCCGATGCCGGTTCTCATGCCGAAGGAGATGGTCCACCAGCTCTATTACACCGAAACAAAAAGATGTCGTACCTGCAATGATGGGCTTCGTGGTGGTTGCTCATCTTGCATTTTCTATAAGAGATAGCCGGGTGCAGCCGGTTAAGTGGAGAATAGCCATGGCCAAGTTGATGAAGGCGAGTCTGTGGGGTAAGCGAGAGTTTGAACCAGGCTCTGTTCCAGATAACAGAACTATCCGACGCTGGATTGAAAACGGTAAGCTTCAGGGCCGTATCGTAGATGGTACGATCCTGGTTAGTTCCTCAGAAAAATGGGGCGTTGACTCAATTGTCAGTGAAAGAGTTCGTCAGTTAATTCAAGAGGATTAACATGGCTGCAAGACCACGCAAAAGGGAGAACCGCAATCTCCCTGACTTCCTGCTTTTTGATAAAGCTACCGGGCAATATCGCTTTACGCTTATAACCGGAAAACGTAAAAGCATAGGAACTGATCGCGTAATGGCAATCGCCATTGCCAAAGAATATAACCTCAGAATGCGACCTGAAAAGGTGCCGTCAGTAGAAAGCTTGATTAGAGACTCGGGCGGAATTAATGGAGAAGCTCAACCATTCAGTGACCATGTTGACCGAATTATGGCCCGCGCCGTTGCCGATGAAAAACCATCACCAAGCACCCTGGATGATTGGAATAATGACGTGTTCAGGGTAAAGGAATTTTTTACCAATATACCGGCTTGTGACATTGATCTTGAACACGTGAACCAATTTATTATTCGATACCATGCCGATGCATCCGCTAACGTTCAAAACAGAAAGGTAAGCTTTCTCAAAAAGCTGTTCTCTTATGCAATTGATGAATCATTAATGATGGACAATCCTGCAGCACGTAAAAAAATGCGGCGTGTTGAAGAGAAGAAGCGTAAACGTCTTCCGTTGGATGTCTTTATTACTATGAGGAACGCGGCTGAACCATGGTTAAGAACAGCTATGGATTTGGCACTGCAGACGACACATGCCCGCCTCGAAGTTTCGCGAATAAAATATTCGATAAGAGAGCCGAAAAACGGCGTTTGTGGATGTGTATGGTTAGACGAACCTGAAAACGGGATACATGGTACGTTGTACATCCACCGGCAGAAAGTTCAAAAGAAAGAGGCATCACACGTAGCGATCCCAATTGGAGGGGAGCTGAAGAGGATTATTGACGATAGCCGGGATAGTGTTGCCAGTCCGTATGTCGTACACCGAATACCTGAACGAAATAACAAACGGAGTAAAGAGGTTTCACACCCTACGCAGGTAGCACCTGATTATCTTAGCCGAGCGTTTTCTGCACTACGTGACAAGCTTGGATTATGTGATCATCTTCCAATGGATGAACGCCCAACATTTCACGAGATAAGGGCACTGGCCGCGCATTTGTTTGATAGCCAGGGTATCGATCCACAAGGAAGGATGGCCCATAGTGACGCCAAGTCAACAAAGATTTATACCAGCAATCATATCGACTGGGTTATGGTACCACACGGTGAGATAAAGGCAGGCTAGCTAATGGCGAAACCACCCCCTAACTCATTGATGTTTATAGTGCAGATAATGCATAAAAATCACTGTTTGTTCATACAGTCAAAAGCGCCACAGGCCAGTAGTGGTGCGGCTTAGAAGCACTTTAGGCAGGTGTCATGGGGTGTCGGGGGTCGGAGGTTCAAATCCTCTCGTGCCGACCAAAAACACATTGAAAACCAGCCTGATGGCTGGTTTTTTATTTCGCCTCTTCCGGCGTTTTGCGCAAATACACTAGCGTAGCCAGACAAATCACCGCTCCGGCATAAAACGTATATTCCGCGCCAAACGATTCCCATATCGCGCCGGCTCCCACGCTGGCGATTAACAATCCCACGCCGCTGACCAGACTAAAAATACCGAAAGCCGTGCCGCGCAGATCGGGCGGTGCGGTTTTAGCGATCATTGCCGCCAGTAATCCCTGGGTCATACCCATATGTATTCCCCAAAGCGCGACGCCTAAAATGACCCCCATCCAGTGGCTGCTCAGCGCCAGAACAACATCTGCACCAATCAGCACCATTAGCCCCCACTGCAGAAGTCGGGTGTGGCTCATGCCATCAGAAAGTTTGCCAAAAGGGTAAGCCGAAAGGGAATAGAGTACGTTCATGACCACCATCACTAGCGGAATAAGGGCCAGAGGAACGCCCGACTGCTGCGCACGAAGGACAAGAAAAGCCTCGCTAAACCGGGCAAGCGTGAACACTGCACCAAGGCCAATCACCCACCAGCACGCTTTACCCAGCCGCCTTAAATTCTCTCGTTTAATGGGGTTTGTGCGTTTGTGTTCGAGGGGAGTTTTCGGCTCCTGAAGGCCGAAATAGAGCAAGGCTACTGAAAGCAGACCGGGGATAAGGGCTATCCAGAAAACAGTGCGAAAATCATTGTCCAGCAACAGCATTAAGCTTACGGCCAGTAATGGGCCAAGAAATGCGCCGGTGGTATCCATTGACTGACGCAGACCATATGCCGCACCACGCATTTCCGGCGGCGTGACGTCTGCAACAAGTGCATCCCGCGGGGCGCCCCGTATTCCCTTCCCCGTACGGTCCATCAGACGTGCGCCTAAAACCATCCCGGAAGAGGACGCTATTGCGAAAAGGGGTTTGCTTAGCGCCCCCAGGCCATACCCTAACAGGGCCAGCCCCTTACGTTGACCCAGGTAGTCGCTTATCGCCCCCGAAAAGACCTTAATAAAAAGCGCAGTGGCCTCCGCCAGCCCTTCAATCAGGCCTATAAACAGCACGCTCGTGCCGAGGGTGGTCATCATAAAAAGTGGCAGCAGGCTGTGAATACTCTCTGACGAGATATCCATCAGCATACTGACGCCCCCCACAACCCAGACGCCTTTGGGGATCTGACTGAGCACTGGAAATCTGGAACGCATCTACCGCTCCTGCTTTAAAAACAGTTGCCTGAATGCTTACAGGATAGGATATCGCGGATTAAAAAAACCTGAGGAGAGTGGGATGAGACCATAAAAAAGCCATCCGGCAGGATGGCTTAGCTATTGCGAGTCAGCGCTTAATGCTTCTCACGTCCGCCCAGGAAGAAAATGCCAAGCGGGATAGCCAGCAGAACGGTGAACACCAGGCTGTAGACGAAGATCATCGCCGACTGCAGGACATACATGCTGGTTGTCCAGGCAGAGAGGGGGATATTGTACTGTTCGATAACGCCAACAATGGTTGCCCGCCCCACGCATGCGGCAGCAATCATAAATACGACCAGCAGCGCCAGGAGGAACTTGCGGCCTTCAGGCGTTTTCAGTTTTGCACGAACCATCTCTCTTCCCTTTTACAGATGAATAACAATATATAGGGTCTAAAATAACACGAACTGGCACCCGACTCCACACCAGCATAAACAACCACTAAACAGGATATTTAAGAGCGTATAACGCTATCCATAGTGAAAATGCAAGTAAATAACACCAATCATTCATAGTTGTTATGTTAACCTGCGCAGGATCGTTTTGACATAAAGGAATGACAATGAAAAACGCACCTAAATTTGCCATCGCCCTCATCGCCGCCGCGTGCGTCAGCACCAGCGCTTTCGCCAGCGAAACCCCAAAAGAGCAGCCGCTGGAAAAAGTGGCTCCGTACCCGCAGGCGGACAAAGGGACGAAGCGTCAGGTGATTCAGCTGCCGGTTCAGCAGGATGAAGCGAACTTCAAAGTGGAGCTGTTAATTGGCAAGACGCTGGAAGTGGACTGCAACCAGCACCGTCTGGGCGGTCAGCTGGAAAGTAAAACCCTGGAAGGCTGGGGTTACGACTATTTCGTCTTTGACAAAGTGACCTCTCCGGTCTCCACCATGATGGCCTGCCCGGACGGCAAAAAAGAGAAGAAATTTGTAACGGCGTATCTGGGCGACAACAGTCTGCTGCGCTACAACAGCAAGCTGCCGATCGTGGTCTATACGCCTGAAAACGTGCAAGTGAAGTATCGCATCTGGAAGGCAGATGAGACTGTCGGACAAGCGGTAGTACGTTGAAATTAAGTCGGGTGGCGGCTTCGCCTTACCCGACCTACAAAACAACACCGAACGTAGGCCGGGTAAGCGTCAGCGCCACCCGGCTTTTTTACCTTACAGCGCGATATCCGCAACCGGTTTGTTTTCCGGCTGAGGCTTCAGCTCCGCTTTTGGCGCAGCATCCGCAGCCTGCGGCTTGATGTACTGCAGCTGCAGTACGCGGCTGGTGTATTCCAGCTCCTGCTCCGTCGCGCTCACGTTGCCGTTCAGCTTCGTGCCGTAGGATGGAATAATGGTTTTCAGCTTCGCCTGCCATTCCGGGCTGGCGACTTTGTCTTTAAACACTTTTTCCATCAGGTGCAGCATGATTGGCGCAGCGGTAGACGCGCCCGGTGACGCACCCAGCAGCGCGGCAATGGTGCCATCCTTATCGCTTACCACTTCGGTACCCAGACGCAGCACGCCGCCCTCTTTCGGATCGCGCTTGATGATCTGTACGCGCTGACCCGCCTGCCACAGGCGCCAGTCTTCTTTTTTCGCCTGCGGATAGTACTCTTTCAGTGCCTCGAAGCGGTCGTCGTCAGAGAGCATCACCTGGCTAATCAGGTATTTCACCAGATCGAAGTTATCCAGACCCACGTCCATCATCGGCTTGACGTTAGAGGTGGTCGTGGCGCTGAGCAGATCCCACAGGGAGCCATTTTTCAGGAACTTCGTGGAGAAGGTCGCGAATGGCCCGAACAGCACCACGCGTTTGCCGTCAAGCATACGGGTGTCGATGTGCGGAACGGACATCGGCGGCGCGCCAACGGAAGCCTGGCCGTACACTTTTGCCAGATGACGGTTCACCACTTCCGGGTTATCGGATACCAGGAACTGGCCGCCCACCGGGAAGCCCGCGTAGTCGTCAGCTTCCGGAATACCGGACTCCTGCAGCAGCTTCAGCGCCGCGCCGCCCGCACCGATAAAGACAAACTTCGCCTTGATGACGTGCTCGGCTTCGTTGTTTTTCAGATCGGCAACGGTCACGCTCCAGCTGTTATCCGCGTTGCGCTTGAAACCACGCACTTCGGTGCTGAGCTGCAGGTTGAAGTTCTCTTTTTTCTTCAGAGACGTCACCAGCTGACGGGTAATTTCACCGTAGTTAACGTCGGTACCAATTTCGGTACGGGTCGCCGCCACTTTCTGGTTCGGGTCACGACCTTCCATGACCAGCGGAGCCCACTCTTTAATCTGCGCGTGGTCTTCAGAGTATTTCATCCCGCGGAACAGCGTGCTCTGCTGCAGAGCGGCGTAGCGCGCGCGCAGGAAGTTGACGTTCTGCTCACCCCACACAAAGCTCATGTGCGGCACGGTGTTGATGAAGGAGTGCGGGTCGTGCATCACGCCGCTGTTGACCTGATGAGACCAGAACTGGCGAGAAACCTGGAATGCTTCGTTGATCTCTACCGCCTTCTCGATACTAATGGAACCGTCCTTTTTCTGCGGCGTATAGTTCAGTTCCATGAGTGCCGAATGTCCGGTACCGGCGTTATTCCATCCGTTCGAACTCTCCTGCGCCACGCCATCAAGGCGCTCGACCATGGTCATAGACCAGTCCGGCTGCAGTTCTTGCAGATAGGTTCCCAGCGTGGCGCTCATGATACCGCCACCAATTAAAAGGACGTCCGTTTCCTGCTCTTTTGGTGCGTCAGCTTTCGCCGCCATGGAGACGGTGTTAAGCCCCACGGCCAGAGAAAAGAGCATGGCAGTCATTTTTTTCATAATTTATGCCTTAGTGTAAAAGTGCTTGATGCGTGGAAATTGCAGGTGAAAAAAGCTGCGGGGGCACGGTAACAACTTTTAAATATTGTTTAAAGGTTACGAAATTATTGTAATTGTGAAATTTAATGATGGATTGTTTGTGAGGAATTATCGATGCGTCTGGTAAAGCGCGGTTTTACTGGCTAGTATGTTGCGTTTTGTGATCGCGCGCACGGAAGCCTGCCCTAACCAGCGAACTGTTATGTCCTTACCCCATTCTGCCGTATCCCCCGAAGACCGCGTAGCCAACGTGCTGCGTTCCCCTAAGCAGCTGACGCGTGAAACGCTGGCAGGCGTGATTACCGCCCTGGCGCTGATCCCCGAAGTCATCTCATTTTCGGTGGTGGCGGGCGTTGACCCGAAGGTCAGCCTGATCGCCTCCGTGGTGCTGTGCCTTGCCCTGTCTGTACTCGGTGGTCGCCCGGCGATGGTCACGGCAGCGGCGGGGTCCGTGGCGCTGGTCATTGGCCCGATGGTGCATCAGCACGGCGTACAGTACATTCTTCCCGCCGTGCTTATGGCGGGCGTGATTCAGATTCTGTTTGGCGTGCTGGGTATGGCAAGGCTGATGCGCTTTATTCCCCAGTCGGTCATGACCGGGTTTGTTAACGCCCTGGGCATTTTGATCTTCTTCGCTCAGGTGCCGCATTTCTGGAGCCGAAGCCCGCTGATTGTGGGCCTGTTCGTCCTGACGCTGCTGATCGTGCTGTGGGTGCCGCGCTATATCAAAAGCATCCCTTCCCCGCTGATTGCGATTGTTGTGCTTACCTTGTTCACCGTTTCAACCGGACAAATCCTGCCGACCGTGGGCGATGAAGGCTCCATGAGCGGCGGTTTGCCGGGCCTTACCGAACTTCTGGTCCCCCTCAATGTGCAGACGCTGAGCATTATCTGGCCGTGCGCGTTGAGCATCGCCTTTGTCGGCCTGCTGGAATCCCTGCTGACGGCAAAGCTGGTGGATGAGCTGACCGCGACACCGTCAGGTAAACGCCGCGAAAGCATTGGATTAGGCGTCGGCAATATTCTGGCCGGATTTTATGGCGGTATTGCAGGCTGCGCGATGATTGGACAAACCATCGTCAACGTGGAGATGGGGAAAGGTCGAAGCCGCATTTCAACCTTTGCGGCGGGCATCGTGCTGCTGATCCTGGTGACGGCGCTCAGCGACGTGATGGCCAAAATCCCGATGGCGGTGCTGGCGGGTATTATGGCGATTGTCGCCGTCAAAACCTTCAGCTGGCACAGCCTTCAGCCAGCCACGGTGAAAACGGCCCCGATAGCAGAAACGGTCGTCATGCTGGTCACCGTTGCCGCCACGGTATCAACCGGCAATCTGGCGATTGGCGTGCTGGGTGGGATTATCGTCATGGCACTCCTCCCCGCCCGTATTAAGCGTCGGCTTAAAGCAGAAAAATCGTCGCCAGCCCAAGAAAAATAAAGAAACCGCCGGTATCAGTGATGGCGGTGATCATCACGCTCGACCCCACCGCGGGGTCGCGCCCCAGTTTGGTCATCGTCAGCGGGATAATGACCCCCATCATTGATGCCACCAGCAGGTTCAGCACCATCGCCAGCATCATCACCCCGCCCAGCGCCATATCGTCATACAGCCACCAGGTGATGCCGCCCATAATGCCGCCCCACACCAGGCCGTTGATCAGCGCCACGCCCATCTCCCTGAAGATCAGAAAGGCGAAGTTACCGGGCTGAATGTTTTCCAGCGCCAGCGCGCGGACGATCATGGTGATGGTCTGGTTTCCGGTGTTACCACCAATCCCTGCGACAATCGGCATCAGCGAGGCCAGCGCCACCAGCTGAGAAATGGTGTGTTCAAACCCATCAATCACCCGGGAGGCAATAAACGCGGTACACAGGTTAATGGCCAGCCACGCCCAGCGCGTTTTCACCGCCTTGCCGACGGAGGCATGGACGTCATCTTCGGCGCTGATCCCCCCGAGCGCGCGCAGGTCGTTGTCGGTTTCTTCGTAGACGACATCAACGATCTCATCGATGGTCAGACGCCCCATCAGTTTGCCGACGGAATCCACGACGGCGGCACTCACCAGGTCGTCACGCTCGAAGGTGCGCGCCGCTTTCTCCGCGTCGTCTTCCGGGGAGAAGACCATCGGCTCGTTTTCCATCACCTCGCTCACCTTCCGCTGGGTGCTGTTGAGCAGGATGGTTTTCAGCTCCAGCTCGCCGAGCAGGGTTTTATCCCGGGAGGTGACGAACAGCTTATCGGTGTTGTCCGGCATCTTGCCCAGGCGACGCAGATAGCGCTGCACGGTACCGAGCGTGACGTCAGGACGCACCGTGATAACGCCGAACTCCATGATCGCGCCGACGCTGTTTTTCTCGTAATGCATCACCTGACGCACGCGCGCGCGTTCATCAGCAGGCAGCGACGCCAGCAGGCGGCCGGTCAGGTTTCGCGGCAGGTGCTGAACGAGGTAAATCTGCTCGTCGATATCCAGTGTTTGCACAGCGTCGAGAATATCCCGGTCGCTCATCTCGTCGATCAGGTCGTCCCAGACGTTTTCGGAGGCCTCAAGCAGCACCTGCCCGCGCTCGTGATCCTGCACCAGACGCCACAGGGCATGACGCTCTTCCGAGGGAAGCGCTTCAAGGGTATCCGCCAGATCCGGCGGGGGTAAATGAGCAACCAGCGCACCTACCTCAGCAATATCGTCGGCCAGGGTGCCGACATCATATTGCTCAGCCAGGGTGAGTTTGCCTAAAAGCGTAGAAGTGACCGCTTTATCGGTCGTGAGAAGCCAGATGAGTCGCGCGCGCTCCTGGTCACGCTGTCTGGCGCTGTTTTTCTTTAATACCGACATCAATCATAAATCCATTAAATGAGTTGGGGTTAAGCATAGCGCGGGGATATGTAAATAAGAATAAACAACGGAACGGGATGGAGAAAAAAGCGGCATATCGTGCAAATCATTGTGCCCGGCGGCGCGACGCTTGCACGGGCCTACAAAATCGTAGGCCGGGTAAGGCGAAGCCGCTACCCGGCACATTTGCATCAGGCCGTACGCGCCACCGCGTCACGCGAGGCCGCATCGCGCTCTTCACCGGTCAGCTCGCTCAGCTTGCCGTCGCGCATCTCCAGCAGGCGGTCAGCATGAATGAAGTAGTGATCGTCGTGGCTGATGGCGAAAATGGTTTTGCCCATCTCCTGCATCAGCGGCAGCAGCACCTGATAAAACTCGCGGCGGAAATGCGGATCCTGATCGGCCGCCCACTCGTCCAGCAGGATGATGTCGCGCTCTTCCGCCAGCGCCAGCAGCAGCGCCACGCGCTTTTTCTGCCCTTTGGAGAGCTTCAGGTTGAGGATCTTCCCGTCCTGTAACTCCAGCTTGTGCGACATCTGCAGCTGCGCCAGCCATTTTTCCACCAGCGCAGGATTGGCCTGTTGCCCTTCCGGCCCCAGCAGCCGATCGAACAGCCAGACGTCGGTGAATACCGCCGAGAAAAGCTTGCGGTAATCCTCGGGCTTCTCCGCGCTCAGCGCCTTGCCGTCCAGCAAAATCTCGCCCGACTGCGGCTGGTAGAGTCCGGTCAGCAGCATCGCCAGCGTAGATTTACCGCTGCCGTTGCCGCCGATGAGGAACAGCAGTTCACCGCGGCGGATAGTCAGGTTGACCGGCCCCACGGAAAAGGCGCTGTCCTGATAGCGGAACGTGACGTTACGCAGCTCCAGTGTCTGCCAGTTCGGGAATGCCTGCGGGCGCGGGAATTCGGCTTTAAACGGCGCGAGATCGAATTTTTTGAGCTTATTAAATGCCACCTGCGCACTCAGCAGGGTGGGCAGCGCACCGACCGCCGAGAGCAGCGGCGTGCGCAAAAACAGCAGCGTCAGCGAGTAGGTTGCCGCTACGTTGGTGTCCGCCCAGCCCAGGCTGTTCGCCATCCAGAATACCAGGCCAATGGCGCCCAGCATCATGATGTTTGACCAGTTCACCGCGCTCAGGTGGAAGGTATCAGCGCGAATAATATGATGACGGTATTCGCGCGCGTCCGGGATATAGAGGTTATTAAAGATATGCTCGGCGCGCTCGCGGTTCAGGGTGAGCTCTTTGCGTCCTTCCAGTACAGTCTGGTAATCGTTATAGAGCTTATCTTCGGTTTCGCGCAGCACCGCCATGTGTTTGTAGACGCGCGACACCAGCATAAAGCCGCCCCAGATGGTAATGGCAATCCACAGCGCGGTCACCGCCAGCATTTTGCTGGAGAGCCAGGCGAGATAGGCGGCCGATCCAAAGGTCAGAATGATCCCCTGCACCAGCTCCGGCAGACGCACGAACGCGATGGTAATGGCGCGCACGTCGCTGGTCAGCCCCGCCAGCAGGGAAGCGCTGCCGAGCTGCTCAACGCGCTCTATCTGGGTGTCCAGGATCCGCTTGATAAACTCACTGCGCAAACGAAAAACGAAATGGTGCCCGAGCGCGGTCAGCGCCAGCTGGGAGCCGAGCGTAACCGCCATCAACAGGAGCAGCAGGCCGAGAAACTCCGGCAATACGGAGATCGAGGTGTCGACCATCTCAATCAACCGCACGTTAATAAACGCGATCAGGCCAATACCCAGCGCGGCGCTGGCAAGGCTTAACGCCATTACGGCGATGAAGGGCCAGCGATACTGACGCCAGACAAGGAGAAGTAGTTGCATGCAGGCAATCCGGACAATAAAAATCAGCCAGCAGTGTAAACTGCCCTGCGCGGACATCAAGAATAATTCTTATTTTAGTTTACTCGCCCCCGCCTGACGGAAGGTCAGGTTAAAACGGTACTCGCCCGTGAGCGGGTGGACCCCGGGCTTCAGCGGCTGAATGCCGTGATAATAAAGCCGCGACTCCCTGCCCCACACCACCACATCGCCATGTTCCAACATGATGCGCTTGAGCGGGTCGTTGCGGCGTAATCCCCCAAACTGGAAGACGGCGGGCAGACCTAACGATACCGAGACGATAGGCGCGCGCAAATCGGGTTCATCCTTGTCCTGGTGCAGCGAAAGCTTCGCACCGACGGCGTAGCGGTTGATCAGGCAGGCATCCGGCCGAAAGTCAGGATACTCCGCTGCTACGGCGGCCTCGTGGCAGAGAGCCTGAAAAACGGCAGGCATCGGGGGCCAGGGCTGGCCGGTAGCGGGATCGTTCGGGGCATACAGATAGCCCCGCTCGTTCGTCGCCCAGCCCAGTTCGCCGCAGTTGGCCATAGCCACCGACATGGTGTAGCCGCCCGGCGTCACCATATGGCGAAACGGCGAAACAGCCGTCACCTCGTCGATACCCGCAAGCAGCGCCGCCGCACGGGAGAGTGCAAAGCGGCGCAGGATCGCCGCCCCCGGCGCAAGCGGCTCCTGCCAGGGTTCAGCATCCGCAAAAAGATCGAGCATTATCCCTCCTGGCGTTTCGCCTCACGTTTCAGTAATAGCGCTTTTCGCGCCGTCCCCCAACGGTAACCCGACAGCGCGCCGTCGTTACGAACCACGCGATGACAGGGGATCACAATCGCCAGCGTGTTTGCCGCACAGGCTCCGGCAACGGCGCGTACCGCATTAGGTTGACCAATCGCCTGCGCCACCTGCCGGTAACTGGCCGTTTCGCCGCAGGGAATGTTGCGAAGGGCCTGCCAGACGCGCTGCTGGAACGCGGTTCCGCGAATATCCAGCGGCAGCGCAAGCGGTACGTCGCGGTTATCAATACTGGCAATCACCTGCTGGACCCGCCGCGCGAAATCCTCTTCCAGCGGCGCATGCGCTGCTTTTGGAAAATGCGCGGCAAGCTCTTCGGCTAATTCTTCATCGCTGTCACCCAGCAGGATCGCGCAGATCCCCCGCTCGCTTTCCGCAACCAGACAGCGTCCTAACGAACAGTCGCTAATGGCATAACGCACCGCCACATCCCCTTTGCGGTACTGCTTCGCCGTCATGCCCAGCGCATCGTTGGCTTTGCGATAGTAGCTGCTGCTGTCGGGAAAGCCCGCTGCCAGCACGGCGTCGGTGATTTTGTCACCCTGTGCAAGCGCGGTGCGCAGGCGCTGGCCTCGCGCCGCCTGCTGCCAGGCCTTAGGCGTCATGCCGGTCACGGACTTAAACAGACGATGGAAATGGAAAGGACTCATGGCCACCTGCTGCGCCAGCCCCTCCAGGGTTAGCGTGGGATCCTGTTCCAGAAGACGACAGGCGTGTTCCACTTTCGCCAGCTTCTGCGCCTGCGGATCGCGTTTGTCCGGCATGCAGCGCTTGCACGGGCGAAACCCTGCCTGAACGGCACGGTGGGCATCGGGATAAAAGCGGACGTTTTTACGCAGCGCGTGGCGGGCGCGGCATGACGGGCGGCAGAAAATACCCGTCGTCTGCACGGCGAAGACAAACTGTTCGTCAGCGAGCGGATCGCGGGCCAGCACGGCCTGCCAGCGATCCTCATCGGTAATAAAGGTTGAGTTTCTCATTATCGGCTCCTCATGTAAGCATACATAGAGCGTGCCTGAGTGCTAGTGATAAAAAACCCGCAACCTTGCTTTTTAATTTTTGTCGCGCACCAGGAAACTGTTGAACTGCGGCGAGCTCCAGGTTCTGAACCCGTCGCCCTCTTTGGTGATCATATAAACCGCCAGCCCTTCCTGACGAACCACCTCTTTGGCTTTTTCCGGGCCGAGAACCATTAAGCCAGTATCCCAGGCATCCGCTTCCAGCGCGGTTGGGGCGATGACCGTCACCGATACCAGGTTATGCGTGATGGGACGGCCGGTCTGCGGATCGATAACATGCGAAATACGCTTCCCGTCAAGCTCGTAATAGTTACGATAGCTCCCGGAGGTACTGATGCCATGTCCGTTGATATCCACTATCGCCTGCACGGCATTTTGCCGATCGGTCGGCTTTTGAATCGCTACGCGCCACGGCTTATCGCTGGCGTTCATCCCCCGGCTGACTAACGCGCCGCCCACGGAGACCAGATAACGGGAAATGCCTTCCTGGGCCATCAGCGCAGCAAGATGATCCGCCGCATAGCCTTCCCCTACCGTCGACAGATCGACAAACAGATCGGGGATATCTTTTTGCAGGTACTGTTGCCCGTACTGATTGATCACCGTCAGATGCTGCAGCCCCGTCCTGGCCCGGGCATCATCAATGGCCGCCTGTTCGGGCGTGGTCATCGGCTGTTTGTTAGGGCCAAATCCCCAGAGGTTTACCAGCGGTCCGACGGTCACATCCATCGCGCCGTTGGTTTTATAACCCACGCGTATAGATTCGGTCACGATATCGGCCATCGCCTCGCTCACCGGCCACAGGGAGGTGCTGGTGGAGAGGTTAAAGCGCATCAGCGCCGAGTCATTTTTATAGGTCGACAGCAGCTGATCGTCGGCGTCCAGCTGCGACTGGATTTTGTCGCGTAGCTCATCTGTGCGCGTTTTATCGAGGTTCATCACGCTGACGCGCCAGAAGGTGCCCATCGTTTTGCCTTCGAGCACCGTCGCGGCGGGTGCGTCGGTTTTCGCCACGGGGGCGGGATCGTTACATGCGGTCAGGAAAAAAAGCATAGCCAGAAAGCTGGCGCGTAAAAAAGTCATGTCCATTCATTATTATCCTCATGCCAGGGCGGCAAGAGTACACCAAAACGGGTGAGTTGTGAGAATCTGCGAGGCACAAAAAAGGGGCCAGCAGGCCCCTTACGTCACACGATGAAGCGATTAGAACTGGTAAACCAGGCCCAGCGCGACGATATCGTCAGTACCGATACCCGCCTGACGGGTGAATTCATTTTCATCAACAAGGTTGATTTTGTAATCCACGTAGGTGGACATGTTTTTGTTGAAGTAGTAAGTCGCACCAACATCAACATATTTCAGCAGATCCTGATCGCCGTAACCTTCGATGTCTTTCCCTTTAGACTGCAGGTAAGCCACGGATGGACGCAGGCCGAAGTCGAACTGGTACTGAGCAACCACTTCGAAGTTCTGCGCTTTGTTAGCGAAGCCGTAAATTTCGCTGCTGCTCTGAGAGTTGCCGAAACGCGTTGCGTTGTAGGTCTGGGAGTATTGCGCCGCAAGGTAGATGTTGTTGGCGTCGTATTTCAGACCACCAGAATAGACTTCAGCACGATCGCCTTCGCCCTTCAGCGCCGAGTTAGCGGTGTTGTTCTGGTCAGCGGTACGTTTGGAAGAAGACATTGCACCACCGATGCTGAAGCCTTCACCCAGGTTATAGGTTACGGATGCACCGTAGCCGTCGCCGTTCTGTTTCAGCAGGCTACGACCGGTGTCGTTTTCACCGCTTACGCTGCCGTTTTTACCCTGATACTGCAGGGCAAAGTTCAGGCCATCCACCAGACCAAAGAAGTCCTGGTTACGGTAGGTCGCCACGCCGTTAGCACGGGACTGCAGGAAGTTGTCCGCACCGTAAGTATCGCCGCCAAATTCTGGCAGAACGTCGGTCCAGGAGGTGACGTCGTAGATTACGCCGTAGTTACGACCGTAATCGAAAGAACCCGCGTCAGCGAATTTCAGACCCGCGAACGCCACACGCGTCCAGGCCTGATTGTCACTTTCAGAGGTGTTGCCCTGGATCTGGTATTCCCACTGGCCGTAACCGGTCAGCTGATCGTTAACCTGAGTTTCGCCTTTGAAGCCAAGACGCATGTAGGTCTGGTCGCCATCGGCACTCTTGTCGTCAGAGAAATAGTGCAGACCATCAACTTTACCGTACAGATCTAATTTGTTGCCATCTTTGTTATAAATTTCGGCCGCATTTGCTGCGCCTGCCACCAGGAGTGCTGGTACCAGGAGGGACAGTACTTTAACTTTCATTTTATTAACCCTCTGTTATATGCCTTATAATTGCCACTGCTTACTGGTTAACCCTCATTAACCAGTCGGCAATTTCATTCTCCGCAAAATTACAGAATAATCCAATGCGAATATGATACGAAAACTTTGAAGATGTTTCATTTACCCATCAACATGTTTCAAAATGTAAATATCAAGGAACTTTTACAAAGCACAAATAGCTTAGAAAATTAGCACTTATAATCAAACAGAAAAATCACCGCATAAACATCAATTAGTTACAATAAAATCCGTTACAGCACTGAATGACAAAACAAGATCGCACCTAATCTCTAAAATAACTCTCGCTATCATCATTAACTTTATTTATTACCGTCATTCAGTTTTGAATGTCTGTTTATCCCTAATTGAACCGGATGCTCCGCATTCGGTTTTTTTTTACCTTTCTTTACGTAACTTCTCTTTTTTTGTGCTACCGCACCGTAATTGTAACGACTATTAACTAAATTCTCGCCGGGTATCTTTCGAAATCCATCAGTTGGGGCAAAACTTAATTTCTTGTTAATTCGTGCTATTCTTTGACAGCGCGGGCTGATTATTTGTACGCATCTGGCGAGTTTGTACATGTTTACTGCACACCTCGTCGCCGATATTGTCCCGTGAAAAAGTCGCCTCATCCCGGACAGTGGCGCTGGAAATTCAGTTATTACCCTTTATACTGCCCTATCGCCACAGAGCACGACCATAACGGGTTAAAGATATCAATGAGTCAGACTGAAACCACCGCCCCGAGCAAATTCTCCCTTCTACCCGGGAGCATCACCCGTTTCTTTCTTCTTTTGATCGTTGTGCTGTTAGTCACCATGGGGGTGATGGTGCAAAGCGCGGTTAACGCCTGGCTGAAGGATAAGAGCTATCAGGTCGTGGATATCACCCATGCCGTGCACAAGCGCATTGATACCTGGCGCTATGCCACCTGGCAGATTTACGACAATATCGCGGCTGCCCCGACCTCCTCGTCCGGGGATGGACTTCAGGAGACGCGGCTGAAGCAGGATGTCTATTATCTCGAAAAACCGCAGCGTAAGACCGAGGCCCTTATCTTTGGCTCTCACGACAGCGCGACGCTTGAGATGACGCAGCGTATTTCGACCTATCTGGATACCCTCTGGGGAGCAGAAACGGTACCTTGGTCGATGTACTATCTGAACGGTCAGGACAACAGCATGATCCTGATCTCGACGCTGCCGTTAAAAGATCTCTCATCCGGGTTTAAAGAGACAACCGTGGGCAGCATCGTCGATTCCCGCCGGGCAGAGATGCTGCAGCAGGCGAATGCCCTTGATGAGCGTGAGAGCTTCTCTTCCCTGCGTCGTCTGGCCTGGCAAAACGGCCATTATTTTACTCTGCGCACCACGTTCAACCAGCCAGGGCATCTGGCGACGGTGGTGGCCTTCGATTTACCGATTAATGATTTAATCCCGCCGGATATGCCGCTCGACAGCTTCCGCCTGGAGCCAGACAGCAGCACTCAGAACATGCGTGCGGCGTCCGACAAAGAGGCCGCAGAGAGCGTATCGATCTCCTTTAACGGCTCGAAAATCGAAATTGCCTCATCGCTGAATTCGACCGGTATGCGCCTGGTGTGGCAGGTGCCGTTTGGCACGCTGTTGCTCGACACCCTGCAAAATATCCTGCTGCCTCTGCTGCTGAATATCGGTCTGCTGGCGCTGGCCCTGTTTGGCTACAGCACCTTCCGTTTCCAGACGGGTCGTCAGAGCGACGCCTCTGCGGCTCCGGCCGGCACCAGCAATGAGCTGCGCGTATTGCGTGCACTGAATGAAGAGATTGTTTCCGTGCTGCCGCTAGGAGTCCTGGTTCACGATCAGGAGGCGAATCGTACGGTGATGAGCAACAAAATTGCCGACCATCTGCTGCCGCACCTTAACCTGCAGAACATCACCACCATGGCGGATCAACACCAGGGGGTGATTCAGGCCACCATCAACAATGAACTGTACGAGATCCGTCAGTTCCGCAGCCAGGTGGCTCCCCGCACGCAAATCTTCATTATTCGCGATCAGGATCGCGAAGTGCTGGTCAATAAAAAGCTCAAGCAGGCGCAAAGGCTGTATGAGAAAAACCAGCAGGGGCGCGCCGCATTTATGCAGAACATTGGCGATGCCTTCAAGCAGCCGTTAAAAACGCTGGCAACCCAGGCGGCGGCGTTAAACACTTCAGAAAGCCACCAGCTTGCCTGCCAGGCCGATTCCCTGGTCAGAATGGTTGATGAGATCCAGCTGGCGAACATGCTGGAGAATGATTTCTGGAAGGGAACGCCAGCCCTCTTCTCCATTCAGGATCTGATCGATGAAGTGGTGCCGGAAGTGCTGCCCGTCATCAAGCGCAAGGGGCTGCAGCTGCTGATCAATAACAATCTCCCTGCGAATGACGAACGCCACGGCGATCGCGAAGCGCTGCGCCGCATTCTGCTGATGATTATTCAGTACGCCGTCACCACCACGCAGATCGGCAAGATCACTCTTGAAGTCAGCACCGAGGAGTCAGCAGAAGACCGTCTCACGTTCCGCATCCTGGACACCGGGGAAGGCGTCACAACAAGCGAAATTGATAATCTGCACTTCCCGTTCCTGAATGACACGCAGAGCGATCGCTACGGCAAGGCCAATGCCCTGACCTTCTGGCTGTGCGATCAGCTGGCGCGTAAGCTCGGCGGCCACCTGAACATCAAAGCCCGTGAATCCCTCGGCACCCGCTATTCTCTGCACGTGAAAATGGCGGCCAATCCGCAGGAAGAAGATGAGGAACGTCTGCTGGATGATGTCGTGGTGATGGTCGACGTGACCTCGAACGAGATCCGCAATATTGTCGTTCGTCAGTTAGAAAACTGGGGAGCGGCCTGCATCACGCCGGATGAAAGACTTGCAAGTCAAGAATTTGATCTGTTTTTAACTGATAATCCGTCTAATCTTACTGCCTCCGGCTTGCTTTTAAGCGATGATGAGTCAGGCGTGCGGAAAATCGGCCCTGGCCAGCTGCGCGTCAACTTTAATATAAGCAATGCGATGCAGGAAGCTGTACTACAACTAATAGAAGAGCAGCTGGCGCAGGAAGAGATAACGGAGTCACCGTTAGGCGGCAATGAAAATGCCGAGCTTCACGCCAGCGGATACTATTCACTCTTTGTTGATACAGTACCAGATGATGTTAAGCGGTTGTATACTGAGTCCGCTGCGAATGATTTTGCAGCGCTGGCACAGACAGCACACCGGCTTAAAGGGGTGTTTGCCATGCTTAATCTGGTTCCCGGCAAGCAGTTATGTGAAACGCTGGAACATCTAATTCGTGAGAAAGATGCCTCTGGCATTGAAAAATACATCAGCGACATTGACGCCTACGTCAAAAGCTTGCTGTAGCAAGGTAGCCTTATACATGAACAATATGAACGTAATTATTGCCGATGACCATCCGATTGTACTGTTCGGTATTCGCAAATCACTTGAACAGATCGAGTGGGTGAATGTAGTCGGTGAATTTGAAGACTCTACAGCACTGATCAATAACCTCCCAAAGCTTGATGCACACGTGCTCATTACCGATCTCTCCATGCCTGGAGACAAATACGGTGATGGGATCACGCTCATCAAATACATTAAACGTCACTTCCCGGATATCTCGATCATTGTTCTGACCATGAACAACAACCCGGCGATCCTGAGCGCGGTGTTGGATCTGGACATCGAAGGGATTGTGCTGAAACAGGGCGCACCGACCGATCTGCCAAAAGCGCTCGCTGCGCTGCAGAAAGGCAAGAAGTTCACGCCTGAGAGCGTCTCTCGTCTGCTGGAAAAAATCAGCGCGGGTGGCTACGGTGACAAACGCCTGTCCCCGAAAGAAAGTGAAGTTCTGCGCCTGTTCGCAGAAGGTTTCCTGGTGACCGAGATTGCCAAGAAGCTGAACCGCAGCATTAAAACCATCAGCAGCCAGAAGAAATCAGCGATGATGAAGCTGGGCGTGGACAACGATATTGCACTGCTGAACTATCTCTCCTCCGTTACGCTGAGCGCAACGGACAAGGATTGATCCCCACTGTAAATGCCGGGTGGCGCTCGCGCTTACCCGGCCTACAAAACCCGTAGGCCCGCGCAAGCGCAGTGCCGCCGGGCAAATAAAAAGGCCCTTGCGGGCCTTTTTTATATTCTGGTTTTTCTCACGCGATCCGCGTAAATCGACAATGTCTGTTTCAGCACGTCCAGCGTCACCGGCTTCGACAGACAGCTGTCCATGCCTGACTCCAGACAACGCTGTTTCTCTTCCGCCAGCGCGTTCGCCGTTACGCCCACCACCGGCAGCGTCAGGCCAAGCTGTCGGATGCGCTGCGTCAGACGGTAGCCGTCCATGTTTGGCATGTTGACGTCGCTAAGCACGATATCAATATGATTTTTACTCAGCACATTCAGCGCATCCACGCCGTCATTGGCGGTTTTGCACTGGTAGCCCAGCGATCCCAGCTGGTCAGCCAGCAGGCGGCGGTTAATCGGATGGTCATCCACCACCAGAATCATCATATCGTCATTCACCGAAGCCAGAGACTCCGGTGACGGCAATCCGCCCGCGCCGTCGCGCTCTTCCAGCTCCACTTTGTAGATGCGCGCCAGCAGGCTCAACAGCTCGTGCGGCGTTGCAACGCTGTGTACCCATTCTCCAGGCGCACGCTCGACAGGAATGCCGATGTGGCGACGGCAGAAGAGCACCGACCCTCTCCCCTGCCACGGCTGCTCCGGCATCTCGTCGGCGATCAGCACATCGTCCACATCCGGCGTTTGACCTTCATAGCGACACACCCTCACGCCGCTGTGGGCAAGCAGCGCCGTCAGGTAGTCATTCAGCGAGGCGTTATGCACCGCCAGCCAGCAGCGCTTGTCGCTCAGCCCGTCTACCGTCGCTTTTGCCGGATACTGCGCCGAATAGAGCGGAATACGGATGGTGAACTGGCTGCCCATGCCGGGCTCGGTATCCACGGAAATATCACCGTCCATCATGCTGACGAGCTTCTCACAAATCGCCAGCCCCAGTCCGGTGCCCTGGAAGTTACGCTGCACGCCGGTCCCGACCTGGAAGAACGGGTCGAACAGGCGAACCACTTCCTTCGCCGGGATGCCGACGCCCGTGTCGCGCACGCGAATGCTCAGGTAATCCCCCGCCCGGCAAACGTGCAACACGATACAGCCAACGTCGGTGAATTTGATGGCGTTGCTGAGCAGGTTTGAGATGACCTGCTGCAGGCGCATCGGATCGCCGTGCAGCGTCAGCGGCACGTCCGGTTCGATAAAGCAGTAGAGCCCCAGCTGTTTACGCACCACCAGCGGCAGATAGTTGGCGCTGATGTGGTTCATCACCTCGCGCGGCGAAAACTCCCGCGGTTCGATTTTCAGCTGCTCAGACTCAATTTTAGAGAAGTCGAGAATATCGCTGATAATTTTCAGCAGCAGGCTGGAGGAGTTGTTCATCGCCGTCACCAGCCTGTCGACTCCTTTCGGCAGCTCTTTCGTCTGCAGCAGATCGAGGTTACCGATGATCCCGTACAGCGGCGTACGCAGCTCGTGGCTGACGGTGGCAAGGAACATGGATTTCGACTGGCTGGCCTGCTCCGCGGCCTGCGCCATCTCCTGCAGCGACTCTTCCATCTTCACGCGCGCGGAAACATCCACCAGCACGCAAATCGCCACGTTTTCATTGCGATAGCGGGAATGCACGAAGCTGATCTGCAGGTTGGTGTGCGTGCTGGTGAGCACATCGACAAAGTTAACCTGCTGACCGCAGATAATTTGCGTCAACCTCTGCCGGTCTTCGTGCGTCAGCATGTTCAGGTAGTTATGCGCCAGTTCGTTACTCAGGATATTGGTCCCGTCCTGGGTACGCAGAATACAGATCCCCACCGGTGCCGACGCGACAATCTTCCGGTTAAACTGCTCGTGCTCCTCCAGCCGCTGGGCGTCGCTTTCCGCCGGAATAAAGATTTTCCGCTCATACATGCGCGCCAGGGTGAACAGCGCCCCACCCGCGATCAGGTTCAGCAGAATGGCATTCATGATGAGAATGCGTATCCGCTCAAGCACCATGTCCACCGGCAGCGAATAGACAATACTCAGCGACGAAGGCGGCAGGCTCTTCTTCAGCACCAGTTCGCGGAAGCCCGAGGTATAGCCAAACCACGACCGCTCCTGCATCCAGTGCGGTTCGACGTTTAACCGGTTATCCGGCCCGGCGAGTGAGATCAGCTGATGACCGTTTTCATCCAGAATGGTTACCCCCATGGGCAGGCTGCCCGGGGTGAAGAAGTTTTCCATGCGAATGGTCTGCTCAATCCCCAGCAGCGCCTGCAGGCGATTGCCCAGATACACCGGCGTCAGGGCGTAGAAATAGCCCACGCCCGGTCGCGGGCCCTGGCTAACCCAGAAGATGTTATTCCCGCGCTCGTCCTGCGGCGCATTGCGGTATTTCACAATACGTTCATGCAGGCTTTTCAGCGCATCGTCACGCTCAACGGGCACGTCGCGCAGGCCAAAGTCAGCCATGCAGAGATTTTCACTGCCAATCAGGAATACGCGGTTCAGGTCATAGGCGGCGGAGAAATTGTCGCGCCAGTAGCGCATAAACCAGGCAAGGGATTCCAGCGACCCGCGCCAGGTATTGCTCATGGTGGAGCAATCGGAGTCCGGGAACAGCGGCTGGAAGTCCGGGACTTCGGTATTGTCATTCCGCCCGCGAAGCGCAAGGATGCCGTTTTCCGCCGTCAGACGATTCTCGGCAATATACTTCAGCTCCTTCATCACGTCAGACGTTCGCTGAATGTAGCGCTGGGCCTGGTCGGAGCTTAAGTTAAACTCCTGGCGGATCTCCGCTTCTTTCTGGTGCAGCGCGTTAACGATGTAAAACACCGAGAACAAGGCCACCAGCAGCCAAAGCAGGAGCGCCAGCGCCCGAAACAGATAGCGAGAAACTTTCAGCGTAGTACGAAAGGAGACGAGGTATTTCAAGGGGGCGAGGCTCCGCCGTCGGGGTAAAAAGAATGTGGTTAAGGTAGCGGTAAACGCGCCAGGTCGCAACGTTGACTTATCTGCTTGTGCAAAAGAAAAGGGCCGGAATCCGGCCCTTTTTTGCATCAGGAGACATTACTCGTCAGCGTCATCCGCTACGTCATCGTCGGTGTCGGCTTCAGGCGCGATATCATCATCGCCTTCCGCAACGCTACCGTCGATGGAATCGAGCTCTTCGTCATCCACCGGCTCAGCAACGCGCTGCAGACCCACCACGTTTTCATCTTCCGCTGTACGGATGAGGATCACGCCCTGGGTGTTACGCCCCACCACGCTGATCTCAGACACGCGGGTACGCACCAGCGTACCGGCATCGGTGATCATCATGATCTGGTCGGCATCGTCCACCTGCACCGCGCCCACGACGGAACCGTTGCGCTCGGTCACTTTGATAGAGATAACGCCCTGCGTGCCGCGAGACTTGGTTGGGTATTCCCCTTCCGCCGTACGTTTACCGTAACCATTCTGCGTTACGGTCAGGATAGCCCCTTCACCGCGCGGAATAATCAGAGAAACAACGCTGTCTTCGCCAGCCAGTTTGATACCACGAACGCCCGTAGCGGTACGACCCATTGCACGGACGGCGTTCTCTTTGAAGCGCACCACTTTACCGGCCGCGGAGAACAGCATCACTTCATCAGAACCGGAGGTCAGATCCACACCGATCAGCTCGTCGCCTTCGTTCAGGTTCACCGCGATGATGCCGGCGGAACGTGGGCGGCTGAACTCGGTCAGCGCGGTTTTCTTCACGGTACCGCTGGCGGTCGCCATAAAGACGTTCACGCCCTCTTCGTACTCGCGTACCGGCAGGATGGCGGTGATACGTTCGTTCGCTTCCAGCGGCAGCAGGTTAACGATTGGACGGCCACGCGCGCCGCGGCTTGCTTCCGGCAGCTGATAGACTTTCATCCAGTACAGACGACCGCGGCTGGAGAAGCAGAGGATCGTGTCATGGGTGTTCGCCACCAGCAGGCGGTCAATAAAGTCTTCTTCTTTAATACGAGCTGCAGACTTGCCTTTACCGCCACGACGCTGTGCTTCGTAGTCGGTCAGCGGCTGATACTTCACATAGCCCTGATGAGACAGGGTGACCACCACGTCTTCGCGGTTGATCAGGTCTTCAATGTTGATATCAGAGCTGTTTGCGGTGATTTCGGTGCGGCGCGCATCGCCGAACTGATCGCGGACCAGCTCCAGCTCTTCACGGATCACTTCCATCAGACGCTCTGCGCTGCCCAGGATGTGCAGCAGCTCAGCAATCTGTTCCAGCAGCTCTTTGTATTCGTCGAGCAGTTTTTCGTGCTCAAGGCCGGTCAGTTTCTGCAGACGCAGATCCAGAATCGCCTGGGCCTGCTGTTCAGTCAGGTAATACTGACCGTCACGCACGCCGAATTCAGGTTCCAGCCACTCAGGACGCGCTGCGTCATCGCCCGCACGTTCCAGCATCGCGGCGACGTTACCCAGATCCCACGGACGGGAAATCAGGCCGACTTTCGCTTCCGCCGGGGTTGGCGCACGACGGATCAGTTCAATGATCGGGTCGATGTTGGCCAGCGCAACAGCCAGCGCTTCAAGGATGTGCGCACGGTCGCGCGCTTTGCGCAGTTCGAAGATGGTACGACGGGTCACCACTTCACGGCGGTGACGCACGAACGCGCTCAGGATCTCTTTCAGGTTCATGATCTTCGGCTGACCATGGTGCAGCGCAACCATGTTGATACCGAAGGAGACCTGAAGCTGAGTCTGGGAGTACAGGTTGTTCAGCACAACCTCACCCACCGCGTCGCGTTTGATCTCAATCACGATGCGCATACCGTCTTTGTCAGACTCGTCACGCAGCGCGCTGATGCCTTCAACACGTTTTTCTTTTACCAGCTCGGCGATTTTTTCAATCAGACGCGCTTTGTTCACCTGATACGGGATCTCGTGAACAATGATGGTTTCACGGCCGGTTTTAGCGTCCGCTTCCACTTCGGCGCGGGCACGGATGTAAATCTTGCCGCGGCCGGTGCGGTACGCTTCTTCAATACCGCGACGACCGTTGATGATCGCCGCCGTCGGGAAGTCCGGGCCCGGGATGTGTTCCATCAGCCCTTCAATGCTGATGTCTTCATCGTCGATATAGGCCAGGCAGCCGTTGATCACCTCGGTGATATTGTGCGGCGGAATGTTGGTTGCCATACCGACCGCGATACCGGACGAACCGTTAACCAGCAGGTTCGGGATCTTGGTTGGCATCACATCTGGGATGCGCTCGGTGCCGTCGTAGTTATCGACGAAATCAACGGTCTCTTTTTCCAGATCGGCCATCAGCTCATGAGCGATTTTCGACATACGGATTTCCGTATAACGCATCGCCGCAGCGGAGTCGCCGTCGACTGAACCAAAGTTACCCTGACCATCTACCAGCATGTAACGCAAGGAGAATGGCTGCGCCATACGAACGATGGTGTCATAAACGGCGGTATCACCATGCGGGTGATATTTACCGATAACGTCACCGACGACGCGGGCAGATTTTTTATAGGCTTTATTCCAGTCATTGCCCAATACGTTCATGGCGTATAGTACGCGACGGTGTACCGGCTTAAGGCCATCGCGGACGTCCGGCAGCGCACGGCCAACAATGACCGACATCGCATAGTCCAGATAGGAGCTCTTCAGCTCTTCCTCGATGTTAACCGGTGTAATTTCTCTCGCAAGGTCGCTCATCTAACCGCTATCCCTCTACTGTATCCCGGATTCAAAGGTCGCAAATTATAACACAGCCGAGGTGATTGAGGTAAACCTATACGCTTTATTCACGGGGATTGCCTGATATACTCCTTTGTCTTGCTAAATAAGGAGTAAAAGCGCCCATGAATGCCGAAAAATCCCCGGTGGCTCACAACGTTGACCACGAAGAGATTGCCAAATTTGAAGCGGTGGCGTCCCGCTGGTGGGATCTCGAAGGTGAGTTCAAACCGCTGCATCGCATTAACCCGCTGCGTCTGGGCTATATCGCGGAGCGTTCCGGCGGTCTGTTCGGTAAGAAAGTGCTCGACGTCGGCTGCGGCGGCGGCATCCTGGCTGAGAGCATGGCGCGCGAAGGGGCGAATGTTACGGGCCTGGATATGGGCTTTGAACCGCTGCAGGTGGCCCGCCTTCACGCGCTGGAGTCCGGCATACAGGTGGAATACGTGCAGGAAACCGTGGAAGAGCACGCGGCAAAACACGCCCATCAGTACGATGTGGTGACCTGCATGGAGATGCTGGAGCACGTTCCCGATCCGCAGTCGGTGGTGCACGCCTGTGCAAAACTGGTGAAGCCGGGCGGCCAGGTGTTCTTCTCAACCATCAACCGTAACGGTAAAGCCTGGCTGATGGCCGTTGTCGGCGCGGAGTATGTGCTGCGCATGGTGCCGAAAGGGACGCACGACGTGAAGAAATTCATCAAGCCTGCGGAACTGTTAGGCTGGGTTGACCAGACGTGGCTCAAAGAGCAGCACATCACCGGCCTGCACTACAATCCGCTGACCGATAAATTCAAACTCGCACCGGGCGTTGATGTTAACTATATGTTGCACACAACCGCCAAAAACGACTAACGTCATTCGTTATTCTTATAAAGATTGCGCGACATCATGTTGCGCAATTCTGACCTCCCGTTGAAGAAATCAGCACTCGATCAAATTTTGAATTTTTTTTCTTAATTATTGACATGTCTTCCAGGCCTTACGGTACGAGGACTTAGCCTTTTTTACCCTTTCACAACCTCAATTTAACGTCAAAATCAACCCTTGTGCTGAAATGATTCGATACTAGAATACTCACCATATAGCGTTTATCTTATCGCAAACCCCCTATATGTAGTATTTATCCACAGAGTTAGTCACAAGACGGATCTGTGGATAAGCGGGGGATATTTTTTATTTCACGGACAGGTAAAACCCACATGAATCAGAGTCTGCTGGTGACAAAGCGCGACGGTACTACCGAGCGTATCAATCTGGACAAAATCCATCGAGTTCTCGACTGGGCAGCAGAAGGACTGAACAACGTATCTATCTCCCAGGTTGAACTGCGTTCTCACATTCAGTTCTACGACGGTATCAAAACGTCTGATATCCACGAAACAATCATTAAAGCAGCGGCAGACCTCATCTCCCGCGAAGCACCGGATTATCAGTACCTCGCTGCACGTCTGGCGATTTTCCACCTGCGTAAAAAAGCCTACGGCCAGTTTGAGCCGCCGAAGCTTTACGATCACGTAGTGAAAATGGTTGAGCTGGGCAAATACGACACGCATCTGCTGGAAGACTATACGGAAGAAGAGTTCGAGCAGATGAACGGGTTTATCGATCACTGGCGCGACATGAACTTCTCCTACGCGGCGGTGAAGCAGCTCGAAGGCAAATACCTGGTTCAGAACCGCGTAACCGGTGAGATCTACGAAAGCGCCCAGTTCCTCTATATTCTGGTGGCCGCCTGCCTGTTCTCTAATTACCCGCGTGACACCCGTCTGGAATACGTGAAGCGTTTCTACGATGCGGTATCCACGTTCAAGATTTCTCTGCCGACGCCAATCATGTCCGGCGTGCGTACCCCAACCCGTCAGTTCAGCTCCTGCGTGCTGATCGAGTGTGGTGATAGCCTGGATTCCATCAACGCCACCTCCAGCGCGATCGTGAAATACGTCTCCCAGCGTGCCGGTATCGGCATCAACGCCGGCCGCATCCGTGCGCTTGGCAGCCCGATTCGCGGCGGTGAAGCGTTCCACACCGGCTGTATCCCGTTCTATAAACACTTCCAGACGGCAGTAAAATCCTGCTCTCAGGGCGGCGTGCGCGGCGGTGCTGCGACCCTGTTCTACCCGATGTGGCACCTGGAAGTGGAAAGCCTGCTGGTCCTGAAAAACAACCGCGGCGTGGAAGGCAACCGCGTGCGTCACATGGACTACGGCGTGCAGATCAACAAGCTGATGTACACCCGTCTGCTGAAAGGCGAAGACATTACGCTGTTCAGCCCGTCCGACGTTCCGGGCCTGTATGACGCGTTCTTTGCCGATCAGGACGAGTTCGAGCGTCTGTACACCAAATACGAAAAAGACGACAGCATTCGCAAGCAGCGCGTGAAGGCGGTAGACCTGTTCTCCCTGATGATGCAGGAACGTGCCTCTACCGGCCGTATCTACATCCAGAACGTGGACCACTGCAACACCCACAGCCCGTTTGATCCAGTAGTTGCGCCAGTGCGCCAGTCTAACCTGTGCCTGGAGATCGCCCTGCCGACCAAACCGCTGGAAGACGTGAACGACGAAAACGGCGAAATCGCGCTGTGTACGCTGTCCGCGTTCAACCTGGGCGCGATTAAGAGCCTGGACGAGCTGGAAGAGCTGGCGGTGCTGGCGGTTCGCGCGCTCGACGCCCTGCTGGACTACCAGGATTACCCAATCCCGGCCGCTAAACGCGGTGCAATGGGCCGCCGTACCCTGGGTATCGGCGTGATCAACTTCGCCTACTGGCTGGCGAAAAACGGCAAGCGCTACTCTGACGGCAGCGCTAACAACCTGACGCACCAGACGTTCGAAGCGATTCAGTACTACCTGATGAAAGCCTCTAACGAGCTGGCGAAAGAGCAAGGCGCGTGCCCGTGGTTCAACGAAACCACCTACGCGAAAGGCATTCTGCCAATCGACACCTACAAGAAAGACCTGGATGCGATTGTCAGCGAGCCGCTGCATCTCGACTGGGAAGGCCTGCGTGAGTCCATCAAGACCCACGGCCTGCGTAACTCCACGCTCTCTGCCCTGATGCCGTCCGAGACCTCGTCGCAGATCTCTAACGCCACCAACGGTATTGAACCGCCGCGCGGCCACGTCAGCATCAAAGCGTCGAAAGACGGCGTGCTGCGTCAGGTGGTACCGGATTACGAAACGCTGGGCAACAACTACGAGCTGCTGTGGGAAATGCCAAACAACGACGGCTACCTGCAGCTGGTGGGTATCATGCAGAAGTTTATCGACCAGTCGATCTCTGCCAATACCAACTATGACCCGACGCGCTTCCCGTCAGGCAAGGTACCGATGCAGCAATTGCTGAAAGACCTGCTCACCGCCTACAAATTTGGCGTGAAAACGCTGTACTATCACAACACCCGTGACGGTGCGGAAGACGCGCAGGACGACATGGTGCCGTCAATTCAGGACGATGGCTGCGAAAGCGGCGCATGTAAGATCTAATGTAAATGCCGGGTGGCGCTACGCTTACCCGGCCTACGATTTTGTTTGCCCGACTGACAAAATCTCTCACAGGACACACTCATGGCATATACCACCTTTTCACAGACGAAAAACGACCAGCTCAAAGAGCCGATGTTCTTCGGCCAGCCGGTCAACGTGGCACGCTACGATCAGCAAAAATATGACATCTTCGAAAAGCTGATTGAAAAGCAACTCTCCTTCTTCTGGCGCCCGGAAGAAGTAGACGTTTCCCGCGACCGTATTGACTACCAGTCGCTGCCGGATCACGAAAAACATATCTTCATCAGCAACCTGAAGTACCAGACGCTGCTGGACTCCATTCAGGGTCGTAGCCCAAACGTGGCGCTGCTGCCGCTGATCTCCATTCCTGAGCTGGAAACCTGGGTGGAAACCTGGGCGTTCTCCGAGACGATCCACTCCCGCTCTTACACCCACATCATCCGCAACATCGTGAACGATCCGGCGGTGGTGTTTGACGATATCGTTACCAACGAGCAGATCCAGAAGCGCGCGGAAGGCATTGCCCACTACTACGACGAGCTGATCCAGATGACCAGCTACTGGCATCTGCTGGGCGAAGGTACGCACAACGTGAACGGTAAAACCGTTACCGTGAACCTGCGCGCGCTGAAAAAACAGCTGTACCTGTGCCTGATGAGCGTTAACGCGCTGGAAGCGATCCGCTTCTACGTGAGCTTCGCCTGCTCCTTCGCCTTTGCCGAGCGTAAGCTGATGGAAGGCAACGCCAAAATCATCCGTCTGATTGCCCGCGATGAGGCCCTGCACCTGACCGGCACCCAGCACATGCTGAACCTGCTGCGCAGCGGTACGGACGATCCGGAGATGGCGGAAATCGCCGAAGAGTGCAAGCAGGAGTGCTACGACCTGTTCGTGCTGGCGGCTCAGCAGGAGAAAGAGTGGGCGGACTACCTGTTCCGCGACGGCTCCATGATTGGCCTGAACAAAGACATCCTGTGCCAGTACGTTGAGTACATCACCAACATCCGCATGCAGGCCGTTGGTCTCGACCTGCCGTTCCAGACGCGCTCTAACCCAATTCCGTGGATCAACACCTGGCTGGTGTCCGATAACGTGCAGGTTGCGCCGCAGGAAGTGGAAGTCAGCTCTTATCTGGTCGGTCAGATTGATTCTGAAGTCAACACCGACGACCTGAGCAACTTCCAGCTCTGATGTCACGCGTCACGTTAAGTCTTTCCGGCACTGAGGTGCTGTGTCGGGAGGAGCACCCTTCTCTGCTGGTGGCGCTTGAAGCGCATCAGGTAGAAGTAGAGTACCAGTGTCGTTCCGGCTACTGCGGCTCCTGCCGCTGCCGCCTGGTCGCCGGCCAGGTGGACTGGCTGACCGAGCCGCTGGCCTTTATCAACGAAGGGGAAATTTTGCCCTGCTGCTGCCGGGCAAAAGGCGATATTGAGATCGAGATGTGATTATGTCGGGTGGCGCTTCGCTTACCCGACCTACAAAACCGCAGTTCGTAGGCCGGGTAAGGCGCAGCCGCCACCCGGCAATTTCAGCGTTAATCCTTCAAAAAGCTCACCGCTTTATCCGGGAAATCCGTAAACAGCCCGTCCACGCCCGCCTGGTTATACAACACCTCATAAAGCTGATTCACGTCCGTGGCATACGGCGGCAGCTGGTCTGCACGCACGGTATACGGATGCACCTGCATCCTGCTGGCGTGCGCCTCTTTCACCATCGCCGTCAGCTTCACGTGGCCCGGCGCTGAGCCTTCCGCCACCAGCATGTGGTAATCCGGCCCGATGCCGTCGGCGTACTGCGCAATCTGCTTCATCGCGCCCGGCTTAAACATCCAGTCGTAGCTGTAGTTAACCCACTTGCCGTCCGGCTGCTTCTCCTGGGTTTCATTCCAGTCGGTATAGGCGATCAGCTGAACCAGATTGAGGTTCATCCCCATCTTCGGCTCCAGCTCGGTTTTGATGCGCTTCAGCTCGGCGGCGTCAAAACACTGCAGGTAAACTTTATCCATCTTGCTGGTGTAGCCGTACTGTTTCAGCACCTCCAGCGTCTTCGCGGCAATGTCTTTTCCTTCCTGATGGTGGAACCACGGCGCTTTGATCTCCGGGTAGATGCCGATGTTTTTACCGGTGGAGTGGTTCAGCCCCTGAACAAACTCAATCTCTTCCTGGAAGGTATGAATGCGGAAGTCAGATTTACCCATCGGGAAACGTCCCGGATAGACCTGAACCTTCTTGCCGTTTTCAATCTCGAAGCCTTCGGTAAACTTCAGGGAACGGATCTCCGCCAGGGTGAAATCAATGGCGTAGTAGCGGCCATCTTTGCGCGCGCGGTCCGGGAAGCGCTCCGCCACGTCCGTCACACGGTCCAGATAGTGGTCATGCAGGACGACAAGCTGGTCGTCCTTGGTCATCACCAGATCCTGCTCCAGATAATCCGCGCCCTGGGCATAGGCCATCGCTTTTGCCGGCAGCGTATGCTCCGGCAGATAGCCGCTGGCGCCGCGGTGGGCAATAACGATTTTATCCGCCGCCAGCGCGGAGCCTGTCATCAGGCCCGCCAGCAGCAGGCCGGTTGTTACGTAAGATAATTTCATGGCGTTGCTCCTTATTGACGACGCGCCAGCACTTCCGCGTGGTGACGTTTCTCACCGATCATGACCACAATGAGCAGCAGTACCGCCAGCACGCTGCCGCCGATCATCACCATAAAGCCACCGTCCCAGCCGAAGAAGTCTACGGTGTAGCCCACGATGGCGCTCGCCGCGACCGAACCGCCCAGATAGCCGAACAGACCGGTAAAGCCTGCCGCCGTGCCTGCCGCTTTTTTCGGCGCCAGCTCCAGCGCGTGCAGACCGATCAGCATTACCGGACCGTAAATCAGGAAGCCGATGACGATCATGCAGGCCATGTCTACTGATGGGTTGCCCGGCGGGTTGAGCCAGTAAACAACGGTCGCGATAGTGACCAGGGTCATAAAGAAGACGCCCGTCGCCCCGCGGTTACCTTTAAACACCTTGTCCGACATCCAGCCACAAAGCAGCGTGCCCGGGATCCCGGCATATTCATACAGGAAATAGGCCCACGAGGATTTATCCAGCGCGAAGTGCTTCACCTCTTTCAGGTAGGTTGGCGACCAGTCGAGGATGCCGTAGCGCAGCAGGTAAACGAACACGTTCGCCACCGCGATGTACCACAGCAGCTTGTTCGGCAGGACGTACTTCATGAAGATCTGTTTTGCGGTCAGCTCTTCTTCGTGCTCCTTGCTGTAATCATCCGGATAGTCGTTTTTGTACTCTTCAATCGGCGGCAGGCCGCAGGACTGAGGCGTATCGCGCATCAGCGCGAAAGCGATAATCGCCACGACGATGGCGCCAAAGGCAGGCATATACAGCGCAGCGTGCCAGTCGTTGAACCAGGCCATCCCCAGCAGGAACAGCAGCGGCGGAATACCGCCACCCACGTTATGCGCGCAGTTCCACACCGACACAATGCCGCCGCGTTCCTTCTGCGACCACCAGTGCACCATGGTGCGTCCGCACGGCGGCCATCCCATCCCCTGGAACCAGCCGCAGAGGAACAGCAGCACGAACATAATCGCAATACTGGACGTCGCCCACGGCACAAAGCCCATGAACAGCATGACCGCGGCCGCCAGGATCAGGCCGGCGGGCAGGAACACGCGCGGATTCGAGCGATCCGATACGGAACCCATGATGAATTTGGAAAAACCGTAGGCGATTGAGATCCCCGACAGCGCGAACCCCAGATCGCCGCGGGAGAAGCCCTGCTCCACCAGATACGGCATGGCGAGCGCAAAGTTTTTACGTACAAGGTAGTACGCCGCGTACCCGAAGAAGATCCCCAGGAAAATTTGCCAGCGCAGACGGCGGTATAGCGGATCAATTTCTGCCTCTGGCAGACGCGCCCGATGCGGCGCAGGTTTGAAGATACTGAGCATAACAGCCTCCGTGGCCTTGAATTGAATGAGCAGGTGGCTCGCACCTGAATTCCAGAGGCGGGGATGTTAAGAAATCACGGTGATTGTTACTGTGAATCAACGCACAGATTGTTACAGAAATATGACAGAATGCGCAAAAAAGCGCATGAAGTCACGTTTCACTTTCGAATTTCGCGCGTTTATGTTCGAAATCAAACAAACCACACTATTGATATGGCTAAATGATAAAAAAACGAACATAGAGGGTAAACAATGACCATTCACGATCCTCGCTACAGCGATGTGATAATCATTGGCGGTGGCGCAACCGGCGCCGGGATCGCACGCGATTGCGCCCTTCGCGGCTTAAGCGTCACGCTGCTGGAGCGTCACGATATCGCCACGGGCGCAACCGGGCGCAACCACGGCCTGCTGCACAGCGGCGCGCGATATGCGGTGACCGACGGTGAATCCGCGCGCGAATGTATTGCTGAAAACCAGATCCTCAAACGTATAGCCCGCCACTGCATTGAGCCAACCGACGGCCTCTTTATTACCCTTCCCGAAGATGACCTCGCCTTTCAGGACACCTTTATTACCGCCTGCACCGCGGCGGGTATTCAGGCGGAGGCCATGGACCCGGCGCTGGCGCGGCGGCTGGAACCGTCGGTTAACCCGGAGCTTATCGGCGCGGTGAAAGTGCCTGACGGCACCGTTGACCCCTTCCGCCTGACCGCCGCAAACATGCTGGACGCCCGCGAGCATGGCGCACACATCCTGACCGGGCACGAAGTGACCGGGCTTATCCGCGAGGGAAACCGCATCTGCGGCGTGCGGATCCTCGACACGCAATATAATGAACACAGCGAGCTGTATGCCGCCGTGGTGGTCAACGCGGCGGGGATCTGGGGGCAGCGCATCGCGGAATACGCGGATCTGTCGGTGCGCATGTTCCCGGCAAAAGGCTCGCTGCTGATCCTGGACCACCGCATCAATAACCACGTGATCAACCGCTGCCGCAAACCGTCCGATGCCGATATCCTCGTCCCGGGCGACACCATTTCGTTAATCGGTACCACCTCAACCCACGTCGACTACAGCGAGATTGACTACAACCGCGTCACCGCCGAAGAGGTCGACATCCTGCTGCGCGAAGGGGAAAAACTTGCCCCGGTGATGGCCCAGACGCGTATTTTGCGCGCCTACGCGGGCGTGCGTCCGCTGGTTGCCAGCGACAACGACCCGAGCGGGCGTAACGTCAGCCGGGGCATCGTGCTGCTCGATCACGCCGAGCGCGACGGCATGGACGGTTTTATCACCATCACCGGCGGCAAGCTGATGACCTACCGCCTGATGGCCGAGTGGGCGACCGATGCCGTCTGCCGTAAGCTGGGCAATACCGAACGGTGCGTGACGGCAGAACAAGCCCTGCCCGGCTCGCGTCAGTCCACCGAAAAAACGCTGCAAAAAATTATCTCCCTGCCCGCGCCGCTGCGCGGATCCGCTATTTACCGCCACGGCGACAGAACGCCGCAGTGGCTCGGTGAAGGACGCCTGAGCCGCAGCCTGGTGTGCGAGTGCGAAGCCGTCACCGCCGGTGAGGTGCAGTACGCGGTGGAGAGCCTGACGGTCACAAGCCTGCTCGATCTTCGCCGCCGCACCCGCGTGGGAATGGGGACCTGTCAGGGCGAGCTGTGCGCCTGTCGTGCCGCCGGGCTGCTGCAGCGTTTTCATACCACCACCGCCACCCAGTCGCTCGATCAGCTCAGCGCGTTTTTAAACGAGCGCTGGAAAGGCATTCAGCCTGTCGGCTGGGGCGATGCCCTGCGCGAAAGCGAATTTACCCGCTGGGTCTACCAGGGGCTTTGCGGTCTTGAGAAGGAGCAACGCGATGAAATTTGATACCGTCATCGTCGGCGGCGGGCTGGCAGGCCTGCTCTGCGGCATCAAACTGATGAAGCAGGGGCTGCGCTGCGCCATTATCACCTGGGGCCAGAGCGCCCTGCACTTCTCGTCGGGCTCGCTGGATCTGGTGGACGAAGCGTACCGCGATAAACTGCCGCCGGAGCACCCGTATCACCTGATTGGCGCGCAGCATATTGACCGCTTTGCGCTGGAAACCGAAGCGCTGCTGGCGGACTGCGGCGCGCGTCTGAAGGGAAGCGCCCGGCTCAATCACCAGCGCGTCACGCCGCTCGGCACCCTGCGCTCTGCCTGGCTCAGTCCGGAGGAGGTGCCCGTAGCGCCCTTCAATGCCGCGCGCGTGCGGGTCGTGGGCATTAGCGGCTTTCTGGATTTTCAGCCCCATCTCGCGGCGGCGTCGCTCTGTCGCCAGGGCGTTAACGCCGAAACGGCAGAGATAGAGCTGCCTGAACTGGATGTCCTGCGCGACAACCCGAGCGAGTTTCGCGCGGTGAATATCGCCCGTTTTCTGGATAACGAGGACAAATGGCCGCTGCTGTATGACGCGCTCAGGCCGCTCAGCGACGGCTGCGACGCCCTGCTGATGCCCGCCTGCTTTGGTTTACGCGACAACCGGCTCTGGCGCTGGCTCTCGGATCGGCTGCCCTGCTCGCTCGGCCTGCTGCCCACGCTGCCCCCTTCCGTACCTGGCATTCGCCTGCATACCCAGCTCCAGCGCCAGTTTGTCGCGCTGGGCGGCGTGTGGATGGCGGGTGATGAGGTGAAAAAAATCACCCTGACCGACGGCGCGGTGAGCGAAATCTGGACGCGCAACCACGACGATATTCCGCTTCGCGCCCGCTATACGGTGCTGGCAAGCGGCAGCTTCTTCAGCAACGGGCTGCTGAGCAGCCGGGAGGGCATCCGGGAAGCCATCATGGGGCTGGATGTTCGCCAGCGAGCCTCCCGCGCGGACTGGTATCAAAGTGATTTCTTCTCGCCGCAGCCCTGGCAGCAGTTCGGCGTGATTGTCGATAGCCAGCTGCATCCGCAGCTTTCCGGTAAGCCCGTCAGTAATCTCTTTGCCATCGGCTCGCTGCTGGGCGGGCACGATCCCATTGCTCAGGGATGCGGTGGCGGGGTCTGCGCCGTCACGGCGCTGTATGTGGCAGAGCAGATTAGCCAGCGCACGGAGGCTGAACAATGAACGATACCCGTTTTGAAAGCTGCATTAAATGCACGGTGTGTACCACCGTCTGCCCGGTCAGCGGCGTGAACCCACGCTATCCCGGGCCAAAGCAGGCCGGACCGGACGGCGAGCGTCTGCGTCTGAAGGACGGCAAGCTGTACGACGAGGCGCTGAAATACTGCATTAACTGCAAACGCTGCGAAGTCGCCTGCCCGTCGGATGTGAAAATCGGCGATATCATCCAGCGCGCCCGGGCGCGCTACAGTACGCAAAAGCCGACGCTGCGGGACGCGATCCTGAGCCATACCGATCTGATGGGCAGCGTCTCGACGCCCTTTGCCCCGCTGGTGAATGCCGCGACCTCGCTCAAACCGGTGCGCCAGCTGCTGGATGCGACGCTGAAGATAGACCATCACCGCAGCCTGCCAAAATATTCTCACGGCACCTTCCGCCGCTGGTACAAATCCGTCGCGGCCGAACAGGCGAAGTATGCCGACCAGGTGGCCTTTTTCCACGGCTGCTATGTGAACTACAACCACCCGCAGCTGGGTAAAGATCTGCTGAAGGTGCTAAACGCCATGGGAACGGGCGTTCAGCTACTGAACAAAGAGAAGTGCTGCGGTGTACCGCTGATCGCCAACGGTTTTACCGATAAAGCGCGCAGGCAGGCTCAAGGCAATGTCACGTCACTGCGCGAAGCGATTGTCGATAAAGGTATTCCGGTGCTGGCGACCTCGTCCACCTGTACCTTCACCCTGCGCGATGAGTACCCGCATCTGCTGGACGTGGATAATACCGGCCTGCGCGAGCACATCGAGCTCGCGACACGCTTCCTGTGGCGCAAGCTGGATAGCGGGCAGACGCTGCCGCTGAAGACATTACCGCTAAAAGTGGTGTATCACACGCCGTGTCACATGGAGAAAATGGGCTGGTCGCTCTATACGCTTGAGCTGCTGCGGCTTATTCCAGGCCTGGAGCTGACGGTGCTGGATTCGCGCTGCTGCGGGATTGCGGGGACCTACGGCTTTAAGCGTGAAAACTACGAAACGTCACAGGCGATTGGCGCCCCGCTGTTCCGTCAGATTGAAGAGAGCGGCGCGGATATCGTGGTAACGGACTGCGAAACCTGTAAGTGGCAGATTGAGATGTCCACCAGCAAGCGCTGCGAGCATCCAATCACCCTGCTGGCGAAGGCGCTGGGCTGAACATGGCCGGGGCGAAAGGCCCCGGCACAGGTTTTACTCGATGAACAGCGACTCGACCACATGGATCCAGCCGTGCTCGCTGGCAACCTCTTTACCATTCAGCCAGCGGCGCAGCATGTTCAACGCCATCATGGCGCAAACCTCCTGACGCACCGCCAGGCTGTGGCGGGTGATGCTCATTTTTACCCGCAGGGCCCAGGTGCCTTCCGGCGTCGCCAGCGCGAAGTTAAGGTATTCCTCATCCAGCCCCCCGACGAACAGCGCCAGACCGGCAAAATGCTTCACCCTTCTCTCGGAAGCCCAGCGTGCGGTTTGCGCCAGGGTCTCCTGCTGGAACGGCACCACTTCGCTGGCCAGCAGCGGCGCGTTGACGCGCGACAGCTGCAGCGCCAGCAGGCCTCCGGTGAACTGCTCGCTTAAGGTCACGCTCAGCTGACGCGACTGCAGATGCGTCGCAATCTGCGCGGGCAGCCCTTCCGTCCCTTCAAAGATCAGGCTTTCGCCCGCCACGCGCTGCACCTCTGGCCACAGGGCCAGCATCGCCTCTTTCTGCTCGGCCGGGCCTGTCAGCTTGAGTTCAATGATCGGCATGGAGGAGCGGTAGCCCATGGAGACGCCCGGCGGCAGCGGGAGAGGGTCAAGGCTCTGGGCCAGATCGCTTTCCGAGCGGCCAAAGGTGGTCAGACGCAGGCACAGCGGCGGTTCAGGCAGGGTAAAACGATCGCGAAGGCGCGGCAGGATCTGCTGCTCGACCATCACTTTAAATTCTGAGGGCACGCCCGGCGTGAAGAACATCAGGCAGCGGTTCAGCTGCATGGCAAACCCGCACGCGGTTCCCACCGGGTTATCGACCAGCTCGGCGCTGGCTGGAATTTCAGCCTGTTTGCGGTTGCTGGGGGCCATGACGCGGCCACGTTCGGAGAAAAAGCGCTCCATCTGCGAAAGCCACGCCTCGTGCAGCACCAGCCCTTCGCCTTTTGCGGTCGCGGCGGCCAGCGCGCTGAGATCGTCGCCGGTGGGGCCGAGCCCGCCATTCACAATCAGCACGTCGCAGTGCTCGCTGCGCTCGCGCAGAATAGCGACCAGCGACTCAAGATTGTCGCCCACGGTATTGCGGCGCGTTAACGGTAATCCTTGCTCAAAGAAAAGATCGGCAAGCCAGGCAGCATTGGTATCAATAATTTGTCCATGCAGCACTTCGTCGCCGGTGGATAACATCTCCACGTTAATCATTATGTTCTCCCGCTTATTTGGTCAAAACACTATAGCGCAAACGCGGGGTGGAGAAGAGAGAAACTGGCGCGACAGAACGCCGCGCCGGAGTGATTAGAAGCCTGCGCTGACGCCCACGTACGGGCCGTCGGCCAGCGCGTTGTCGCGGTTGCCGTCTTTACCGGCCAGGTTCAGATAGCGATAGCCCGCTTCGATGGTAATCGGACGCATGATGGTCCAGCGCGCGCCGGCGTTGGCCTCTTCATAGCTTTCGATACCGCTTGAGAGGGAGTCCGGCGAATAGTAGTACTCACCAAACAGGCCGAAGCTGTCGCCAATTTTCCACTGCAGGCCGCCGCCCACTGCCGCCGCGTACCCTTCGTCACCGTCATTTGGGTTGGTATAGATACCTTTACCGCCGACGGTGGCGAGGAACGGGCCAAGAGGAACGTTCAGACCCAGGCCGAGGCTGGCCGCGTCGCCGTCGTCATCGTTATGCGTCCAACCGCCGGTCATCGCCAGACCGGATGTCTCGGTACCCATGCCAAAGCCCAGGTGGGTATAATCCTGACCCGCCGAGCCGTTAATGCTGATGGCGTTAGCCGCCGCAGATACAACCATCAGGCCGAAGCCCACTAATGCCACTTTTTTCATTGTCGTGATCCCACACAATTATTATAAAGAAGTCCCAAAACCGCGAGATTTTAACCGGAGTCTTCCGGGGATCAAGCACTCTGCGTGCGGCAGGTCAGTAGATTGTAACTATTTGAAACGGCTATTATCCCTTCAGCGAGGCGTTCACCCACTGCTGCAACGCGCGGCGCGAGACTTTAATGCCGCCATTTTTAAGCTCGGTCGGCAACAGCAGCCAGCGGACGGGCTGCTCAAAACGCGCAACCTTATCCCTGACCCAGTCAGGTAAACAGCTGATATCCGTTCCCGGCTCGCACTCCACCACCGCCACCGGACGCTGTCCAAACTCGGCGTCGTCCAGCGGGACGATAAACACCTGGTTAATCTGCGGATGGCGTGCGATAACACGCTCAAGGCTCTCCGGCTGAATCCCTTCTCCACCGCTAAAAAAGAGGTTGTCCATGCGGCCCAGGATCGTCAGGCGGCCATCATGCCATTCACCGCGATCGCGGGTAGCGAACCATCCCTGCGCGTTGGTCAGCGGAACCAATTCACCGTCCCGCCAGTAGCCTGAGGCCATACTCTCTGCCCGGATCCAGACCTCACCGTTAACCACCTGCACCTCTCTGCTCGGCAGCGCATAGCCTACGTCCGGCTCGCCGTCCGCCGCTTTCGCGCAGACGGTAGAGGCAAACTCGGTCAGGCCGTAGCCGCAGAAGGTGTGAATCCCCTGCTCGCGCGCCTGCTGCGTCAATTCAACAGGGATGGCGGCACCGCCCAGCAGCACCGCTTTCAGTGCGACAGGCTGGTGGGAATTAAGCAGACGCCAGAGCTGGGTCGGCACCAGCGAGGCGTGCGTACAGTCGAGCAGCGCCTGCGCCAGCGGCTGTTTCTCCCGCACGGTTAACCGCGCCCCGGCCTGCAGCCAGCGCCATAAAATCCCCTGGCCGGAAACGTGAAACAGCGGCAGCGAAAGCAGCCAGTCGTCGTCTTCACCGTAGGGCATCAGCGCCAGCACGCCGCGCGCGCTGGCGAGATGGGCGGCGCAGGTATGCACCGCCGCTTTCGGCAGCCCGGTGGAGCCGGAGGTCAGCGTCATGGACGCCAGCCGCGACGGTTGCCACGCAACGCGATATTCCCCCGCGCGCTCGCGCATGCTCAGGGCAGGAAGACCGTCGCAGGTACCGTCCAGCACCAGCGCAAAGCGCAGCGTCATCTGCGGGAGCAACACGTCCAGCAGCGGGCGCGGCAGCTGCGGATTAACGGGAAGAATACGCGCCCCGCACTGGAGCAGCGCCAGCCACGCCAGAAGGGTTTGCGGGTGATTATGGGCCAGCAGCAGCACGCCGTCGCCCTCCTCCACGCCCTGCAGGTGAAACTCTGCCGCAAGGCGGTCGACGCGGGTGCACAGCTGCTGCCAGCTGAGCACCTCGTCGTCAAGCCTCAGGGCCGGTTTATCAGCAAACTGCGCGCACCAGTGCCGCCACGGCCAGTCGGTAAAACTCATCGCAGCGGCTCCAGCGCCGCGACGTCGAGGCACGGCAGCGCGCTGTCCGGCCACGTGCGGATAAGCTGGGCCTGCATCAGGTTCAGCGTGTCGAGGCCGGGGATCGTATCCGGCGTTAGCCAGGCGGCAATGCGCGCCAGCTGGGTCAGCCCAAGGCTGGACTCAATCGACGAGCTGATGACCGCCGTCAGCCCCGAGGCGTGCGCTGCCGCGACCTGCTCGCGCACCTTCGCCAGGCTGCCGGTCAGCGTCGGTTTAATCACCACCGCGCTGACGCCGGGCTCGGAAACAAATTCAAAATCATCCTCGCGCAGGCTTTCGTCCCAGGCGATGGCAATCCCCGTTTCGCGGGCAAACGCGCGCGAATCGTCGCGGGTTTTGCACGGCTCTTCGAGGAAGGCAATGCGGCTGCGGTATGCCGGGTTAACGTACTTTGCAAACTGCCGCGCCTTGAGCGGCGTCCAGGCGCGGTTAGCATCCAGACGCAGATGAAGATCGGGGATCGCCTCCAGCAGCAGGTTGGCGACCATGCCGTCGCGCACCGCCTCGTAGAGACCGACTTTAATTTTCGCCACTTTCTCGCCCGGCATGGCGGAGAGCAGCGCGAACAGCTCGTCAGGATCGCCCGTGCAGAGCGGTGCCGCGCGGTAGTTAGCCTCTTCAGGCAGGCTACCGTCGAGCTCCGCCAGCGCGCAGCTGATGCCAAAAGCCGCGGAAGGCACGTCCGGCAACGCCGGATCCGCCCCCTCGAGCCACGCGTCCGCCCACGCCAGCAATGCAGACTGCGCGTCATCCAGCGACTCCAGGCTAAAGCCCGGCAGAGGCGAAATCTCGCCCCAGCCTTCCCGATCGTCCTGCTGCAGATGCACGAAGAAGCCGTCACGGGTTTTTAACCGCCGTTCACGCAGCACCACGCCCGCGTCCATCGGTATCTGCCAGCGGTAAACCTGCGCGCGACGCATTACGGGTTCCGTTTGTATTTGCTGAAGTCCGGCTGGCGTTTTTCGTTAAACGCGTTGCGCCCTTCCTGACCCTCTTCGGTCATGTAGAACAGCATGGTGGCGTTGCCCGCCAGCTCCTGCAGACCCGCCTGGCCGTCGCAGTCGGCGTTGAGCGCGGCCTTCAGGCAGCGCAGCGCCATCGGGCTGTTTTGCAGCATTTCGCGACACCAGCGCACGGTCTCTTTTTCGAGATCGGCAATCGGTACCACGGTATTCACCAGGCCCATATCCAGCGCTTCCTGAGCGTTGTACTGACGGCACAGGAACCAGATTTCACGGGCTTTTTTCTGCCCGACGATGCGCGCCATGTACGAGGCGCCCCAGCCTCCGTCGAAGGACCCTACTTTCGGGCCGGTCTGGCCGAAGATGGCGTTCTCGGCGGCAATGGTCAGATCGCACATCATGTGCAGCACGTGACCGCCGCCGATGGAGTAGCCCGCCACCATCGCCACCACCGGTTTTGGACAGGTGCGGATCTGACGCTGGAAATCGAGGACGTTCAGATGGTGGGTACCCGCATCGTCCTGGTATCCGCCGTAGTCGCCGCGCACTTTCTGATCGCCACCGGAGCAGAACGCTTTATCGCCTTCGCCGGTCAGGACAATCACGCCGACGTTATCGTCGTAGCGCGCATCCGCCAGAGCCTGAATCATCTCTTTCACGGTCAGCGGACGGAAGGCGTTACGCACCTGCGGACGGTTGATGGTGATTTTGGCAATGCCGTCGGTGGATTTGTGGTAACGAATGTCGGTATAGCCTTCGGAGCAGTCCTGCCATTCAACCGGGGCGTAAAGCATGTTTTCATCAGGATAGATCATAGAGTGTCCTTTATTCGATAACGCAGTATCTGAGCCAGACTCGCGATAACCGCATCGGGGTTTTCCCGGTGGGCGTTGTGTCCGGCATTGGGAATGGCATGGCGAACGGCGTTAACTTCTGCGGCAAGGGCCGCGAACTTCTCATCCCGTTCGCCATAGAGATAGTCAAAAGAGAAATCGCGTGCGCTAAGCGCGGCACGCAAATCCGGCTGCACGGCCAGCGAGGTGGCCTCGAGCATCATCGCCAGCGTCGCGCCGTTGTTCCGGCTGCGCAGGGTAATCAGCGCCTCACGCTGGGCGTCCGTGAGGGAGGCGAACACGGGCTGTTGGTACCAGTCAGCGAACACCTTATCCAGCGGTTCGGTGCGAAAACGCGTTGCCCAGCGGCGGTCGGACGCCAGCCGCGCATTTCGCGCCTCGGCATCCTGCAGGCCCGGATGTCCACCTTCAACAATCACCCCGAGCAGCCCCTTCGGCTGCTGGCAGGCATGGAACATCGCAATGCGGCCACCGAGGGAGTACCCGATGAGCCAGAATTTAAGTATGTTGTAACTAAGAAGAGTTCGGGTGAGCATCGTGTTCATCTCGTCAAACCCCGTCACGCCCAGATTCCGGGATCCACCGTGACCCGGCAGATCCAGATACAGCCGGGGGTAATCGCTGAGCCCTTCACCGACCCTCTGCCACTCGCGGCGGTCGCCCGAAAAACCGTGCAAAAAGACCAGCCAGGGATAGCCTGGTTTGCCAACCTGCTGCACGCCAGAGAGGATCACAGCTGGCTCACCTGCGCCAGCAGGCTTTGCAGGGCCTGCGCACCGTCAGCCTCGTTCACCACCAGCTCAATCAGCGTCGCGCCCGGCTGTTTCCAGGCGCTGCTTAACGCCGCGTCCAGCTGTTCCCAGCTTTCCGGGCGATGGTATTTCAGGCTAAACATCGCCGCGGCGTGTTCGAACTGCACGTTCTGCGGCATCAGATAGAAGCGCTCGCGCTCGCTCTGCGGCGTTGGCAGCAGGGAGAAAATCTGCCCGCCGTTGTTGTTGACCACAATCAGCACAAACGGGGCTGACGCCTGACGCAGCAGCGCCAGCGCGTTGAGATCGTAGAGCGCGGAGAGATCGCCCACGATCGCCAGCGTCGATTTCGCGCTGGCGCGCTGCACGCCCGCCGCCGTAGAGATCAGCCCGTCGATGCCGCTGGCACCGCGGTTGCTGTACACCGGGTAGCCCGCGGGCAGCTTCGAGAAAGCGTCAATCAGCCGCACGACCAGGCTGTTGCCGACAAACAGCTGCCCCTGTTCAGGCAGGCACTGGCGAATGCGGTGCGCCAGCCCGGCCTCGCTGAACGCTTCACAGTGCGCTTTGGTCAGTTCCCACGCCTGGCGCGAAAGGTCCGGTATGGCCACCGCCCAGGGCTTGCGTTTCTCAGCCGGATGAAGCGTCAGCCAGGCATCGATGCTGCTGACCAGACGACGCCCGCGGTGGTGCGCCGGGTCAAGCCGTCCTTCCAGCGAATCCACCAGCCAGTACTCTTCCGGCGTGCAGGTGGCCTGCCACTGCAGTAACCGTTTGCCGGTCAAACTCGATCCAAGCTGGACCACAATCTGCGCCTGCGCAAGCTCGGTGACCGCTTTGGCATTACCCAGCCAGAGGTCGGCGCACGGCAGCGGCTGCCCGGTCTGGGAAAGCACGTCGCCAATCAGCGGCCAGCCAAGGGTTTGCGCCCATTCAGCGACCAGCTTGCCTTCAGCGGCGCTCATGCGCCCGGCAATCACCACGCCGCGCTTCTGCCGCCAGAAGAACCAGTCGCGCTGTTTCGCGCTCTCAAGATGCGTCTGCTCGCGCAGCCACGGTTTCTCACTCTGCCACCAGTCGCCAAGGGACTGCTGCCAGTCAAGACCCGTGTCGTCCATCTCGCCGTACAGCGGCTCGGCAAACGGGCAGTTGATATGCAACGCCCCGCTGCGCAACGTCTCCATGGCGTGATCGACGGTGGAGACCAGCCAGCTTGCCGGAATATCCTGGGTGGGACGCGGTAACGAAATCGTCTGCGAAGGATGCGAAGAAAAGAGCCCCGGCTGGCGAATGGCCTGATTGGCGCCGCAGTCGATAAGCTCAGGGGGACGATCGGCCGTCAGTAAGATCAGTCTTTCACCCGTTAACCCGGCTTCAATCAGGGCCGGATAGAGGTTCGCCACGGCGGTACCGGAGGTGACGATCACCGCCACAGGTTCTTTGCTGACTTTCGCCAGACCCAGCGCAAGATGCCCGAGGCCGCGTTCATCAAAGTGGGTGTGGTGAATGAACGCCCGGTTTTCTGCGGCCGCCAGCGTCAGCGGCGTTGAGCGAGAACCCGGTGCAATACACACGTGCCTGACGCCATGGCGCGTCAGGGCTTCAAGGATCACCGCCGCCCAGCGTCGGTTAAAAGAACTTACTGACATGAGATTGTCCGGTATCAAGAATGCGACACAGTATAAATAATAGAAAAAATTGGAATTTTGATATGAATCGGGATTGCGCGAATCTGTATTAATCACTTAGGAGCAGAGAGCGCAATCCGGCTGCTTTATTTTCAATCTCCTGCCACTCCTGCTCCGGGTCAGATCCGCTGACAATACCGGCACCGGCGTAGAGCCGCAGGGAGTCCTCCTGAACGCGCGCGGAGCGCAGCGCCACGCAGAATTCACTCTGTTCAGGGGATAAATACCCGGCCGAACCGGCGTACCATTCGCGGTTAAAGGGTTCAACCTTCTGGATAAACTCTCGCGCAGGCTGTCGGGGTAATCCGGCAACGGCCGCGGTCGGCTGTAACATGAGCAGACACTGCTCGTCGTCGGCCTGTTTGAGCTCGGTCCAGATACAGCGGCGCAAATGCTGCACCTTACGCAGGCGTACCACCTGGGGGGGCAGTACCTCAAGCGTCTGCGTAGAGTGCTGAAGACGCTGGCAGATATCTTCCACCACCAGCATATTTTCGCGCTGGTTTTTATCATCGTTCAGCAGCCACTCGCCGAGACGCTGCGCCTGGCTATCTTCGTTATGGCTGGCGACGGTGCCCGCCAGCGCTTCCGTGCGCAGCAGCTTGCCGCGCCGCCGCCAGAGACGCTCGGGCGTAGAGCCGAGAAACGCGTTGCGGGCGTCGAATACCATGCAGAAATGATAGCAATGTAAATTCAGGGCACGGCTGGCGGCCATCAGCGCGACAGGATTAACGCGCTGCGTGAACTGCAGATCGGTTGCCCGGGCGAGCACAACCTTTTCAAAATCACCGTGCGCGATGGTCTCCGTCGCCCTGCGGATAAGTTTCAGCCATTCGGCCTGCTGCGGCTGATGGGTTTCGTGCTCAACTTGCACGGAGAGCGGACGGATAGATCTGGCAGGACGGAGCTGCTGTAAAAAATCCAGCGCGGCGCGGGCATCCTCCACAAGCGAGTGGTCGCTCCACAGCTGAAGGCGCAGCGTGGCGTTGCCGGCGGTACGTCGCCAGAGCAGTCGCGGTAAAAAGAGGCTGCCCTGTTCGGGATTAAAGGCGTTCAGGCCGCAGATGCGGGTATCACTTGCCGCGTTTTGCGCGCGCAAAAACTGCGAGGCTAATGCCAGAGAGGGAAATTGGGTGACCGCCCCCAGCGCGGCCAGCTCTTCATCGCCGTTACGCTGCTGCCAGTAAAACTGCGGATAACACTGCTGCTCGCCCAGCCAGGCGAGGGGATCGAAGGCGTCGTTTAACGGGAAAGTGACGTCGAAATGACGTATGCCGGGTGCTGCGGGTAACGCTTGCGATAGCTGGGTACGCAGTTGCTCCAGCGCGAGGAAAATCGAATTCACGCGAACCTCTCCCTGTTAAAACCTCGTATTATACGGGGTACTGACCATAAATAGCAGTACCCACGTATAGGGAGTGGTTAAGCGGCTTAACGACGGGCTAACAGCAGCCCCAGTACCAGCCCCACGGCAGCACCCACCCCAATACCCTGCCACGGTTTTTCATGCACGTAATCATCGGCACGATACACCGCTTTTTTGGCACGGTAGTAGTAGGTATCAGACGCATGGCTGACGCGGTTTTTCACTTCATGCAGCGCCTGCTCGGCACGGGCTTTTAGCTCAATATATTTCTGATCGGCAGGGTCGCCCGAGGAACGTAACACCTCTTCCAGAGTTTCGCTCAGCAAGGCCAGGTCGTCGTCGATACGGGTATCCCAGGATTGAAATGACATATTTTTCTCCATGTTAGTACACCAGTCCGCTAACTATAGCCAACGAGATGCCATTACGCCTGTTTCACTTCTCGCGCCATGCCGATGTGCGGAATGCCATCTTCGTCATACACATCCGTCACTGGCGCAAAGCCAAAGTGCCCGTAAAAGGCCTGAAGATGCGCCTGCGCGCCCAGGTATAACGCCTTGTCCGGCCACTGTTTACGGCACGCCTCCAGCGTTTTTTCCATCAGCTGATAGCCCAGTTTTTCACCGCGCGCCTTGCCGCTGATGATGACCCGACCGATCGCCACGGGCTCAAAATCGTCTTCGCTTTTCAGAATCCTCGCATACGCCACCAGCTCGTTATCCCGCCAGCCGAGGATATGGCGGTTCTCACCGACAAGGTCATCGCCATCGATGTCCTGATACGGGCAGGTCTGTTCCACAACAAACACTTCACAGCGCAGCTTCAGCAGGGCATAAAGTGAATGAACGGTGAGTTCGCTATGATGTAAATCTTGCCACTGGATCATGTCAGTCTCCTTCCTGGGGTTCATCACGTTATACTAAACACCTCCCCGTTCGGCAAAGGGCTGATTGCGTTATGGAACTGATTTTTCTGGGTACGTCCGCTGGCGTGCCAACCCGCTCACGGAACGTGACGGCGATCCTGCTGGATCTTAAGCATCCCACCCGCGGCGGGCTGTGGCTGTTTGATTGCGGTGAAGGGACGCAGCATCAGCTGTTACACACCGCTTACCACCCCGGCAAGCTGGATAAAATTTTTATCACCCATCTGCATGGCGACCATCTGTTTGGCCTTCCCGGCCTGCTGTGCAGCCGCTCGATGGCCGGTAACGCCAACCCGCTGACGATTTACGGGCCAGCGGGTATGCGTGAATTTGTTGAAACTACGCTACGCCTGAGCGGGTCATGGACAGATTATCCGCTGGAGGTCGTTGAGATTGCCGAAGGCCTGGTTTTTGATGACGGGGATTACCGGGTTACCGCTCAACCGCTCAATCATCCTGTGGAATGCTATGGCTACCGTATTGATGCGCATGATAAACCCGGCGCGCTGGATGCCGCCGCGCTGATGGCCGACGGCGTAAAACCCGGGCCGCTGTTCCAGCGTCTGAAGCACGGAGAGACCGTCACGCTGGAGGACGGACGCGTCATTAACGGCCAGGATTATCTCGCTGCACCGCAGCCGGGCAAAAAACTGGCGATTTTTGGCGATACGGCCCCGTGCCCGGCGGCGCTCACGCTGGCCCAGGGCGTGGACGTGATGGTGCATGAAGCGACGCTTGAAACGGCGATGGAAGAGAAAGCCAACAGCCGGGGCCATAGCTCCACGCGTCAGGCGGCACAGCTTGCCCGTGACGCGGGCGTCGGGCGGCTCATCGTCACTCATGTCAGCTCGCGCTACGACGCGCGGGGATGCGCAAGCCTGCTGGCAGAGTGCCGCGCGCTGTTCCCGGAATGTGAGCTGGCCGAAGATTTCGCTCAGGTTAGCGTTTAGTCCTTCATTTTTCCCTCAGGATGCCGATAACGATTAAAAGGTCAGCATTTCTCTCGAGGGTAGAATGGATAATTTCCAGAAAGATATTGATGACAGGGCGAATTTGACCCTGTCGAACCGTTTTGAACTGTTGCTGTTCCGTCTTGGCACCTCTCTGAACGAAAATAAATCCGAGCTGTTTGGCATTAACGTCTTTAAGCTGCGTGAAATTGTGCCGATGCCGGAGTTCACGAAACCCGCCGGGATGAAGTCGCCTCTGATGGGAATGGTGAATATTCGCGATCAGGTGATCCCTGTGATTGACCTGGCCGCCGTGGCGGGCTGTAAGCCTACCACCGGGCTGAACATCCTGCTGATCACCGAATATGCGCGCAGCGTGCAGGCGTTTGCCGTGGAATCGGTTGAGAACATCATGCGTCTGGACTGGAAGCAGGTGCACGCGGCGGAAACCGCCGTCAGCGGTCGCTACATCACCAGCATCGCGTGTCTTGACGAGAAGACCGATACCAACGATCTGGCGATGGTGCTGGACGTTGAGCAGATCCTGTATGACATCACCCCGGCCAATCACGATCTGCACGCCACGAACCTGAAGACCACCAAATTCCATATCAAGCCAGGCGCTGTCGCCATCGTTGCGGAAGATTCCAAGGTGGCGCGCTCGATGCTGGAGAAAGGTCTGCAGGCGATGGAGATCCCCGCGCAGCTGCATATCACCGGCAAAGACGCGTGGGAGAAAATTGGCGTGCTGGCCGCACAGGCGCAGGCTGAAGGAGTTCCCATCACCGATAAGATCGCTCTGGTGCTGACCGACCTCGAAATGCCGGAGATGGACGGTTTTACGCTGACGCGCAAAATCAAAACCGACCCGGTATTGAAGGACATTCCGGTAGTGATCCACTCTTCCCTTTCCGGCAACGCCAACGAAGACCATATTCGCAAGGTGAAGGCGGACGGGTATGTGGCGAAGTTTGAGCTGAACGAGCTGTCGTCGGTGATTGAGGAAGTGCTGGATCGCTCGATGAAGAAGATTGACGGGCCGTTGATTAGCCGCAAGCAGCTGGCTTAGTCGGGTGGCGCTACGCTTACCCGACCTACAAAACCCGTAGGCCCTGCAAGCGTAGCGCCGCTGGGCAAACCATAAAAAAACCCGCCGAGGCGGGTTTTTTCGTTACGTGCGGGCTGGTGCCCTCACCCCATCCCTCTCCCACTGGGAGAGGGCGCAAACATTAAAAAAGGCAACTTTCGTTGCCTTTTTGCTTTCACCTTACATCAGCGGCATCGCTCGCTGCACGATATCAATCAGCGGCTGCGGATAGATACCGAAGATCAGCACCAGCAGTGCGGAGATAAGCACGACGATACCACCGGCGCTGTACTGCCAGTTGGTTGGGGCATCACGGTTGAGCTGCTGAGGCGCGCTCAGGTACAGGCTCACGGCCACGCGCAGGTAGTAGTAGAGACCAATCGCGGAGCCGATAACCACGCCCGCGGTCAGCCACCACAGGTGCGCCTGCACACCGACGGCCAGCACATAGAACTTACCGATGAAGCCAAGCGTCATCGGGATACCTGCCAGAGAGAGCATCATCACGGTCATTACCGCGGACAGGATCGGACGGTGCCAGAACAGACCACGGTAGGAGAACAGTGAATCGGCATCCGGGCCACGGTACGGGCTGGACATCAGGCTCACCACGCCGAAGGCGCCGAGGCTGCTGAACAGGTAACCGGCCAGATACACGCCCACGGTTTCCATCGACATCTCGCCGCTCTGCAGCGCAATCAGCGCCACCATCAGGTAGCCCAGATGAGAGATAGACGAGTAGCCCAGCAGTCGCTTGATATTGGTCTGGCTCAGCGCCATCAGGTTACCGAAGATGATGGAGACGAACGCGATAATGCCCAGCACCACGCGAACCGCTTCGCTGTCACCCACAGGCGCGTACAGGAACAGACGCATGACCACACCGAAGATAGCGATTTTGCTCGCCGTCGCCAGGAAGGTCGACACCGGAGCCGGAGCGCCCTGGTATACGTCTGGCGTCCACAGGTGGAACGGCACCAGAGAAAGTTTAAAGCCGAGACCAACGATCATCATGCCCAGACCCGCCAGCAGCAGCGGCTCATGCAGCATGCCGTCACCGAGGCTCTTGCCGAGCGCCATGAAGGAGAGGTTACCGGACTGTGCGTACAGCAGCGCAATACCAAACAGCAGGAACGAGGACGCCGCAGCAGACAGAATGGTGTACTTGATGCTTGCTTCCAGAGAGCGCTTCTGACGGAAGGCGTAACCAATCAGGCCGAACAGCGGCAGAGAGATCAGCTCAATACCGAGGAACAGCGCGGCCAGGTGGTTCGCATTCGCCAGCAGAATGCCGCCCAGCGCGGCAATCAGAACCAGCAGGTAAAACTCTTCTTTGTTGTCGTTGTAGCCTTCGAGCCACGGGTACGCAAAGGTACAGGTTGCCAGGCTCGCCAGCAGCACCAGACCGGTATACAGCATGGCGTAACCGTCAACGCGCATCAGCGGGGTGACGTCCATCGCCCCACCCTGGCCAACAAACCAGAGAGAGACTAACGCGGCGTTCAGGCCGATGACCGACAGCGTGGCATTCAGGAAGTGATTGCGTCGCCACGCAATGGAGAGCATCACAACCACCACCGTCAATCCGACGATCAGCAGCGGTAGCAGCGCGATCAGTTGTTGTGGAGTTATTGTCATGGCGAATTACGGCCTTGTAGTAGAAGCAGAATTAACAAACCACTGCTGGATGTTACCCATCGCGCTATGCGAGGTATCCAGAATCGGCTGCGGGAAGAAGCCCAGCAGCACCAGCAGTACGACCAGCAGCAGGATGATGAACAGCTCACGCAGCGACATCCCCGGCAGTTCTTGTGCAGCAATTTCGCTCTTCGCTTTACCGAAGTAAGCGCGGTGCAGCATCGCCAGCGAGTACACGGAAGCGAACACCAGACCAAAGGTGGAGATCACGGTAATCACCGGTACCACTTTGAAGCTGCCGAACAGAATCATAAATTCGCCGACGAAGTTACCGGTACCTGGCATCCCCAGGGTAGCAACAGCGAAGAACATGGACAGCGCTGGCAGCCACTTAATTTTGCTCCACAGACCGCCCATCATGCGCATGTCGCGGGTATGCAGACGTTCGTACAGCTGACCGCACAGGATGAAGAGGCCGGCTGCGGACAGACCGTGCGCAATCATCTGGATCACCGCGCCCTGGTACGCCAGCTGGCTGCCGGTGTAGATAGCAATCAGCACGAAGCCCATGTGGGAAACGGAGGTGTAGGCAATCAGACGCTTGATGTCGTACTGCGTGAAGGCCATCCAGGCACCGTAGAAGATACCGATCACACCCAGCCACATGGCAATCGGTGCGAATTCTGCGGAGGCATTCGGGAACAGCGGCAGTGCGAAACGCAGCAGACCGTAGGCCGCCGTTTTCAGCAAGATGCCCGCCAGGTCAACGGAACCCGCCGTTGGTGCCTGAGAGTGCGCGTCTGGCAGCCAGCCGTGCAGCGGAACGACCGGCATTTTCACCGCGAACGCGATGAAGAAGCCCAGCATCAGCAGGTATTCAACGCCGTGGGACATTGGCGTTTTCAGCAAATCTTCGTAGTTGAAGGTCCAGGTGCCGGTGGCGTTGTGGTGAACAAACACCAGCGCCAGAATGGCAATCAGCATCACCAGACCACTCGCCTGGGTATAGATGAAGAACTTGGTTGCCGCCGTGATACGCGTTTTACCGTCGGACGCCTTGTGGCCCCACAGCGCGATCAGGAAGTACATCGGCACCAGCATCATCTCCCAGAAGAAGAAGAACAGGAACATGTCGATGGCAAGGAAAACGCCGATAACGCCGCCCAGGATCCACATCAGGTTCAGGTGGAAGAAGCCCTGGTATTTTTCGATTTCTCGCCAGGAGCAAAGTACCGCCAGAACGCCGAGCAGACCGGTCAGCACTACCATCAGCAGCGACAGACCGTCAATCGCCAGGTGGATCGTAATGCCGAAACGCGGGATCCACGGCAGGATGAACTCAGACTGCCACTGCGGAATGCCCGCAGACTGGGTCAGTGAGTAACCGCCCTGCAACCACAGTTGCAGGCCAAGCGCGAGCGTCAATCCCATGGTGATCAGCGCGATCCAGCGCGGCATCTTCACGCCAAAGCGTTCAGTCTGCCAGCACAGGAAGCCGCCGATGAAGGGAATTAATATTAGCCAGGGTAGTAACATGGCGATTTTTATTCCTTGTTAAAGTCCCTAAGGGACCGATTTTCAACAAATTCGACAAAATTCACGCGTTAGTGCGGTTTGTGGTGTCGAGTGGCGCTCACGCTTACCCGACCTACGGTCTCGTAGGCCCGGTAAGCGCAGCGCCACCGGGCAAAACCACTATCGCAACACCATCAGCAGCGCCAGCACGACAACCGCACCGATGCTCATGGACGCCACATACCAGCGCAGGTAACCGTTCTCGCTGTACAGCAGGCCTTTACCTGCAAAGCGGGAAAGGATCGCCGGGATATTCATCAGGCTGTTCAGTGGGTCGCGCTTCAGCAGCCACGCAATGCCCAGGAACGGCTTAACGAAGATCATGTCGTACAGCCAGTCGAAGCCCCACGCGTTGTACCACCAGGTGCCCAGCAGACGGCCCGGGGCGCTGTTGGCAACGGCAGTCACCAGCGTACGTTTGCCCAGCCACAGCCATGCTGCAATCAGGATGCCCGCGATAGCGACCACACCGGAGGTGATTTCAAGCGTCAGAACGCGACCGTGCTCCAGCTCGGTGGTGTCTGGCAGTACGCCCTGCAGCGGTGGCACAATCATCGCGCCAACGAAGGTGGACAGTACCAGCAGCACAATCAGCGGCAGGTGGTGGGTAATCCCCTTCCCTGCGTGAGCGTGAATTTGTTCTTTACCGTGGAATACGATGAAAATCATACGGAAGGTATACAGGGAGGTCATGAACGCACCGACCAGCCCCGCAACCATCAGATTGATATGACCATTCGCCATGGCACCCGCAAGGATTTCGTCCTTACTGAAGAAGCCCGCGGTGATCAGCGGCAGTGCCGCCAGCGCCGCGCCGCCGACCAGGAAGCAGATATAAACCAGCGGGATGGACTTACGCAGTCCGCCCATCTTGAAGATGTTCTGCTCGTGATGGCAGGCCAGAATCACGGAACCGGATGAGAGGAACAGCAGCGCTTTAAAGAACGCGTGCGTCATCAGGTGGAAAATGGCTGCGTCCCACGCCTGAACGCCCAGCGCCAGGAACATGTAGCCAATCTGGCTCATGGTGGAGTACGCGAGAACGCGTTTGATGTCGGTCTGCACCAGCGCGGCAAAGCCTGCCAGCACCAGCGTGACCGCACCGACGATACCCACCAGATGCAGAATTTCCGGGGTCATCAGGAACAGGCCATGCGTACGCGCAATCAGGTAGACACCGGCGGTCACCATGGTTGCGGCGTGGATCAGCGCGGAGACAGGGGTTGGACCCGCCATCGCGTCGGCCAGCCAGGTCTGCAACGGCAGCTGCGCGGATTTACCCACGGCACCACCCAGCAGCATCAGCGTTGCCCACCACAGCATATTGTTGCCTGCAGCGAAGTGCGCCGGCGCCAGTTCCACCATTTCGCGGAAGTTCAGCGTGCCCAGTTCGTTGTAAAGAATGAACAGCGCGAAAGCGAGGAAGACGTCACCCACGCGGGTCACGACGAACGCTTTCATGGCCGCTGCGCCATTCTTCGGATCGGTGTAGTAGAAACCGATCAGCAGGTAAGAACACAGACCTACGCCTTCCCAGCCCAGATACATCAGCAGCAGGTTATCGGCCAGCACCAATACCACCATGCTGGCGATAAACAGGTTGGTGTAGGCGAAGAAGCGGGAGTACCCCTCTTCACCGCGCATATACCAGGAGGCGAACATGTGGATCAGGAAGCCAACGCCGGTGACCACGGAGAGCATGGTCAGCGAGAGGCCGTCCAGCACCAGGTTGAAGCCGATGTTGAAATCACCGACCGACATCCAGGTCCACAGCGGCACGCTGAATGGCTGACGTCCGTTGTTAAAGAAGTCGATACCCGCATACGCCGTCACCAGCGCAGCCAGACCGATTGAGCCAATGCCCACGGTCGCAGACAGATTCTCAGACCAGCGGCCGCGAGAAAACGCCAGCAGCACGAAGCCAATCAGCGGAAAAATAATGGTTAAGGCAAGCATGTTCATCCACGCAACTCACTTACTGAATCGATGTTCAGGTTCTGGCGGCGACGATGGAGCTGCAGCAACAGCGCCAGGCCAATACTCGCTTCGGCAGCCGCGAGGCTGATGGCGAGAATGTACATCACCTGACCATCGGTCTGGCCCCAGTAGCTTCCGGCGACCACGAAGGCCAGCGCGGAGGCGTTAATCATGATTTCCAGACCGATCAGCATAAACAGCAGATTGCGGCGGATAACCAGACCGGTCAGACCCAGAACGAATAAAATCGCAGCGAGGATCAGTCCATGTGTTAAGGGGATCATGCGCGCTCCTCCGTTTTTCTTTTCGCGCGGTCGTCAGTGCGGTTGCTCAGCACCTCGCCAGCACGCTCTTCGCGGCCAACGTGGAAAGCAACAACCAGACCTGCCAGCAGCAGCATTGAGGCCAGTTCAACCGCCAGAACGTATGGGCCAAAGAGGGTAATACCGACCTCTTTCGCGCCAATCGGCGTGCCGTCGATGCCCTGATCGTTGACGCCCAGAATGGCGTAAATAATCACCGCCAGCATGATGGCCGACAAAATTGCCGGACCAATCCACACCTGCGGTTTTAACCACTGACGTTCCTGCTCAATTTCAGAGCCGCCCAGGTTCAGCATCATCACCACGAACACGAACAGCACCATGATGGCCCCGGCGTAGACGATGATTTCCAGCGCACCGGCGAAGTGCGCGCCCAGTGCGAAGAACACCCCGGAAATGGCCAGCAGCGAGATGATTAAGTACAGCAGCGCATGCACCGGATTGGTGTGCGTAATCACTCGCAGCGTAGCCAGGATGGCGATAAGGCCACAGATATAAAAAGCGAATTCCATTGCCCTCTCCTTACGGTAACAGGCTCTTGACGTCGATAGGCTTAGCTTCGTTCTCTGCTTCGCCCTTATCTTTGCCGTCGATTGCCATACCCGCCATCCGGTAGAAGTTATATTCCGGGTATTTGCCCGGACCGGAAATCAGCAGATCCTCTTTCTCGTACACCAGGTCCTGACGCTTGTACTCACCCAGCTCGAAGTCTGGAGTCAGCTGAATCGCCGTGGTTGGGCACGCTTCTTCACACAGACCGCAGAAGATGCAGCGTGAGAAGTTGATGCGGAAGAACTCAGGGTACCAGCGGCCGTCTACCGTCTCTGCTTTCTGCAGAGAGATACAGCCTACCGGACACGCTACCGCACACAGGTTACAGGCAACGCAGCGCTCGGAACCGTCCGGGTCGCGCGTCAGCACGATACGGCCACGGTAGCGCGGCGGCAGATATACCGGCTCTTCCGGGTACATCCGGGTTTCGCGTTTGGCAAACGCGTGCAGGCCGATCATCCAGATACTGCGTACCTGGGTACCGAAGCCTACCAGTAATTCTTTTAAGGTCATGGTCTATAGCCCCTTATGGCTGCTGCCAGAGAATGACAGCCGCCGTTACCAACAAGTTGACGAGCGTCAGCGGCAGGCACACTTTCCAGCCGAAGGACATTACCTGGTCATAACGCGGACGCGGTAACGCTGCGCGAATCAAAATGAACATCATCATGAAGAACGCGGTTTTCAGCGCGAACCAGATGAACGGCGGTAAGAACGGGCCATGCCAGCCACCGAAGAACAGCGTTACCATCAACGCGGAAATGGTGACGATACCGATGTACTCGCCCACGAAGAACAGACCGAATTTCATACCGGAATATTCGATGTGGTAACCGTCGGCCAGTTCCTGTTCGGCTTCTGGCTGGTCAAACGGGTGACGGTGACACACCGCCACGCCCGCGATGGCAAAGGTAATAAACCCAAAGAACTGCGGGATAACGTTCCAGATGTCGGCCTGGTTGTTGACGATGTCGGTCATGTTGAATGAACCGGCCTGCGCCACCACGCCCATCAGGGAGAGACCCAGGAACACTTCGTAGCTCAGCGTCTGCGCGGAAGCACGCATCGCACCCAGCAGCGAGTATTTGTTGTTACTGGACCAGCCTGCGAACAGCACCGCGTAAACCGCGAGGCCTGCCATCATCAGGAAGAACAGAATGCCGATGTTCAGGTCAGCGACCACCCAGGTCGGGCTGACCGGAACGATAGCAAACGCCAGCAGCAGCGAGGTGAAGGCGATCATCGGTGCCAGAGTAAAGATCACGCGGTCCGAGAAGCGCGGGATCCAGTCCTCTTTAAAGAACATCTTGATCATGTCCGCGACCAGCTGGAGTGAACCACCCCAGCCCACGCGGTTCGGTCCGTAACGGTTCTGGAACAGACCGAGCAGACGACGTTCACCAAAGCTCATGAACGCGCCGCAGGTGACCACCACCAGCAGAATAACAATCGCTTTCAGAATGCTCAGCAGGATGTCGATAAGATCCGGCGTTAACCAACTCATGCTTTTGCCTCCTGCAGATTATCAAGACGCGCACCCGCCAGAACCGGCGCAATGCCAGGCATACCCATCGGCAGACCCACCTGCCCTGCTGTCAGACCTTCGGAGATAATCAGCGGCAGGCTGATTGTCTGGCCGTCATAGCTAAAGGCGATGTTTGCGCCAGCGTTAACGCCAAGCTTCGCGGCATCCGCCGGGTTGAGCTTGATATAAGGCTGCGGCATGCGGGTCTGGAAGACCGGTGAACGCTGAGACAGCTCGTCGCTACCGAACAGATGGTAGTACGGAGCGATACGCCAGTTACCATCCTGCGCCTGGAAGCTCGCCGGAACGGTAGTGAAGAAGTCCAGACCGGTTTCGGAGGCTTCAATCAGACGCACGCCCGGATCGCCGTGGCGCAGGGAGCCACCCACTTCAGCCTGGAACTTGTTCCATGCCTGCGGGGAGTTCCAGCCTGGCGCCCATGCGAATGGGATTTGCGAACGCGGCGCAGACGGCTGGTTGTTCCCTTCCATGGAGAAGGCGAACATGGTGTCTTTATCCTGCGGCTGGCGCGGTTCGTGCACGCTGATATTGGCACGCATCGCGGTACGACCGCTGTAACGGTGCGGTTCACGCGCCAGTTTCTGGCCGCGAATGCGGAAGCTTGCTTCAGGCGCGGCATCTTTAATGCCTGCCAGCTGAGGCAGTTTTTCCACTACCGCGTCGATAACGTGGTCGAGCTGCGTCCAGTCCACTTCACGGCTCTGCACGGTGCTGTGCAGGGAGTGCAGCCAGCGCCAGCTTTCCAGCATCACGGTGTTGCTGTCGTAGTACGCCGGGTCGTAAACCTGGAAGAAACGCTGTGCGCGTCCTTCGTTGTTAATCACCGTACCGTCGCTTTCTGCGAAGCTTGCCGCAGAGAGCACCAGGTGCGCTTTGTCCATGATCGCGGTGCGCTGATGGTCAATGACCATCACCAGCGGCGCTTTGGAGAGCGCGGCGTCAACGCGAGCGGCAGAGGCGTGGCGATGGAGGTCGTTTTCCAGCACCACAACGGCGTCGGCAGAACCGGATTCCAGTTCGCTTAACGCTGCTTCCAGCGAGCCGCCGCCGATCATGCCCAGACCAATGCTGTTCACCGCACGGGCAATCATGGTCACACCGACATCAGCACCGCGGCCTTTCAGGGCTTTGGCAACGTTGGCTGCCGCCTGAATGATCTCCGCGCTGCCGGCGTTGGTACCGGAAATAATCAGCGGTTTTTTCGCACCGGCCAGGGCCTGAACAATCACGTCGACCTTGTTTTGCAGGTCGCGATCCAGTTCAACGGCCGGCGAGCTGCTGTCCAGCGCATGGGCAATCGCAAAGCCGAGGCGAGCCTGATCTTCAACCGGTGCGCAGTAGGTCCACGCCGCGATATCGTCCAGACGGGTGTTGTCGACGTTGGTCACAAACAGAGGATGCTTCGCGCGCTGGCCGATGTTCAGGATTGCCGCAATCTGCCAGTCAGCCACTTTCTGCGCCGCTGCCATTTCACGTGCTTTACCCTTCACCGCCTGACGAACCGCCAGAGCCGCGCGTGCGCCCGTCTGCGTCAGGTCTTCACCCAGCACCAGAACCGCATCATAAGATTCAATTTCGCGCAGCGCAGGGGTATGAATACCGCCTTCACGCAGCACTTTCAGTACCAGCTGCAGACGTTCCTGCTCGCCCTGGGCGATACCGGTATAGAAGTTTTCCGCCCCAACCAGCTCGCGCAGCGCGAAGTTGCTTTCGATGCTGGCGCGCGGGGAGCCGATACCGATCACTTTCTTCGACTGGCGCAGAATATCTGCCGCGCCCTGCATCGCCTGTTCAGCGTTCAGGGTAATGAAGTCGTCGCCACGGCGCTGAACCGGCTGACGCGGACGGTCTTTCAGGTTCACATAGCCATAGCCGAAACGACCGCGGTCGCACAGGAAGTAGTGGTTAACGGTGCCGTTGTAACGGTTTTCGATACGACGCAGCTCGCCGTAACGCTCACCCGGGCTGGTGTTACAGCCGAGGGAACACTGCTGGCAGATGCTTGGCGCAAACTGCATGTCCCATTTACGGTTGTAACGCTCGGAGTGGGTTTTATCGGTGAATACGCCGGTCGGGCAGATTTCTACCAGGTTACCGGAGAATTCGCTTTCAAGAGTACCGTCTTCCGGACGACCGAAGTAGACGTTGTCATGCGCGCCATATACGCCCAGATCCTGACCGTCTGCGTAGTCTTTGTAGTAACGCACGCAGCGGTAGCAGGCGATGCAGCGGTTCATTTCGTGAGAGATGAACGGCCCCAGGTCCTGGTTACGGTGGGTACGCTTGGTAAAGCGATAGCGACGGAAGCTGTGGCCGGTCATCACGGTCATATCCTGAAGGTGGCAGTTACCGCCCTCTTCACAGACCGGACAGTCGTGCGGGTGGTTGGTCATCAACCATTCCACAACGCTTTCGCGGAACTGTTTCGCTTCTTCGTCATCAATCGAAATAAAGGTACCTTCGGTGGCTGGCGTCATACAGGACATCACCAGGCGACCACGCGTGTCTTCCGCGTTTTGATATTGCTTCACCGCACACTGGCGGCAAGCACCGACGCTGCCCAGCGCCGGATGCCAGCAAAAGTACGGAATATCGAGGCCAAGAGACAGACAAGCTTCCAGCAGGTTGTCCGCCCCGTTGACTTCGTATTCTTTGCCGTCTACATGAATCGTAGCCATTAGCATGCTTCCAGTTGGCTCGGTCGAAACCGAGCGTTAATCAAAATTCTTGTCGTTACCAGCGCGCTTTAAGCAGGTTCGGCTGAATCCCATTAATCGCATGGGTATTGCTGAACGGCTGCTTGATGCCTGCTTCGAACTCGTCGCGGAAATATTTGATCGCGCTCTGCAGAGGTTCGACGGCACCCGGTGCGTGGGCACAGAAGGTTTTACCCGGGCCTAAGAATCGACACAGTTGCTCAAGCGTCTCGATATCCCCAGGCTGGCCTTCGCCACGTTCGATTGCACGCAGGATCTTCACGCTCCACGGCAGACCATCACGGCACGGTGTACACCAGCCGCAGGACTCGCGGGCGAAGAACTCTTCCAGGTTACGCACCAGCGAGACCATGCCGATCTCGTGGTCGACGGCCATCGCCAGCGCCGTACCCAGACGGCTGCCTGCTTTACCAATGCTTTCGAATTCCATTGGCAGGTCAAGGTGGGCTTCGGTCAGGAAGTCTGTCCCTGCCCCACCCGGCTGCCAGGCTTTGAATTTCAGGCCATCGCGCATGCCGCCCGCATAGTCTTCAAGAATTTCACGTGCGGTGGTACCGAACGGCAGTTCCCAGACGCCAGGATTTTTAACGCGACCGGAGAAGCCCATCAGCTTGGTACCGGCATCTTTGCTTGAGGAGATGCCCTGATACCACTCCACGCCGTTGGCGAGGATAGCCGGAACGTTACACAGGGTTTCAACGTTGTTTACGCAGGTCGGTTTACCCCATACGCCGGAGCTTGCCGGGAACGGTGGCTTGGAACGCGGGTTCGCGCGGCGGCCTTCCAGGGAGTTAATCAGCGCGGTTTCTTCACCGCAGATATAACGCCCGGCGCCGGTGTGCACGAACAGTTCGAAGTCAAACCCGGTACCCAGGATGTTTTTGCCCAGCAGGCCCGCTTCGGTAGCTTCGGCAATCGCGCGGCGCAGGTTTTCCGCCGCTTCGATGTACTCACCGCGCAGGAAGATGTAGCCACGGTAGGCTTTCAGCGCAAATGCGGAGATCAGCATGCCTTCCACCAGCAGGTGCGGCAGCTGCTCCATCAGCAGGCGGTCTTTATAGGTGCCCGGCTCCATTTCATCGGCGTTACACAGCAGGTAACGGATGTTCATGGATTCGTCTTTCGGCATCAGGCTCCACTTCAGACCGGTGGAGAAGCCCGCACCGCCGCGCCCTTTCAGGCCGGAGTCTTTCACCGCATTAACGATGTCGTCCGGCGCCATGCCGCCGAGGGCTTTACGCGCACCGGCATAGCCGTTTTTGCTCTGGTATTCGTCGAGCCATACCGGCTGTTTGTCATCGCGCAGACGCCAGGTCAGCGGATGCGTCTCAGCAGTACGAATTACAGTTTTCATTTGTACTGCTCCAGCAGGTCAGGAATCGCTTCCGGCGTCAGATGGCTGTGAGTGTCCTCATCAATCATCATGGTCGGCCCCTTGTCGCAGTTACCCAGGCAGCAGGTTGGCAGCAGGGTAAAGCGTCCATCGAACGTGGTCTGGCCCGGCTTGATATTGAGCTTCTTCTCAATCGCAGCCTGGATGCCCTGATAACCGGTGATGTGGCAGACAACGCTGTCACAGTAGCGGATCACATGGCGGCCAACCGGCTGACGGAAGATCTGGCTGTAGAACGTGGCTACGCCCTCTACGTCGCTTGCCGGAATACCCAGCACTTTCGCGATCTCATAGATCGCCCCATCCGGCACCCAACCACGCTGTTTCTGTACGATTTTCAGCGCTTCAATGGACGCCGCACGCGGGTCTTCGTAGTGGTGCATCTCGTGCTCAATGGCGGCACGTTCTGCTTCACTCAGCTCAAAAGCCTCGGTTTGTGGTTGTTGATTCTCGTGCATAATTAGCGGTCCACATCTGACATAACAAAATCGATACTACCCAGATACACAATCAGGTCGGAGACCAGACTGCCGCGGATGGCGGACGGGATCTGCTGCAGGTGCGCAAAGCTCGGCGTACGCACGCGGGTACGGTAGCTCATGGTGCTGCCGTCACTGGTCAGGTAGTAACTGTTAATACCCTTGGTCGCTTCAATCATCTGGAAGGATTCTTGCGCCGGCATGACCGGACCCCAGGAAACCTGCAGGAAGTGGGTGATCAGGGTTTCGATATGTTGCAGCGTGCGCTCTTTCGGCGGCGGCGTCGTCAGCGGGTGATCCGCCTTGAACGGGCCTTCCGGCATGTTGTTGAGGCACTGCTCAAGGATGCGCAGACTCTGGCGCAGCTCTTCTACTTTCAGCATCACGCGGGTGTAGCAGTCGGAAACACCGCCGCCCACCGGGACTTCAAAGTCGAAGTTCTCGTAGCCAGAGTAAGGACGGGCTTTACGCACGTCGAAATCAATACCGGTCGCACGCAGACCTGCACCTGTCGTACCCCACTCCAGCGCTTCTTTCGCGCCGTAGGCAGCAACGCCCTGGGAACGGCCTTTCAGGATGGTGTTACGCAGTGCGGCTTTCTCGTAAGACGCCAGACGTTTTGGCATCCAGTCGAGGAACTCACGCAGCAGACGGTCCCAGCCGCGCGGCAGATCGTGTGCCACACCGCCGATACGGAACCAGGCCGGGTGCATACGGAAACCGGTAATCGCTTCCACCAGATCGTAGATTTTCTGACGGTCGGTAAAGGCGAAGAAGACCGGGGTCATCGCGCCGACGTCCTGAATGAACGTGGAGATGTATAGCAGGTGGCTGTTGATACGGAACAGTTCTGACAGCATGACGCGAATCACGTTAACGCGATCCGGCGTAACAATTCCCGCCAGTTTCTCAACGGCCAGCACGTATGGCATTTCGTTGACGCAGCCGCCGAGGTACTCGATACGGTCGGTATACGGAATGTAGCTGTGCCAGGACTGACGCTCGCCCATCTTCTCAGCACCACGGTGGTGGTAGCCGATATCCGGAACGCAGTCGACAATCTCTTCGCCATCAAGCTGAAGAATAATACGGAATGCACCGTGCGCAGACGGGTGGTTTGGACCGAGGTTGAGGAACATGAAGTCCTCGTTGTCGGTACCGCGCTTCATGCCCCAGTCTTCCGGCTTGAAGGTCAGCGCTTCCATCTCCAGATCCTGCTTGGCTTTGGTCAGCTCAAACGGATCGAATTCGGTGGCACGTGCCGGGTAGTCTTTACGCAGCGGGTGGCCGGTCCAGGTCTGCGGCATCATGATGCGCGTCAGGTGCGGGTGGCCGTCGAAGGTCATGCCGAACATTTCCCAGGTTTCACGCTCGTACCAGTTGGCGTTCGGGAAAAGTTTGGTGATCGTCGGCAGATGCATGTCGTTTTCAGACAATGCCACCTTGAGCATGATATCCGTATTACGGTCTATTGAGATCAGGTGGTAGAAAACGGAAAAATCCGCAGCAGGGAGACCCTGGCGGTGGGTACGCAGACGTTCATCCATGCCGTGTAAGTCAAACAGCATGACGTACGGTTTTGGCAATTTCTTGAGGAAATCGACAACTTCCAGCAATTGCTCACGCTTCACCCAAACAACGGGTACCCCGGTGCGGGTAGCCTGAACAGTAAAGGCATCCGGCCCAAAACGGTTGCGCAGTTCGCCAATGACTGGGTCATCCAGATGATCCCGGGTCTGCCAGGCGGCTTCTTGCGCGGTTAAGTCGGTCATATTGTTCACCATTGCAAATGGTCCGTGGTGACTGTTGAGCCTGGCTTCGCGCTATTTGAGTAGTGATATGCGAAGGTGTTCTCCAGGCCTACAGGCGCAAATTAAACTTCGTCAGGCGTACGCAGGTTGGTGACGGCAATACGTTCACCACGTTTACGCTCGCGCTCAGACTGCATGTTCGCGCGATACACACCCTGATCGCCAACAACCCACGACAGTGGGCGACGTTCTTTACCAATAGATTCCTGCAGCAGCATCAGCGCCTGCATATAGGCTTCCGGACGTGGCGGACAACCCGGGATGTACACATCCACTGGGATAAATTTATCTACGCCCTGCACGACGGAATAAATGTCGTACATACCGCCAGAGTTTGCACATGCGCCCATGGAGATAACCCATTTTGGCTCCAGCATCTGGTCATACAGACGCTGAATAACAGGTGCCATCTTGGTAAAGCACGTACCGGCAACCACCATCAGGTCAGCCTGACGCGGGGAAGCTCGGAGTACCTCGGCCCCAAAACGCGCAACGTCATGCACCGCAGTGAATGACGTCACCATTTCAACGTAGCAGCAAGAAAGGCCAAAGTTGTAAGGCCAGATGGAGTTCTTACGACCCCAGTTGACCATATCGTGCATGGCATGTTCGAGCTTGCCCATGTACACGCTTTTATTGACTTCTTGCTCCAGGGGGTCGGTTACGATCTCCTGTTTTTGCAGGGGGTAACGGTCATTCTCACCGTTAGGATCTATGCGGGTGAGCGTATAATCCATCTTATTGCCTCGCTGTTACTGCTGACGATTAGAGATACTGTTTTCCGGGTTGATGTGTTCACGACGTGAACGCGCAGGCGTCCAGTCAAGCGCGCCAATACGCACCAGATAAACCAGACCGGCCAGTAGCACTAAAATGAAAATTGCGGCCTCGACAAAGCCCACCCAACCACTTTCGCGGATGGACGTTGACCATGCGAAAAGGTAAAGCGCTTCCACGTCGAAGATGACGAAGAACATGGCTACCAGATAGAACTTGGCAGACAGGCGTAAGCGAGCGGAACCTACTGAATCAATACCTGATTCGAAAGGTGTGTTTTTGTGCCTTGCACGGGCGCGACCGCCCAGGAACCAGCCGCCGACTAACATCAGGCAGCACAGGCCAATGGCTACAATAAGAAAGATTGCGAATGCCCAGTGATGAGCGATGACTTCTGTGGATGTTGACATACTCATTGCTTACTCATCAAAAGTGATACCAACGACACTGCTCTTGCTGGCAGATGGGCATCACATCGATTCATGGGGAGGAACAAATAACCTTACACTAACTGTCAGAAATGAGACGTAGACAGCAAAATGATGGGGTTTTTTACTCCTTTCTATAACCTATTGTCAACTTTAACAAAGGTTTCTTCACATTAAATTACATCGAGCGATTCTCATTAACATTTGGTGCCCTTTAACCCTGGTGGGTGCATGACTTTCCGTCAAATGTATGTTGTTGAATCGTGTCCGTTTCGGAAGTAAAAAAAATAACCCTCCTATTTTGACAGGATTTGCCAACGATTCCTCCCCCCAAATAGGAGTATTTTCTTGATCTGCGACACGCTTTTGTTAATTCAACCAGGAAAACGGCAACATATTTCCTGTTTTTTTAACATGAGAGGGATATGGGCGAAGTTAGAACGGAAAACGGACAAGTTTTAAGCAAAAGCATTCAGATCATTGATAAATAAGAGAGTATCCTGAAAACCCTTGCGCCATAAGCGGGTATTATTGCTTAAAAAAAGCCACTGCATGTGAAAATCACACGAGTGGCTGTTTTTTACACTTACATTTTGTTACCAGAATATTGAGCTATCGATCACTCAAAATCCCCTTCAACGATCAGGGAATCATCCCCCCCTTCGGAGGTAACGCGCTCGAACTGCCACGGGTTATGGTAGTTTTCCATCGCCTCGAACACCACTTTAGCCAACTCGTTATGGCTGGACGAATTGTGGCAGAGCAGATACTCCGTATCCGGCAGCGCAGGAAGACCGTCGGATTTCCCCAGAACGCGCAGATCGGGGCTCATCATCTCTACCGGACGGGCTGTTACGCCCAGACCAGCCTTCACGGCGGCACGAACCGCTGGCAGCGTGGAAGCCACATACGCCAGACGCCACGGAATGTTGGCCTCATTCAGCGCCGTGAGCACCATATCGCGGAACGGGCTCGGGTCATCCAGCAGGACCAGCGGAACCGGCTCCCCTTTTTGCAGCACATATTCGGCTGCGCAATACCAGTGCGTAGGCGATGTACGCAGCGTCAGGCAATCAAACTGCCCTGGACGATGCGTCGTTACCACCAGGTCGACTTTATGCTCATTTAACATCTCAACCATAAAGGCATTACGTTTTACGCTAACGTCCAGCGCAAGCTTCGGATAAACCGAACTAATACGGTTGAGAAGAAACGGCAATATAGTATCCGCTGACTCATCAGATGCGCCTAACGTTAGCACCCCTTGAAGGTTGCTAAACATTAATGACATACATGCTTCATCATTAAAGCGAAGAATTTTCCTGGCATAACCCAGTAGCTGAATACCGTGTTCCGTTAAGAGCTTATTACGCCCGTGACGTGCAAAAAGCTCTTTACCAACCAGCTGCTCCAGCCGCTGCATTTGCTGGCTAACGGCGGACTGAGTTCGGCAAACGGCGGCAGCAGCTGCTGCAAAAGTGTTGAGATCGGCGACCGCAACAAACGTTCTCAGCAGATCGAGGTCGAGATTCATTATCGGACGATTTGCATTTATCATATCTATTCACTTTCAGGTTGCTCGTGCGGAGCTGCCCGGGTTGAAGCTGTGTGTAACAGTTAAGCAATTCCCTCTGAAGGTTTTCCCTCGCATCCCGGCCCGGCAGACTGCCTGACAGATAGTTATTGTGCTGCTTTATATCAACAGTCAGAAAGCACGTTTCATGACGTTATTTTTATTCTCTTAAACGTTCAGGATATTTAGATGTTCGCAGGTTTATGTAAATTACATTAAAGGTATAACACCTTTTCTGCCATCTTTATCGCAGCGCTGTCAACGTAGCAGGAGATGTGCGACACATTCCAGCCAGAGATAACTCCAACAATAACAATCAATTAATTCGAAAAGTCAGTGCCAGATATACAAAATTCTTGCATCTGTCCTCTGCTTTCCTGAAAGACATCTTAACCCAAATCCACTTTATTTATAAGTCTTATTGCAATATTGAGGATTAAAGAAGAATGTTAAGCTTCTAAACTAATTTTATTAAAATTAACTAAAGTTGCATTTTATAGGTTAATAATAAATAAATTTTAATTTAGATTAAGACCATTCATTAATGGCACTTAACATTAATTTCACATGAGTAACTTTTAGCCACATTATGCTTTTACAGGAACAGGTATCAAGCATTCAGGTTTTACGAAAAGTCACGCCGGGTGATTGCTACCGTTGTCAGGTTCACCACTTATTTTTACCAGCACAATATACAGAATTCTGACAAATGAATAGCACATTTAACCTATCATCGCGCCATGTGCACAACTTTAAGACAGTAAAAAAGCTAACGCACAGCGAAAAAGATTTATCAAAATTTTGCTCCCGGCACAAAATCTTCTACTGCACACCCTTCAAAACGAAGCGAGGGGGGAGTACATTATTCCGTGCTGACTTCCACGGCAGGGAGTGGCAATAATAGCGAAAAGGTTAAAGGTTCATGTCCCCTATCGAAAAATCCAGCAAGCTAGATAACGTCTGTTATGACATCCGCGGCCCGGTTCTGAAAGAGGCAAAACGCCTTGAAGAAGAAGGCAACAAGGTTCTGAAACTCAACATTGGTAACCCTGCGCCATTTGGTTTTGAAGCGCCGGATGAAATTCTGGTTGATGTGATCCGCAACCTTCCTACTGCACAAGGCTATTGTGATTCAAAAGGACTTTACTCCGCACGTAAAGCCATCATGCAGCACTACCAGGCGCGCGGTATGCGTGATGTTACCGTTGAAGATATCTATATCGGCAACGGCGTTTCCGAACTGATCGTGCAGGCGATGCAGGCGCTGCTGAACAGCGGGGACGAAATGCTGGTACCCGCGCCGGACTATCCGCTGTGGACGGCTGCCGTATCACTGTCGAGCGGTAAAGCCGTGCACTATCTGTGCGACGAGTCCTCTGACTGGTTCCCGGACCTCGATGATATTCGCGCAAAAATCACGCCCCGCACGCGTGGGATCGTGATCATTAACCCGAACAACCCAACGGGCGCGGTGTACTCAAAAGAGCTGCTGATGGAGATCGTCGAGCTCGCCCGCCAGCACAACCTAATCATCTTTGCCGACGAAATCTACGACAAGATCCTGTACGACGCGGCACAGCACCACTCGATCGCTGCGCTGGCCCCGGATCTGCTGACCGTCACCTTTAACGGCCTGTCTAAAACCTACCGCGTGGCCGGTTTCCGCCAGGGCTGGATGGTACTGAACGGTCCGAAAAAGCATGCCAAAGGCTATATTGAAGGGCTGGAAATGCTGGCCTCCATGCGTTTATGTGCCAACGTTCCGGCGCAGCACGCGATCCAGACGGCGCTGGGCGGTTATCAGAGCATTAGCGAGTTCATCGTTCCCGGTGGTCGCCTGTACGAACAGCGCAACCGCGCGTGGGAACTGATCAACGATATTCCCGGCGTCTCCTGCGTGAAGCCGAATGGCGCGCTCTATATGTTCCCGAAAATTGACGCGAAGCGCTTTAATATTCACGACGACCAAAAAATGGTGCTCGATTTCCTGCTGCAGGAAAAAGTGCTGCTGGTTCAGGGTACGGCGTTTAACTGGCCGTGGCCGGATCACGTGCGTATCGTGACGCTGCCGCGCGAAGATGATCTCGAAATGGCCATCAGCCGCTTCGGGCGATTCCTGTCCGGTTATCATCAGTAACGCTGGCTTTCTGCCGGGTGGCGCTGCGCTTACCCGGCTTACTACACCTTCAGATTTGCATCTTCCCTGCCCTCCCCGCACAATGAACGCCTGTCGCAGTGAAGACAAAAGGTAACCTATGAGTCAGAGTCATTTCTTTGCCCACCTCTCCCGCCTGAAACTCATCAACCGCTGGCCGCTGATGCGCAACGTGCGCACAGAGAACGTGTCAGAGCACAGTCTGCAGGTTGCCATGGTTGCTCATGCGCTGGCCGCCATTAAAAACCGCAAATTCAACGGTCAGGTCAATCCAGAGCGCATCGCCCTGCTGGCGATGTACCACGATGCGTCGGAAGTGCTGACCGGCGACCTGCCTACGCCGGTGAAATATTTTAACTCGCAGATTGCGCAGGAATATAAGGCTATTGAGAAGATTGCCCAGCAGAAGCTGATTGATATGGTGCCGGACGAGTTGCGCGACATCTTTGAGCCGCTCATTGATGAGCATCAGTACACGGAAGATGAAAAGTCGCTGGTCAAACAGGCCGACGCGCTCTGCGCCTACCTGAAGTGTCTGGAAGAGCTGTCCGCGGGGAATAACGAATTTTTACTGGCGAAAACGCGTCTGGAAAAAACGCTGGAATCCCGCCGCAGCGAAGAGATGGATTACTTTATGCAGGTGTTTGTGCCGAGCTTCCATCTGTCGCTGGATGAGATTAGCCAGGATTCACCGTTGTAATTTTTAGCCGGGTGGCGGCTTCGCCTTACCCGGCCTACATTTCCGCACTCACGCTAAAACGGGAATAAAACCGGAATTAACACCACGCATACCAGCATCACCAGCACGGTGAACGGCACGCCCAGCTTCACGAAATCACTGAACCTGTAATTCCCGGGCCCCAGCACCAGCGTATTCACCGGTGAAGAAACTGGCGTCATAAACGCCGCGGAGGCCGCCATTGCGACCATCATCGCGAAGGGATACGGCGACACGCCCATGGATTTGGCCATCGCCAGCGCAATGGGCGCCATCAGTACCGCCGTCGCGGTGTTGGAGATAAACAGACCGATGGTGGCGCACATGATAAACAGACAGACCAGCATCATGTACGGCCCATACCCGCCGCCAATGTCCATTAAGCCTTTAACGATCAGATCCACCCCGCCGGTTTTTTGCAGCGCAAGGGCAAAAGGCATCATCCCGACGATGAGGATAATGCTCGGCCAGTGAATGGCTTTATAGGCGCTTTCGGCGTCAATGCAGCGGAATTTGCCCATCAACAGGCAGGCGATGATTGCCGCGACCGGATTGGGGATTTCATCGGTCAGCATCAGCGCCACCATCAGCACCAGACAAAAAATCGCGTGGGGCGCCTGGCTGTGCGCCGGGGAGGCGTCGCTCTCCTCGACAGGCATGTTGAGCACCACAAAATCGCGCCCTTTTTGCCCGAGCTGACTAATCAGCTTCCAGTTACCGACAACCAGGAAGATATCGCCCAGCAGGATCGGCTCATCCACCACCGCCCCTTCCATCGCCACGCCATCGCGCTTCAGCCCCACGACATTCAGGCCATAGCGGGTTCGGAACCCCATTTCCCGCACGGTTTTACCCAACAGTTCCGATTCCGGGATCAGCGATACTTCAGCCATGCCAACATCCAGCGCCCGATCGGAGAAATACTCCCCGCGCAGCACCATCGGTTCCAGCAGCTGCTCGCTGCAAAACTCGCGCAGATCCACGTCCGCGGTGGACATATCAATCAGCAGAACGTCCCGCGCGCGGAATTCCGACACCCCGTTGACGTTGACGATCACCCGGCGAAAACGACGCCAGCGCTCTACGCCGATCACGTTTGCGCCATAGCGCTCACGCAGCTTCAGGTCGTCAAGGCGCTGTCCCACCATCGGCGAGCCGGGGCGAATAGCCAGACGCCGCGCCCGCCCGGTGAGACGGTACTCTTTAATCAGATCGCGGAAGGTGCGTCGCTTCCACCCTTCTTTATTTTTATCCTGTTTTTCACCTTTCAGGGCAAACCGGGTCAGCAGCATGTAGACCACGCCCAGCACCAGAATGACCAGCCCAAGCGGGGTGACGCTGAAAAAACTGAAGCCCTGAAATCCTTCCCGGATCAGCTCGCTGTTGACGACCAGGTTCGGCGGCGTTGCTACCAGCGTCATCATTCCGCTGATCAAACCGGCAAAACTCAGTGGCATCATCAGGCGCGACGGCGAGATCTGCATCCGCATGGAGACGCTCAGCACCACCGGAATGAAGATAGCGACCACGCCCGTTGAGCTCATAAACGCCCCCAGCCCGGCGACGGTCACCATCAGGTAGATCAGCATTTTGGTTTCGCTGCTGCCCGCCACCTTCACCAGCCACGACCCCATGATGGTCGCCACGCCGGTACGCACCAGCCCATCACCGATAATAAACAGGGCGGCAATCAGGATAACGTTGGGATCGCTAAACCCGGAGAAGGCTTCCGGCAGCGTGAGCGTACCGCTCAGCACAAACGCGACGATGACAAACAAGGCGACGGCGTCCATGCGTACCTTGCCCGTTGCAAAAAGAAGGATGGCGATTAAAAGCAGGCTCAGGACCCAAATCAGTTCACCGTTCACAACATGTCCTTGTCAGTGGGAGATGAGGAATTTTGCCATAAAAAAGCCCCAGCAATGTGGGGCTATATCATGTGATTACATTTTTAGCGAGACGGTTACAACCCCGTCAGAGGCTTTCGAAACAGCCAGCGCCGTCAGTGAATCCAGCACAAAGTCTGCCTCGTCCAGGCGGGGAGATCCCGCCGGAACATTCACCGCAATAACGTGGCTTCCGGCGTTCAGCCCGGCCAGTACGCCAGCGGCCGCATCTTCTACTACCACACACTCTGCGGGGGCGAGGCCCAGCAGTTCAGCGCCCAGTAAAAACGCGTCGGGCTCCGGTTTACCGCGCTTAACGCGCTCCGCCGTGATAAACACTTCTGGCTTCGGTAAACCTGCCGCCTTGTGACGGGCGTGGGCGACGGGAATGGAGCCTGAGGTAACGATAGCCCACGGGATCTGCGCCTCGTTCAGATGCTCAAGCAGTTCACGCGCGCCCGGTAACGCAGTAATTCCGTCCGTATCCGTGGCTTCAATGTGTTCCAGGTATTTGAACTCCGCCTGAATTTCGTCCTCAGAGCGTCCGGCCAGGAAGTGCCGTAGCGAGGTAATGGCCTGTTTGCCATGGATAAAATTCAGCACGTCCTGATGGTCGATGCCATGTCGGTCAGCCCAATGGCACCATGAACGCTCCACAACCGGCAGCGAATCCACCAGCGTACCGTCCAGATCAAACAGAAAACCTCTGCAATGCACACGCACCTCCGTCAGGCATTAATGATTTGTTGAATTTCGTTGCTGCTTAAATGGTACTGACGCGGACAGGCGTGCCACGCGCTCAGCATACGCTGATATTTTTCCCACATTGGGGTCTGCGCGTTGAAGCCGTGGGTGCCCGCGTCAAAGTGGGTATAACGCCCTTCTGTATTCACCATAAAGCGAACATAGCTCAGATAACGCGCTTCCGTTGCGGCATCAAAGCCTAAGAAGGTCACGCGGCGCTCGTCAATGGACTGCTGATCTTTGAGATTCGTCCAGGAGACGTGCAGGGCGTGATACATCTCCATAATGTCGATCACGATGCGACAGGTTTCTTCTTTCAGCTCGCCAAACTCGCGGTCCAGTTCGCGCATTTGCAAACCAAAACCGCGTTCGACGATGGTTTGCAGGCGGCTGTAGCGCGCAGCGTTATCGGGATCAAGCATAGTCATCATCTTGTACTGGTTAGACAAAATCAGACGTTGAGCATGGGTCATTTCCATCTTTCGACTCCTGTAGCGCATTGCACTTTAAAAAAAAGACACGGTAACTGATTGTTACTGTGCCTTCTTTTCGTCGTCGTTTCGATGATCAATCACAAGTCATCGAGGAATGTTTTATCCAGTTGCTTAAAAGCGCGCTTTAACGTGTCCGCCAGCGCCTGGTAATCCGGCTTGCCTTCAACCGGGGCGAGCGCCTGCCCGGCCTCCTCCAGTTTTCCGCGCACTTCATAAAACCAGTGTAAAATAGAAGGGGGAAGCGGGGTGATGGAGCGTTTACCTAACCACCACAGGCCCTGCATCGGCAGGCTTAAGGCGAAGAGCGCCGTCGCGACGGCAGGGCCAAGCTGCCCGCCCAACGCAATCTGCCAGCACAGCGTAAAGACAGCGACAGGCGGCATAAAGCGAATCGCATAGCGCGTGGCGCGGATGGTGCGATTCTCAATGAACATCGGCGCAAGGCGCTTTTCCATCGGCCACGTCTTTGCGTAATGCTGTCCCCGACGAAACAGACTAAAGAAATTTACGGACGGGTTCTCTGGTGTCGACATGGCTGTACCTCAACTTCACATATAAAAATTAAAATTTTTGTGCAAAACCACAACAAGCTATGACAACGTTCAAAATATTTTGTCATCTCTACCCCGTATCGGGTATCCTGTGCCAGCCTGATAGGGCCTTAGACGAGAATCATTAACTCGTCAAATTATTGCATATTATGCCATTGGCTGAAAATTGTGCAAAATGGCATAAAATCATAGTTATTTCTTCCATCATGCCACAATGTTCGTTTGGCATGATGTTAATCATAAATGTCTGAGTCATCATGCGTTACGCTGTTAGACTCACTGACGTTTTTTTAGCCACGTATCAATAATAGGTACTTCCATGTCGAGTAAGTTAGTACTGGTTCTGAACTGCGGTAGCTCCTCACTGAAATTCGCCATCATCGATGCGCTCAACGGTGACGAATACCTCTCTGGTTTGGCCGAATGTTTCCATCTGCCTGAAGCACGTATCAAGTGGAAGATGGACGGCAGCAAACAAGAAGCGGCTTTAGGTGCAGGCGCCGCTCACAGTGAAGCGCTGAACTTTATCGTTAACACTATTCTGGCACAAAAACCAGAACTGTCTGCTCAGCTGACTGCGATTGGTCACCGTATCGTCCACGGCGGCGAAAAATACACCAGCTCCGTCGTGATCGACGAATCTGTGATCCAGGGCATCAAGGACTCTGCGTCCTTCGCACCGCTGCACAACCCGGCTCACCTGATCGGTATCGCTGAAGCGCTGAAATCCTTCCCGAATCTGAAAGACAAAAACGTGGCCGTATTCGACACCGCGTTCCATCAGACCATGCCGGAAGAGTCTTACCTCTATGCCCTGCCATACAGCCTGTACAAAGAACACGGCGTACGTCGTTACGGCGCGCACGGCACCAGCCACTTCTATGTGACTCAGGAAGCCGCAAAAGTTCTGAACAAGCCGGTTGAAGAACTGAACATCATCACCTGCCACCTGGGCAACGGTGGTTCTGTTTCTGCTATCCGCAACGGCAAATGTGTTGATACTTCCATGGGTCTGACCCCGCTGGAAGGTCTGGTGATGGGTACCCGTTCCGGTGATATCGACCCGGCGATCATCTTCCACCTGCACGACACCCTGGGCATGAGCGTTGACCAGATCAACAAAATGCTGACCAAAGAGTCTGGCCTGCTGGGTCTGACCGAAGTCACCAGCGACTGCCGTTACGTTGAAGACAACTACGCAGAGAAAGAAGACGCTAAACGTGCAATGGACGTTTACTGCCACCGTCTGGCGAAGTACATCGGCTCTTACACTGCGCTGATGGACGGTCGTCTGGACGCGGTTATCTTCACCGGTGGTATCGGTGAGAACGCGGCAATGGTTCGTGAACTGTCCCTGGGCAAACTGGGCTTTCTGGGCTTCGACGTTGATCACGAGCGTAATCTGGCTGCCCGCTTCGGCAAGTCTGGCTTCATCAACAAAGAAGGCACCCGCCCTGCTCTCGTTATCCCAACTAACGAAGAACTGGTCATTGCGCAAGACGCGCACCGCCTGACTGCCTGATTCCACACCGCCAGCAATGCTGGCGGTGCTGTTTTGTAACCCGCCCAATCGCGGCGGTAACGAAAGAGGATAAACCGTGTCCCGTACTATTATGCTGATCCCTACCGGAACCAGCGTCGGCCTGACCAGCGTCAGCCTTGGCGTTATCCGTGCTATGGAACGCAAAGGCGTTCGTCTGAGCGTCTTTAAGCCAATCGCCCAGCCACGTGCCGGTGGCGATGCGCCAGACCAGACCACCACTATCGTTCGCAAGAACTCCAATCTGCCAGCGGCTGAACCGCTGAAGATGAGCCACGTTGAATCTCTGCTGTCCAGCAACCAGAAAGACGTGCTGATGGAAGAGATCATCGCCAACTACCATGCTAACGCGCAAGACGCGGAAGTGGTGCTGGTTGAAGGTCTGGTCCCGACGCGCAAACACCAGTTTGCCCAGTCTCTGAACTTTGAAATCGCGAAAACCCTGAACGCAGAGATCGTTTTCGTGATGTCTCAGGGCACCGACACCCCAGAGCAGCTGAACGAGCGTATCGAACTGACGCGCAGCAGCTTCGGCGGCGCGAAAAATACCAACATCACCGGCGTGATCGTGAACAAGCTGAACGCACCGGTGGATGAGCAGGGCCGTACTCGCCCTGACCTGTCCGAGATTTTCGACGACTCTTCCAAAGCGAAAGTCATCAAAGTTGACCCGGCTAAGCTGCAGGAATCCAGCCCGCTTCCGGTTCTGGGCGCGGTGCCATGGAGCTTCGATCTGATTGCCACCCGTGCAATCGATATGGCGCGTCACCTGAACGCTACCATCGTTAACGAAGGCGACATCAACACCCGCCGCGTGAAGTCCGTGACCTTCTGTGCGCGCAGCATTCCGCACATGCTGGAACACTTCCGCGCTGGCTCCCTGCTGGTGACCTCCGCAGACCGTCCTGACGTGCTGGTTGCAGCCTGTCTGGCCGCGATGAACGGCGTGGAAATCGGTGCGATCCTGCTGACCGGTGCCTACGAGATGGACCCACGCGTCAGCAAGCTGTGCGAACGCGCGTTCGCTACCGGCCTGCCGGTCTTCATGGTGAATACCAACACCTGGCAGACTTCCCTGAGCCTGCAGAGCTTCAACCTGGAAGTGCCGGTTGATGACCACGAGCGTATCGAGAAAGTTCAGGAATACGTAGCGGGCTACATCAACGCAGACTGGATCGAATCCCTGACCGCGACCTCCGAGCGCAGCCGCCGTCTGTCTCCTCCAGCATTCCGTTACCAGCTGACCGAGCTGGCGCGTAAAGCGGGCAAACGCGTTGTTCTGCCAGAAGGCGACGAACCACGTACCGTTAAAGCGGCTGCTATCTGTGCCGAGCGCGGCATCGCGACCTGCGTGCTGCTGGGTAACCCGGATGAGATCACCCGCGTTGCGGCGTCTCAGGGCGTTGAGCTGGGCGCTGGCATCGAAATCGTTGACCCGGAAGTGGTTCGCGAAAGCTACGTTGCCCGTCTGGTTGAGCTGCGTAAGAGCAAGGGCATGACCGAAGCCGTTGCGCGCGAGCAGCTGGAAGACAACGTGGTGCTGGGTACGCTGATGCTGGAGCAGGACGAAGTTGACGGTCTGGTTTCCGGTGCGGTTCACACCACGGCGAACACCATCCGTCCACCGCTGCAGCTGATCAAAACTGCACCGGGCAGCTCTCTGGTTTCTTCCGTGTTCTTCATGCTGCTGCCTGAACAGGTTTACGTTTACGGCGACTGCGCGATCAACCCGGATCCAACCGCAGAACAGCTGGCAGAAATCGCTATCCAGTCCGCGGACTCTGCGATTGCCTTCGGTATCGAACCGCGCGTAGCGATGCTCTCCTACTCCACCGGTACCTCTGGTGCAGGTAGCGACGTAGAGAAAGTGCGTGAAGCGACCCGTCTGGCGCAGGAAAAACGTCCTGACCTGATGATCGACGGCCCGCTGCAGTACGACGCCGCCGTTATGGCCGACGTTGCGAAATCCAAAGCGCCGAACTCTCCGGTTGCAGGTCGCGCTACCGTGTTCATCTTCCCGGATCTGAACACCGGTAACACCACCTACAAAGCGGTACAGCGTTCTGCAGACCTGATCTCCATCGGGCCAATGCTGCAGGGCATGCGCAAACCTGTGAACGACCTGTCCCGTGGCGCGCTGGTTGACGATATCGTCTACACCATCGCTCTGACCGCGATTCAGTCTTCGCAGCAGCAGTAATTGTAAGGTCTTGCCGGATGGCGCTTCGCTTATCCGGCCTACAGGACCGTAGGCCCGGTAAGCGCGAGCGCCACCGGGCAACAAAAAGGCGACCACAAAGGGTCGCCTTTTTTATTTACAGCAGCTCTCGCGCCGCCGACACAATGTCATGTGCCGTCAGGCCATACTCCTTCTGCAGGAAATCCTGCGTCCCCACCTGGCCGTAACGCTCCTTGACGCCCACCCGCCGCATCGGTACCGGGCAGGTTTCCACCAGCACTTCCGCCACCGCCGACCCCAGGCCGTTGTGAATGCTGTGGTTTTCACAGGTGACGATGCGACCGGTTTTCTCGGCGTAGTTTTTCACCAGCATCCGGTCGATAGGCTTCAGGGTAAACATGTCGATGACCGCCGCGCTTACCCCCTCCTGCTCAAGCTGGCGCGCCGCTTCCAGCGCTTCCGCCACCATGATGCCGTTGGCAACCAGGGTAATATCGGTTCCTTCGCGCAGCACGTTGCCTTTGCCGATGGTGAAGGTTGAGCCAGGCGCATACACGCTCGGCGCCTGCTTGCGGATGGTACGTACCCAGTAGAAGCCTTCAAGGTCGATAAGCTGGCGCAGCACGTCCTCGAACATCACCGCGTCGGTCACCTCCAGCACCACCGAGTGCGCCAGGCCGCGCACGATGCCCATATCCTCAAACGACATATGCGTTCCGCCGTTGTGGCAGGCCGTCACGCCCGCATCCGACGCTATCACCTTCACGTTGTTGCGCTGATAGTCCAGGGACATAAACAGCTGGTCAAAACAGCGACGGCTGGCAAACGCGGTGAAGGTATGCACGAACGGTTTACGCCCGGTAAGCGACAGCCCCGCCGCGGTGCCGATGACGTTGGCCTCCATAATGCCGCAGTTAATCACGTGCTGCGGATAATCGCGCGCCACGCCGTCCATCGCCATCGAGCTCATCAGATCCGCTTCCAGGGCGATGATCTCGCTTCCCGCCTCAATCTGCTTTGCCACGAAGCCCGCGTAGACCTTACGCATCTCAACGGCGTCTTTCTCTCCTGCCGGTGCAACCTTAATCATGTGAAGCCTCCAGTTTGCGAATCGTCTCGTTGAGGGCCGCTTTGCTCTCCGCGGTCAGTCGCAGGTGGTGCGAGTTGCTAAGCTGTTCCAGGTAAGGCACCCCCTGCCCTTTAATGCTGTCGAGGATGACGACTAACGGACGCGCGTCGGCAGTCGGGACCCGCGACGTCACCGCCAGCAGGCCCGGAATGTCGTCGCCCTTCACCGTCGCCACGTCAAAGCCAAAGGCGCGGAATTTCCCCTCCAGATCGAACGCGCTGATAATTTCGTCCAGCTCGCCGTCGAGCTGCTGTTTGTTCCAGTCCACGAACACAGTCAGGTTGTTCAGGCGATGGTGGGCGATAAACTGGAAGGCTTCCCAGCACTGCCCCTCGTTCAGCTCGCCGTCACCGACGATGCAGAAGACGCGGTTCGGTCGCCCCGCCAGCTTGTGCGAGAGCGCCATACCGCCGGCAATCGAGATCCCCTGCCCCAGCGAACCGGTGGTGGCGTCCACCCCGCGCGTTTTCAGACGGTCCGGGTGGCTTGGCAGGCGCGTGCCGTTCTGGTTCAGGGTGCTCAGCTCTTCCACCGGGAAGTAGCCTTTGATTGCCAGCGTGCTGTAGAGCGCCGGGCCCGCATGACCTTTCGACAGGACAAAATAGTCTCGCTCCGGCCAGTCCGGATCCGCCGGGTCGATTTTCATCACCGCGCCGTACAGCACGGCCAGGGTTTCGACCACCGACATACTGCCGCCATAGTGCCCAAAGCCCAGCTGCGTCAGGGATTTCAGCGTCTCAAGACGGATCTGACGCGCGAGTTCGGTTATCTCTTTCTCATTCATGATTTGGCTCCGGTGTTTTCCTGCGCGTTACCGCCTGCAGGTTTGTTTTTCGCGAAGACGTTGTACGCCACCAGCAGCGCGAACAACGCCACAACCAGTCCGGTGATGGCAAGCGGCGACAGGAAGCGCGCCAGGTTGCCGAGGACAATCCCGACCGCGCCGAAGTCGGCGTCCGAGAAGGTGGTGTTGGCAAAGCCAATGGCGCCCAGCACCGGCAGCAGAAGGACCGGCAGGAAGGTGATCAGCAGGCCGTTAGCAAAGGCGCCAATCATTGCCCCGCGACGTCCACCGGTGGCATTACCGAACACGCCCGCCGTTGCGCCGGTGAAGAAGTGCGGCACCACGCCCGGGAGGATCAGCACCCAGCTAAACTGACCGCAGATCAACAACCCCACAATCCCGCCAAGGAAGCTGAAGAGGAAGCCAATCAGCACCGCGTTTGGCGCATAGGGGTACACCACCGGGCAGTCCAGCGCAGGACGGGCGTTCGGCACCAGTTTCTCCGAGAAGCCGGTAAAGGCCGGAACGATCTCCGCCAGAATCAGGCGCACGCCCTGCAGGATGATGAACACGCCCGCCGCGAAGGTGATCGCCATGATGATGGCGTAGACCAGGTAGTTCTGGCCGCCGCTGAAGGTGGCCTCCACGTACTCACGCCCGGCGCTCACCGCCAGGATGAGGTAGATAATCATCATGGTCAGGGAGATGGAAATCGAACTGTCGCGCAGGAAGCTCAGGTTCTTCGGCAGGTTCATCTCTTCGGTTGAGCGGGAGCCTTTGCCGACCTTGCTGCCAATCCAGCCGGACAGCACGTAGCCCAGCGTGCCGAAGTGGCCGAAGGCAATCTCGTCGTTGCCGGTAATGCGCTTCATGTAGCGCTGGGCAATTGCCGGGAAGAAGGCCATGATCAGGCCGAGGATCAGCGAGCCGGTAAAGACCAGACCCACGCCCTCAAAGCCCGCGACAGTCAGGATCACGCCAATCATGCACGCCATGTAAAACGTGTGGTGTCCGGTCAGGAAGATGTACTTCAGGCGAGTAAAGCGCGCGACGATAATATTCGCCACCATGCCGAAAGCCATAATCAGCGCGGTCGCTGCACCGTATTTTTCCAGCGCGATTGACACAATCGCTTCATTGTTTGGAATAATGCCCTGAATCGTAAAGGCGTGCTCAAACATACCGCCCAAAGGATTTAATGACCCCACCAGCACCGTGGCGCCGCCGCCCAGCACAATAAAGCCAAGAATGGTTTTAATCGTCCCTTTCACCACGTCCGAAAAGGCTTTCTTTTGCGCAACCAGACCAATAAGCGCTATTAAACCGACCAGTACCGAAGGGACTTTTAAAATATCAACAACGAAATTCAGCGTTTCAAGGATAAACATATCCACCTCGCCTTATCAGGGTTATTGTCTTTCGAACCAGGCGCGCAGCTGCGCTTCAAGTTCGTTGATGTCGATGATGTTGTTAATCACCACCAGCTGGCTTTCCGGCACGCTGGCGCTGGCCGCAATGTCTTTTGCCATCACGAAAAGATCGGCCGCGCCCGGCGTAGCCGAGGAGAGATCGGAATGTTCAACCTCTGCCTCAATCTCCAGTTTTTTAAGCACCTTTTTAATATTCATTTCGACCATAAAACTGCTGCCCAGGCCGGAGCCGCAAATAGCCATGATTTTCATTGTTGTCCCCTTATTTTGAGTAGAGCACGCCCCATCACGCTGGCGCGTAATGTTGTGAATAATCGGATTAAAGAATTAAATCAGAAGCGGTCAATAATCGTTTTAATTTCCTCCAGGGTATTCGCCTGATGCAGTTTCTCCATATCCTCGTCGCTGGAAAATAATTCTGCGAGTGCGGATATCATTTCGATATGGCTATGTTTATCCGGTGCCGCGAGCATAATAATCACATCGACAGGGTCAAACTCACCGGCACCAAACGAGACGCCCTGTTTTAGTTTTAATAAAGACAACCCCAGTCCTTTGGCGCCTTCCTCCGGCCGCGCATGCGGCATAGCCAGCCCTGGTGCCAGCACATAATAGGGTCCTAACGTGTGGTGCTGCTGGATGATGGCGGTGACGTATTCAGGCTCAATCACCTGCAAATCCAGAAGCGGCTTCGCGCACAGCTCCAGCGCCTGCGGCCAGTTATCCACGCTATCCTGCAGCGTGATGGTTGTATCATATATCCATTTTTTGAGCACTTTTCACTCCCGCTACACGCTAAAGATGAGCAAACTTTATTCAACACATCGCTGAATGACTGCGATCGCGATCACAAAGATAGCGCTACCAATGGTTAACATGCAGAAATGTGATAGCGCTATCAAATTGCAATCACGGTGCTAAATCACAGCAAAAAAAGGGATTTAAGGCGTATACTGCCTGTCACGTGAAGCGAAGGAAATGAAGAACGCGTCTGGTCAGCAGGAAGGTGTATGTCTCTAACCCGAAAACGGCGCAGTACTGGTAAAGTGACACTCGCCGATGTCGCACAGCTTGCCGGTGTGGGCACGATGACCGTGTCCCGTGCACTCCGCACGCCCGAACAGGTTTCCGATAAACTACGAGAAAAAATTGAAGCTGCCGTGCAGGAGCTGGGCTATATGCCTAATCTTGCCGCCAGCGCGCTGGCCTCGGCGTCGTCATGGACGATAGCCATGGTGGTGCCAAATCTCTCCGAAGCCGGCTGCTCGGAGATGTTCGCCGGGCTACAGCAGGTGCTGCAGCCTGCCGGGTATCAGATCATGCTGGCAGAATCCCAGCATCGTCTTGAGCAGGAGGAGAAGCTGCTGGAGACGCTGCTGGCCTCGAATATTGCCGCCGCAATCCTGCTTAGCGTTGAACATACCGACACCGTTCGCCACTGGCTGAAAAACGCCTCTATTCCGGTGATGGAGATGGGTGCCATGCGCGCCGACCCGATTGATATGAATATCGGGATTGATAACGTGGCGGCCATGTATGAGCTCACGGAAATGGTGATTAAGCGCGGCTACCAAAATATTGGCCTGCTGTGCGCCAACCAGGAGCAGTGGATTTTCCAGCAGCATCTGCAGGGCTGGTACAAAGCCATGCTTCGCCACCATATGTCGCCGACCCGGGTCATTAACGCGGCGATGCCGCCGAGCTTCTCGACCGGCGCGGCACAGCTGCCTGAGTTCCTGCTGGCGTGGCCGGAGCTGGATGCGCTGGTGTGCGTCTCTGACGAGCTGGCCTGCGGGGCGCTGTACGAGTGCCAGCGCAGGCGAATCAAGGTGCCGGACGATCTGGCGGTGGTAGGCTTTGGCGATAGCGACGTGAGCCGCGTCTGTCAGCCGCCGCTGACGACGATGGCGGTGCCGCATCGTAAGATTGGAATTGAAGCCGGGAAAGCGCTGCTGGAGCGTCTGAATGACGGTGACTGGCGCGATCAAAAGCCCATCGCGTCCAGTCTGTGTCTGAGAGAGAGTTGCTGAATCTTACTCAGCCTCTTCCTCTTTTTCTGATTTGGTCGATTCGTTTTTGGCGTTGCGGGTCATCCACAGCGCCAGCGCTTTTAACGAATCCGGCGTAAACTCGTCGCAGCGCGCGGTGATCTCTTCCGGCGTCATCCAGCTGACTTCACTCACCTCTTCTTCCTGCAGGGCGAACGGGCCGTGGGAGACGCAGCTAAACAGCCCGCCCCAGACGCGGCAGTTTTCGTCTTCGAAATAGAACTGACCGTGCTCGGCAAACGGCACGCCGGCGATGCCTAACTCCTCTTCCGCTTCACGACGCGCGGAATCCAGCAGCACTTCATCTGCCTGGACAACGCCACCTGCGGTGGCATCCAGCATACCCGGGAGAAAATCTTTGGTATCCGTACGGCGCTGGACCAGAATTTTGCCCATCCCGTCATGCACAACGATGTACGTTGCGCGGTGGCGCAGACGCTCCGCACGCATTTGTTCGCGGCTGGCCTGCGCGATCACTTCATTCTCTTCGCTGACAATGTCAACCCACTCTGTACTTGCCAAATGACTCTGCTCCACCATCGGGAAACCTTCTCTTCTAAGCGCTCTTTCGGCGCGTTTGCAGTTGAGGTGTAACTTACGGATTAATCGCTACCTGCGCAATAACTTGCTGATCATTAAGTGCGATAACGCTCAGGGTATTTCCATCCAGCATGCCATAGCTCGCAGGATAACCGCCTTTAGGTATGCTGACCGAACCCGGATTGAAGTGATAAATCTCACCGCGCTTTTCAGCAACCGGAATATGAGTATGCCCGTAAACCAGGACATCGCCAGCCGCGAGCGCCGGGAGATTATCCGGGCTAAAAAGATGCCCATGGGTCAGGAACAGTCGGCTTTGTTCCAGCAGCACCTGCTGCCATGGCGCGGTAAGGGGAAAATGCAGCAGCATCTGGTCCACTTCGCTGTCGCAGTTGCCGCGAACGGCGATAATGCGCGAGGCGTACGGGTTGAGCTTTTCCGCGACCTGCGCAGGGGCGTAGCCCTCCGGCAGCGCGTTGCGCGGGCCGTGGTTGAGCACATCACCCAGAATAATCAGCCACTGCGCGCCGCTTTGTGCAAACAGGGAGAGGACACGCTCGGTAGCGGGCAGCGATCCATGGATATCCGACGCAAACATCAGTTTCATCAGTCACTCCTCGGGAAAACAGACTGCCCCCATCATACCTGAAGCGTCAGGGCTTATCAGCCCGCGCGCTTGGCCGAGAGTGCCACATAGCGCTGCACGGAGGCGCGCTGCCACTGAAACGCGGCATAATCCACCAGCAGCTGCGGCACCTCATCGCCGTTGAGGATCAGGCGGTTAAGCATCAACGCCAGATCGGCGTCGGCAATGCACCACTCGCCGAATAGGTTCGGGTTGCCGTGTGCGAGCAGCGAGGTGGCGGTTTCAATCAGTTTTTGCGCGCTTTCACGGCCTTCTGCGCTGAGCGCTGGCTTTTTCACCCCGGCAAACACGACGTCCGTCGAGCGTTCCACGCGAATCGGCACCAGATCGCTTCGCAGCCACGCCTGGATCTGCCGCGCCCGCGCGCGTTTTTGCAGGTCGTGAGGATAGATGCGTTCCCACTCAGGCGGCGCGAACCGATCTTCCAGATATTCATCAATCGCCGACGATTCGCTCAGGGCAAAACCGTCAATCTCCAGCACCGGCACGCGTCGGGTCAGGTCGTAACCCTGCCACTGCGGTTTAAGATGTTCACCGCCGTCGAGATCAACGGTCTTCAGCGTAAAAGTGAGCCCTTTTTCGGCCAGCGCAACGTATACGCTCATAACATAGGGAGAAAAGAAATTCGCATCGGACCACAACGTGATTACGGGCTGGTTCATAACATCCTCATCGGCTGATCGGGTTTTTACTCAACATATAATCTCTTTGCCCCGCTGTCACTTGATGAAAACTCACGATTTACAACAACCACCTATACTCATTTGTCATGGCACCACTATTCGCATGGACAGGAGTTGAGAATGATCGACCTTTATTACGCCCCTACCCCAAACGGCCATAAGATCACCCTTTTTCTAGAAGAAGCCGAGCTGGATTACAGGATCATTCGCGTGGATATCAGCAAAGGCGATCAGTTCAGCCCTCTCTTTCTGGCTATCTCGCCGAATAATAAAATCCCGGCCATTATTGATAACCAGCCGGCGGACGGGGGCAGGCCGCTGAGCCTGTTTGAATCCGGTGAAATTTTGCTCTACCTGGCGGAGAAAACCGGCAAACTGCTGAGCGGCGAACTGCGCGAGCGTCACCATACCCTGCAATGGCTCTTCTGGCAGACAAGCGGGCTGGGGCCCATGCTGGGGCAAAATCATCACTTTACCGCTTACGCCCCGCAGCCCATTCCTTACGCGATCGAACGCTATCAGGTTGAGACTCAGCGGCTGTATGACGTTCTGAACCGTCGGCTGGAGAAAACGCCGTGGCTCGGGGGCGATCATTACAGTATTGCCGATATCGCCTGCTGGCCGTGGGTGAATACGCATGAAAAACACCGAATTGACCTGGCCTCTTACCCGGCGGTGAATAACTGGTTTGAGCGCATTCGGACCCGCCCGGCCACCGAGCGGGCGATGCAAAAAATCCAGCAGATTTAACCCTCTATGAGGCTGGGTGCCCGCGAGCCTCTCATGTATGATGAGCGGGAAATACTGACACGGAGAAGACCTGCAATGTCACAGCCAGACGCTATTATTCGCATAAAAAATTTACGCTTGCGCACCTTCATCGGCATCAAAGAGGAAGAGATCGCCAACCGTCAGGATATTGTCATTAACGTGGTGATTCACTACCCCGCAGACAAAGCGCGGGCCAGCGAAGACATCAACGACGCGCTGAACTACCGCACAATAACCAAAAACATCATTCAGTACGTGGAGAATAACCGCTTCTCTCTGCTGGAAAAATTAACTCAGGATGTGCTCGATATCGCACGCGAACATCACTGGGTCACTTATGCTGAAGTTGAGATCGATAAACTTCACGCCCTGCGCTACGCCGATTCCGTCTCCATGACGTTAAGCTGGCGACGCCAGGCGTAAACCTGGAGGTTATATGAAGATTTTGCTGACCGGCGGCACAGGCCTTATTGGTCGTCACCTCATTGCGCGTCTGCAGGCCTTGCATCACGACATCACCGTGGTCACGCGCAGCCCGGAGAAGGCGCGCCAGGTGCTGGGGGCGGGTATCGATATCTGGAAAAATCTGGCCGAGCAGCAAAATCTGGACGGCTTCGACGCCGTTATTAACCTCGCGGGTGAACCCATCGCCGATAAGCGCTGGACGGAAGAGCAAAAACAGCTGTTATGCAGCAGCCGGTGGAACATTACCGAAAAGCTGGTCGAGCTGATCCGCAATAGCCACACCCCGCCTTCGGTGCTGATTTCGGGTTCAGCGGTGGGCTATTACGGCGATCTCGGTGAGGTGGTGGTAACCGAGGAAGAGCCGCCCCATAACGAGTTTACCCATAAGCTCTGCGCCCAGTGGGAGCGTATCGCCTCTGCAGCGCAAAGCGATCGTACCCGTGTCTGCCTGCTGCGGACCGGCGTCGTGCTTGCGCCGAAAGGCGGTATTCTGGCGAAGATGCTTCCCCCTTTCAGACTCGGGCTCGGCGGCCCCATCGGCAATGGTCGTCAGTACCTGGCGTGGATCCATATCGACGATATGGTCAACGGTATTCTCTGGCTGCTGGATAACGATCTGCGCGGGCCGTTTAACATGGTTGCGCCGTATCCGGTGCGTAACGAACAGTTTGCCCACGCGCTGGGGCATGCCCTGCACCGCCCGGCGATATTGCGCGTGCCTGCTACGGTCATTCGCCTGATGATGGGTGAGGCGTCCGTGCTGGTATTGGGCGGACAGCGGGCGCTGCCAAAACGGCTGGAAGCGGCCGGGTTTGCGTTCCGCTGGTATGAATTAGAAGAGGCGCTGGGGGATGTGGTGCGGTGAATATGTTACAGTGACAGGCCATGTTCCGAAGATATGGCGTAACAATGGCAACGATCACCACTCCCCGGCTTCACCTCACTCCTTTCGAACCCACTGACTGGGCCTTCTTCCGCTCGCTGCGTGAAGATCGCAGCATCATGCGCTACATGGCCGCCATCGCGCCGGAAAAAGAGACCCGCCGCGTGTTTGCCGCGCGCCTGATGGCGGAGCATGTCTTCGTGATCCGCTCTCTGGAGGACGATACGCCGCTGGGCGATATTGGCCTGCAAATCAGCCCTGAGAATCGTGAAGAGGCCGATATCGGCTATACGGTTGTGCCTGCCGCGCAGGGGAAAGGGGTTGCCAGCGAGGCGCTGCGCGCGGTGTGCGATTACGCGTTTAACAGGACCAGCGTAAAAGCGATTAACGCGTACGTGCTGGCGGACAACGGCGGTTCGGTGCGGGTGCTGGAGAAAGCAGGGTTTGTGCGTACGCAGGTGCTGGAAAAGGCGTATGAAATTGACGGCGTGCGCTATGACGACTGGGTGTATCGGCTGGAGTGCGGTGCGGCCTGAATGCCGGGCGGCACTGCGTTTGCCCGGCCTACGGTTTTTATAGGCCCGGTAAGCGAAGCGCCACCGGGCGATTGGGCTGCTCTGCGGTCTGATGCCCTCACCCCTACCCTCTCCCATAGGGAGAGGGAGAACATCCAGCCCGTAGGCCCGGTAAGCGAAGCGCCACCGGGCGATTGGGCTGCTCTGCGGTCTGATGCCCTCACCCCTACCCTCTCCCACAGGGAGAGGGAGAACATCCAGCCCGTAGGCCCGGTAAGCGAAGCGCCACCGGGCGATTGGGCTGCTCTGCGGTCCGATGCCCTCACCCCTACCCTCTCCCACAGGGAAAGGGAGAACATCCAGCCCGTAGGCCCGGTAAGCGAAGCGACACCGGGCGATTAGGCTGCTCTGCGGTCTGATGCCCTCACCCCTACCCTCTCCCACGGGGAGAGGGAGAAGGGCAAAATCTACTTCAAAGACCCCTTCAGGAACTGCTGCAAACGCGGGCTTTGCGGGTTCGCCAGCACTTCGTCCGGGTGGCCCTGTTCTTCAATTTTCCCCTGATGCAGGAAGATAACGTGGTTCGAGACGTTACGGGCGAAGCCCATCTCGTGCGTCACCACCACCATCGTTTTGCCCTCTTCGGCCAGCTTCTGCATGATGCGCAGCACTTCGCCAACGAGTTCAGGGTCCAGCGCGGATGTCGGTTCGTCGAACAGCAGCACCTCGGGCTCCATCGCCAGCGCGCGCGCGATGGAGACACGCTGCTGCTGACCGCCGGAGAGATGCACCGGATATTTCATCTGCTGGCGCTCGTCGATACCCACTTTCGCCAGATATTTCACCGCCCGCTCGCGGGCTTCCTGCTTGCTCAGGCCCAGCACCTGGATTGGCGCTTCCATCACGTTCTCCAGCACCGTCATGTGGCTCCAGAGGTTGAAGTGCTGGAACACCATCGTCAGGCGCGTACGCAGCAGGCGCAGCTGGTGTTTATCTGCGACCTTCAGCTGGCCGTCTTTGTCACGGACCAGGTTAATATTCTGCCCGCTCACCACAATCGAGCCTTCGCTCGGCTTTTCGAGGAAGTTAATGCAGCGCAGGAAGGTACTTTTACCCGAGCCGGATGAGCCGATGATACTGATTACATCGCCTGCGTTAGCCTGCAGCGACACCCCTTTCAGCACTTCATGTTCGCCGTAGCGTTTGTGCAAATCAATAACGTTTAATTTGTTCTCAGCCATCATCTTTCTCAGTGCGTCGAAGAAGGTTTTATATGCTGCAACCAGCGTTTTTCAGCCTTACGGAACAGGCTAATCAAAACATAAGAGATAATTAAATAGAGCACCGCCGCAATGCCAAACGCGGTAAACGGCTGATAGGTCGCGGAGTTAATATCGCGCGCAATTTTGAGCAGATCCGGCACCGTCGCGGTAAAGGCGAGCGCGGTGGAGTGCAGCATCAAAATCACTTCGTTACTGTAAGCCGGTAACGCGATACGCAGCGCCGACGGCAGAATAATGCAGCGATAAAGCTTCACTGAGGAAAAGCCGTACGCGCGCGCCGCTTCAATCTCACCGTAAGGGACAGAGCGAATAGCCCCGGCGAAAATCTCGGTGGTGTAGGCGCAGGTATTGAGCGTCAACGCCAGCACCGTACAGTTCAGACCGCTGCGGAAGAACGCATTCAGCATTTCTGTGCCTTTTACGATCTCAAGCGTATACATCCCCGAATAGAACACCAGCAGCTGCACGTACAGCGGCGTACCGCGAAACACGTAGGTAAACAGCCAGATCGGGAACTGGATAAATTTATTGTTCGACACGCGGCCAATGGCAAGAAACACCGCCAGAATGCCGCCCATCACCACGGAGGAGATCAGCAGCCAGAGCGTAATCGCCACGCCGGTAAAGCGGTAGCCATCCGTCCACAGCAGGGATTTCCAGTATTCCTGAATAATCTCAATCACAGGTCAGCCCTCTTCACACCCACGGAGTAGCGACGCTCGAGCAGAAGCAGCACACCATTGGAGACGGTCGTAAAGACCAGATAAATCATGCCGCAGACCACCGCAAAGTAGAACGGCTCCCAGGTGCTCTTGCCCGCCAGCTGAGTCGCTTTCACGACGTCTTCCAGACCAAGCAGCGAGACCAGCGCCGTCGCTTTGAGGATAACCTGCCAGTTGTTGCCGATACCCGGAAGCGCATAACGCATCATGGCCGGGAACATAATCCGGCGAAACGTTTGTGAAGAGGTAAAACCAAATGCGGTTGCCGCCTCTATGTGGCCCTTCGGCACGGCCATGTAGGCACCGCGGAAGGTTTCGGTGAAGTAGGCACCGTAGATAAAACCGAGGGTAATAATACCGGCCACCATCGGGTCGATATCAATTTGTCCCATGCCCATCGCGTCCGTTACGCTGTTCAGCGCAATCTGCAGACCGTAAAAGATAAGCAGCATCAGCACCAGATCGGGAACGCCGCGAATAAGCGTGGTGTAGCCTTCAAAAATTAGCGCCAGCGGTTTGTTAGCCGAAAGCTTCGCCCCTGCGCCTGCCAGACCTATCAGCACCGCCAGCACCACGGAGCTGATAGCCAGCTCAAGGGTGACAAGCGCGCCCTGTAAAATAACGCCAGAAAATCCGTACAGCATACCGCGAGCCCTGTCGTATCGTGAGTGGTGGAACCGTGTCTTATCCCCTCCCGCAGCGGGAGGGGCCGCACGTTATTTGACGGGGCGATTAGCCGCCGTAAACATTAAAATCAAAGTACTTTTTCGCCAGCTTGTCGTAGGTGCCGTCAGCGCGCATTTCAGCAAACGCTTTGTTCAGCGCCTCGCGCAGCTCGTTGTCTTCTTTGCGCAGGCCCATACCGGTGCCCACACCAAACAACTTCACGTCCTTAATGGACGGGCCGCCAAACTTGTAATCTTTACCCACCGGCGTTTTCAGGAAGCCTTCGCTTGCCGCGACTTCATCCTGGAATGCCGCATCAATTCGGCCTGCCGTCAGGTCAGCGTAGATATTTTCCTGGCCCTGGTAGGAGACGATTTCAATCCCCTTCGGCGCCCAGTGTTCGTTACCGTAAGTTTCCTGCGTGGTGCCCTGCAGCACGCCGACGCGTTTGCCTTTCAGGGACTCCAGCGTTGGCTGAACGTCAGAAGCTTTAGCCACCACCAGACGAGAATCGGCCGCGTAGAGTTTGTCGGTGAAGGCAATCTCCTGCTGGCGTTTTTCGGTGATGGAGAGCGAGGACATAATCACGTCGATTTTTTTCGCTTTCAGGGACGGAATCAGCGCATCCAGCGGGTTCTCAACGTAGGTACACTGTGCTTTGATGCGTTTGCACAGCTCATTGGCCAGATCGATGTCAAAACCGACCAGTTCACCCTTTGAATTCTTCGATTCGAACGGCGCATAGGTTGGATCGGTACCAATCCGAATTTTCTGCGGAATGGCTGCGAATGCCGCGGTGGCGCTGGAAAAGGCCAGCACCAGAGATAGTGACAACACGAGTTTTTTCATATTTGTCCTCAACAAACTGTCTTCATACGGGATTTTTACGACGACGGGGTGGTGCTAATGTGCCATCAATCCCCTCTGTCAGGCAAAGACTAATGCCCTTCAGGCGGGAATTTTTGCATTATAAATGCGTAAGTATGCACAAAGCGATCCAATACGGTGCAACAAATGCACCGCATTGGGTCAACCGCTCCCGTAACGCACCTTTGCGGTGCGTTAGCGCCAGCTACTATTCACCGTATACGTTGAAGTCGAAGTATTTCTTCGCCAGTTTGTCGTAAGTACCGTCTTTACGCAGCTCTGCAAAGGCTTTGTCGAAGGCGGCTTTCAGCTCGGTATCATCCTTACGCAGGCCAATACCGGTGCCGTCGCCAAAGTATTTTTTGTCTTTTACCGACGGGCCTGCAAACGCATAGTCTTTACCCGCAGGCTGTTTCAGGAAGCCTTCGCTCGCGGCAACTTCATCCTGGAATGCGGCATCCAGACGGCCTGCGGCCAGGTCAGAGTAAATCAGATCCTGGTTCTGGTAAGCCACCACGTCTACACCCTTTTCACGCCAGGTGGCATTGGCATAACCTTCCTGAGTCGAGCCCTGAAGCACGCCAACATGCTTGCCTTTCAGCGAGTCGATGGTTGGCTTAATCGGGGAACCTTTCGGCGCAATCAGGCGAGAATCCGCGGCGTAGAGCTTGTCAGAGAAGGCAATCTCCTGCTGGCGTTTTTCGGTGATGGAGAGAGAAGAGATAATGGCGTCGATTTTCTTGGCTTTCAGCGACGGGATTAACGCGTCAAAGTCGCTGCCCACCCATGTGCATTTCACCGCAATGCGTTTGCACATTTCATTTCCCAGATCGATATCAAACCCCACGAAATCGCCTTTCGCATCCTTGGAAGAGAATGGCGCGTAGGTTGCGTCTGTACCGATACGAACCGTCTGTGGAAGCGCTGCGTAGCTACCTGCTGCCGCACTTAACCCCACGAGCAAAGACAGAGCCAGAACCGTCTTCTTCATACATTTACCCTCAAGTACCGTGATTTTATTATGTATTGTGTTGTGTGTTGTGTTGCAGGCTTCATCTTGCAGGTCTTATGCCACATTGCCGTCTGGTCAAAACTTCGACGTTAAATATGTTAATAAAACGTTGCGATATTGCCTTAATGGTGAAAGATAGCAGGTCTGCCGAACGAACCGGAAAGAGAAAAAGGGAAAAAACGAATTAAATGTCGAGGATATGATCGCCGTTGCATAATTGCCCTGAAACAGGGCAACGTCTCTTTTCATGCACTCTGTTTGTGCACAGAATCAGGCCCCTTGCCAGCGGATGAAGAGATCTTCAGGCAGGTCGATGTCAAACTGATCCAGCACGCGGTTAACGGTCTGATTAATCACGTCATCCAGCGAGGTCGGGCGATGATAAAACGCCGGTACCGGCGGCATGATGATGGCACCAAGCTCAGCGGCCTGGGTCATCAAACGCAGGTGGCCGAGGTGCAGCGGCGTTTCCCGCACGCAGAGCACCAGGGGACGACGCTCCTTCAGCACCACATCCGCCGCGCGCGTTACCAGGGTATCGGTATAGCTGTTCACAATGCCTGAGAGCGTTTTAATGGAACAGGGCAGGATAACCATGCCGGCCGTTTTAAACGAGCCTGAGGAGATGCTGGCGGCGATATCACGGGCATCGTGAACCACGTCCGCCAGTGCCTGAACATCACGCAGGGAGAGATCGGTTTCCAGAGAGAGGGTCTGCCGCGCCGCCTGGCTCATCACCAGATGGGTCTCAACTTCCGCCACGTTACGCAGAACCTGTAACAGACGTACGCCGTAAATCGCGCCGCTGGCGCCGCTAAGCCCAACAATGAGTCGTTTCATGATTTTCGCCCTTACTGATTTCAGGGCAGACTGTGCAGGATTTTGCGGGGAGTTGCAAGTGAGGGCGTTCGCCCTCACCTGCCGGACCATCAACCTTCGTTGTGCATCTCTAAGCTTTCAAGATCGTTCTGCATCTGAACGGCTTTCGCATCGTCGTTGCGCAGAGAATCAAGATAGTCGAGGTACTGCTGGTCAACGTCTTTGGTCACGTAAATACCGTTGAACACCGAGCATTCAAACTGCTGAATTTCCGGGTTCTCGGCACGCACGGCGTCGATGAGATCGTTCAGATCCTGGAAAATCAGGCCGTCGGCACCGATGATCTGGCGAATTTCATCCACTTCACGGCCGTGAGCGATCAGCTCGTTGGCGGTTGGCATATCGATGCCGTACACGTTCGGGAAGCGAATCTCCGGCGCGGCAGAAGCCAGATAGACTTTCTTCGCACCCGCTTCGCGCGCCATCTCGATAATCTGCTCGGAGGTGGTGCCGCGAACGATGGAGTCATCCACCAGCAGAACGTTCTTGTCGCGGAATTCCGCACGGTTGGCATTCAGCTTGCGGCGCACGGACTTACGGCGCAGGTGCTGGCCCGGCATGATAAAGGTGCGGCCAACGTAGCGGTTCTTCACGAAGCCCTGACGGTACGGCTTGTCCAGAATGCGGGCGATCTCCAGCGCGATATCGCAGGAGGTTTCCGGGATAGGAATCACCACGTCGATGTCGAGATCGTCCCACTCGCGGGCAATTTTCTCGCCCAGCTTCGTGCCCATGTTGACGCGCGCGCTGTAGACGGAAATCTTGTCGATGAAGGAATCCGGGCGGGCGAAGTAAACGTACTCAAACAGGCACGGGTTGCTGACCGGATTATCGGCACACTGGCGGGTAAACAGCTGGCCCTTCTCGGTGATATAGACCGCTTCGCCCGGCGCAACGTCACGCAGGAACTCAAAGCCCAGGGTATCCAGCGCCACGCTCTCAGAGGCAACCATATATTCGGTACGGCCATCGCCAAGGTCGCGCTTGCCGAGCACCAGGGGACGAATGCCGTTTGGATCGCGGAAGGCGACCATTCCGTGGCCGATAATCATCGCCACGCAGGCGTACGCGCCGCGGATCTGGCGGTTTGTCGCGGCAATGGCAGCAAAGATGTTGTCTGCTTCCAGCGGGTAGTGACGGAAGTTATCCAGCTCGCTGGCGAACACATTGAGCAGGATTTCAGAATCAGAGGTGGTGTTAATGTGGCGACGTTTCTCTTCGAACAGCTTTTTACGCAGCTCATGCGCGTTGGTCAGGTTGCCGTTATGAGCAAGGGTGATGCCATACGGTGAGTTGACGTAAAAAGGCTGTGCCTCAGAGGCGCTGGAACTGCCAGCAGTAGGATAACGAACGTGACCGATCCCCATATTACCTTGCAGACGCTGCATATGGCGGGCTTCAAACACATCGTTTACCAGGCCATTGGCCTTGCGTAAACGGAAGCAGTTGTTTGCATCAATGGTGATGATACCCGCAGCATCCTGCCCACGGTGCTGAAGCACCGTTAACGCGTCATAAATCGACTGGTTTACCGGCATGAAACCGGCGATACCGACAATACCGCACATTCGTCTTTTCCTCGTTAAGCCACATCTCAGGGTTTATGCCCTGGGCAAAAAACTCGACGAGCTTTGCAGATAGTCAAAGAACCATCTGATGATGAAGCTGAACTCAGGAATGAGCTGCGATTTCTGCCAGTCTTCGCTTTTGGAGAACCCGGTGAAGGTATCCAGGAAGAACAGGATCGCGGCCACAATCAGCACGCCTCGTAACGCCCCGAAACAGATCCCGAGCACCCTGTCCGTTCCTGACAGACCGGTTTTCTCGACCAGCTGACCTATCACGTAATTCACGATAGCGCCGACAATCAGCGTTGCGATAAACAGCACCGCGATGGCAATTCCGTTTCGGACCAGTTCATCTTCAAAGCCCGTGAACCAGACAGACAGGTAAGTGTAGTAATGACTGGCAACAAAGAAAGCACAACCCCAGGTTACCAGCGATAACGCTTCACGAACAAAGCCACGGATCAGGCTAACCAGACAGGAAAAACCAATCACCGCAATGATGGCGTAATCAATCCAGACCATATGTGTCCCACGATTTAACGCCCTGTCATCCAGTTCGGGGCGAATTCTAACAGAAAAAGAAAACGTTTGCGTAGGGATTTCCTTCCCGCGCGTAAATAAAAAAGGCGCTGAAAAAATGTTCAACGCCGTTGGCTCATTACGTCTCTTTGGACGTCTGCCGTTCCCCCTCACCCCAGCCCTCTCCCTCAAGGGAGAGGGAGCAAACCATCCCCTCGCCCCTCCGGGGAGAGGGTTAGGGTGAGGGGTAGATCTTATCAGTTCGCGCTGTAGCCCATCACCACACCGCTCAGGCCGGAGATCTGCTTCAGCTCACCGAGCGAACCTTTAAGCTTATCTTTGGACGCTTCTGGCCCCACGAGGATACGGGTAATTTTACCCTGCACCGGCGTGGAAGGTGAAGTGTAAACACGATATCCCGCACTGCGCAGTTTGCTCACGACCTCGTTGACCTTATCGGCATTTTTCAGCGCGCCGAGCTGTACAACGTACGCTTTTCCGGTCGGTGCCGCGTCTTGTTTTGCCGGCGGCGGGGTTTCTGACGCGGCAGCCAGCTGCTCTGCGGCTTTATCCCGCTGCGGTTTCGGCTGCGGCTGCGGCTTCTCAACCGGCTTCGGTTTTTCAACAGGTTTAGGCTGCTCTACCGGCACCGGATCGATATCGCTGCTGCTCGCTGCCGCCAGGCGTGACGGATCGAGCGACGGTGCGGCGGCATCGCCTGCACGCACCTCTTCCGCCGCCCCTTCCGGCGGCTGAGCAGGCAGCGCCTGCGTCGCCGCGGGCAGCATATCCGGCTCATCGCGGTCACCCGGTTTAGGGACCAGCGGAATAGCGGCAAACTCATCCTGATAATGCTTTTTCTGCCCGTCGAGCAGACCCGGGAGTATAATCACCCCGAGCGCGACCAGCACAATGGTTCCTGTTAAACGGTTCTGAAACTTACTCGCCACCGGTTCTCCCCGCGTCCATCACTTCCATGACATGTGCCACCGTGTGGAATGAACCACACACCAGCACGGTATCTTCTGGTTTAGCATCCGCCATCGCGGCATGCCAGGCCTGAGCCACGCTACTATAGATTGCGCCTTTGCCGAGATGTTCCATCAGCTGCTCAGCCGTCGCGCCGCGCGGCCCCTCCAGTGGAGCACAATACCAGCTATCGACCACACTCTCCATGCAGGCCAGCGTCCCGCCGATATCTTTATCATGAAGCATACCGATAACCGCCAGCACGCGCCCGGTTTTTGGTAACGATTTGAGACGTCCCGCGAGATACGCCGCTGCATGCGGGTTATGCGCCACGTCCAGAATCAGGCGCGGTGACTCGCTGACAATCTGGAAACGCCCGGGCAGAATTGCGCTCTGAATACCGTCGCGGATCGCCTGCTCGCTGACCGCGAGGCCGCTGGCACGCAGTGCCGCCAGCGCGGTTGCCGCGTTCGGCTGCGGCACCTGCGGTAGCGGCAGGTTGTCCAGCGCGCCCTGGGCATCGCTGAAGCGCCAGCCGTTATCCTGAACCTCATAATGCCAGTCAACGCCGCGGCGCAGCAGACGCGCGCCCTTCTCGTTTGCAACGTCAGCAATGGTGTGCGGCATGTCCGGCTCGCCGACTACGGCGGGTTTATTCGCCCGGAAAATACCTGCCTTCTCGCGGCCAATGCTTTCACGATCCGGTCCCAGCCAGTCGATATGGTCCAGCGCGATGCTGGTAACCACCGCCACGTCCGCATCCACCATATTGGTCGCATCAAGACGTCCGCCCAGACCCACTTCCAGGATCACCACGTCCAGCTGCGCCTGTTTGAACAGCCACAGCGCCGACAGGGTGCCGTATTCAAAATAGGTTAATGAGATCTCACCGCGCGCGGCTTCAATTTCCGCGAACGACGCCGTATGCGCCGATTCCGGCAGTTCGCTGTTCTGCACGCGAACGCGCTCGGTATAGCGGACCAGGTGTGGAGAGCTGTACACGCCAACTTTGTAACCCGCGGCCATCAGGACAGATTCCAGCGTGCGGCAGGTCGTGCCTTTACCGTTGGTGCCCGCGACGGTGAATACGAAAGGTGCCGGTTTGAGCACATCAAGACGCGCGGCGACCTGGCTTACGCGCTCAAGCCCCATATCGATGGTTTTACTGTGCAGGTTTTCCAGATAAGAAAGCCACGCGGCCAGGGGCGACGTGGCTTGGGGAATGCTTTTATTTTCCATAATGCCCGGTTGTCATTAACAGATTAGAAAGCAAAAGGGCAGCGCCAACCGGCCCTGCCCTTTTCAGTTATCAGGCCTCGGGTTCCTGATCCGGTACCACCACGCCTTCGCGCGGCTCATCCGGGTTCGGCGCTGGCAGATTCATCAGCTTCGCCAGAATGCTCGCCAGCTTCAGGCGCATTTCCGGACGGCGGACGATCATATCGATAGCGCCTTTCTCAATGAGGAACTCACTGCGCTGGAAGCCCGGCGGCAGTTTTTCACGAACGGTTTGCTCGATAACGCGAGGACCCGCAAAGCCGATCAGCGCTTTTGGCTCAGCGATGTTCAGATCGCCCAGCATCGCGAAGCTCGCGGAGACGCCGCCCATGGTTGGGTCGGTCAGCACGGAGATATACGGAAGACCGCGCTCCTGCATTTTCGCCAGCGCAGCAGAGGTTTTCGCCATCTGCATCAGCGACATCAGCGCTTCCTGCATACGCGCGCCGCCGGAGGCAGAGAAGCAGATCAGCGGACAGTTGTCTTCCAGCGCCTGCTCAACGGCACGCACGAAGCGCGCACCGACCACGGAGCCCATTGAGCCGCCCATAAAGGCGAACTCAAAGGCAGCGGCGACAACCGGCATCTCATGCAGGGTGCCTTTCATGACGATCAGCGCGTCTTTCTCGCCGGTCTCTTTCTGTGCAGAGGCCAGACGATCTTTGTATTTTTTGGAATCGCGGAACTTCAGCACGTCTTTTGGCTCGAGTTCGCTACCCAGCTCTACCAGAGAGCCTTCGTCCAGCAGGCTATGCAGGCGGTTGCGCGCCGACATACGCATATGGTGGTCACACTTCGGACACACCTCAAGGTTGCGCTCCAGCTCTGCGCGATACAGAACCTGACCGCAGCTATCACACTTCGTCCATACCCCTTCAGGAATGCTCGCTTTACGAGTTGGGGTAATGTTGCTTTTAATTCGTTCAATCCAGCTCATTGATAACCTTTCTGCCTGAACCTGGTCGTATGCCAGTTTTGCTATAAGAGGCGAATAATGCCATTTTTGCCTCCAACAGACCATGAATGTTGCACATTAAAACATAACAGCCCGAAACTTTGGATAAAAAAGTGGTCGAACCGCCAGCGTGCATTTACTTCGCTTGTTTTGCCGCCGCACGTTTGTGACGAATGATTTCGATAACGCCCGGCAGTACGGAAAGCACAATAATCGCTACAATCAGCAACTTAAGATTTTCCTGAACGATCGGAAGATCGCCAAACAGATAGCCTGCGTAGGTAAACAGCAGTACCCACAGGAGCGCGCCAACCACGTTGTATGCCGCAAAATGACGATAGGACATATGCCCCATTCCCGCCACAAACGGTGCAAATGTGCGCACAATAGGCACAAAACGCGCAAGGATAATGGTTTTCCCGCCATGGCGTTCATAGAACGCATGGGTTTTGTCTAAATAGCTGCGACGGAAAATTTTCGAATCAGGATTGCTAAACAGCCGCTCACCGAACACCCGTCCAATCGTATAGTTGACCGCATCACCGATAATGGCGGCAATCACCATCAGCACAACCATAAGATGCACGTTCAGATCGTTAGTGGGCAACGCCGAGAGCGCCCCGGCAACGAACAGCAGTGAATCCCCTGGCAGGAATGGGGTAACGACCAGTCCGGTTTCACAAAACAGAATGAGGAACAGAATGGCGTAGACCCAGACGCCATACTGCGCGACCAGCTCCGCCAGGTGAACATCAATATGCAGGATGAAATCAATCAAAAAACGAATTACGTCCATATTGTCTAAGCCCTAATTGCACCTTTGTTTAGTCCGCTAAAAATAGCGGGCCCATTGGCGGTTTCGGCAGGTCAAATCGATCCGGATAGTCCACCGAGACCAGATACAACCCTTCCGCTTTCGCCGTGGCTGCCGCAAGCGTTCTGTCCTTCGCTGCCAGCAGGTCTGCAATCCAGCTCTCCGGCTGGTGTCCGGCACCCACTTCCATCAGGCTGCCCACAATATTCCTAACCATATGATGTACAAAGGCATTGGCTTTGATATCCACCACCACATACGCGCCAAAACGGCTGACGTTTATGTGCATAACGTTGCGCCACGGCGTACGGGACTGACACTGCACCGCACGAAACGACGTAAAGTCATTTTCACCAATCAGACACTGCGCCGCGCGATGCATACGTTCCGCATCCAGCGGCTCATAAAAATGCGTCACGCCCTGGCTTAACACCGCCGGACGCAGGCGCTGGTTGTAGATGACATAACGGTAGCGACGCGCCGTGGCGCTGAAGCGCGCGTGAAAATCATCCGGCACAGCTTTTACCCAGCGCACAGCAATGTCACCAGGCAAATTCGCATTTACACCCAGCGTCCAGGCGGCATCCTTACGCACGGCGGTGGTTTCAAAGTGAACCACCTGCCCCGTGCCGTGAACTCCGGCGTCCGTTCGGCCCGCGCACAGGACGTTAATCGGCTCGTTTGCCACCTGAGAGAGCGCTTTCTCCAGCTTCTCCTGAACGCTGCGCACCTCGTTCTGACGCTGCCAGCCATAATATTTACTGCCATCGTACTCAATTCCGAGGGCAATTCTATGGACCGGCTTTTGTTCCACGTCTGACATCAGTACAGGTACTCCTGCACCAGTTTTTCAGCGATTTTGACCGCCATCAGCGCGCCGCCAAAGCGAACGTTATCGGCGACGGACCAGAACTGAACCTGTTCCGGCATGCCATAATCGTTACGCACGCAGCCAACGGAAAGATGCGCGCTGCCGGTGGCATCACCAACCTGCGTCGGGAACTCGCTCTCTTCGGAGAGCACGATGTCTTCACCGCGGCCAAACGCGTCGCGCGCCTCTTCTGCTGCCAGCGGACGGAGGGCTTCAAAACCTACCATCTGCGCGTGGCCGTAGAAGACCGGGGACTGCACGACGTTCGCAGAGATCATCAGGCCATCGTCCTGCAGAATTTTACGCACTTCATCGACGATACGACGTTCTTCGCGTACAGACCCTTCGCGATCCGGCAGCAGCGGCAGCATGTTAAACGCCAGCTGACGGCCAAAGAAATCATCTTCGTCAATCGGGATACCGTTCAGCAGCTTCGCGCTCTGCCCGGCCAGGGCGTCAACGGCCTTTTTGCCGTTCGCGGACGCGGACAGCAGGCTGGTGACGGAAATGCGCGACAGGCCGCCGTCGTCGATCAGCGGTTTCAGGGCGGTCAGCAGCTGGCTGGTCAGGCTGTTCGGAACCGCAATAACGTTACGGTTGCGGTAGTCAGCCAGCACAAACGGGTTCACGTCCGGCACCACCAGCGGCACATCCGGCTCCATTGAGAACAGGCCGCTAAGGTCGATCACCAGGCAGCCTGCGTTGGTCGCCTCTTCAACGTACGCAGCCGTCGCTTCAGCGCCCGCGGCGAAAAACGCCAGCTGCGCCTGCGTCCAGTCGAACGCGGCCGCGTCCTGGACCATGACGGATTTACCGTTAAAACGCAGATGCTCACCTGCGCTGTCGGTACGGGCCAGCGCATAGATATCGCCCACCGGGAACTGACGCTCAGCAAGGGTTTCGAGCAGGGCTTCGCCCACGGCACCCGTGGCACCTAAAATGGCAATGTTCCAGCCTTCAGACATGGTGGTTTACTCCAGAAATAAAAAAGCGTCCCTGTCGGAGTATCCAACAGGGAGCATTAAGAAGACATTAATGCGCCGGGTGATGAACGGCGTTAAATCCCAGCTTATGCAGCAGCGTCGCCGCCGGGGCGTCGTCGCATATTACATACAGGGAAGACCACTCGCGGCGCTCAACGTAGTTCTTGCGCAGCTTATCAAACTCACCCGGGATCCCCGCCACTTTACGCAGCAGCGCATCATCGCGGCGCACATCATACACCAAATGCACCAGCCTTTTCAGCGTTGCCTGATCGAGCGGACCGTGCAGGGTAATGCGGCCAAATTCAGGCGCGGGGAGTAAGGTATCCAGCGCCACCTGCTGCGGATGGCCGATGAAAGCGCTGTAGGCCTCGAAGACCTGCGTCGTGCCGCGCGCTTTCCCCTCGAGGGTATAACCGGCGATATGCGCCGTGCCCACGTCCACCTTGTTAAGCAGCTCAACGTTGAGATCCGGCTCCGGCTCCCAGACGTCCAGCACCACGCTGAGGTCTTGTCCTTCGTTCAGGCATGTCAGCAGCGCGGCGTTATCGACGACCGGACCACGGCAGGCATTTATCAGAATAGTGCCAGCCTTCAGACGACGGATCAGCGCCTCGTCAGCAAGATGCAGAGACTTATACGGCCCCTCTTTAAACAGCGGCGTGTGGAACGTCAGCACGTCACACTGTTCAACCAGCTCATCCAGCGAGCGGAAATCCCCGTCATCGCCGTTGTCTTTACGCGGCGGATCGCACAGCAGCGTGCGGATCCCTAACGCTTCCAGGCGCTTTTGCAGGCGCCCGCCGACGTTACCCACGCCGACAATCCCCACGGTGCGGTCCTTCAGCGCAAAGCCGTCGCGCTCGGCCAGCATCAGCAGGGAGGAGAAAACGTATTCCACAACGGCAATGGCGTTACAGCCCGGCGCCGCGGAAAAACCGATTCCGGCCTGCTTCAGCCATTTATCATCCACATGATCGGTCCCTGCCGTTGCGGTTCCGACAAACTTAATTGCTTTACCAGCGAGCAACGCCTCATTTACTTTAGTCACCGAGCGCACCATCAGCGCGTCTGCGTCATCCAGTTCGTTGACCGGGATCGGGCGACCAGGGACAGCCTTAACGTTACCCAGGCGGCTAAACAGCTCACGGGCGTAAGGCATATTTTCATCAACGAGGATTTTCACGTCTGAGTACCTGTTTGAGAGGAAGAAAACCTGCCAAGTGTGCCATAATCTCGCCGCCAGGCATATATGTATGCCTGGTTTACGCTGAGTTTTGACTTTAAGGATTTTTGACGATGCAGCCCATTTCAGGTACGCCGCCACGCCCTCCGGGTGAAGGCCCCGTCACGCCAAACGTTGCCGGTGAACAACCGCTATCCACGCAACAGCGCACCGTGCTGGAGCGACTGATCACGCGCCTGATTGCGCTGACTTCACAGCAAAACGCGGAAGTCTGGGCCGGGGTAAAGCATGATTTAGGCGTGAGGAACGACGCACCGCTGCAGTCGCGCCATTTCCCTGCTGCCGAGCAAAACCTGAACCAGCGTATTAATACCGCGCAGCAGAACCATACCACGCGCCAGATTGTCGCTCAGCTGACGGAGCTGCTGGGTCAGGGCAATAACCGCCAGGCGGTGAGCGATTTTATTCGCCAGCAGTATGGTCAGACCGCGCTGGGCCAGCTGACGCCCGACCAGCTCAAAACCGTGCTGACCCTGCTGCAGAACAACGAACTGTCTATTCCGCAGCCTCAGGTGCGCCCGGCAACCGAGCGTCCGCTGCTGCCAGCCGAGCACAACACGCTCAAGCAGATGGTGACGAAGCTGGCTGCGGCCACCGGCGAACCGACGAAGCTTATCTGGCAATCCATGCTGGAGCTGTCCGGCGTGAAGGCAGGTGAGCTGATCCCGGCCAAACAGTTTACGCATCTGGTGACCTGGCTCCAGGCGCGCCAGACGCTCAGCACCCAGAATGCCCCTACCCTGCATACCGTCCAGGCGGCGCTGAAGCAGCCGCTTGAGCCGCACGAGTTTGAAGTCATCCGGGATTACGCCCAGCAAAACTGGCAGGCCACGCCGCAAACGATACTGACCACCGCGCAGGTGCAGGATCTGCTCAATCAAATCTTCGTTCGTCGCGCCGAGCGCGAGGGCGGCGTGCCGGAGGTGAGAAACATTCAGCCGATCTACAGCCCGCTGTTTGCGCCGGTCGTGGAGACGTTCAGAACGCTCTCTGCGCGTCCGGGGTTGATGTTTATTGCGCTACTGATTGCGCTGGCGATTTTCTGGCTGGTTGCCTGAGGTTTTGCCCGGTGGCGCTGCGCTTACCGGGCCTACAGCAGCTCGAACCGTAGGCCGGGTAAGGCACCGCCGCCACCCGGCAACAACGGCTTAAGTCCTGCGAAACGCCACCAGCGTCACCACGATCCCAACCACCGCAGAAACCGCACCGGCCAGGAAGACGGACGGATAACCAAACGAGGTGGCTAACACCCCTGCCAGCGGTCCGGTTACTCCGTATGAGATATCCTGAAACGCCGCATAGCCGCCCAGCGCCGTACCGCGCACCTGCGGGGCCACGCGCTTCACCACTTCAACGCCCAGCGCCGGGAAGATCAGTGAACAGCCGCAGCCGGTTAGCGCCGCACCAAGCAGCGCAACGGAGGCCACGGGTGCATTCCACAGCAGCAGCAGACCGATAGTCTCAATCACCAGCGACGCTACCGCGACCTTCACGCCGCCGAAGCGATCCGGCATCCAGCCGAAGAAGACACGCATCAGCACAAACGCGCCGCCAAACGCGGTGAGCGTAAAACCGGCCATCGCCCAGCCGCGGCTCATAAAATAGAGCGAGACGAAGGTACCGATCACCGCAAAACCCACGCCCTGCAGCGCCAGGCCAAGACCCGGCTGCCAGATCTGGCCGACCACGCTCCACAGGGAAGGTCGCTCGCCTTTGTGCGCGGGCACTTTACGCACCGAGCCGTTAAACGCCCACGCCAGCAGGGGTAAAACCATCGTGGTTGCGGCCAGCGCCGCAAACCCAAACTGGCTATTGATCAGCAGCCCAAGCGGTGCGCCTGCGGCCAGCGCGCCATAGATGGCCATACCGTTCCAGGACATCACCTTACCGGAGCGTGCAGGCCCCACCAGCCCCATTCCCCAGGTCAGGGTCCCGGTCAGCAGCTGGCTTTCACCAAAGCCAAGGATTAAACGGCCCAGCACCAGCAGCGCAAACTTATACGCGGCGTCTACCGGCAGGAGAGCAGCCAGCAGCCATGCGCCGCCCGCCAGCCCACAGGCAAACATCCCCTGTAACGCCGAGCGTTTTGCACCGTGCTGATCCGCCAGCCGTCCGGCGTAACCGCGGGTCAATACCGTGGCTAAAAACTGAATGCCCACGGCAATGCCGACCATGGTGTTGCCATAGCCCAGCTCCTGATGAACGAACAGCGGGATCACCGGCAGCGGCAGGCCAACGGTCATATAGGTCAGAAATACCGCAAAAGCGATACGGAACAGCGAGACGTTCGCTGAAGGGGTTGTTTCTGTTTGAGTTACTGCAGTCATGCTTTACTCCGAAATGAAGAGTAAGGCGGGAAAATGCCACGCCCCCTCTACCTGACTATCAGGATTAAGGTGCGTTGGTTGACGTTAAACGCTTACGCATTATCGTGAGGATAATGTTGAAAGGTGAAGTTTGCCTGTGAGATCAGCCGCTTGTCAATGCATAAAAAAGGGAGCCTTATGGCTCCCTTCCGGAATCAAACGTAAAACTTATGCTTTCAGCTTACGCATAACCAGCGTGGCGTTGGTGCCACCGAAGCCGAAGCTGTTTGACATGACGGTGGTCAGCGTCGCGTCCATAGGTTTGGTCACGATGTTCAGGCCTGCAGCCTGCTCGTCCATCTCATCAATGTTGATGCTTGGCGCGATAAAGCCGTTTTCCAGCATCAGCAGAGAGTAGATCGCTTCCTGCACGCCAGCCGCACCCAGAGAGTGACCGGTCATGGCTTTGGTCGCGGAGATCGCCGGGCTGTTGTCGCCGAAGACTTCACGGATCGCACCCAGCTCTTTCACGTCGCCTACCGGAGTAGAGGTACCGTGGGAGTTCAGGTAGTCGATTGGGGTGTCAACGCCGTGCATCGCCATCTTCATGCAGCGCACCGCGCCTTCGCCGGATGGCGCAACCATGTCGGCGCCGTCAGACGTTGCACCGTAGCCCACGATTTCAGCGTAGATGTGCGCGCCACGTGCCAGAGCATGCTCCAGCTCTTCAACCACAACCATACCGCCGCCGCCAGCGATAACGAAACCGTCACGGTGCGCATCATAGGTACGGGAGGCTTTATCCGGGGTTTCATTGTACTTGGTGGACAGTGCGCCCATCGCGTCGAATTCACAGGCCATTTCCCAGCCCAGCTCTTCGCCGCCGCCAGCAAATACGATGTCCTGTTTACCCAGTTGGATCTGCTCAACAGCATTACCGATGCAGTGTGCGGAAGTCGCACACGCGGAGCTGATGGAGTAGTTCACACCGTGGATTTTGAATGGGGTCGCCAGGCACGCGGAAACCGCAGAACCCATGGCTTTGGTGACCACGTACGGACCTACTGCTTTCAGACCACGCGGGCTACGCATTGCGTCAGCGCCGAATACCTGCGCTTTTGATGAGCCGCCGGAACCGGCGATCAGACCCACGCGCGGGTTGTTCTGATAAACCTCTTCGCTCAGGCCGGAATCTTTGATCGCTTCCTGCATGGAGAGATAAGCATAAATAGAGGCATCGTTCATGAAACGAACCACTTTGCGGTCAATCAAACCGGTGGTGTCCAGTTTGACGTTACCCCATACGTGGCTACGCATACCTGAATCTTTAAACTCTTCAGAGAAAGTGATCCCGGAGCGTCCTTCACGCAGAGATGCCAGGACTTCCTGCTGGTTATTACCGATGCTGGAAACAATGCCCAGGCCAGTAATCACTGCACGTTTCATTCAATACCTCTGTAAGTCGCACTATAGTAAGTTTCGAGTCGCACAATAGCGTACACTTGTACGCCGAACAAGTCCGATCAGACATTTTCTGCGGAAATTTGCACCGATGGACTCACATCGTTAAGATCGTGCCACTGCCTGTCAGACGAGTAACTTACGTGAAACAAAACGCTATACAACCCGCCAACCTCGAATTCAACGCTGAGGGTACACCTGTTTCCCGAGATTTTGATGACGTCTATTTTTCTAATGATAACGGACTCGAAGAAACTCGCTATGTTTTCCTCGACGGAAACCAGCTCAGCACCCGCTTCCCGGAGCATCCGCGGAGCCTGTTTGTGGTCGCGGAAAGCGGATTCGGCACCGGGCTCAATTTTCTGACCCTCTGGCAGGCGTTTGACCAGTTTCACGCTGCCCACCCTGAGGCTACGCTACAAAGATTACATTTCATCAGTTTTGAAAAATTCCCGCTCACCGCGCACGATCTGCGGCTCGCCCATCAGCGCTGGCCAGAGCTTGCAGCCTGGGCGGAGCAGCTTCAGGCGCAGTGGCCGCCCCACATCGGCGGCTGCCACCGTCTGATTCTGGACGGCGGACGCGTGACGCTGGATTTATGGCTTGGCGATATCAATGACCTGACCGATACGCTCGACGATTCGATGAACCAGACGGTGGACGCGTGGTTCCTTGACGGCTTTGCCCCCGCCAAAAACCCGGACATGTGGAGCCAGCATCTGTTTAGCGCGATGGCCCGGCTGGCGCGTCCTGGCGCAACGCTTGCCACCTTCACCTCGGCAGGCTTTGTCCGCCGCGGGCTGCAGGAGGCGGGCTTTACCATGCAGAAAACCAAAGGTTTTGGCCGCAAGCGCGACATGCTGGTCGGCAGAATGGAGCAGACGCTGGATATCCCCGCTAGTGCACCCTGGTTTGCACGCGGCGCCAGCGCATCCCGTGAGGTGGCGATAGTCGGCGGGGGGATCGCCAGCGCTCTGCTGTCGCTCGCGCTTCTCCACCGCGGCTGGCAGGTCACGCTCTACTGTGCTGACGACGCGCCAGCAGGCGGCGCGTCCGGCAACCGCCAGGGTGCGCTCTATCCGCTTTTAAGCGCGCACGACCCGGCTCTGTTCCGGTTTTTCCCGGCGGCGTTTACCTTCGCCCGTCGCCTGTACGATGCCCTGCCGGTGGCGTTCGACCATGACTGGTGCGGCGTGACGCAGCTCGGCTGGGATGAAAAGAGCCAGCAAAAAATCACGCAGATGCTGTCGCTGGGCCTGCCTGACGAGATTGCCCGCGCGGTAAGCGCGCAAGAGGTGGCAGAGACCGCTGGCGTGGAAACCGGCTGTGGGGGCATTCAGTATCCGCTCGGCGGCTGGCTGTGCCCGGCTGAACTGACCGCGGCGGTCATTGCCCTGGCGCAGTCGCGCGGGCTGACGGCGCATTATTCTTACACCGTTGAATCGCTGAGCCGAAGCGAGCGCTGGAATCTGCGTTTTGCCGATGGAAAAGCGGCGAGCCATGCCAGCGTTGTGCTGGCAAACGGGCATAACATCAGCCAGTTTATCCAGACAGAGACGTTGCCGGTTTATCCCGTCGGCGGCCAGGTAAGCCATATTCCTTCCGCGCCTGAACTGAGCAAACTGCGTCAGGTACTGTGCTATGACGGCTATCTGACGCCGCAAAATCCGTCTAACGGCCATCACTGCATCGGGGCCAGCTACCATCGTGGCGAAACGAATATGCGCTACAGCGACGCGAATCAGGCGCAGAACCGCCAGCGCCTGATTGACTGTTTCCCGGATGCGGCGTGGGCGCAAGAGGTTGACGTCAGCGAGGGTGACGCGCGCTGCGGCGTGCGCTGTGCCACCCGCGATCATTTGCCGATGGCGGGAAATGTGCCGGACTATGAGGCGACGCTTGAGGCCTATCAGGATCTTGCTGAACGCAAGGAAACGGCGGCGGCCTCGCCGGTGTATCCGGAGCTGTTTATGCTGGGTGGATTAGGATCTCGCGGGCTGTGTTCCGCACCGCTGCTGGCAGAAGTTTTAGCCGCGCAAATGAGCGGCGAGCCGATCCCGCTGGACAGAGTTACGCTTGCGGGTCTGAATCCGAATCGATTGTGGGTACGGAAACTGCTGAAGGGGAAGAAGGTCAAGTAGGGTGCGGTCTGGTGCCCTCCCCCTACCCCTCTCCCACAGGGAGAGGGGATATTCACAGGCCCGGTAAGCGCAGCGCCACCGGGCGAAATACGATGACTTAGCGTTTAGCCTGCTGGAACAAAGTGTCCCACATGCCCAGCACCAGAGACTGATCGCGCGGAGAGAGCTCTCCGGCCTGAATGGCTTTCTCCAGACTGCGGGCCACTTCGGCGTGAACGGCGTCGGCAGAGTGATCGTCCCCCGCTTCCAGCTCGGCTACCGCGAGCGTCAGGTGACCACGCAGATAACCGCTGGCGAACAGCTCATCATCACTGGCGTGTTCCACCATGTCATCAATTAACGCCAGAATGCGTGATTCAAATTCTGCGATCATCTTCTTTCCTCTGTTAAAGATCTTCCGGCCAAGGGAAGCATTCCGCCGTGATAACCGGCGTGTGGTAATAATTCTGTAAGGCCTCGATCAGGCGTGCCGGACGTTCCGGGATGCCTTTCTCAAGATATTCCATCACCTGCGCGTGAACGCGGCGCTGGAAGACGATACGGTCTGGCTCGAAGTCGCCTTCGAGGTTGTCACAGCTAACGTTGAACGGGAAACCCGCCGCGACGCAGAATAGCCATTCCAGCGCCTGCGGCTTCACTTCCACATCTTCAAACTGCCCCTGGGTAGCGGCATCACGTCCGTCCGGGCAGTACCAGTAGCCGAAGTCCACCAGCTCGCGCCGCGCTTTCCCCGCAATGCACCAGTGTGAAATCTCGTGCAAGCCGCTGGCGTAAAAGCCGTGGGCAAAGACGATGCGGTTATACGGAACCTCTTCGTCAGCAGGAAGATAGATCGGTTCGTCGTCGCCTTTAATCAGACGGGTATTAAAATCGTCAGCAAAACAGCCGTCGAAAATCTCAATCAGCTGTTCGTATTTATGCGTACTGTTCATTAGTGCATCCCCAACCAGGTGAGGATCTCCTGTCCATGGCTGTCATAAAGAAGTTTGGCGCTCATTACGGCCGAGACGATGACGATCATCGGGCGAATAAGTTTTTGTCCTTTGCTTAACACCAGACGCGAGCCCGCGCGCGCGCCCAGGAACTGCCCTGCCATCATCACAAATCCGGTTGCCCAGATAACCTTGCCGCCAATGATAAACAGCAGCAGGCCGCCGACGTTTGAGGTCGCGTTGAGCACTTTGGCATGGGCGGTGGATTTGGCGAGGTTAAACCCGGCCAGCGTCACGAACGCCAGCGCATAAAATGAACCCGCCCCCGGCCCGAAGAAACCGTCGTAAAAACCCACGCTGCCCCCGGCAATCAGGGCAAACGGCAGGCCGTACAGGCGACGCTGGCGGTCTTCTTCACCGAGCTTTGGCATCAGCAGGAAGTAAAGCCCGATGCAGATAACCAGAATCGGCAGGATCTGGCGCAAAATATCGGACTGCACGTGCTGAACCAGCAGCGCGCCCGACGTGGAGCCGATAAAGGTCAGCAGGATATTGAGCTTCTGATCGGCCAGGCTCACCACCTTGCGGCGGATAAAATAGAGCGACGCCGAGAGCGAACCGCCGCAGGCCTGAAGCTTATTGGTGGCAAGCGCCTGCGCCGGGCTCATGCCCGCCGCCAGCAGCGCGGGCACGGTTAACAACCCGCCGCCGCCCGCGAGCGCGTCGATAAATCCGGCCAGCATGGCCACAAAGAACAGCACCACCAGCAGCAGCGGTGACACCATAAACAGATCGACGAAATTATCCATTAAAGTACATGCTCATCCAGTAGCGCCTGGCAGGAAGGCGGCAACGGAGGCGGTGTCTTCTTCTCAGGCTTAGAGGTTCCAGGTTTTGCCGGCTCAAACCAGCTTTGCAGTTCCGCACCGCAGCCATCGCCTGGCGGCGGTAGCGGCTGATCTTCACATTCCAGGCTATTCGCCGGACAGCGCAGACGAACGTGCATGTGCGCACGATGCTGGAACCACGGGCGTACTTTGCGCAGCCAGTCGCGATCGGTTCCGGCATCCAGACAAAGCTGCTGCTTGATGGCCGGGTTAACGAAAATCCGCGTGACGTCGTTATCTTCCGCGGCCAGCTTGATCATGCTGGATACGTCCCGCGTCCACAGAGACGGCACAACGCGCTTTCCGTCGCTCGCCACCAGATCCAGCGCCTGCGGTTTCAGCAGTTGGGCGGAGGTCCAGCGGGCTTTCGGCAGCTGCAGGAAGATATCAACATCCAGTCCGGTCTGGTGGCTGGCGTGCCCACCGTTAAAACGCCCGCCGGCAGGCATCCCCATATCGCCAATCAGCATCGTGCCCAGCCCCAGGTTATGCACCTGATTTCCCAGACGCTGGATAAACAGCACCAGATCCGGGTGGCCGAAATAACGCCGCTGATCGGTGCGCATCACCTGATAAGTATCAGACTGGAGAGGAAGCTCCTGGGCACCGACGATACAGCCGTTGGAAAAGGCGCCAATGGACTGCGCGCTCCCCGCCACCGGGTGGGTGATTTTTTGCCATGGCGTCGCGGCCAGACTGGCTCCACTGGCGAGCAGCGCCAGCAGAGCAATTGCGGTTTTTTTCATGTTTACCAGCGTGGAATGGTGGTCGTCACATCCGCATTCTGCGCGCGCTGGCGCAGGAAGTGATCCATCAGTACGATCGCCAGCATCGCTTCTGCGATCGGCACCGCGCGGATCCCCACGCACGGATCGTGACGTCCTTTGGTGATCATCTCAACTTCTTCGCCATCGCGGTTAATCGTGTGGCCCGGCACGGTGATACTGGAGGTCGGCTTCAGCGCGATGTTGGCAACAATCTGCTGCCCGCTGCTGATACCGCCCAGGATGCCGCCCGCATGGTTGCTCTGGAAGCCCGCTTTCGTGATTTCGTCGCGGTTCTGACTGCCGCGAAGCTGAACCACGTCAAAGCCGTCGCCAATCTCTACGCCCTTCACCGCGTTGATGCTCATCAGCGCGTGGGCAATGTCGGCGTCGAGACGGTCAAATACCGGCTCGCCCCAGCCAGCCGGGACGCCGTCGGCCACCACGGTCACTTTCGCGCCAATGGAGTCGCCCTCTTTTTTCAGGCCGCGCATCAGTTCGTCCAGCGCCTCCAGCTTGTCGGCATCGGCGCAGAAGAACGGGTTTTGTTCAACCTGATCCCAGTCCTTGATCGCCAGCGGAATGTCGCCCATCTGGGTCAGACAGCCGCGGATAATGATGCCAAATTTCTGCTGCAGGTATTTCTTAGCAATTGCCCCTGCCGCCACGCGCATCGCGGTTTCACGCGCGGAAGAACGTCCGCCGCCGCGATAGTCGCGGAAGCCGTACTTTTGTTCGTAGGTGTAGTCGGCGTGGCCCGGACGGAAGACGTCTTTGATGGCGCCGTAGTCCTGGGAGCGCTGATCGGTGTTTTCGATTAGCAGACCGATGCTGGTCCCGGTGGTGCGACCTTCAAAGACGCCGGAAAGAATTTTGACCTGGTCCGGCTCGCGACGCTGCGTGGTGTAGCGAGAGGTGCCCGGGCGACGACGGTCGAGGTCGTGCTGTAAATCGGCTTCGGTCAGTTCGATGCCTGGCGGTACGCCATCAACGATACAGCCCAGCGCCAGCCCGTGTGATTCCCCAAAAGTGGTCACGCGGAATAACTGTCCAATACTGTTTCCTGCCATCACGGCTCCGATGTTGTTGTTTGTGTTTGAGCGTTGTGAAACGGGCCGAAGCCCGCTGGATTAATCTTTATAGATGCTGAAGTGTTCGCGCGCGTCGAGCAGCTGCGCTTTGGTCAGCATAAAGACGCCGTCACCGCCGTTGTCGAACTCAAGCCAGGTGAACGGTACATCCGGGTATTGCTCTATCAGATGTACCATGCTGTTGCCCACTTCACAAATCAGAACGCCATCGTCGGTCAGGTAATCCGGCGCGCAGGCCAGAATGCGGCGGGTCAGCTTCAGGCCGTCAGAGCCCGACGCCAGCCCCAGCTCCGGCTCGTGACGATATTCGTTCGGCAGATCGGACATGTCTTCCGCATCGACGTACGGCGGGTTGGTGACGATCAGATCGTACTGCAGCGTCGGCAGATCGCGGAACAGGTCAGAGCGAATTGGCGTAACGTGATGGATCAGGCCGTGCTCTTCAATGTTGTGCTCGGTCACGGCCAGCGCGTCGGTAGAAATATCGACGGCGTCCACTTCCGCTTCCGGGAAGGCGTACGCGCAGGCAATCGCGATGCAGCCGCTGCCGGTACACATATCCAGAATGTGCTGCGGCTGATGGCCGATCAGACCTTCAAAGTGGTTGTTGATCAGTTCACCAATCGGCGAGCGCGGCACCAGCACGCGTTCATCGACATAGAACTCGTGGCCGCAGAACCAGGCTTTGTTGGTCAGGTAGGCGACCGGAATGCGCTCGTTCACGCGGCGGATCACGCGCTCAACGATGCGGTGTTTTTCGCTGGAGGTCAGGCGCGCGGTGCGCATGTCTTCCGGAATATCCAGCGGCAGGTAGAGAGACGGCAGCACCAGCTGCACGGCTTCATCCCACGGGTTATCGGTACCGTGACCGTACCAGATATTGGCGGCGCTGAAGCGGCTAACCGACCAGCGCAACATGTCCTGTATGGTATGCAGCTCGTTTACTGCTTCATCGACAAATATTTTATCCACTCTTTCCTCCAGGGCATGCTCGCATAATTTTCGGCGGCTAGTTTGCCATGAAGACGGCGATAAATCAGCAATGACGCGTCTCGCTTGAGGTTAAAAAATGCGTTTAGTCGGGTACACTGTCGGAAATACGAGATGAGAATGACGAATGAAAAAGAAAACATCGCTCAGCGAGGAGGATCAGGCGCTCTTCCGCCAGCTAATGACCGGGACGCGGAAAATCACGCAGGACACTATCGTTCATCGCCCGCAGCGTAAAAAAGTCAGCGAAGTACCGGTCAAGCGGCTGCTTCAGGAGCAGGCGGATAACAGCCACTATTTTTCAGATGAATTTCAGCCGCTGCTCAATACGCAGGGGGCTGTAAAATACGTACGCGAAGACGTCAGCCATTTTGAGCTGAAAAAGTTACGTCGCGGAGATTATTCGCCGGAGCTGTTTCTCGATCTGCACGGTTTAACGCAGATGCAGGCGAAACAGGAGCTGGGGGCGTTGATCGCCGCCTGTCGCCGTGAACATGTTTTTTGCGCCTGCGTGATGCACGGCCACGGTAAACATATCCTTAAGCAACAAACGCCGCTGTGGCTGGCTCAGCACCCACACGTCATGGCTTTTCATCAGGCACCGAAAGAGTACGGCGGAGATGCCGCGTTGCTGGTGTTGATTGAAGTGGAAGAGTGGCAGCCGCCAGAGTTGCCCTGACAGAATGGCGGGAAGCACATTGCCCCCCGCCATATCGCGCGTCACGTCAGATCGCTTTTGCCATCTTCAGGTTGCACGGACTCATTTGCCAGTTGAAGACACCTTTGCCCGTTTCGTCGAGAGAAACATTGGCAATGGCGGATGTCGTGAACATCGGCGGAGTCTCACCCGGGCACAGCTCAGATACCAGATAGCCAACCAGTGGCAGGTGGGAAATAACCAGCGCGGAAGCGACACCTTCATTGCACAGCGCCTGAAGATAAGCGCTGACAAGGCCTACATCGCCACACGGGGTGAGTTCAGGCAGAACATCCACACTGGTCGGCAGGTTCATACACTCCCCTACCACATCCAGCGTCTGTTCTGCGCGCAGGAACGGACTCACCAGAACGCGTTCGATGTCCACTTTTTGACCGTTAAGCCAGGTCGCCATCAGACGAGATTCGTCGCAGCCACAGACGGTCAAAGGACGTACTGAGTCACTGGCGGCATCGAGTGCCGCGTCGCCGTGACGCATGATAAAAACTTGCATATTGCACCGCTTTTGTTAACCAGAATCACCGGCGTTAACTACCCGCGATAAATGCTATGAGGTAGAAAACCCGATGGCCGGGCATTGTGCCTGATCCATTCGGTGAATGAAACGCTGTTTTTTACCTCAATGGCGTAAGTATAGTCAATCTCTGTTTACAAAATCGCCAGAACAGGTCCATTCACTTCGGGATTTACCCTTCTTTGACCTCAGCTTACGAGGACAGTTTCCCTTGCAGGCCAAAATGTCTGGCCGCGTTCCGCCATCTGCAATAATTGGTCACACGGTGTAAACCGTGGACCATATTGCGAAGCCAGACGTTGCAGGATAGCAACCACTTCACCCGCGCCGAGCGTATCCATGTAACGGAACGGGCCGCCAAGGAACGGCGGGAAACCAATGCCAAATACCGCGCCGATGTCACCATCGCGTGCACTCTTGATCACCTGCTCATCAAAGCAGCGCGCCGCTTCATTGAGCATCATCATCACGCATCGCTCAGCGCACTGAACGGCGGACAGTTTTCCCTGACCTGTGGTCGAAATGAGTCCATATACCGAAGGGTCGACCTGTTTCCTGCTTTTACGCCCTTTCGCGCCGTAAAGATAGAAACCGCGTTCATTTTTTCTGCCTTTGCGATCGTCCTTCAAAATCGCAGAAACAATGTTTGCAGGTGGGCTAAAACGATCGCCATATGCGGCTTCAAGCACTGGTATAATTTTAGTGCCGGTGTCTATTCCCACCTCATCCAAAAGTTGGATTGGGCCAACGGGGAAACCAAACTTTACCAGCGCCTCGTCGACGTGCTCAATCTTCTCCCCTTCCGTCAGCAACCGCATTGCTTCATTAATGTAGGGAGCCAGAATGCGGTTGACGTAGAAGCCAGCTTTGTCCGCTACCACAATCGGGGTTTTGCCCTGTTTTTTCGCCAGCTTCACCACGGTGGCAACGGTTTGCGGACTGGTAGTGGCGTGTGGAATAACTTCCACCAGCGGCATTTTTTCGACCGGGCTAAAGAAGTGCAGCCCAATCACCTGCTCCGGGCGCGCGGCTTTCGCCGCGATATCGCCAATCGGCAATGACGATGTATTAGAGGCAAAAATGGTATGCGGGGCGCAATATTGCTCAACGTCTGCCACCATCTGCTGCTTAAGCGCCAGATCTTCAAACACGGCTTCAATCACCAGATCGCGGTGCGCAAAACCGCTGTAATCCGTCGTACCGGAGATCATCGCCAGGGTTTTATCACGCTCGCTTGCCTTGATATGGCGGCGCTTGACCTTTTGATCAAGGTTCTGCCAGCTGTACTGCAGCGCGTGGTTGATCCCCTTAGGATTAATGTCTTTGATTCGTACAGGCAATTTGCCTTTGCTGGCGGTAACAAAAGAGATTCCGCCGCCCATGAGCCCCCCACCCAGTACGCCAATGGCACGCAGCGGCGCAGGCTGCGCCTCGCTGCCAGGATCTTTTTTCACGTCCGTACTGGCGAAGAAGATGCTGCGCAGCGCCTGCGACTGCGGCGTCATCGCCAGTTCGCCAAAGGCTTTGGCCTCCGCGGCATAGCCGCTGCTGCTGCCCTGCGACAGCCCGGTTTCGATCACGTCCAGGATCCGCTTTGCCGCCGGGTAATTGCCTTTGGTTTTTTGTTCGGTCTTTTTGCCCACCATGTTGAACAGGAGCGTTCTTCCCAGCGGGCCGGCCAGCACGCGCTCGCGTACCGGCAGAGGACGTTTTGCCTGACGCCCTTTCAGCGCAAGCTCAACGGCGGCCTCCAGCAAAATGGACTGCGGCACGACGTCATCGACCAGACCGGCTTTCAGCGCCTGACGGGCACGCAGCTGTTTACCGGTTAAGATCATCTCCAGCGCCGTGCTGACGCCCACCAGGCGCGGCAGCCGTTGCGTTCCGCCGGAGCCAGGCAGCAGGCCCAGCTGCACTTCCGGCAGACCCAGAATCGTTTTCGCATCGTCGGTGCAAATCCGGCTGTGACAGGCCAGCGCCAGCTCAAGCCCACCGCCCAGACAGGCACCGTGGATCGCTGCAATAACCGGGATCGGCAGACCGTTGATCTCCGCCATCACCTGCTGGCCCTGACGCGCCAGCTCTTCGGCTTCCAGAGCGCTTTTCGCCCGGGCGATCATGTTGATATCCGCGCCGGCGATAAAGTTATCCGGCTTGGCAGAGATAAACACCAGACCACGAATCGCTTTGTTGTCGCGGATCTGCTTTAGCATCGCACGCACCTGAACACCAAATTCGGCCTTCAGGGTATTCATCTTTTCATCAGGCACATCAATAGTGATAACGGCCACGTTATCGAGGCGAACCGTCAGATTAAATGCAGATGGCATATCCATTATTCAGCCTCCAGAACCATTGCTGCGCCAAGGCCACCCGCCGCACAGGCGGTAACGAGGCCAAATCCGCCGCCACGGCGACGGAGTTCATGTAATGTTTGCGTGATCATCCTCGCCCCTGTGGCGGCAAACGGATGACCATAGGCGATAGAGCCGCCCAGCACGTTGAATTTACTCTGATCCACTTCGCCCGTGGCGTGGGCGCGGCCCAGCAGGTCGCGCGCGAAACGCTCGCTTGCCAGCAGCTGTACGTTTGCCAGGGTTTGCGCGGCAAACGCTTCGTGCATATCAATCAGGGTTAAATCAGCCAGCGTCAGCCCCGCGCGCTCCAGCGCCAGCGGCGTTGACCACGCCGGACCTAACAGCATGTCCTGCCAGACATCAATGGCGGTGAAGGCATAGCTGCGTAGATAGCCCAGGGGAGTAATGCCCAGCTCCTTCGCTCGGGATTCGGTCATCAGGATCACGGCGGCTGCGCCGTCCGTCAGCGGCGTACTGTTCGCCGCCGTCACCGTGCCGTGCTTGCGGTCAAACGCCGGGCGCAGCTTTGCGTAATCCGCCAGCGTCGAGGTGCCGCGAATATTGTTATCTTCCACAAGCGGTTGACGGTAGGGAGGAATATAGGCGGTCATGACCTCGTCGGTCAGCTTGCCTTCCGACCAGGCTTTTGCCGCAAGCTGATGCGAGCGATGCGCCAGGGCATCCTGCTGTTCACGGGTAATGCCATACGTTTTAGCCATCTGCTCGGCGGTATCGCCCATGCGCAGGCCGGTGGAGTATTCCGCTACGGCAGGTGGCACGGGCATGAGGTCGCGCAGGCGTAAACGCGAGAAGAGTTTGAGTTTCTGACCCATTGTGCGGGCTTTATTGGCATCCACCAGGATGCGCGCCAGCTTTTTACTGACCCCAATCGGCAGCACCGAAGAGGAGTCCGCCCCACCCGCAATCCCGGCGCGAATCGTGCCCGCCATCAGGCTTTCGGCGACGTTAGCCACGGCCTGGAAGCTGGTTGCGCAGGCGCGGCTGACGCTGTAGGCATCGGTATGCACGTTCATCCCGGTACCGAGGACGATTTCACGCGCGATATTGGGGGCTTCAGGCATCTGCACAACCTGACCAAATACCAGCTGTTCGATGACCTCAGGCGGAATTTCGCTGCGAGCCAGCATCTCCCCCACCACCATTTTCCCCAGGTCGACGGCCGGTATGCCATGAAACGCCGTTGCCTGACGCGCAAATGGCGTGCGCAATCCACTGACTATGGCAATGCGATCGCCCTGACGGGTAATAAGCGGTAATGCCTGACTCATAACACTCCCCTGTAAAAAAATTTTATCAAACATATAGTGGTCTGACCTGATAATAGTCTTAACCATTTTTTTACATTCAGCCAATCGGGGAAACGAAAAAGTGCGAGCTAAGGCACAGAGAAGAAAAAGAAAATGCCCCTGCATGGCAGAGGCATTTGTGCGGTTTGTTGCCGGGTGGGCAAGGTAAAAGCAAAACGGTAACCCGTAGGTTACCGTTTTTAATGTTTGCCCCCTCTCCCGTGGGAGAGGGTCGGGGTGAAGGCTTCAGGCCGCAGAAATTAACGCAGGCCCAGCTGGAAAATCAGCGTTTCTGCTTCACAGGCGAAGACAAAGTCGATGTCCAGCTTCACGCCACCTTCCACTTCGGTAAAGGTAGACTTGATTTCACACGGATCGGATTCAACGTCACGCGCACGCTTGCTCAGCGCGGTCAGGGTCTCTTCCGCTTCCGCACGGTTGGTGAATACACGGCTGTAAGAGGCGGTGCAATCGGTGTTGTCCATGATGGTCCCAACATCCATACAGCAGCAAACCGGGGTTTCATCAGCACTGCATTTACTCATAGCTCAATTTCCTCTGTATTCGCGCAGCGCGCGAGATAGACACGATGCTGATATTTTACGCCCCGGAGCGGGCGCTCTCCAGCCGTTAATGGCGCAAAAGCGGATAAGTGACCAATATCACACTAAAAAATGATCTAAAACAAAAACCACCCTTTTGGGTGAGTCGTGATGGTCACAATTTTGCCAACCAGATCTCGTTTCACGAAACATGTTTGAAAATATTAATAAACAAACTTGCAACATTCAGGCTGGTCAGACCTATACTCTGGCCACTGGTCTGATTTGTCTGTCATACCTCAGACCCTACACTTCGCGCTCCTGTTACGGTATGTAACAATTATTGAATAAAAATAACTCAATGAGGTTATGGTCATGAGCCAGAAAACCCTGTTCAACAAGACTGCGCTGGCAGTCGCAGTGGCACTCGTCTCCACTTCCGCCTGGTCAGCGGGCTTTCAGTTAAACGAATTTTCTTCCTCTGGCCTTGGCCGTGCGTATTCCGGGGAAGGCGCTATTGCTGATGATGCGGGTAACGCGAGTCGTAACCCCGCGTTGATCATGATGTTCGATCGTCCGACTTTCTCTGCCGGTGCAATTTTTGTCGATCCAGGTGTTGATATCTCGGGCCGTTCTCCAACAGGTGCCGATCTGAAATCGGATAACATTGCCCCAACGGCATGGGTTCCAAACATGCACTTCGTGGCGCCGATTAACGACCAGTTCGGCTGGGGCGCATCCGTGACCTCTAACTACGGTTTAGCAACCGAGTTCAATAACGACTATGCAGCTGGAGCGTTTGGCGGTAAAACCGACCTGGAAACCCTGAACCTGAACCTGAGCGGTGCTTACCGTCTGGATAATCACTGGAGTTTCGGTGTTGGCTTTGATGCTGTGTATGCTAAAGCGAAGATCGAACGTTACGCGGGCGACCTGGGCAAAGTCGTCGCTGGCTCAGGCGCACTCCCACCAGCCCTGGCACAGCGTGTGGCTGGTATCCCGGCAGATACTCAGATCGCTTATCTGAAGGGCGATGAGTGGGGCTTTGGCTGGAACGCCGGTATCCTTTATGAACTCGATAAAAACAACCGTTACGGCTTTACCTACCGTTCAGAAGTAAAAATCGATTTTGATGGAGATTACAAAAGCAGCCTCCCTTCTGCTTATAACCAGATCCTCGGCAACTTCGGTCTGCCGATGGGAACCAATGGCCAAACCACTGGCGGCTCTCTGAGCCTGCACTTACCAGAAATGTGGGAATTGTCAGGTTATAACAAAGTGGCGCCTCAGTGGGCAGTTCACTATAGCCTGACCTACACCAGCTGGAGCCAGTTCCAGGAGCTGAAGGCGACCAACAGCAACGGCGACACGCTCTTCTATAAAGATGAGAGCTTCCGTGATGCTTACCGCATCGCGCTGGGGACAACTTACTATATGGATGACAACTGGACATTCCGTACCGGTATTGCCTTCGATGATAGTCCGGTACCAGCAGACAAACGCTCTATCTCAATTCCGGATCAGGACCGCTTCTGGCTGAGCGCTGGTGCGACCTATGCATTCAACAAGGATGCTTCTATTGATGCGGGCATATCTTATATGCACGGTCAAAAAGTTAACTTCAAGGAAGGTCCGTATGAGTTCTCTTCCGAAGGTAAAGCCTGGCTGTACGGCATGAACTTCAACTACGCGTTCTAATCGCGCTGGAATCAAAAAAGGTGAGCCATTGCTCACCTTTTTTATTTACTCCGAATCGATATCTTTTAGTTCGTTTTCGATCGCCTTCGCGTTTGGATTCTCTTCCGGCTTCAGCTTACCGCCGTTGGCAATAAAGTCATGATTCTGGAAGTACGCTTCACGCACCATAATGTACGGGTCAGAAGACTGGCGCAGCAGACCATCGGAGTCGAGCAGTTGCGCGCGAGTTTCAATCCCTTCCACCGTCCATTTACCCACCGACAGTGGCCAGGTCAGCCACGACAGGACTGGATACAGCGTATCCACCATATCGCCGCCATCATCACGGAGGGTGAAACTACCGTAGAACGGTAAATGCACGTAAGGACCATACCCTACGCCATAGTGTCCCATTGTGCTGCCGAAACGGTGCGGCTGTTCACGCTGCAGTTTCTGGTTAGCCATACCTGCAACATCAATAAAGCCCCCCATCCCCAGAATGGAGTTCAGGAAGAAACGGGTAAAGTGGACCATCCCCTGATACGGGTCGCCCTGCAGGAAGTAGTTCACCATTACCGCAGGCTCTTCGAGGTTGCTGGTAAAGTTACTTAACCCGTTACGCGCGGGTTGTGGAACATAATCGCGCCATGCTACAGCCACCGGACGAACCACATACGGGTCCAGTACGTTGTAGTTGAAGCTATACATTGAGCGGTTAAATCCTTCGAGAGGATCGGAGCGTCCCGTTTGCTCACCGGAGCTGGCGCAGCCCACAAGCATCGTCGCGCCAAGCGCAAGCGCCGACAGCCGAAGTTTCATAAATATCTCCCTGTTCAGTATGGCTATCGTTGATTGCCATCCGTAACGGAGCCGTTGACGCTCCGTCTGTAAACGTGCAAGCGATTGTAACAGCACGTTTACCGATGTCTATGAGCACAATTACGGGCAGTAATCACCGTGACTCTGATCTCAGCATAGCCTGGCTTTAGGAATTCGTTTCGCTGGCAATTTTATAATGTCTTTGAAAGAGATGTATCACCTTTGTTGTCATTGCCACCAATTTAAGAGCATCCCCACAGGCATCCCGATAAAAGCCGCTACGCTTAACAGAAAGATCAACCTCCGGGAGCAGATATGAAAGATGTAGGCGAAGAAAAAATTGGTGAGAGCACTGAGGAGCTTGAAATTGAAAGCGAGGAGAAAGCGCGCGGCGAGAAGATAGAAATTGATGAAGATCGTCTCCCCTCCCGCGCAATGGCCATCCACGAGCATATACGCCAGGACGGTGAAAAAGAGATGGAGCGCGACGCGATGGCCCTCTTCTGGTCAGCCATCGCTGCCGGGCTCTCAATGAGCGCATCTCTGCTTGCGAAAGGGATATTTCATGTGCAGCTCGAAGGCGTACCCGGTGGATTTTTACTGGAAAACCTCGGCTATACCTTCGGCTTTATTATTGTCATCATGGCCCGCCAGCAGCTGTTTACCGAAAACACGGTGACCGCCGTGCTGCCGGTGATGCAAAACCCCACACTCGGTAATTTCGGCTTATTGATGCGGCTCTGGAGCGTGGTCCTGCTGGGTAATATCATCGGCACGGGCATCGCGGCATGGGCGTTTGAATATATGCCGATCTTTGATGAACCCACCCGGGATGCGTTTGTGAAAATCGGCATGGACGTAATGAAAAACACGCCGGTCGAGATGTTCTCCAACGCCATCATCTCTGGCTGGATTATCGCCACGATGGTCTGGATGTTTCCTTCAGCGGGAAGCGCCAAAATTGTGGTGATCATATTGATGACCTGGCTAATTGCGCTGGCGGACACCACGCATATTGTGGTCGGTACCGTTGAAATCCTGTATCTGGTCTTTAACGGTACGCTTCACTGGAGCGATTTCTTCTGGCCGTTTGCCCTTCCGACGCTGGCGGGAAACATTTGCGGCGGAACGTTTATCTTCGCGCTGCTAAGCCATGCCCAAATTCGTAACGACATGTCGAACAAACGCAAAGCTGAGCTTAAGGCACGGGAAAATGATGATAAATCGACAAAAAAATCGACCTGAATGGTGACTCTTTGAGCAGTCAGGCGGCGATGCGCTTAACGCAAAGTGTAAATAAGGCTATACTCGTGCCGCCTCGTCCCCTTAGTTAAATGGATATAACGAGCCCCTCCTAAGGGCTAGTTGCAGGTTCGATTCCTGCAGGGGACACTTTACCCTCCCGCTTTTTCCAGTACATTCGTTTGTCCACCGCCAGAATTCACTGGGCAGAAGAATCCTGTTTTATTTGAGCGTAACGCGTTGCCAGCTGTTTAAGACGCAACTCCAGTTGAGTCTTTTCTGCTTCAGGAAGCGCATCTCCTGCTGGATGCTGCGACAGGCGCCTGAGCTGTTCTTCAGCCGGTATCGTTTGGTTGAATGACTGTATAGTCGAAAAAACCACGGATTTAAGCTCGCTTACCGTGATGTATTTTCCTTTTTGCTCGTCCAGACTACTCAACCGATGACTCAGCTGTTGAAGCGTCATCATTCCTTGATACCAGCTGTTCATTGCGTCGACAGGTAACGCTGCCGCGTTAAATTTTTGCTGCCACTGCATTGTGAGGGGTTTCGCCTCCTCCGGCCATAATGTCTGGAGCTGCTTTAACAGCTGAAGGCTGTAGGAAATATTCCAGTCAGGAGGCAGTTTATCCAGGCGGGCAAGCTGCTGCTGCGTGTCTGTGATAAACGTGGACGGTAAACTACCTCGCAGTGTTAACGCGTTTTGCTGCAAAGGCGTGAGCACTTCAGGTAACGGAGCCAGAGAGGCAAAAGCCTGAGTCGCCAGGGGGTCGGGTCTGGAAAAAGAAACCCATCCCCACGCCACAGCGATACAAACCACCAGCGTGGAACACATCCCGGCAAAAAAGGGTTTCCACTGCCTGACGGGCACGGGGGCTGTCGTGCGATCCTCTCCATTCGGCTGATTTTCCTGATGCACCACATATACCCATTTCACCTCTTCGATCGGTTCGGCTTTATCCAGAGGCGATTCGCTATCGGGCTTCATATTCACATTCAAATCTGATGTGTCATTACTGCTTTCCAGCCGTTCAGCATTTGAACGTATCAACGTTCGTAACGTATCGAACTGGCTAAGGTGTTTAAGCTCAAGGCGCTGGAGCACCGCGCTCAGGCTGGTGAGTAACGCTTCAGCACGATAAAGCTCACTAAGATGGCTGCTGTTGAATGGAAACATACGCATGCTCTGCTGCAGGCGCTGGCTAAGGCCGCTAAGGATTTCCATACGAGCATGTTGTGCCTTCGGCCATAAGGTGTCCCACTGGCGGCTAATCTGGGCCTCCAGAATCGTCAGCCCTTCATTCAGGCCAGCTAATCCAGACAGGTGAGTACGGGCAAGGGTGTACCAGGCTGCTGTCTGCAACTCCACACCGTTCTGTTCAAACATTGAGAGACAGAGTCTTTGGACATATTGCCAGTTCACATCAGGGCGAGCGGGATGTGTAAGCTTACTGAGTTCATCGCGGAGGGCGGCATAATCTGGCAGCGTACGCGGGTCGCCGCCGGTTTTTAACGTTATATGTTTGGTCATTCTGCAGGGCCTGCATATCCGTGTCGGTTAATATCGTCAGTTGATGTGTAAGGCAGTTTTGCGTGTAGAAACGCAATGACTAATAAAGAAATGAATGTTATTGCTAGGGCAGCAGCGCTAAAATCAGACCGAAAAAAACACCTTCATCAAATAGTTGTCCTGACTGAGGTGATGTATCAGGGGGAGTAAAGATCCAGTCATTTACGCTCCCCACCCGCATGAACAGGCGTCCTTGAGAAATCGCGTTGTACCCGGAAAAAAAAGTCACCTCGACACAGCCTGCAACTCCCTGTCCATACAGAAATATCGGCATAAACTTAACCGCCCGGTTACCATAACGCAGGACGATACCGGAAATATCAAAAGCCCCGCCCTCCACCAGCAGGTCCGGAACATATACCGTCAGTGGCTCTGCATTCAGTCCGGTATCTGTCAGCCACGCATCCATTTGATCCTGAAGCTGAGCCATTCGCTGGCGAAACGCTGCAATATCGGCCTGACTCTTGCTAACTGCGGGAACGGGTGCAGGCTGTCTGGCCTGCAGCTTCCTCAGGAACTGTGATTTTACTGACATGGTGTTATCTGACCTTATATACGGGGTGTTGTGTCGAGATACTGCTGTTGCCTGAGATGCCGCAACAGGACCCGTCCTTCGGGCATAAACTCAGTCCCGTAGCGCACCAGACCAACCCCTTTAAGTTCAGCGTCAATGGCATAGCGCAGCTCGCCGGGAATGTTCTGCTCCAGCAGAACAACGTCTATCTTTTTCAGGCGCGGTTCATATTTGAGCAGGACGGCAGACAATGTGCCCATGAGTTCATGAGCCGTTCCCGGCATCCCCTGCAGGATTTTTGTCATATCGGGCAGCCCATAATCAGGCAGATGCGCCAGCGTGCCGGCGCGACAGTTGAGAACGCGCTGCATGTTGTCCAGAACCGAAAGGATGACCTGGTTTTCTTCACTGACCTGACTAAGGTTGAGTCCGCCTGTAAAATTTCCAGTTAACATTTCATACAGCGAAGGCGTGTTATGTCCGTAGGGCATCAGTCGTCCTTAAGCGGTTTCAGCGTCAGATGGTTCTCGCCGGCTTCCAGAATGCGCGGTTTATCCGGATCCAGATCGCTGCGCTTGATAACCTGCTTCCAGGTGTCGTTGGTCATGTCCGGATGGCGGAACAGCCCCACTACCGCGACAAACTGCGCCTCTTCTTCCATCGGCATATCAAGGCTCGCATCCCCTCCCGGTTTTACCACGATATTACGACTGGCCAGCATGTCGTCTTTGAGGATGCTGGCATCATCCTGAAGCAATTGCTGATAAACCGTCTTATCAAAGGTTTTGCGGTCTTTGAGTTGGTAAACCCGGAGCACGACAGGCTCAGACAGCGAGTTATTTTCGCGAGAGTCGGTGTTCAGCGCTTCGCGGGCGGTGAAATCCAGATGCAGGATTTTAATTTTTTTATAGAACACAGAATTAAACACCGATTTGGTACCGTCGGTGACGCTCTGCGTCACCCCGCAACCTGTCAGAATAAGCGCCGTGAGAGGCATCATCCAGCGCGCAGTTTTAGTTAAACTTGTACGTAACACGTCGGTTTCCTTGTTGTGGTTTCGCGGGCTCCAACCCGCTGTAATATCCCAACTCTGTCGTGAAGGTTTCAGGAATGTCATCAGGAAGGCTATCATCTTCTGCTCCCAGCACGCCGTTCATTCCCAGCCAGAAAGATTTCTCACCCAGCGGGGGTACGGCCAGCAGTCGCACAGACGTCGTCAGGGTCATTCTGGCTTTAAACCGCCAGCCCAGATAAACCCGCAGCATCACCAGAAAGTCCTGGTACAACTGGCCATCCGGTTTCCAGCCCTGCGCTTCCTGTTCGTTGTCCGTCGCGAGAGCTACCAGCAGCTGGCTGCCGGCATCCATCGCTTCGTCACCCAGCGGCGTATTGCCATCAAGCAGAAAATCTTGGTCACCGTAAAAACCCAGCGGCCTGTTGATCTCTACAGGGCGCAGACAATACGGACTCACCTGCACCGTCGTATCGGGGGCAAGCAGGCTCACCAGTGCCTGCATCCCTTCCTGAGTTTTGCCCGGCTGTTGCAGAACCCCCAACAGGGCCAGAAATCGCGACACTGGAGTGGCAATGTGATTTGCCGTGCCCGGTATCCCAAGCCCCACCAGACCCAATAACGACCGCGAAATGCTGTCGGTTCCGCCGGGCTCAAACGTGGCCGGATATGAGTATTTACGCCAGACGCGGTAAAACTGCGTCAGGATCCGATGACTGAAAATATCCAGAAAACCCTGCAGCGCCTCATGCCCTTCCCGGCGCTGGGTGATGTCATCCAGATACGCCGTCGGTAAGGGTGAATCGACACCGTACAGGCCCATAAAGGTGGTGCGAATAACTGCTGGCTTGCTGTCATCGTCTTCATCATATTCGACAGCCTTCAGTTCGCTGACCGGAAACCCCATCCCAGGATGCGGCGCAAAGCGTACCGGGTCATCAGAGGGATGGCTGGTCGATCCCATTAACGGCCTGCCCGGGTTGCGTTTCTCCAGCAGCTGACATAACCGATAGAAGTTAATGCGGTGAAGGTCGGCCTCAAGCCTCGGTGTCAGCCGGGAATGCGGCGATTGTGCTTCTCTTCCCATTCCAGGCGTTCTCCGGTTGGTTGCAGAATAATAATCAGGTGGTTAAACAGATAGATATCGGTGTAGAGCGCGAAGAAGCGGCTCAGCATCTCGCCGAACAGGCAGATGTCGCCGCGTCCGGCAAAGCCGTGGCTGTCCAGCGTCACCTCAATTTGCACCCCCCGAACCAGATATCCCTGCTCAAATCGCTCGGTTTCACTGTGCTTCACGTCGATGATAGCTTCCAGGCGACGGCGGTTCATCTCACTATCCGTCCATTCATACAGCGCCAGGGTACCGCGCAGCACATCGGCGTTATCCATCATCGACAGGAACCCGCTGCCGAGATGGCTCAGCACGCGCCAGTGGAAACGGTCCTGCGCTGGTGGATAACAGGGCAGCGTCGGCGCACACAGGTTGCGCACGGCGATACTGGCCGACGTGGTTTTCATCACCGTATCGAGCACGGTACTTTGCAGCGCCCGTCTCGGCAGCTGGCCGTTGGTACCGGTGAGCGTCAGAGACAGGCTTTCATCCTCAGGGACGGTGTGATTATCAAACGCTTCGCCACCCAGGATAAGCCACGTATTGTGCAGCCCTGACGGACCGCGGCGCACGCGGGTGTGGTAGTAATATTCCGGGGCTTCATGGCGCATCATTCCGCCTTTGTGGCGGAAGCTTGAGAACGGCACGTAGGTATGCTGGCTCGATGACATCACCGAATCGACCGCGTAAATCTCGGTATGGCCATCCTGCACGCGCATCGGGCGCAGCATATACTCAGTCTGCAGGGAGTTGAGCGTCAGCGGGTCAGATTCCAGCGGGAACAGGTTAATCACCGGCACGCAGTTCAGGCGCAGGTGTTTTTCGGTAAAGTTAAAGTCATGCTCCCAGCGTTCTGCCAGCACCACGTCGATTTCAAACCAGGGAAGCTCAGCCGGGAAGTTGACGCCATCTAGTCCACGCAGGCAAGTGAACATGAATTTCTCACGAAAGGTGAAGTACTCTAGCAGCAACTGATAACCGCTAAAGCTGCTGCTTCCCTTCGGCCACAGGTCGTCATCGTCGCCAAAACCCAGCGCGTTGAAATACCCGTCGAGCGGTTTTCTGTCCATGTCTCCCGGCATCCGCAGCCACAGGCGAGCAACATTCATGGTGAAGGCTTCGTGCATAGCGCAGGCCAGCGGGGCGTCTGCATTGAAGTAGAACGGGATCTGGCTGAGATCGACACGGCTCCAGTCAGCAAGATGGCTGCAGTTAAAACGCAGGCTGATAACCGAACGTCCGTCAGGGTCAGTAGACAGGCGAGCGAGTTCCAGCGACAGCGGCTGGAGAGTTATCTCTTTAGTTGTGGTGTACCGACAGCGCGTACCCTTTTCACCGATCGGCCGCGAGTTAATCTCGAAACCTTTGACAATACGCATCTGCTCTTTCATTTCTCGCCAGCCAGGGGTGAACTCCACCACCGACATCGACGGTATGGTGCGCAGGTAATGCGGCCACAATAGACTGACCAGCCCTTCGGTCAGTTCAGGAAGGTCATCATCAAGCTTCTCTCGAAGCCGCCCCATCAGGAAGGCAAAGCCTTCGAACAGGCGCTCGACGTAAGGATCGCGCGCGCCGGCTTTATCGAGATTGAGCATTGCTGCCTGCTCGGGGTGAGCGCGGGCGAATTCTTCGCCAGCTTCCAGCAGGTAGCGCATTTCAGCGTCGTAATAACGCAGGGTTAAATCGTCCATAAAAACCTGAATATATGAATTTTAAAGGTAGGCCGGGCGTTTTACCCGCAAAGCACCGCACTGCTTGCCGGATCGAGCGCAATCAGACCGGCCAGAAGCTGGTCCATCTCAGGCTGAAGCCGTGCTTTGTCGGTTTCACTGCGGGTGGCTTTTATACGCAACAGTCTGAGGCGACGCGATTTCACTTCAAACAGCAGCGCCGGTGTCCACTGCGTAAGGGTGATTGATTCCGCCGCACCATCAAGTTCACCCAGCAGATGCAGCGCCAGTTCATTCCTGCCCTTCTGCTCGGCCACGCGGGCCATCAGCAGACGCAGCAGCCATTTGTCTTTCGTGGAGTCCGACCCCGGACGTGTCTGAAGCCAGTGGAGTGCGGCATCCAGGCCATCCGAATCCGCTTTCTCAAGCGCTTCCGGCTCGAGGGCCAGAATATCGTTGCCCGTCTCACTGACAGCGCTGACCGGCTCATCACGCCAGTTGGACATATCGTCCAGCACGCTTTGATTTATCCAGTTGAGCGTGACCTCATCAGCAAACGGCGTTCCGTCATTAAAGGCCAGGGTTTCAAGTCCGGTGAGGCGTCTCAGCAGCCCTCTCAGGTCGGCGATGATGATGTCGGCCAGCACATCCTGACCCAATTTCACCAGAGCCTGGTGGATATACCACTGCAAATCCAGCCAGAGGTGATTAGCACCACGCGAGAAGGTGCTGTCCGCCTGTTCCAGTATCTCCAGCCAGCTCTGCTGCAGATATAATCGTTTGAGCATGGCCCTTTGATCAGCCCGCGGCGGTTCAATGCGCGTTTTCCCCTCTGCATCCGGTGCAGGGATCGCTCTCAGCGTGTCATGACGCAGGCTTTTCATCAGCCGGTGTGCGGGAAGCCAGCCATCGGGTTGTTCACGCAAATACCCCGCCAGGGTACGGGCCTGAGTCAACAAATCCTGACCGGACGTGATGCGGCTCAGGGCTGGAGCGTCATGCTCTGCCGTGTGTGCAGAGGTCTGTGGCTGAGGGGTGTTACTGGCGTTCTGTGGAACCAAAGCATCCACGCCACCGGCCTTCATCAGGCGGGACTCCAGCGCGCTGTAAAGCGCATTCAAATCCGGCCGCGACGCTTCTGGCTCAGCCTCAAGACAGCTGCGGATGAGCAACAGCGCACCGACTGTACGCATAGCATCGTCGCGTACCACTTCAGGCCACAGGGACAGACTATCAAGCAGACGAGAGCCTGCGAGCCACTCCAGCGCCGGTTTACGGCTTCGCTCCCGCTGCGGATGAAGCTGCGCTCCATAGCGCTGCAGTAATCCCGCCAGCAGTTCAAGCCCTTCGCCAAAGCCAGCCTCGCCGTCCTGGTGCAGACGGGCCCAGCAGTAATAGGTCGCAATACGGATATCTTTGGCGGTAGCGGTCAGCAGTTTTTCGGCAAGCGTACAAATCAACCCGGTATCGATGCCGGAGAGTTTATTAACCTCCTCTCTGATACGCTGAAAATCATCGTCATATCCCGGTACCTCCCCTGCAGGGCAGGTATCGCTGACAGGGGCAAGCCAGGGGTACCAGCGTTCCGTGCGCGCCTGCGCCTGCTGCCGCAGCTCAGTTTCTTCCGCCTGACAGGCGGCAATCAGATTCTGCAAAGTGCTCATTATTCGATTCCATCCATGTCATTGATTTCCGTATTGGCCATCAGAGCCTGAGCCGTGGCCGCGCTGTCAACGCTGAAAATCTGATCCGGCAGCGTGAAGCCGCGCAGTTCCAGTAATGCCAACGGCCCTCTACCCAGCTGTGAACGCAGTACCCACTGCAGGATACGACCATCCGGGGCGGTGTAAGTGACCATCCACTGACTGCGGTCAAGCTGCTGGCGCTTGCCCTGATCCAGCCAGCGAATAAAGCCCCAGCTCCCGCGGTAGTCCCCGAAAAGACGCGCGCCCGCATTAACGGAGGTCCATGTCAGCATCGCCCCTGGTTTATAAGTGTCTCCCGGCCAGCGGAAGGACTGCCAGTCAGCCATCTGGTTAAAGTAGTGCAGCTTTTGTCCATCAATGGTCAGTTGAGTTTCTACAACCTGCGTTGCCGGGCGTGCCTGCAGCTCGAAGCTGATGCCCTGACTGCCATCGGTAAACAAAATGTCTGAAAGTTCGCTCAGCTGGTTAATGGCCCGCAGGAAAGCCGGGTTAAAGCTCAGCCCCTGGCTATTGACCTTATCAGGTACCCACTGGCTGCCTTCTTTGTGAAGCACTCCATTGAGTTCTGTGGTCAGGAATCGATCTATGCGCCCGCTGTCTTTACGGATAAACTCTGCCAACATCGGCAAAGAGGCGTCACTCTTGCTCGCTGCAAACGGGAAGCGCCCTTCAAAGGCGGTGCGCCAGTTCGCCACTACGGATCGGCTCCATTTGTCATTCAGGCTCGCCGCCGACGGCTGGAGCACGGTCTCCCAGGCCTGGGTCAACGGCTGCACAAACATGGTGCTGCCAAAACCACTCCACTCTTCACCAAGGCTTGCCGAAATCAGACTGCCATATTGCTGGGTGTCGGTCAGGTCAACGCTTTTTCCCTGAAATACGGTCTGCGCCAGGGTTTGCATCATCTCCTGCGGGTCAGAAGCGCTGGCCACCTGCTGCAGGCGAAGACGCACGCGGGTGATACGGGTCAGATAGGTCTGCAGGCTCAGAGAGTTGTCAGCCGACATGACGTTGCTGCCCATGTTTTTGCCGAGAAGCTGAAGCAGCGGACCGAAAGTTTCATCCAGCGGCCCCTGTGGACCTGTCGCAGACTGGTCAATTGCGGGTTTGTCTTTTCCACCAACCAGATCTTTTGCCGATTTGATAATGGAGTCCGAAAGGCCTTCGCTTTTCTGGCCGGTCTGCCCCTGCCAGGCGAGAGTATTCATCAGGGCAATCAGTGGAGACTGGCGGACATCACTCATCAGCGTCAGCTGGTCGGTCACATCGGCAATATTGTTCGCAGGATTCCAGCGCAGACTGTTAAGGAAGTTCAGCCAGCTGCCGGCAAAGTCAGTGAAGTAACGCTCAGTCAGGCGTGCTTTGAGCGCTTCAGGCGACATGTCCGCCGATACGGCTTTACGGGAATCGCTCAGCACCCAGTCAATCTCATCCCGTCGAGAGTTTGCGGCCTTTTCGATAGCCTGCTGAATGCCCCCTTCCCAGGCCTGGCGAGTGAACATGCCCGGCACTACTTCATCGGTGGTGAACAGTCGCCGCGCATCGGTACCGCTGGTCATGTCTTCGAGGGACACATCGGCAAAGTTACGGCGTACCGATTTGAGCATATTCTCGTACAGCGTGCTTTCTGCATTGCGGCGGCCAATCTGCTGCAACAGCACCTGGCGGCTCTGGCTAACCAGCTGTGCATCCGGCGTGATTTTCCACTGTGGTTGTTTTGGCAGTTCAGAGATATAGAAGGCCCATAAATCCGGTGACAGGCTTTGCCATAACCCAGTGGATATCCCCATACGCGTTGGCTGCACGGTTTTCATAGTTTGTGCATAAAACACGCCGTCGACTTTATCCGGACGGGCCATCATCAGCCAGGCTTTAAGCTGGTCATAACCCGGTTTCGCCAGCTGTGCACGCTGGTCGCTGTTTGGCGCTGAGTTGATCAGGGCTGTAAGCTTTTGCATCAGGACAGCATTTGCCGGGTCACGTATAAGCCGGTTGTTCGCCACGCCATACCAGGGCAGCATTGCGTTTAGCAACTGCTGATTATGGTCAAGACCGAAGCGCTGATACCAGGGAGTTCCCTCCTGAACATTATGCAAAAGGCGGCCGGCATCGTTTCGCAGTTCATGCAGTGCCGTCAGCTGATAGTCGGATACGGAAGAATGCTCGACAAGGGCATGAGCCTGTTCAGCGACGGAGACAATGTGCTGGCGATTGACCGCAAATGACAGCAGCGTCCCAGCCCCCCAGACACCAATGATAGCCATCAATGTCCATGCAAGCGTCTGCTCCCAGGCCACACCGACACGGCGGCCACGTACTCGGGTACAGTCTTCAATAATACCTTGCCAGGTTACAGGCAGAGTAAGGGCATGACGCTGTACAGACGCGATAGAGGACTCTGCGTCAGTAGACTTTTTGTCCGGCAGGCAGCTAAATATCAGGCCACGCAGCGGAACACGCTGCTGAGAGACAAAGAGCCATGGCGCCAGTTGCTGAGCCCAACGGGCAATGCCGCCGTCTTCGAGGTGCTGGCCCAGACGTAGCAGGAAATCGTGACAGTTGTTCTCAGTGACCTGGTTCACCCCTTGCGTCCGCAATGCCGGCAGCATCAGTTCAAGCTGACCGATAATGTCGTTTTCTTTAGCGCGCAGCGGGAAATGAGCCCCCACCACCTGCTCAATACGCTTAGCCTGCGACCATTTACTGTCGCGCAGTTGCCATAACCATACCGGAGCGGAATAACGCAGCAGTTCGCTGATTTTTTCCAGACCGCGTAAATCGTTGTCACTCATCTGCGGTGTCAGGTTAAACGCTGGAGGCATTACACGGATAACCCCGTCCAGTGGACGTCCCCGGCGAAGTTTACGCAGCGCGGTGTATTTTTCGCGATCGGGCTCAGAAGCCAGACTGCCGCCATAAATCAGTACGGTACGATTGCCTTCAAGCCACTGCTGCTGTTTCAGGCCTGGAACAAGCTGTTCAATCGCGGCTTCATCGCCAGTAATCAGCAGCAGACGGATTTTGTGGTGCCAGAAGAAGGTGTATCTACGGCGGAGAGATGTTCTGAGAGTCAAATATTCATTCCAGTATTTATTATCCTTTTTCTTTTCCGCCTGAGCCGTTGATTCTTTTCCGGTTGCAACAGTTTTAACAGCTTTATAGTTCTTCTCACCGAACAGGCGAGTGACAATAAAAAATAAAATAATAAAAAACACCAAACCGCCAGTCAGCAGCGCACAGGTGAAAAACCAATATCCTTGCTGGACAGAACCATCAATCACTCCCAGCGTTTCGGGAGAGAATTCAAGTAACCAGAAAACCGTCGTTCCCACTACAAAAAGAAACAAAAGAATCAGCCATAGCTGGAACGTTGTATTTTTAAATATTGCCAAAAGACGCGTCACTTCAGTGCACTCCGATCAAAAAGCTGATGGCAGTTTTATCAGTCGTGGGAAAACTGGAACCGAAAGTAAACTCATCGGTTCGCAGACAATGGATAATGCTGGGGAATTATTTCGTTACAGGGCAAACAGTCATAAACCAGGGAAATATATTTTCGTCCGGAACGTACACAACAAGCTGTGATGATTCTGATTGTCCAGCCTGGTCAGCGGCAACAGCTATCGCAAGCCAGGGTGAAACATTCCTCGTCAGCCCCGTTTTTAAATCAATATCACAAGGTTGTCCGGCAACAGGAAATCGAACACCAGAGGTTGAGAGCAAGGCGGTTGCTTTATTGCTGACACCCGTGCCCGTTAACCAGATCTGTTTTATCTCTTCTGGAGCAGACTCTCCCCAGTGTAACGCCTGTATAAGCGCGCTACTCATATCCTGCGTAGTCTTCATCTGTTCAGGTCGATGGACCTGAGCCACAACGTTCCGGTTTACCTCAGGTCTTTCAGGTGAACTCATCAATAGTGCTGCCGCCGCTTCCCCGGTACCATCTATGATTTTTTCAGTAAGGTTCAGAGTAATAACAAGCAGGGTCTGCATCGCATCTGGTCTATCAAGCCACGCATCAATCGCCTGTAATCCTTCCCCGCTGATAAAAGTAATATTGAAAGGGAAACCAATGCTGTTTTGCACCAATTGCTTTATCGCGGCGAGCTCTTCGAGTGATAAAGATATATCCGGGCTGAACTGAAATAACACAGCCAGGGGGGACTTTTGGGGCATGCGTTGAAACACGTTTTGTAGCGCAGTCTCCCTTAGCAAGGAGTTTATCCGTTCTTTTACTCTCACCAGTACAGGTAATCCCATATCGCTAAAACTGGCGTGGTGGATAAGCAACTCGCCTGTCTCGTCCACCTTTGCAGGCAATATAATACCTTCGGATATCAGCATCTGTTGCGAAATGGATTTAGCTGAAATGACATGGGGCAGGTGAACTACGTAACCTAACATACCGAGACTACGCTGACCGGACCGAATATCCTGAGCAAGATCCCACTCCCTGGCCGCATCCCAGCCATCTGCCAGCCATTCCCCAGCAAGATAAATCAGCCAGCGAAACGCAAATGCAACCCCACCAATGACTGTGGGGATTCCAAGAAAACAAAACCAGAACGTAGCCGTATGAGTGGGCGAGCTCGTAGGCCAGAAAAAGGCGGTGATCCCCGCTCCGGCCATAATAAGTACAACCAGGAGTATCACCCAGCGCTTAAAGGATGGTGCAGATTGTCGTTTTGCACGTGGTGGAATACAGGTAAGATCAACGGGCATTATTTACTCGTAGTCGCATTACTTAAAGAAGCGATCAGTGTGCATCCACAGGTACATTTATATCCGTGAAACGCAACTGGTACGCCATTATCCTTCATAGTTGGATGCCCTTCAGCGATAAAAGAAGGGCTGTGGCCTAATATCGGGCAACTGACCGGATCGCCTTTACGCGCCACACCAATACCGGCAAATTTCATTTTCTTTGAGCCATCCATAACCTGGCCGCCCCCGGTGGTTTTATCACCGATACGAATGATACCCTTCATCTTTATTCCCTGTTGTTTTCTGATGGTTTACTAAAAAGATTTCGCCATGGATGTTCAGGATTACCAGAAGCATCGACCCGATAAGGGTCATCTTTATCAACCCGGCGTAGTGACTCAATACTCTCGGGCCAGACGGGCATCCTGCTTGTCACCATCGCCAGGTAGCGCGGAACGCTGAAAATAAAAGCCAGCACAAACAGGAGCGGGAACAGAAATAACGGTGCGCCGTTAAAGCCGGATAAAAGATAGAGCAGACCAAAGCGATAGCCCTCGCGTTTTTTTGCGATGGGCAGGCAAAAATCAACAACCCCAATGACGGACTCAGGCCCTTCCTCCATGTAACGTCGGACAAACTCCCAGTGCCTTTCAAGCTGCTTCCTGTCCGAGTGCGTGGCCGGCAGACAGAAGGTGTCAATCACGGTATTGTTATCATCCGCCAGCACATGACCGCTGATGTAGTAGTCTTTGTTCGCATCTTTTCTGTGGCTCAGTCCTGTGGTGAAAAAAACGCTTTCCCAGGGAACGCTGTAGGCTGAACCATTTAACCGGAATACGTGCACCAGTCTGTTTTTTCTGTCAAAGCGAATGGGGTAATGTGTCCAGGCAAACCATTCTGTTTTTAGAAGCTTGAATGAAAACAGAATGGCGGGAATCAACATTAAAGTAGAAATCAATAGTATTTTTTCACTACCAGAAAATTTCCATCTGAGATAGGGAACGGTGTCAATCAACACAGCGAGGTACAGTAGTGACGTAGAAAAAAAGCCAAATGCAGCGACAAACCCACCGAAACCCTTCGCTGAGTAATATTTGTCAACCAACTCCAGATAGTGGGAATTGAGTGTTATCACTTTCATATCAGGAACTAAAGTTTGTCCATCCAGTTCAGTTGCCTGATGTTGTTTTAGCTGATGCGTTCTCTCTTCATCATTAAGAGACCGGTTTAATTTAAACTTAGGAAAAAGACCGTAATAATCCATTTTATTCTACACTCCCGGAGCCAATTTAACCTCATCCTATTCCAACATACCTTTCATCTTTATTTCCTGTTGTTTGCTGATGGTTTCCTGAAAAGATTTCGCCATGGATGTTCAGGATTACCAGAAGCATCGACCCGATAAGGGTCATCTTTATCAACCCGGCACAGTGACTCAATACTCTCAGGCCAGGCGGGCACTCTGCTTGTCACCATCGCCAGGTAGCGCGGAATGCTGAAAATGAAGGCCAGCACAAACAGGAGCGGGAACAGAAATAACAGTGCGCCGTTAAAGCCGGATAAAAGATAGAGCAGACCAAAGCGATAGCCTTCGCGTTTTTTTGCGATGGGCAGGCAAAAATCAACAACCCCAATGACGGACTCAGGCCCTTCCTCCATGTAACGTCGGACAAACTCCCAGTGCCTTTCAAGCTGCTTCCTGTCCGAATGCGTGGCCGGCAGACAGAAGGTGTCAATCACGGTTTTGTTATCATCCGCCAGCACATGACCGCTGATGTAGTAGTCTTTGTTCGCATCTTTTCTGTGGCTCAGCCCTGTGGTAAAAAAAACGCTATCCCAGGGAACGCTGTAGGCTGAACCATTTAACCGGAATACGTGCACCAGTCTGTTTTTTCTGTCAAAGCGAATGGGGTAATGTGTCCAGGCAAACCATTCTGTTTTTAGAAGCTTGAATGAAAACAGAATTGCCGGAATCAACATTAAAGTGAAAATCAAAAGAGATTTTTCATTTTTCGAAAACATCCACCGGAGATATGGAACGGTGTCAAGAAGAACAGCAAGGTAAAACAGAGATGCTGAAAAAAAAACAAATGCAGCAATCAGACTCAAAAACCCTTTTGCTGAGAAGTATTTATCAACCAGTTCCAGATAATGGGAATTTAGTGTTATCACTTTCATATCAGGAACTATAGATTGCCCATCCAGTTTAGTTACCTGGTATTGTTTTAGCTGATGCTTTATCTCTTCATCATTAAGCTCACGATTTAATTTAAACTTAGGAAAAAGACCGTAATAATCCATTTTACCCCCCCACTCCCAACGCTAATTTAAGCTCATCCATTTCCATTTTCATGGTTGGCCATACAGGCAGTTCGGCTGCCTCTATCTTCTTATATTTATCTTGTTTCTCTTTTGTATCGTCTGGATCAATAGGTATTCTTCGCCATTTACATTGTACCAGCCACTTTTGAATATTGTCGCGATTTTGAAACGCCAGATAAATAGCCGTGCCTATTAAAATCGCAACGGCAATAAACGTTCCGATAACAGGTAAAGCGGCAACGACTGCAACAGCCACCCAAGCACCAGCGAACCCTGAAAGACCGTAAGCAACAGCAAGTCCGGTATGCCCTTTGTTAAATTCGTTAAACGAATGGAAAATATCATATCCCACTGCAATCACCCCAGCCACCACACCAAATGCTTTTCCCACATAACCAACCCATCGGAGAAAGGTTTCAGCGCTGAAAACCCGGAGCCTCGACGCAGCATTGGCAAATAACCGAAATTGTTTAATACCGGTCTCGATAATGCCTAATGTCGTGCTTCCAAGACCTAATACGCCCGCCCAAAATCGGGAATGCGCTTCTCCCTGATCGGCAGTGAGTGTTTTTTTATTGTGAATATCAGCAGAAATAAAAAGTGCTGCAACCTGAAGAATCCCGGAACATACCCCCAATGTAAATGGCATAGCCTGCCCGGCTTTTGTGACTCCACGCTGGACAGCCCCCTGCCAGCGGCTAAATTGCTGAGCCTCAACATCTGCTGATATTCGAAGTAATTTACTCAATGCAATAGCACGCTCTTTGGGTGGCAGCGATGCCATCTCGTGTACTTTGTCAATATCAACCATGACCAGAAATTTTTTTGTTTCCTCAACTTCCACTGGCAACCCGTCGATCCTGAGTCGTCTTAACTCCCGTCTGACATAATGTCGTAAGCTGTCTTTATTTGCTCTGCTGTCCAGTCCGCTTTCCTTAGCCAGTTGCGTGACCACTTCAGAAACAAACTCTTTATATTTCCCTGTTTTTTCTAAAGGAACTAGTGCTTTATTTGTTATTGCACCCATCGCAACTAAACAGCCGTAGACTTTGTTTGATTCTAATGCCTGTGCGATCTGTTTTGTTAATATACCTGAAAGTAACCCAATGAATATTCCTGCCACACCGGCAGCATTGTCACGCATTTTTTCGATACCATCTTTAAAAGCATCGGCGATCCCATTCCATGGAATGGCAAACCAGTCCGAAAAGCCTTCAGTAGCTTTAGCTAACTTTTCAGCCAGAACATCCTGATTCAATATTAAAGCACGAGCCAGTATATTTGTTACATCCGTGGGTGTCCCTGACAACAAATCATTAAAATGACGAATGACCCCCACTTTGTCCTGCATCCCGGCAATGCAGTAATTCAGCGTCTGGACATATTCAATACCACTTCTCAATTCCTGGGCATCAAAATTATGCTTAAAATATTCGAGCAATACGCTGCCCTTTATCCACTCAAGATACATTTCGGTGCGTGGACTTACGACACTGTCGTTATACTGCTGTAAAATTTTATTAAATTTCTTCTGAAAGTCAGCCACTTTTGATGGTTCATAGTATTGTTCATACTCCGCCCACTTCCTGGCTGCCTCAGGTTTTACTTTCCGATCACCGATCGAGGTATACATATTATCCGGAACATCGCTATTCCCGGCGTAGCCAAAGGGACCATAAAGCGCCATTCGCTCTTCGCTCTCACTCTTCTCAATAGAGTCCCGTTCAAACTGGCGATTCATCGATTCTTTCAAACCAGTAATTGCAGAAGCCAGAGCAAGCTCCCGTTGATATTCGGCTTTTTTGTAGACGTTTTTTTGCAATTCAAAGTCTATAACGGCGGAGAGATCCTGCAAGACTGCAGGTGGATCCTGCAGCACAATCATTGCCCCTTTATTTGGGTAAAGCTTGTCTGCCGATTTTTTAATTAAAAGGGCTTCAAATGTCGTGGCAGCTTTCCATGGTGCAGGGGACCATATCCTGGCGCTGCTGTTTTTTCCTTCACTGCTATATTCCGCCACAGTTTCAGTCAGCGTCGATATTGCAATAACCTGGTCCGCCTTACCGCTATTAATCCAGGCATCCATGTCAAAAGGTTGCATATACTGAATGCGATAAGACGCTTTTTCATGCTTTGTGCGGACCGCTGGTGTCCATTCCACTTCGGACCAGCAGAACCAGAACACACCGTTTTTCATGCCCAAGGGCTTTACCGGAAGCGTTATCAGTGATGCACTCGCCAGTTCTTCTGGCTGAGTAACGCATGGCTTTGCCTTACCATTTACAATATCAGGAGGCACATCTCCATTTTCAGGCAGCGGGTAATAATATCCTTCGCAAGTGACAAAATAATTTATCCAGCGGTTACCTGACTCAGACCAGATGTATAAATAGCCCTCACGCAGCAAGCGTCCCGTCCATGCAGTTTCGCCCTTTGCAACTGCTGGTACAGTGACGCTGCCCGGCAATAGAGGTAATGCATCATCCTTTGCCACGATCGCCGGGCGAACGGGTAAAAGTGGCAACCCATAGCGTATACAGAACTTACAGCCTTTTTGTGTGCTCATATTAATTGTTCCATGCATGATTATAAGGCTGCATTTGGGTTATCTCCTGCCAGAGATGTTCATCCCAGTTACTGGTTACATCACGATAATAGTCAGGAGCCTGTTGGGACTGTGCCAGAAATGCCGCCATCTTCGGAGCTATCCAGAAACCTTCTGGCTGAACTAATCCATGCAGCGCAAATGCAATACGATCTTCCTGGGTCGGCAGTCCACATGTCATCGCCTGCACAAGCAATGCATCTATTTTTCGACTACTTTGCTGGCGCTGCGCCATATTGACATTGCGTGGCAGTTTTTCCAGAGTAAGGTTTATCTGTCCACTGCGCTGTAATTGCGCTAGCGGAATTTCTGTTTGGTCTCCGGGCTGGCAAGAAACTCGAGCCGGGAACGCCAGTGTGTGCCACTCTCCCTCCAGCCAGAATGTCCAGTACGGTATTTCCTGGGCGGGTAGCTGGTTAAACAATTGCCATGGGTTCAGCATCCAGTGCAGATGAAACAACACTCGCGGATCGTAATAACGCAGGATATGTCCCTTTTGGTGTGCATCCTTAAAAAACAGAGCATTAACCAGCAGATTGTGTACGATCTTAATCGGGCGCTGACTGGACAATAAAAGGACGCACGTCGGCGGTGAAGTTGGATCAGCGCATCGCGAAAGGTCAGCCATCAACATCCTCCACTCAACAGACGGAAGCTCATGCAACGGTATCAGCCACGGGTAAAGATGGGCTTGCGGTGCCAGCATCGGCGTAACCAGTTCTATACGCGGCCAGCTTTCGGGCAATTCTGGCACCCGCATGCGGTCAATTATTGCATATTGATGGTCCGCCAGTTGCAAAGGCTGCTCCAGGTAATTAATCATCAGTCGTCCTTAGCTCAACGGTATGGTTGCATCACCCTTACCTGAAGCTTCTGAAGCCATGGATTCGCAGGCGGTAAATTTCGGGTAGGGAACGTTCAGTTTCGCTGGCCCCGCATAGTCAAAATCAGCACTTTTTACCTTGAAGCCGCCATTGGTGCCGTGCTCAATTTTGGTCGGGTCAATCGTCAGATAGGAACCACCGCACTGCACGGTGATTTTCTTTTTCGCCGTGATAAGGATTTCATCTTCTGTACTGGTAATGGTCAACTTTTTCGCGGCTATGATATCAAGTCCATCAGTCTGAGCCTGCATTTCGATTTTCCCCGCCGCCGCAACCAATTTCATTCCCATCTCATGTGCAAACACCACCACCATTTTTTTCGCGACTAAGGCAATACGTTTTAGCGCTGATATTTCCGTATTCCCGCCTGCAGTTAATATCTGATTCTGGTTAGCACTGAACTGAATATGCTGAGGCGTAGAAAGTGCAATCCCTGCTGGTGCACCCGCCACAATCACCGGCTGTTGCAGGGCATCCACACTTTGCTGTAAGAAACTTTGTTGTGTGTCATTATCCAGTGAATCGATATTTGCACTTTCCAGGAGACTGGAGAGTGATTCAGCCAAAGACAGGGCGTCGGATAGCTGGCGTTTAACCGCTGCCATATCCAGCATCTGCCCCTGCGCCTTCGTCTGGCCGTCAGCGCTGATAAATATCCCTTTCTGCGCCCGGATAGCACCCCAGCTGTCCGTCCTGAGCTCAAACCCCTCACCACGCTGCTGTTTTTCGCTGTCGACCAGGTGACCGAGATTCAACTGGCTCTTGCCGCCGTACTCGGTGCTGACTTTGATATGCTCTTTCCCGCGCTCGTCATCGAGGCGGATTTTGTTGTTCGCCGGGGTCCGCAGGACGTTACGCTTGTAGTTCTGGATGGTGACGTGGTCGCCGTGCGCCGAGTCATGCAGCACGCCGGAGATGTACGGCCTGTCCGGGTTGCCGTCCTCAAAACCAATCGCCACTTCGGTGCCCGCCAGCAGAGGCAGGTGCAGGCCGCAGGTGTCGCCGGCATAAGGGCGGGACTGGCGCACCCACAGGCTCTCGAACCCGGTTTCCCAGCTTTCCCGGTCGAACAGCATATTGACGCGGTAGCGGCCGTCTTTATCGATATGGCCGTAGGTGTCGTTCTCGGTGGTGCTCGTGACGCGTGCCGGCAGCGTCCCGGCCATCACCGGACGTGAGCCGGGCTCAGGGCGGAAGCTGAAATCCGGGCTGTCCGGGATGCCGTCAAAACGAAGGCTAAAGTCTTCATCCCGCCGCGCATGGGTCTGCATCGCCGTGATGACCACGCCCTGAGCAAATACGTCAGCCACTTCATACCCGCCGGTGACTTTCAGCAGCATCCCCGGAGAGAGCGCCGGACTGCTGGTGATGGCCCGGGTCTGCGTCTGGTCATTCAGGTAACGCTCATGCCGGATGCGGGCATAAAACGCACCGGACTCGGGTGCCGGATTGAGGTCATACGCGCTGCCCGGCGTCAGATAATTGTCGGCATAGTGGTACGCTTCCCCGTACGTGGTTGCGTCTCCCCGGGTGACGTCAACCAGAGTATTCATATCCTCCGTGGCCTGACGGTAGTTGTAGTCGCGGGTGCTGACCTGCTTCTGCACCACGCTGTGATGGCATTCCATTCCCCAAACCGAGTCCACACCCTGTGAATGCTGGCCGGACGGCGGCACCGACGGCAGCGTCAGGCCTTTCTCGTAACCCTGCTGACCGTCGTAAAACTCCACCACATCAATATTCAGGCGCGTGTCGGTGGTGAAGCGAAACCAGATGCCCACTTCGCCCAGCAGGCGGGTGATGAAGTGCAGATCGTCCTCGCCGTACTGCATCACCTGCTCACGGCGCGGATACTCTTTTATGAGCGAGAACAGAAAATCCTGACCGCGCATGCCGTGACGCTCGCGAAGGATTTTTTCCACAATTTGCGGGACCGACATGTCCTGGTAAATGGCGTTCTGGTGCGAACGGTCAAGCAGCGCCAGACGGGGCCGGAGCGTCAGGGCGTAATGCGTTTCATCTTTTGAGGTGCCGAGACGTTCAAAACCGGTCACCACCCCCTGAATCACCCGCAGCGGCTGCTGGATTTTGATGCCGTAACCCTGGTCAACCGGGGCCTGCAGCGTCAGCGAGCCGGGCTTCATCAGCATCATCTCTTTGCTGATGCCGTGGTTGCGGCTGGTAAACTCAACACGGTAGCTGAACGGTCTGCTCAGGGCTTCGTCGCCTTCAAAAGCCAGCACGTCGGGTTCGGCGTCACAACCCTTCACCACAAGCAGGTGATGGTTATGACTATATCTGATCGGAGGATTAGTGCTCATACGTTGCCTCCTGATTCCAGTCAAATTCCAGGCCGATCCCTTCTTCATCGTCCCAGCCAAGGCGTAACGAGTGCGGCGTCTGTTTTGCGGCCATGCAGGTCAGTAACTGCTGGCTCAGCACCGGCAAAATTTGTTGATTCAGCAGGCTGTCGACGTTGCGTGCGCCGGTGTCCGGCAGCAGGCAGGCGGCAGTAAGTGCGTCATACAGGCTTTCATCAATGTGCGTGGTCAGGCCGTAGTGGCGATGCAAGCGCTTGCTGACCTGTAGCAGCTTCATTTCCACGATGGTACGCATGGCTGCTTCAGCCAGCGGACGGTAAATCACCGTCTGGAAGCGGGCGAGCAGCGCGGGCTGGAAATGATCACGCAGGATCGGACGCAGCAGTTCGTGTAGGTCTGCTTCGGTGGCTTCCGGGTTTTCATCCAGCAGTTGCATCAGGTGGTCGCTTCCGAGGTTGGAGGTCATCAGGATGACGGTGTTGCGGAAGTCGATTTCACGCCCTTCGCCGTCGCGCATAAATCCGCGGTCGAAAACCTGATAGAACAGATTCATTACGTCACGGTGCGCTTTTTCCACTTCGTCCAGCAGCACCACGCTGTACGGACGCTTGCGTACAGCTTCGGTGAGGATACCGCCCTGACCGTAACCCACGTAGCCTGGCGGCGAGCCCTTCAGCTGGGAAACCGTGTGCGGTTCCTGGTATTCAGAAAGATTAATCGTAATGAGTGATTTCTCGCCGCCGTACATGACATCGGCCAGCGCAAGCGCGGTTTCGGTTTTCCCCACGCCGCTCGGTCCTACCAACAGAAATACGCCCAACGGACCGTTCTCAGACGTGAGACCCGTTTTTGCCGCACGCAGGCGCCGGGCGATAGCCTCAAGCGCCACATCCTGCCCAACGACACATTTACCGATTTCATTTTCCAGGGCCAGCAGTTCGGTCTGCTCGTCCTTCATCAGCGAAGACAACGGCACGCCTGTCCAGTCGGCAATCACGTTGGCAACGGTGCGGACATCCACATCCAGGGCGAGCAGCGGGTTGCTGTGCTGCATCTCGTTTAGCTCCTGTTGCAACCTGTGAGTCTCACGCTGACGTGATATATCCTGACGGCTTTCGCGTAGCTGCTCGGTGAGTTTCATCTCATGACCGTACTGGGTTTCCAGTTCGTCGAGTGTGACTACCTGGCGAACCACTTCCTGTTCAATCTCGCTCAAACGCTCGGCATGACACTGATTGCCAATGGCGATATCTTCCAGTAACGCCTGCTTCTCCATGTCGAGCGCTGCGATACTCGCGCGAAGGCGGGTTAGCTGTTCCGGTACCGTATCGAGACTCATACGCACGCGAGCGGCAGCGGTGTCCAGCAGATCGACCGCTTTATCAGGAAGCTGACGTCCGGTCAGATAACGACGCGAAAGAGTAACTGCCGCACGAACCGCATCGTCGGTAATATGCACATTGTGGTGTGCGGCATAGCGGGATTTCAGGCCACGGAGCATCAGGCAGGCGGTGTCATCGTCAGGCTCATCCACTTTTACCATCTGGAAACGGCGCTCCAGCGCGGCGTCACGCTCGAAGTATTGTTTGTATTCGGACCAGGTGGTGGCCGCAATAGTACGCAGTTCGCCACGCGCCAGCGCCGGTTTCAGCAGGTTGGCCGCATCTGCACCACCCGCCTGATTACCTGCGCCAATGATGGTATGCGCTTCATCAATAAAAAGCAGAACAGGTACAGGCGATTGCTGTACCGCGTCGATGACGTTTTTCAGACGCTGTTCGAACTCACCTTTCACGCCCGCGCCAGCCTGCAGCAGGCCCAGGTCAAGGGTGCGCAGGCTAACAGTTTTAAGGGATTCCGGCACATTACCCTCGGCTATACGCAGCGCCAGGCCTTCAACCAGTGCGGTTTTCCCCACGCCCGGCTCGCCGACCAGGATCGGGTTGTTTTTACGGCGGCGGGAAAGGATGTCCACCATCTGGCGGATTTCTGTGTCGCGGCCAAACACAGGATCGATCTTCCCTTCCTTCGCTTTGGCAGTGACATCAAGGGTGAATTTATCCAGTGCGTTCTGCAGCGCAGGGCTCAGTTCCCCCTCTTTCATTTCCACACCAGCCGGACGCCCGACAAATTCCACCTCACCACCGTGGCTCTGCGCCAGTTCTGCTTCGCGCTGCATTTCCAGACGTTCATCCGATTGCGCATCCAGTAAAGGCCGCAGGCGCTCCAGCTGGCTTTGAGCAAGCGTTAACAACGGCCAAAGGCCGTCACAACGTGCCAGTTTTGGTTTTTCCACCAGGGCCATCAGCAGATGGACGCTGCGAATATGCTCTTCGCTGTTAAGGGAGGCAATCATCCAGGCTTCCTGCATCAGCGTCTGAATGGCATCAGACAGCTGGGGGCGATGGCGCACGGAGCGAGGTTGTCTGTCGAGCCAGCCAAGCAAATCCTGCCAGATGCCATCCATATCCCACTCGTAGCGACGGGCCAGCACCGTCAGGTCACCTTCCCCCTGCTCCAGTAGTTTCAGCAGCCAGTGCTCCGGCAAAATTTCCGCATGGGCGCGGGTCTGGCAGAGCGACGCCGCGCCTTCCATCGCACGGGCACAGTAAGGGTTCAGACGACGTAACAGGATGGCTGGATTTTCCATGAGATTCTCTCTTTGTCGGTTCCTGGACACGCTACCGCCCATCGCTGTTCACCAAAGCGCATAAGGTCAGGCAGGCAGATTGTTTTTTCTTTGCTGAGTGCCCGCATCTCAGACACTCAGCAAAAAACTGCGGACAGGAAAACCTGCCCGCATCAGGATTACGCCGTGGCGCGTTCGTTCCAGGAATCGGAATGAATGATGTTGCCGTCTTTGTAGGTCCAGGTGATTTTTTCGTAACGCAGTTCAACGCGTTCAAGGTGGTTGTGCTTCTCTTTAGAAGGATCCTTGATGTCATACATTTCAGGATTCACTTTCACTACCTTCACGTTTTCCAGTTTGGTGTTGAAGTACTCCACTTCCTGGCCCGCGTCGTTAATTTTGTACCACTTGAACTCAGCGGATTTCAGGGTCTGACCGGTGGTCACCGCCTTGTACAGGTACGGACTGGAGGAATCGATTTCCTTCGTGAACAGGAACGGCGTGTGGATGCGGGTGCCGGTCAGCTTGCCGGTATTGTTGTCGGTCGGGATGTACAGGTTATGCTCCTGTGCAACCACTTCGATGCTGCCTTCACGATCCTGTACGTCAACAGACCCTTTGATGTCCGCGCCGCCGTCGTCCTTCAGCCAAAGATAAACAGGAATTGCCATGTTAATTACTCCGTTTTATTTTCTGAGACGCCATCATCCTGCGATGGCGCCGGGTGTTTGCCGGGTATCTGACAGGCACTTGCCTGCGGTACCAGACTGATTTCGACACGGCGGTTAAGCGCACGCCCTTCCGGGGTGTCGTTGGTTGCGACAGGGCGGCTTTCGCCATAGCCCTGCACCGCAAAACAGCTTTCCGGCACGTCGCCGGTATCACGCATCCAGTTGCGTACCGCTTCGGCACGTTTCAGAGACAACATCTGGTTTAGTTGCGGATTGCCGGTGTTATCGGTATGGCCGGAAACGACAATCAGCCAGCCGGGCTTCGCTTTGATGCCAACCAGTGAATTCACCAGCATTTTGGTAGAACCCGCCTTCAGCTCGAACTTGCCGGAATCGAACAGTGACATGCTGTCGAGCCTCACAATTTTCGGAACCGATTTTGGGGTTGGCTGCGGTTTAGGAGGCGGCGGCACATACGAGCGGATCGCTTCCAGAAGGGGCATCCGTAGACGTTCCCCCTGATAAAGTCCCAGACCCAGTCGGGCCGGTACGCCGTTACGTGCATAGTCATCCAGCAGCGCCGCATTCTCATGAAGGGCCGCTACGGCGCTAGCCTTCGGGCCGTAGTCATCCATGGAGAGGCTGCCATAACGGGCTATATCGAAGCTCACGCGATGCAGAAGCTGGCGATTGTTCCAGCCACTGCTGAGCAGCGCGGCGATAGCCGCCAGGGTGAAAAGACCAAGGGCACAGCGCCAGGTGCGGGCCAGCGGGGTGAGCCCGCGCCCCTCCGGTAGCAGCGGCAGGATGAAATCCGGTAAGGGTGAGATCACCGTACTGTCCGTCCCCCTGGGCTGCCAGCCGGTCACCTGCTGCATAGCGGTGTGACGCGATAACCACGCCGTCCAGGCTGATGATGAAAGGCTTCCGGCAAGAATCGGCCCCATTCCCCACAGCAGCGCTGCAGGTGCAATGGCCGGAACATCAGGATTATCATCGATGAATACCGCCTGGACATGCTGATGGAACCAACTCATCAGGCTGTTCATCAGCACCTGCTGCTGCATCACAGGCGCACCGCCAGTGGAGACCCACGCGGCAATTGAACAAGGCGCATTCGACTCACACCAGACAGTCCACACTTCACCCGGAATAGCGGCCTGCCAGAGCATGTCATCCGTCATCGCGCTGCCGGTCTGACCATTCAAAATCAATGGCACAGAATGTCCCGTTTCTTTACGCAACTGGCTGATTTGCCAGCGCAGAGCCAGCAGACGACTTGTCAGGGCTTCGCTGTCGACGTGTTTCTGCGGGCAGACACTGACCATCACCGACAGCTGACGCCCCCAGTCCGGGCGCTGCCACAGAATCTGACGGGCTAGCTGCTCCAGATCCTGATGATCCTCAACGTGGATCCAGCATCCCTGCGTGACGATGAGTACCGATGACTGTTGCGGCCAGGTCAGCGGCAAATCGCCACAAACCAGCACCACGGGCTGACGGTAAGTGGCTTCAGGAAGGTCATCCAGAAGCAGGGTGACGTCATGCTCCGCACGAGGTTTGGTGATATACCAGAACACGAAGATAACCCCGAGCATCGCCAGCAGAACGAGCACTGAAGCCAGCCGGGATACCGGCAGAAAAGCCAGACAGACCACTGCACTCAGCAGGGCTGCCCACAGCGCAAGCCCGCGCTGTTGTGCAGGACTCATTTTATGGCTCCCGGCAGCAGGGTCAGCAGCATCTGATCGAGCCAACGATCCAGTCCCCACCAGAGCGCGGCAAGAACAATCACGCTTAGTCCAATACGTGCAGGCCATGATACGAGCCATCCGCCCATTCCCCACCCGGCACGGCTTTCTGCCAGAACAGGGTGGGTTTGTGGATAGCTGAACGGCGCGACATGTTCACTGAGCGCGCTGACCAGCTTCTGGCGTTCAGGATCGTTCAGCGCGCGATAGCCCCCCAGGAATCCAAGCATCATTACCCGCTGGAAGCAGGTCAGTACGGCAATGTCTGGTGCTGGTTCGCGCAGCACATCGCGCATTCTGTCACACAGGGTGTCACCCGCGTCCATCGTGCCGAGGAAGTGTCCCTGCAGGGGAATGTCATACCACTGCACACAGGCGTCATCCTCCACACCACGCCCTTTGACCGCCTCGTCAAGTAATGCACATTGTGCAGTGAGGATATGCTCACAGCTGGCTTCGTCGATTTCACTCGCTTTCAGTTCGCGCTGAACGCGCTCCACGTCAGCGATACAGCGCTCCCACAAAATCCGACCTTCACCTTCCTGAAACTGCGGTCCATGGCGAAGGCTAATGACCTGCAGCCAGGTATCCTGCAACAGGGCGTCAATATCAACAGACACGGCAGCGCCGTGTTTACGTTCACTCATGTTCTCAGTACCGCAAAGAGTTCAAGTTCAGGCTCGCCCAGCATGCCCGGGACGTAAAACATACACGTCCCACTCTGGAGCATCTCAGTCGCCAGAGGATGGGAGAGATCGAGACTGAAATACTGATTTTCCAGGCGTAGCGGAATGGCGGCTGGTACATGGCGCAATGGCATCAACGGCACGCCCACCCGGGAAGAGTTGACGATCCCCCGCACATGGTCAGGACTGCCCACCTTACACTGACGCGGGAACTGTTCCTGCAGTTGCGCTACTGGGATCGGCGAGCGCACAGAAAGATAGTAATCAGCCCCTTCGCGCAGACGCGGGTCATGCAGTCGAGCCTGCCAGAAGTGCAGCCGTGGGTCATAGTCGAGTGACAGGGCCACCACGCGAGACGGCAAACTGGCTTCAAGCAAATCGCCAAGCAAATCAAACAGCGGCGGAAACACCATATTGAGTTGCTCGTGGTGCCAGATCGGTATAGCGCTCACCTGATGTTCCAGAGAGAAGGTCAGCAGGCTCCCTGCCAGGCGAGAAAGTTCCGGATACAGACGCTCCGGTGGGCTTTGCAGGTTACGCTGGAACTGGCCAAGCACGGGCTCAGCGCTGTTCAGCGCATTGAGCAGCCAGAACAGTGATACATCGGCCACGGCGAAATCTGCCATACGCTCATTGCTTTCACGCCGCATCGCCATCAGACGACACAGACGAGCCCGCAGTTGGGTCATGAGTTGTTCAAGCTGAGTAACCAGCCAACGGCTGCCCTGGAGAGTCAACAGTGGAGGAAGAAACGTCTCGTCTAATTGCCATGTACCCTGCGAGTCTTGCTGCAGTCGGGCGACCGGACAAATAAGGTAATCGCTGTTGTTCTGATGCGCTAAACGCAGGGTCAGTTCGGGCTGCATTACGGCAATCTGACGAGTGTCATCTCCATAGGCATTGCGCACATCCCGCCAGCGCTGACGATATCGCACCGGACGCTCGGCCACTTCTTCGGGTTTCAGGCAGTTGCCGCCGTTCGACCGCAGCAGCGGGAGTGCCAGCACCACCGTCACCTCCTGCGATTCGCTTTCAAGCGACAGCACCGGAGGCAGAGTATCGGCATTATCTGTATCAATCAGCGTACCGTCCTGAAAACGGACATGCAGATGATGGGCCTGCAGACGTCCAAGCCTGAGAGCTTCCGGTTCGAAGGTGGCATTGATAACCCCCCATGGACAGGAGAGGCCCAGTCGGGCAATACATTCGGCAGACCAGGCCGCATACGCGACCTGTTGCTGAAAATGCTGGGGAGAGACCATAATGCCCCTGCCCCATAACGGTTGTTCCGTTTTCATCAGCTTCCTGCCTGTTTTTACGATTTGGCTTTCGGCATCTGGGAAACCAGCGACAGATTGACGTCCATGCCTTCCACCTGGAAGTGCGGCACGGCGTACAGCTTCACGCGGAAGAAGCCCGGATTATCCTCAATGTCTTCCACCACCACTTTTGCATCACGCAGCGGGTGAGAAGCCTGCAACTCGTCGCCCGGATCGGTCATTTCGGTCACCAGACTGCGGACCCACGTGTTCAGCTCCAGTTCAAGCAGTCGGCGGTCCTTCGTGGTACCAATGTTCTCGCGCTGAATCAGCTTCAGGTAGTGGGCGATACGCGACAGCAGGAAGATGTACGGAAGACGGGCGTTAATGCGGCTGTTCGCCGTCGCATCAGCGGTGTCATACAGCGCCGGTTTCTGAGTGGAGTTGGCTGAGAAGAAGCACGCGTAGTCGCGGTTTTTGTAGTAGGACAAAGGAATGAAGCCCAGATTCGCGAATTCGAATTCGCGGGTTTCAGGAATCATCACTTCGCTCGGGATTTTTACCTGATTGCCGGTACCGAGATCGTACAGATGAATAGGCAGGTCCTGAACCGCACCACCCGCCTGCGGGCCGCGGATTTGTACACACCAGCCATTATTGATAAAGCTGCGCACCATGTTTGACGCGAAGGCAAACGATGCATTGGTCCACAAGTATTTGTCGTGATCCGGACCTTTGACTTCTTCGACATAGTTGAAGCTGCGAACCGGAACGGTGTCCGGGCCATACGGTAAACGTCCCAATACGCGCGGCATGACCAGGCCGATGTAGCGGGCGTCGTCAGTATCGCGGAACGATTTCCACTTGATGTACTCTGCGCGGTCAAAATAGTTACCAATATCTTTAATTGCCGCGACATCTTCCATTGACTCCTTGAGGAAGAATTTCGGGCCTGCTGAGCCGATAAACGGCATATGTGCAGCAGCGGATACTTTGGAGATGTTGCGAAGCAGAGCGACATCCTGCGCTGAAGCATCAAACTCGTAAGCGGAAATCAGTGCCGCAATAGGCTCGCCGCCAGGGGTATCATATTCATCAATGTAGGCGTGTTTATACAGACCACTCTGGATGATTTCCGGGCTGTCTTCAAAGTCCTGGCGCAGGTCTTCTTTAGACATGCTCAGAAGCTCAATTTTTACGTTCTGGCGAAAATCCGTTTTATCAACCAGCGACTTCACGCCGCGCCACAGGCTCTCAACCGCCTGAAACTCGTCATGGTGCATAACCGCGTCCAGCTGGCGGCTGATCTGGTAATCGAGCTCAGCGATGTGATGATCGATCAGGCTTTTATCCAGCTTTTCGACCTTCGCGCCTGCTTTGGTCAGACATTCCAGAAAGACCTGCATACCTGCAGTCAGACGCTCATCAGCGGTCGCATCTGACATCGCCTGCGCATCTTGCCAGAGGTCTAATGCGCTCAACTCGGAGACAGGACTCAGATTGATTTTCTCAAACAGGGAGGCGTAAACCCCACCCGCAGCAGGACGTTCCAGCACCACGCTTTCACTCCCGGCAATATTATTTTGTACAGACATGAGCATTCCTTGATAAATCCGTTAAAACAGCGTGATGGTTACGATTTTCTTGATGCCAGCGCGGATAGTTCATTTCGCAACTCAGCACTAAGCGACTGGTCCAGAACGATTTTTTCCAGCTCTTTTCGGAAAGTCTGGTTATCCAATAAGTTAGCCTTCAGATCGCGCAGCAAGTTGCGCATCGCCAGCATTGCTTTCAGCTGTGGTATTTGAGCAGCCACCTGCTCTGGCGTGAAATCTTTCATGCTCTGAAAAGTCAGCTGAATAGAGTCCTCACCACCATCCTCGGACAGCGTATTTTTAACGGTTAGATTAAGTTTTGGGGAATATTCGGAAAGAACGCTGTCGAAATTATTTTTCGTGATGTTAACTTTCTCACGCTCAGATATTTGAGCAGACTCCTGACCATTACTGAAATCACCCGCAACCAGTAATTTCAACGGTAATTCCATTTTCTTGCTTGCCCCGCCCGTATGCAGGTCAAGCTTCAGGTTTATACGTGCCTTAGGCACCTCATTCTGAAAACTGTCAGCCATTTCATCATCCCTCTGTGTTTTTGCTACGCCAACTTCACGGTATTGTTCTTGATGCGCAATATTAGAATAATGATCGACGTAAAATCAAATATACAGATCATTTATCCGCAATGAGAAATTTCTTAAGAATTTTCCACTGAGACATTATTGCGAATTATCCATTTAGCTTAGTAAAAGACACTGCTTTCTTCATGCAAAGCGAATATTTGTATCGTAAAAAGGATCGCAGCCAGAGAGATGCTAATAAAACCATCTTATTTTGATTTACATCACAGCAGGATATCAAAAAAAGATGAATGAATAGCTACAGGTTATTGCGCACAGATAAAGGCAGAGGTTAATGAATAAATATAAGAGACGAATTGATTGATAGCATGAATAATAAATAAGAATTTTCACAAAGAAAATTCTTATTTATTATTAGAAGGGGAAATAAAGCGTAGAATCAGGTCCGAAAATAAACACTGCTGCTCTTTTGTCGGCCTACTCCTGCTTACGCAAAGGCTTCAGTTTTCCCCTCAGGCATGAAGGCTGCTCTCACTTGTGGAATTTATACAGTGTAAAATCAAACACCTCCCGAATCGCCGCTTTTTTAATCAAAAACGAGTAATAGCACATATCGTATAACGGTGCTACATTACGCCGCCCGCCCAAATCAGCAGTGGCCAGGCAACGCCGTAAAGTTCGGTAAAGCCTGCAACCATCACCTTGAAGAACGGTCTTATCGGCACGTCGTATCGCAAACTCTGCGCTACCTTTACAGGCTTCACATAGGTTCTACTATTTTGTCTCAATCCAAATTTCAACGTGCGTTTTTACACCCGCGTTACTGGTTTACATGGTTTGGTCTTGGCGTACTCTGGCTGCTGGTTCAACTTCCATACCCTGTCCTGCGCTTGCTGGGGTCGAAACTGGGCAGCGCTTCCCGCGTTTTCCTGAAACGTCGCGAATCCATCGCGCGTAAAAATATTGAGCTTTGTTTTCCGCAGTACAATGCCGAAGAGCGCGAGAAACTCATCGCTGAAAACTTCAAATCTATCGGCATGGCGCTGCTTGAAACCGGCATGGCCTGGTTCTGGCCGGATGAGCGTGTCCGCAAATGGTTTGACGTGGAAGGGCTGGATAACCTTAAACGCGCGCAGATGCAAAAACGCGGCGTGATGGTTGTCGGCGTTCACTTTATGTCGCTGGAGCTGGGCGGCCGCGTGATGGGGCTTTGCCAGCCAATGATGGCAACCTACAGACCGCACAACAGTGCGCTTATGGAATGGGTGCAGACGCGAGGCCGCATGCGCTCCAATAAGGCGATGATCAGCCGTAATAACCTGCGCGGTATGGTCGGTGCTCTCAAGAAAGGAGAGGCCGTCTGGTTTGCCCCCGATCAGGATTATGGACGTAAAGGCAGCAGCTTTGCGCCTTTCTTTGCGGTGAAAGACGTTGCGACGACTAACGGTACCTTTGTCATTTCACGTCTGTCTGGTGCCTCCATGCTGACCGTGACGATGGTGAGAAAAGCAGATAAGTCAGGCTATCGTCTGCATATCTCCCCTGAAATGGCTAACTATCCGGAAAACGAGTGCGAAGCCGCAGCGTTTATCAATAAAGTCATCGAAACTGAAATCATGCGCGCGCCAGAGCAGTATCTGTGGATGCACCGCCGTTTCAAAACCCGCCCTCTTGGCGAAACCTCGCTCTATATTTAGCCCTTCATGAAGGTTAGTTTCGCTAAGAAACTAACCTTTTCAATCACCTGTCCTTCCGCTGAGTAAGCGTTTTTTAATGCGTCGCCCAAAGTGAATTTATTGCGAAGCGAAATTAAACTGTCGCCGTTCCACGACACTCGTAAGTAACGGAAATTGTTTAAAAAAATCCCTCTTGTCACCCCTCATTTTTAAGCGTACATTAGCGCCGTCTGGCAACAGGAAAGCACAGAATTCTGAGCTGGAGTTGACGGCGTAACGGGAAAATTCTCATTTCCGTTTTGACCGAATTTCAGTTCTCTATAATCAGGTGGACTCTGTTTTTAAATGCGTACCACAAGATACGCGGAGCGATGAAACGTGAAATATTTCTTTATGGGCATTTCGGTGATTGTTTTAGTCTGGGCCGGAACCTTTGCCCTGATGATCTAGTGAAGAACATGCTGTCAAAAAAACAGGAGCCATCGGCTCCTGTTTTTTTATGTCATGACGACGCGGGGTGTTCAGCGACGCTCTTTGAGGTGAGAAGACCGTCGGCCCGGAACATACTCTTGATGCCCCTCACCGCCTGACGGATACGGTCGCTGTTTTCAATCAGGGCAAAACGCACATGGGTGTCACCGTAATCACCAAAGCCAATGCCCGGTGACACACACACCTTCGCATCCTGCAGCAGTTTTTTGGCAAACTCCAGCGATCCCATCGCCGCATACGGCTCCGGAATTTTCGCCCAGACGTACATGGACGCTTTCGGCATTTCCACCATCCAGCCCGCTTCATGCAACCCTTTTACCAGCACGTCGCGGCGGCGCTTATACTGGGCGGCAATCTCATGAACGCATTGCTGATCGCCTTCCAGGGCAGCGATAGCCGCGACCTGCAGCGGCGTAAAGGTACCGTAGTCGTGATAACTCTTAATGCGCGCCAGGGCACTCACCAGCGTTTTGTTACCCACCATAAAGCCAATACGCCAGCCCGCCATGTTGTAGCTTTTCGACAGGGTGAAGAACTCTACCGCCACATCACGCGCGCCCGGGACCTGCATAATCGACGGGGCTTTCCAGCCGTCATAGACGATGTCCGCATAGGCTAAATCGTGAACCACCAGCACGTCATAACGCTTGGCCAGGGCTACCACTTTCTCGAAGAAATCGAGTTCCACGCACTGCGCCGTTGGGTTCGACGGGAAACCGAGGATCATCATCTTGGGTTTCGGATAGCTTTCGCGAATCGCACGTTCCAGTTCGTTAAAGAAATCGACACCTTCCACCAGGGGCACAGAACGGACCTGCGCACCGGCAATCACCGCGCCGTAGATATGGATCGGGTAGCTTGGATTAGGCACCAGCACCGTATCGCCATGATCCAGCGTGGCCAGCATCAGGTGTGCCAGCCCCTCTTTCGAGCCGATGGTGACAATAGCTTCACTTTCCGGATCGATATCAACCTGATAGCGATCCTGATACCAGCGCGAGATCGCGCGACGTAACCTGGGAATACCGCGAGAGGTTGAGTAACCGTGCGTATCCGGGCGCTGGGCTACCGTGCAGAGCTTCTCAACGATATGCGGTGGCGTTGGGCCGTCAGGGTTACCCATGCTGAAATCGATAATATCTTCGCCGCGCCGACGCGCAGCCATTTTCAGTTCAGCAGTGATATTGAAAACATAAGGGGGGAGACGATCGATACGCGTAAAACGGCGTTCAGGACTGAATTCAGCCATAGATTCCTCAGATTAACGTTAGCGCCCGGACCGTCCGAGCGACGCTGCCACCGATGTGGCATGTTTAGAAAATAACCTGAAAAAAATCATGCTGTCGAGAGGGAAATGAAAAAAAAGCGATCGTCTGAAAACCGGAACCCGCCTGCGCCTAAAAGCGGAAGCACCTGTTTCGGGATCGGCTTTCTTATAGCTGTTATTTAACAGAATGATATCAAGCCAGTTACCTGACGATGCGCCGGTAAGAAAAAAACAGGCCGCCTCGGTCATCGCCAGATAATCCCCTTTCAAAATTATGGTTTTTCCTCATTTGATAAACCTGACGGATAGCTGGTCAATACGCGCCAGGTTTTTTATCATGGTTCTTTCCCGTTTTCCCAGGTCTACTCGTGCACGAAATATTCACTATGCTGCTGGCGGTTTTTGACCGCGCGGCATTAATGCTGATTTGCCTGTTCTTCCTCATTCGCATTCGCCTGTTTCGCGAGCTGTTGCACAAATCAGCCCACTCGCCAAAAGAGCTGCTGGCCGTTACCGCTATCTTTTCGCTCTTCGCCCTGTTCAGTACCTGGTCCGGCGTGCCGGTAGAGGGTTCGCTGGTTAACGTGCGCATTATCGCCGTCATGTCCGGCGGGATTTTGTTTGGTCCGTGGGTGGGCGTCATCACCGGCCTGATTGCCGGGACGCACCGCTACCTGATTGATATCGGCGGCGTAACGGCGGTGCCATGCTTTATCACCAGCATTATCGCCGGGGTGCTTTCCGGCTGGATCAGCCGCAAAATCCCGAAAAAACAGCGCTGGCGCGCCGGGATCGTCGCAGGCATGGTGTGCGAAACGCTGACCATGATCCTGGTCGTCGTCTGGGCCCCCACCACCGCGCTGGGGCTGGATATCGTTTCGAAAATCGGTATTCCGATGATCCTGGGCAGCGTGTGCATCGGCTTTATCGTGCTGCTGGTGCAAAGCGTTGAAGGGGAAAAAGAGGCCAGCGCCGCCCGTCAGGCCAAGCTGGCGCTGGATATCGCCAACAAAACGCTGCCGCTTTTCCGCCACGTTAACGCGGAATCGTTGCGTCAGGTCTGCGAGATTATCCGCCACGATATCCATGCTGACGCCGTCGCCATCACCAATATTGACCACGTGCTGGCCTACGTTGGCGTCGGGGAACACAACTATCGCGACAACGATGACACCATTAGCCCGACCACCAGACAGGCGATTAACTACGGTAAAATCATTATTAAAAATAATGATGAAGCCCACCGAACGCCGGAAATTCACTCGATGCTTGTCATCCCGCTGTGGGAGAAAGGCGTCGTGACGGGCACGCTGAAAATTTATTACTGCCACGCGCATCAGATCACTTCCACGCTGCAGGAGATGGCCATCGGCCTGTCGCAGATTATCTCCACCCAGCTTGAGGTTTCGCGGGCAGAACAGCTGCGCGAGATGGCAAATAAGGCAGAACTGCGCGCGCTGCAGAGTAAAATTAATCCCCATTTCCTGTTTAACGCGCTGAACGCTATCTCCTCGTCCATTCGCCTTAATCCGGACACCGCGCGCCAGCTGATTTTTAACCTGTCTCGCTATCTGCGCTACAACATTGAGTTGAAAGATGACGAGCAGATCGACATCAAAAAAGAGCTTTATCAGATCAAGGACTACATCGCGATTGAGCAGGCCCGCTTTGGCGACAAGCTCACTGTCATTTACGATATTGATGAAGAGGTCAACTGCGTGATCCCAAGCCTGCTTATCCAGCCGCTGGTCGAAAACGCGATTGTTCACGGTATTCAGCCCTGTAAAGGCAAAGGCGTTGTCACCATCAGCGTCACCGAAAGCGGCAACCGGGTGCGGATTGCCGTGCGCGATACCGGCCACGGGATTGATCCAAAAGTCATTGAGCGCGTGGAGTCTAACGAGATGCCGGGGAATAAAATCGGTCTGCTGAACGTGCACCACCGGGTCAAGCTGCTTTACGGCGACGGGCTGCATATTCAACGTCTTGAGCCGGGCACCGAAATTGCTTTTTACGTCCCGAATGAGCGCTCTCGCGCGCATACGACGACATCACTGTTGCCCCAGGTGGAGTAACCCATGAAAGTTATCATCGTAGAAGATGAATTCCTGGCTCAGCAGGAGCTCACCTGGCTTATCAAAACCCACAGCCAGATGGAGATTGTGGGTACGTTTGATGATGGTCTGGACGTGCTGAAATTTTTGCAGCATAACCGGGTCGATGCGATTTTCCTGGATATCAATATCCCGTCGCTGGATGGCGTATTGCTGGCGCAAAACATCAATCAGTTTGCCCATAAGCCGTTTATCGTTTTCGTTACCGCCTGGAAAGAGCACGCCGTAGAGGCCTTCGAGCTGGAGGCGTTTGACTATATTCTTAAGCCTTATCAGGAATCGCGGATTGTCAGCATGCTGCAAAAGCTGGAGGCCGCCTGGCAGCAGCAAACCGCCCCCGCCAGCCCGACGGTACGCGAAAACGACACTATAAATCTGGTCAAAGACGAGCGCATCATCGTGACCCCGGTCAACGATATCTACTACGCCGAAGCGCACGAAAAGATGACGTTTGTCTATACCCGGCGGGAATCGTACGTGATGGCGATGAACATTACCGAATTCTGCAGCAAGCTCCCGGCTGCCCACTTTTTCCGCTGCCACCGGTCATTTTGCGTGAATTTAAATAAGATCCGCGAGATCGAACCCTGGTTTAACAACACCTACATTTTGCGTTTGAAGGATCTGGATTTTCAGGTGCCGGTAAGCCGCAGCAAGGTGAAAGAGTTTCGTCAGCTGATGCACCTGTAAAGAAAAGGCCCTCTCCTGCTGGAGAGGGCTCTGCATCAGAGGATTTGACCGAGAACCTGACGTAGATGGGCCCCGGAACCCAGCAGTCCTGGATTGTCATGCACGATCAGATAAACCGGAATATCCTGCACGTAGCTTCTGAAACGCCCTTTATCTTCAAACCCCCCGCGGAAGCCCGAGGCTTTAAAGAAGTCGAGGAAGCGCGGTACGATCCCGCCCGCGATATAGACCCCACCGAAGGTGCCCAGCGTCAGCGCCAGGTTGCCGCCGAAACGTCCCATGATCACGCAGAACAGCGACAGGGCACGACGACAGTCAATGCAGCTGTCCGCCAGCGCGCGTTCGGTGACGTCTTTCGGCTGCAGGTTTTCCGGCAGACGACCGTCTGATTTCACAATCGCGCGGTACAGATTTACCAGTCCCGGACCTGAAAGAACGCGCTCGGCGGACACGTGGCCGATCTCAGCGCGTAACTCTTCGAGGATAATGCCCTCTTCTTCGCTGTTTGGCGCAAAGTCTACGTGGCCGCCTTCACCCGGCAGGCTCACCCAGCGCTGAGCAACATGCACAAGATGCGACACGCCGAGGCCGGTACCGGCCCCGTAAACCGCAATCGGCTTGCCTTCGACCGGTTCAGCGCCGCCAAACTGGATCAGATGCTCTGGCTTCAGCATCGGGATCGCCATGGACACCGCAGTGAAGTCATTGATGATTTCAAGATGTGAAAAACCGAGGTTTTTTTTCATCTCGGCGATGGAGAATGCCCAGGTATGGTTGGTCATTGCGACCCAGTCGCCGGTTATCGGGCAGGCTATCGCGATGCAGCCGTCTTCAACGCTCACCTGATGCTCTTCCAGATAGACGCGGACAACGGCTTCAAGGCTTGGATAATCCAGCCCGGAATAGGTTTTCGCCCGGGAAATCTCACCGCTACTAACATCGCACAATGCGAGGCGCGCGTTCGTGCCGCCCACATCACCTACCAAAGCATACTTTGTCATTCTTCTACTGCTCCGCTAAAGTCAGAATAAATCTTTGGGACACTGTAAATTCAAGGCGTGATAACAACAACGGCCATAAGGTGAATGCCCATGGATTATCGATCTTCGTCACAGAATAACTTTACCGTTTCAGCACCTTTTGCACTATTGCCATAAAGCTTAATGTGCAAAGTAACGTAATACCGTTTTGTACAAGGAAATCATCATGCTCCACCCGCGAGCCAGAACCATGCTGTTGCTGGCCATTCCGGCGTTAATCATTGGCGTAGCCTCAAGCCTGGTGCTCATTGTCGTGATGAAAGTCGCGTCGGTGCTGCAAGCCATGTTATGGACGGCGCTTCCGACAAAACTGGGGGTCAGCGCTGATTCTCCTGCCTGGATCGTTGTGATGCTGACGTTGACCGGTATTGCGGTAGGCCTGGTGATCCGTTTCAGTCCTGGCCATGCCGGCCCCGACCCGGCGCAGGAACCGCTGATTGGCGCCCCGGTTTCCCCTTCGGCACTGCCCGGGCTGCTCATTGCGTTGATTATCGGTCTGGCCGGCGGCGTCAGCCTGGGGCCGGAGCATCCAATTATGGCGGTGAATATTGGCCTGGCGGTTTTCCTCGGTTCGCGCATTTTGCCCCGCGTCGGCGCGCTGGACTGGACCATCCTCGCCTCCGCAGGCACCATCGGGGCACTTTTCGGCACGCCCGTCGCTGCCGCACTGATCTTTTCTCAGACGCTCAGCAGCAATAACGACGTCCCGCTCTGGGATAAACTCTTTGCTCCGCTGATGGCAGCAGCCGCCGGCGCGCTGACGACCAGCCTGTTTTTCCATCCCCACTTCTCACTCACCCTCCCCCACTATGGACAAATGCAGATAGCCGATATTTTCAGCGGCGCCATCGTCGTCGCGTTCGCCATCGCGCTGGGAATGGTGGCGGTATGGTGTCTTCCTCGCCTGCACCGGCTGATGCATAAACTCAAACACCCGGTGTTAGTTCTGGGGGCTGGTGGTTTGATCCTCGGTATTTTAGGGGCAATCGGCGGGATGGTGACGTTGTTCAAAGGTCTGGATGAGATGCAGCAGCTGGCCTTCAGCCAGGTGTTTAGCGTCTCCGACTATCTGCTGTTTGCCGTGATTAAGCTGGCCGCGCTGGTGGTGGCTGCAGCCTGCGGTTTTCGCGGTGGACGCATCTTCCCGGTGGTCTTTGTCGGTGTAGCGCTGGGGCTGATGTTGCACGAACACGTCGATGCGGTGCCTGCGGCCATTACCGTCTCCTGCTCTATTCTGGGGCTGGTTCTGGTGGTCACGCGTGACGCCTGGCTCAGCCTGTTTATGGCGGCGGTAGTGGTACCCGATTCGACGCTTTTCCCCCTGCTCTGTATCGTGATGTTGCCCGCCTGGCTCCTGCTGGCGGGCAAACCGATGATGATGGCCTGGCGAAACGACAAGTAATCAGGCGCTATTGCGCGCTTCCAGCGCTTTAGTAATCGCCCCCAGCAGCGGCGGGATATCGGCTTTCGGCAGCATCACCTCAATTAGCGAGAGCCGCTCGTGGTGCGCCACTTTCTCAAGGACATCCGCCAGCTGCTCCGCTTCACTGACCCGCCAGCACTGGGCCTGAGGATCAAGGCTCAGGGCCTGCGGGATTTGCGTCCAGTTCCATAGCGCAATGTCGTTATATCTCTGTTCAGGCCCGTGGATCGCTCTTTCCACCGTGTACCCTTCGTTGTTAAGGACCAGAATGATCGGGTGTTGTTTATCCCGCAGCATCGAGCCAAGCTCCTGTATGGTGAGCTGCGCCGCGCCATCCCCCGTCAGCACAATCACGCGCCGGTTCGGGCAGGCGGTTTGCGCGCCAAACGCTGCGGCCAGGGTGTAGCCGATCGATCCCCACAGCGGCTGGACGATAAAATTCACATCAGCCGGCAGACGAAGGTCGATCGCGCCGAAGGCCGAGGTGCCCTGATCCGCAAGGATGATGTCTCCCGGGCGGATAAACGTCTGCAACGTTTTCCAGAAATTGTCCTGCGTCAGCGAGCCATCCGGCTGCGGATAGGCCATCGCGCTTTGAGACGACGGTACCGGCGTATCGTGCACGTGCTGTTTACACAGCTCCACCAGCGTTTCGATCGCCTGAAGCATGGGAATGCCGGTAAACCAGATGTCACCAACGCGTGAGGCATGAGGCTGAACTTCAATTGTTTGTGACGGGGTTAGCTGATGCGTGAAGCCAGCGGTCAGGGTATCGGTAAATCGTGTCCCGATGCACAGCACCGTGTCTGCTCCTTCAATCGCCTCTTTTACCGCACGGGCGCTTGCCGAACCGCTGTAGGTGCCGTAAAACCCGGCATGACGCTCGTCAAATATCCCTTTACCCATCAGCATAGTGGCGTGTGCCATCGGCACGTCCTTAACCCATTTCTGTAGGGCATGCTTCAGGCCGTGGCGCAGGACAAGGAAATCGGCCAGCAGCGCCGTACGCTTGCTCATGGCCAGCCTGTTCTCAGCGGCATCCCGGAACGCTTTCAGGCAGGCGCTATCGGCATGCGTGTGCCTGAAAGTGAGAGCGTTTACAGGAGGCGTGGCGGCTTTTTTTGCCACATCCGCAGGCAACATCAGATAGCCGGGGCGACGCTCCCGGATCATGGTAGTTAATACCCGGTCAATCTCGTAACAGGCGTTTTGTTCGGTCAGGATCGCCTGTGCAACGGTGATCGGTTCGCTCATATGGTAAAAATGACGAAACTCACCGTCGCCAAGCGTATGGTGCAGCAACTCTCCTCTTTGCTGTGACGCCGTACCCGGCGCGCCTACAATATGCAGTACCGGAACGTGCTCGGCGTAGCTGCCCGCAATGCCGTTCATCGCACTTAGCTCTCCTACACCAAATGTCGTCAGCAGCGCGGCAAAGCCCTTACATCGGGCGTATCCGTCCGCGGCATAAGAGGCGTTTAACTCGTTGGCACAGCCCACCCAGCAGATATCCGGGCTGTCTATCACATGGTCGAGAAACTGCAGGTTATAGTCGCCCGGCACGCCAAACAGATGATCGGCTCCACAATCTGTAAGACGGTCCAGCAGGTAATCGGCGACGCAGTATGGGGTACGCATGAACAGGTATCCTTCTAATGTTGACCTCACCTTGAGTATTAAATAAGCGTGATGACTGTCCAGAATTGGCGATAAGAATAGTATGGAAAGAATGCTTTACAAAAAAGGCTGCGCTATTCTGCTTTTTTTCGCGTTAATGTAAACGCATACACTGATTTTTTCTTCAGCGCCAGAGGTCATGAGAATGGGTTATCAGCCGGACAAAAATCGTTATCGGACAATGGAGTATCGTCGCTGCGGGCGAAGCGGACTCAGGTTGCCCGCCATCTCGCTTGGGCTGTGGCATAACTTTGGCGACACCACGCTTATCGAAAACAGCCGTCAACTTTTACAGCGCGCGTTCGATCTGGGCATTACGCATTTCGACCTTGCCAACAACTATGGCCCGCCGCCGGGATCGGCCGAACGTAATTTCGGCCGTATTTTGCAGGAGGATTTCCTGCCCTGGCGCGACGAACTGATCGTCTCCACCAAAGCGGGTTATACCATGTGGGAAGGCCCTTACGGCGACTGGGGGTCACGCAAATATCTGCTGGCAAGCCTCGATCAAAGCCTGAAGCGCATGGGGCTGGAGTATGTGGATATCTTCTATCATCACCGTCCTGACCCGCAAACGCCGCTGCTGGAAACCATGAAAGCGCTTGACCATGCGGTGCGCCAGGGAAAAGCCCTCTATGTCGGGTTATCCAACTATCCTGCAGAACTGGCCCGCAAGGCCATTGATATCCTTGACGATCTCGGCACGCCCTGCCTGATCCACCAGCCGAAATACTCTCTTTTTGAACGTGCGCCGGAAGAGGGGCTGCTGAACGTGCTGCAGGAAAAAGGGGTCGGCTGTATTCCCTTCTCGCCGCTGGCCGGCGGGCAGCTGACCAACCGCTATCTGAACGGCATTCCGGCAGACTCACGCGCGGCAAGCGGAAGTCAGTTTCTGAACCCTGACCAGATCACCGAAGAGAAGCTGGAGAAGGTAAGAAAGCTGAACGCCATGGCGGAAGAGCGCGGCCAGAAGCTGTCCCAGATGGCGCTGGCATGGGTATTACGCCATGAGAACGTGACGTCAGTGCTGATTGGGGCAAGTAAAACGGCGCAGATTGATGACGCCGTGGGGATGCTGGAAAACCGCTATTTCTCTGCGGAAGAACTGGTCCGTATAGAAGGGATTCTGGGCAGCTCAAAATAAAACCACTTTTAGCAAAAAGTGCTCTCATCCAGGAATTCGGAGTTGAGGCGATGAAACGAGGCTTTACCAACTCGTAATATTGCGTTAACAGGCCCCACAAGGGCCCCGATCGTGAAGGAGAAAGAGTATGTTCAGGTCACTGATTCTTGCAGCGGTATTACTGGCTTCAGCCCCGCTGATCGCCAATGCGGGCGAAATCACCCTGTTGCCATCAGTAAAATTACAAATTGGCGATCGTGACGACTACGGCAGATACTGGGACGGTGGCTACTGGCGCGACCGTGACTACTGGAACCGTCACTATGAGTGGCGCGGAGACCGCTGGTGGAAACACGATAACGGTAGACACCGCGGCTGGTATAAAGACAACGCGTATGAGCGCGGCTACCGTGAAGGCTGGAACGATCGTGACGACCGTCGCGGCGGCTGGGGTCGCGGCAAAGGTCACGGACATGGCCATCACGGTCATGACGACTAACAGCAAAAAGGAGCCTCCCGGCTCCTTTTTCTTTTAGAGTCCCAACGCGGTGCCAATCAGCAGCCACAGGTTCAGCGCCACCACCACCACTACGATGGCCCACCCGGTCCGTTTCACCAGCCTTGAGTTGACCAGTTCGCCCATCAGGGTTTTGTTGCTGGTAAAGATCAGCAGCGGCACCAGCGCCAGCGCGATACCAAAGCTCAGCAGCACCTGGCTCATGACCAGAATTCGCGTAGGATCGAGCCCCATCAGGATCACGATAAATGACGGGAGCATGGTGACGGAGCGACGAACCCACAGCGGAATATGGAACCGAACAAACCCCTGCATCACCACCTGGCCTGCCAGCGTGCCCACCACAGTAGAAGAGAGACCGGCAGCCACCAGACTGAGACCAAATATCGTGGCGGCAGCATGGCTCAGTAAGGGCTCCAGCGTGAGATAAGCCTGGTCGAGATCGGCAATACCGGTGTGGCCGTTAAAGTGGAAAGCGGCGGCAGCGGTAGCCATCATCGCCAGATTGACAAACCCCGCGATGGTCATGGCAATCGCCACATCCCATTTGGTGGCGGAGTAACGCTCTTTGCGCGTCCCACCGTGGAGATGCTGAGTCAGCGAGGAGTGCAGGTAAATCACATGCGGCATGATGGTCGCCCCCAACACACCGGCGGCCAGGAAAACCGCTTCCGAGGTTGGCAGGCTTGGGATTGCCATACCTTTCCCGAGCTGCACCAGATTCGGCTGTGAGAAAATCAGCTCGACGATATAGGCCGCCGCGACAAACAGCAGCAGACCGCCGATAACCTTCTCCAGCGGCTTTTGGCCCCGACGCTGCAGCATCAGGATCAGGAAAGTGGCAATCCCGGTCAGCACTGCCCCCTGCAACAGCGATACGCCCAGAATCAGCTTAAAGCCGATCGCTGCGCCGATAAATTCAGCGAGGTCAGTGGCCATGGCGATGATTTCCGCCTGAACCCAGTAGAGCCAGACGGCCGGACGCGGATAATGGTCGCGAATTTGCTCCGCCAGGTTTTTACCCGTGGCAATCCCCAGCTTTGCGGAGAGCATCTGAATCAGCATCGCCATCAGGTTAGCCCAGACGACCACCCACAGCAGCTTATAGCCGAAGCTGGCCCCGGCCTGAATATTGGTCGCAAAGTTACCTGGATCGATATAGCCAATGGCAGCGATGAACGCAGGTCCCATTAATGCGAACCGCAACTTGCGCGCGGCTCTGCCACTGCTACCCTCTACGCGACTGTTTGTCATTTCTGCCTCTGAAATATAGCCTTTGCTATGTTTAATGCTATCAAAATGAGAATGATTATCAAGATCATTTATGAAGTTTACAGTGATTTCTCTGATAGCTTTGAACGATAGACGGGCGGGTAAGTGGGGCGATCTAACAGAAACTGAAATCGCGCGCGCTTTTGTGAAGACTAGCACACAAACTTAACTTTTCACTCATTTACCTAACATAACAAAAATGTATTGTGGATCACTATTTTTGAGACTCGTCACAGGATGTAACTATAGTGTGTCCTCGATCTCGTTTTCTTTTCGCTTGTTACATAGAATGTGCACGAAAATTAAACCTGCCTCATATTTGGAGCAAATATGGACCGCGTCCTTCATTTTGTCCTGGCACTTGTTGTCGTTACTGCACTTGCATTGCTGGTCAGCACAGACCGCAAAAAAATTCGTATCCGTTATGTTGTCCAGCTGCTGGTCATTGAAGTTTTACTTGCGTGGTTCTTCCTGAACTCCAACGTAGGCCTCGGCTTCGTGAAAGGCTTCTCCGAAATGTTCGAAAAACTGCTCGGATTCGCCAATGAAGGGACCAACTTTGTCTTCGGTAAAATGAACGACGAAGGTCTGGCGTTCTTCTTCCTGAAGGTTCTCTGCCCTATCGTCTTCATCTCCGCGCTTATCGGTATTCTGCAGCACATCCGCGTTCTGCCGTTCGTTATTCGTGGAATTGGTTTCCTGTTATCCAAAGTGAACGGCATGGGCAAGCTGGAATCCTTCAACGCCGTCAGTTCCCTGATCCTCGGTCAGTCTGAGAACTTCATCGCGTATAAAGATATTCTCGGCAAAATGTCCCGCAACCGCATGTACACCATGGCGGCAACCGCAATGTCTACCGTTTCCATGTCTATCGTGGGCGCGTATATGACCATGCTGGAGCCAAAGTATGTTGTTGCGGCGCTGGTTCTGAACATGTTCAGCACCTTTATCGTTCTGTCGCTGATCAACCCGTACCGCGTTGACGCAAGCGAAGAGAACATCCAGATGTCAAACCTGCACGAAGGCCAGAGCTTCTTCGAAATGCTGGGTGAGTACATTCTGGCTGGCTTCAAAGTGGCGATTATCGTTGCCGCCATGCTGATCGGCTTCATTGCGCTGATTTCTGCGCTGAACGCCCTGTTCGCCGCGGTGCTGGGTATCTCCTTCCAGGGTATTCTGGGCTACATCTTCTATCCGGTTGCATGGGTTATGGGTGTTCCTGCTCACGAAGCGCTGCAGGTGGGCAGTATCATGGCAACCAAACTGGTTTCTAACGAATTCGTTGCAATGATGGATCTGCAGAAAATTGCCAGCACGCTTTCTCCGCGCGCGGAAGGCATTCTGTCCGTGTTCCTGGTCTCCTTCGCGAACTTCTCGTCCATCGGCATTATCGCAGGCGCGATTAAAGGACTGAACGAAGAACAGGGCAACGTGGTTTCTCGCTTTGGCCTGAAGCTGGTTTACGGCTCTACGCTGGTGAGCGTCCTGTCTGCTTCTATCGCGGCACTGGTACTCTAACGTTTAGCGTTAAACAAAAAACCGGGAGCCTGGCTCCCGGTTTTTTTATGCCCGCAACTCGTCCAGCGGCTTGGGTTTGCCTATCAGGTAGCCCTGCAGATAATCCACGCCGAAGCGAAGCAGCATCTCCCGCTGCGCCGGTGTTTCGACGTATTCCGCTACGACGCACAGCGATTTCGTCTTCGCCAGATTACACATCGACTGCACGATCATCGCATCCATATCGTCGGTACAAATGTCTTTAATGAAGCAGCCGTCAATCTTAATGATGTCCGCCTGCAGGCGTCTCAGACGCTCGTAGTTGGCGTAGCCGGTACCAAAATCGTCTATGGCAATCCGGAAACCGTAATCCCGCAGCTGCTGAATATTGTGGATGCTGCAGCCTGAATTTGAGAAGGCCTGCTCTTCGGTAATCTCAATCACGACGGACTGAGGCGCAACGCCATAACGTTCAAAGAGCGCACAAATCTCGGACGCCACCTCTTTTTGCATCAGCGTGAGCGGCATCAGATTAACGGAGAAACGGGCGCCAGCCTGCGTTGAAGGGTGATCGCGCAGCCACATCAGTAATTTCTCCATGACGCACATATCAAACCGGTGGCTGAGGTTGAACTGGGCAATCAACGGAATAAAGCGGTCAGGAGTGAAGATCTCGCCCTCGCTCTCCATACGCGCCAGGATTTCGTAATACCCGCTCCCGTCCGCCTTCTGGATCGGTTGCGCGTATAAATGGAACTGCCCCGCCTCAAGGGCATGCTTAATCCGCGCCAGCATCAGGACTCGCTCTGTCGTTTGCCCTGATGCCGCCTCGAGGCTATTCGTGAGCGCAAGCACGTTGTTTGTTGTTCCGCAGGACTGCTCGGCCAGCCAGCTCAGTTGCCCCAGCGTGTGGTGCAACTTTTCGCCGTTTTCCACCATTCCCCAGGACGCGCCAAATTCAATATCCAGCCCGGTGTTGTTCCAGAAAATCTTACGGCTGTTCAGTCGATCAACCATATGCTGGAGGCGCTCCGCGGTTCCCGGGCCCAGCAATACCAGCACAAGCTCGCTTCCGGGGAGCTGGAAGAGCGTCTCATCTTTTTGCAGGAGAGGCTGCAGCGAGGTGGCGATCGTGCGTTTGCAATGGACCCGCATCAGGATCCCATAATGGCGGCTCAAAAATTCCAGGTTATCCATACGCAGAATGCTCACTTTTGCATCCGGATGAATCTCAAGATAATCCTCCAGCGCACGAATATTGGGCAATCCGGTCAGCGGATCGGTGAGCGCCCTGCCCTGCCAGCCCCGCTTAAGCCACTCGCTGCGCTGGTAAATGCGCGACATGTAAAGCAGGCAGATCGCGAAAGAGATAAGCACGGACAGAATAAACGAGAGCGAATGGCCCGATTCCACCCCGTTCAGGAAGTTGTAGTTGTAGGTCAACAGCAGGAGCGCAGATACAGCCCACAGCAGAGAAATCAACGCATAGGTCAGTCGGCTTATCGCTAAGGTAAAAAGAATAAAAATCAGCGGCATCAAATAGCCCGCAATGACGGGAGATTCAAAAGGACCACATAAAATGACGAGAATGAAACCTAAAAGCATCAGCCAGACAAAAATATATAATGAATTCTTGTGAAAAAACACGGGCTTCACGCTTCGTCGCCAGAAATTTATTGCATAACGAGGATTAATTATCATTCTTAACGGGTAATAGAACATCATGGTAAAAATCAATGCCGCACATATCAGGCTTTGTATATCCACAACGTTATAAATAACCGTCCCTTCGCCGAAAAAGGTCGAAATTGTCACCGGAAAATCAAACAAATAGCCAGCCAAATACATCGACAGCTTAATCCCTATTGGCACCATAAAACCGAGCCAGAATATCCGTAATCCGATGTGTTTGTTAGGGATGCAGTAACGCCAACGCTTACCCAGCATGATACGCAGAAGGCCGCACGCCGCGAACAACGCAAAGGTCTGACAGAACAGCAATACTGAATATTGTAGCGGTGCTAAATTTACATAGAATAAATTAGTGACAGTAAAACCTAACAAAATAGGAAGAATAGCCCTGCGTCCAAATAGCAGAATTACCGCCAGCATTACGCTTAAAGGTAACCATGCTAAATAAACGTCGTGACCATTAACAATTGCGCGGGGAGAGAGATAACGGGAGACAGGTACCGCAATCAGGCACAGAGCCAGGGCAATCATAAATATCTTTACATTATTGTAAGTTTTTCTATTCATTAACCAGGGCGTTATTTTCCGAGAGAATTATTGACCGAATGGATAATATGTTTATTAATTGCGCGAATCAAGTTCAAGTCTATTTTTAGACTGGTTTAGTGATGCCGATTGAGGTGAGGTACAGAAATACCTTCTTTTTGATAACAAAATAGGGTGGCGGGTGTTACAAACACATAAAAAAAAACCCTCGTCTTTTGACGAGGGTTTACAATTTTGGTGGAGCTAAGCGGGATCGAACCGCTGACCTCTTGCATGCCATGCAAGCGCTCTCCCAGCTGAGCTATAGCCCCACATGTTACTTTACTGACCGCACTCTGTTGGGTTCAGAGTTTGGTGGAGCTAAGCGGGATCGAACCGCTGACCTCTTGCATGCCATGCAAGCGCTCTCCCAGCTGAGCTATAGCCCCATCGTAAAGCTGTCATGTTGACGGGCGGCATAATATGAATTCCGCTGCGGGGTGTCAACGGCAAAATCAATCCCAGCCATTCAATCGCTGAAAAATCATGCAAATGAATCACTTTGCGAGCCTGCTCGCAGTCAGGAGTTAAGCCTGTCACGTTTTCACGTAAAACGGTGCTATAAAATGAGCCGTTAATTAACCCCACTGATATTCAGGAAATTGCATGATCAAGGAACGAATGACGCCAGAAGAGTTAGCCCTCCTCACTGGCTATAGCCGCCAGACCATCAATAAATGGGTACGCAAAGAGGGTTGGATTACATCACCAAAACCAGGCGTCCAGGGCGGGAAAGCGCGCCTGGTACATGTGAACGAAAAAGTCCGTGACTTTATCCGCAGCGCACGTCGGGCAAGTGAAACGTCCGAACTGCCGGAAGGCGTCAGTCATGATAGTTCGCTTCACACCCTGCTCCTGACGCTGGCCAATGAAATGACGCCGGAAGAGCAGAAGCAGATGACATCGCTGTTAATGCGGGAAGGGATTACCGGCTTGTTGCAACGTTTAGGGATTCGCGATCAGAACTGATATGAAAAAATTACGCAGCAAAATGACCACGGAAGAGCTGGCGGAGAGTTTGGGCGTTGCCAGACAAACGGTTAATCGCTGGATACGCCAGCAGGGATGGAAAACCGAAGGCCTCAACGGCGTGAAGGGTGGTCGCGCGCGGCTCATTCATATTGATGCGCGCGTGAAGGAACATATTATGAGCCTCCCGGCGATCCGTAACCGTCAGGCGGTTTACCATCTCGCTGAGGTCACCGCTTCCTACAGTGAACCCTCTTCAAACCTGTCTCCGGGCATTATTGAGACGCTGGAGAGTATGACTCAGCCGGAGCAGAAGCGTCTGGACGCCTTATTGAAACGCGAAGGCATACACGGTTTTCTAACGCGGCTCGGTCTCACGGAATAAGAGGCATAAAAAAACGGCAGGTTACCCTGCCGTTTTTTTATCTGAGGCGTAATTACTGCTGATTTTCGCGTTCAGCAATAAAGTCCAGCGCCTTGTTAATGCGCGCCACGCTGCGTGACTTGCCGATGGCATGAACCGTCACATCCAGCGCCGGAGACTGACCCGCACCGGTCACCGCAACGCGCAGCGGCATACCAACTTTACCCATACCGACTTCCAGCTCGTCTGCCGTCGCCTGAATAGCGTGATGCACATTTTCAGCGGTCCACTCGGTAAGGGCCGCCAGCTTGTCGCGCACCACTTCCAGCGGCTGACGCGCAACCGGGCGAAGGTGCTTCTTCGCGGCGTCCGCGTCGAACTCTTCAAACTCTTCATAGAAGTAGCGGCAGCTTTCGGCAATCTCTTTCAGCGTTTTGCAGCGCTCGCCGAGCAGTTTCACCAGGTCCGCCAGCTCAGGGCCAGTACGGGTATCAATATTTGCCTGCTCAATGTGCCATTGCAGATACGTCGCCACATATTCTGGCTGCATGGTATTGATGTAGTGATGGTTCAGCCACAGGAGCTTGTCGGTATTAAATGCACTCGCTGATTTGCTTACAGAGCTCAGAGAGAACAGTTCGATCATCTCTTCGCGGCTGAAGATCTCCTGGTCACCGTGGGCCCAGCCCAGACGCACCAGATAGTTCAGCAGCGCTTCCGGCAGATAGCCGTCGTCGCGATACTGCATAACGCTTACCGCACCGTGACGTTTAGACAGTTTTTTCCCGTCATCACCGTTGATCATGGAGACGTGCGCATAGACTGGCACAGGGGCGTTCAGCGCTTTCAGGATGTTGATCTGGCGCGGCGTGTTGTTGATATGGTCTTCACCACGGACAACATGGGTAATTTCCATATCCCAGTCGTCAACCACAACGCAGAAGTTGTAGGTTGGAGAACCGTCGGTACGACGGATGATCAGATCGTCCAGCTCCTGGTTGCTGAATTCAATTGGGCCACGGATCTGGTCGTCAAAGATCACCGAGCCATCCTGCGGGTTAGCAAAACGCACCACGCAAGGCTCATCGGCAGCATGCTCGCTGTGGTCGTGGCGGCAGCGGCCGTCATAACGCGGCTTTTCACCGTTCGCCATCTGCGCTTCACGCAGTTCATCCAGACGCTCTTTAGAGCAGTAGCATTTATACGCCGTGCCCGCGACCAGCATCTCATCAATGACGGCGTTATAGCGGTCAAAGCGTTTGGTCTGGAAGTAAGGACCTTCGTCCCATTCCAGGTTCAGCCAGTTCATCCCATCCATAATGGCTTCAATTGCTTCCGGCGTGGAGCGCTCAAGATCGGTGTCTTCAATACGCAGCACGAACTCACCTTTGTTGTGGCGGGCGAAAAGCCAGGAATAGAGAGCGGTACGTGCACCACCGACGTGCAGATAGCCTGTCGGGCTCGGCGCGAAGCGAGTTTTGATTTTCATGAAATGGCCTTACGTTATAAAGATGCCGGCAATCGGCAAATCCTGGGGAAAAAAACGATGGGCAATATTCTATCACTGTGGGGGGATTCCTCAATGTTGATCCCTTTATCGTGACCGAGTTTGCGATTTTTGTTTAGAAATCATGCGCCACAGCCCGTTTCGCGATCGTTTTGTTTAATTTTACGACGAACGAATAAAAACTTTAGAAAATGCGTTGACTCATTTTCAACTCTCCCTATAATGCGACTCCACACAGCGGGGGTGATTAGCTCAGTTGGTAGAGCATCTCCTTTACACGGAGGGGGTCGGCGGTTCGAGCCCGTCATCACCCACCATCTACTTCGGTAGACTCGCAGTGTAGATAAGAATTGAGATTGGGCGATTAGCTCAGTTGGTAGAGCATCTCCTTTACACGGAGGGGGTCGGCGGTTCGAGCCCGTCATCGCCCACCATTCTCACCTTATCGCAGCAGTTCCGAAATGGGCGATTAGCTCAGTTGGTAGAGCATCTCCTTTACACGGAGGGGGTCGGCGGTTCGAGCCCGTCATCGCCCACCATTTCGGGTCGTTAGCTCAGTTGGTAGAGCAGTTGACTTTTAATCAATTGGTCGCAGGTTCGAATCCTGCACGACCCACCAATGTAAAAAAGCGCCCTAAAGGCGCTTTTTTGCTATCTGCAGTTTGTCTACTTCCGCCTTCCAGTAACTTTACCGCATCATCAATACTGATTGTTTATCGATGTAACTCCCTGCCAGATATGGCAGTTTTGCTCAAGCTAATCCCGTTAGTGCCGATACCTCTGTTTTATAACGCGAGGAAAAAGTATGACGACCATTCAGGCTTCAACCCAACAGATTCAAACCAGCGGCGCGAGTGGAACTTCGAGCAGTAACGATATCTCTGCGCAAATCACCCGCATTCTCGACAAGATCAAAAAGCTGACTCAGCAGTTAAAAGAACTGGCAAACAGTCCCGTCAGCACCGATGAGAAGAAGAAGCAGCAGGAACTTATTCAGACCCAGATCAAGGTGCTGCAGGCGCAGCTCGCCGCGCTGCAGCGCCAGCAGGCCGAAGAGGCCCAGAAGAAGCAGGATCAAAAGCTGGGCAAAGTGGAAGGGGTGAACAGTCCGTCAGACAATAATCAGATTGATATCTACATCTAATCTTCTGATGCGTTAAACAGTGGGTCGCGTATGCGGGCTTCGGTTAATCGTTGTGCCTGGATACGCACCACTTCCCAGATAGCCTGCGCCGCCCCCGAGAGTGAGCGATTTTTTCGCCGCACCAGCATCAGCTTTCGCTCGACAACAGGCGTTAATCGCCTGACGGCCAGCCGGCTTCCCTGCGGCAGGGGAAGCGCCAGGGCGGGCAACACGCTGATGCCGATGCCGGCTTCCACCATCGGAAACAGCGTCGCCGGGTGACCAATCTCCTGCACGATAGTTGCCTTTACCCCCTGATTCACCAGCGCGGAATCAATCAGCGGACGGCTGCCCGAGGCATAATCCTGTAAAACCAGGTTCGCGCCCGTCAGGGACTGCCAGCTGACTTCCGGCAACGTGGCCAGCGGGTCGTCGTCACGGCAGAGCAGCAAAAAGGGCTCGGAAAGTACGCTTTCACACGCCAGATCGCTCGCCTGGCCGGGATCGATAACGATACCAAAATCCACATCTCCCTGGCGGATGCTTTCCAGTACCCACTGCTGCGGCCTGTCATGCAGGACAAAATCAATGTCCGGGTAGCGATGATTTCCCTCGGCAATACACTGCGGGATAAGGTGCGCTGATATCGTCTGACTGGCCGCGACGCGCACGGTCCCCGAAAGCTGCTGCCCCAGCCTCCCAACGTCTCTGAGCGTGCTGTTCAGCTCATCCAGCAATCGTTCAAGACGCAGGGCGAGCTGCTGCCCCGCTTCGGTCAGCACCACTTCGCGCGTGGTGCGGTCAAGCAGCTTCACCCCGGTCTGATTCTCCAGTTCTTTTACGCTGTGGCTGACCGCCGACTGGCTCAGGCCGATCGTCTCCCCTGCCCGGCTAAAGCTGCGGGCGTGAGCGACGGTGACGAAAATACGAAGCTGACGTAAGGAATAATTCATCTGTTTCATTCATGAATGGATGCAATAAATCAATTTTATTTCTCAAATAGAAAAAAGCACAATAGCGACATCTGTTTTCAGGAGTCATTATGAAACTATTTCGTATTGTTGATCCGTTTACGCTCACCCTGGTTGTTACCGTTTTACTGGCCTCGTTCTTCCCCGCCCGCGGGGGCTTCGTCCCGTTTTTTGAAGGGCTGACGACGGCCGCCATCGCGTTGCTGTTCTTTATGCACGGTGCAAAACTCTCACGCGAAGCCATTATTGCCGGCGGTAGCCACTGGCGTCTTCACCTCTGGGTGATGTGCAGCACCTTCATTCTGTTCCCAATCCTCGGGGTGCTGTTTGCCTGGTGGGCGCCGGTTAACGTCGACCCGGCGCTCTACACCGGTTTCCTGTATCTCTGTATTCTGCCGGCTACCGTGCAGTCCGCCATTGCCTTTACCTCTCTCGCGGGAGGAAACGTTGCGGCCGCGGTTTGCTCGGCATCGGCATCCAGCCTGTTAGGGATTTTTGTCTCTCCGCTGCTGGTGGGCCTGCTGATGAACATGCACGGCGCGGAAGGTAACCTGGAGCAGGTCGGCAAAATTTGTCTGCAGCTGCTGCTGCCGTTTGTCCTGGGGCATCTTTCCCGACCGTGGACCGGCGCGTTTGTGGCGAAGCATAAAAAATGGATCTCAAAAACCGACCAGACCTCGATTCTGCTGGTGGTCTATTCCGCCTTCAGTGAAGCGGTCGTGAACGGGATCTGGCACAAGGTGGGCGCAGGCTCGCTGCTGTTTATCGTGGTGGTCAGCATCGTCCTGCTGGCGATTGTGATTGCGGTAAACGTCTTTGTGGCACGCAGGTGCGGCTTCAACAAAGCGGATGAAATTACGATTGTGTTCTGCGGTTCGAAAAAGAGCCTGGCGAACGGTATCCCGATGGCCAACATTCTGTTCCCGACCTCGGTGATTGGGATGATGGTGCTGCCGCTGATGATTTTCCATCAGATCCAGCTGATGGTCTGCGCGGTGCTGGCGCGTCGCTACAAGCGCCAGACCGAGAAGCTGGCGCAGGAAGAGACCCGCGCCGCGAAGGCTTAAGGACGTTTCAGGGGCTGAACCAGCTGGGTCAGCCCCTCGGTTTTGATCAGTAACGTGATAGCCATCAGCTCGCCCAGCCGCCCTGCCGGGAATTCATCCTTGCGGGCAAACCACAGCAGATACTCCTCCGGCAAATCAATCAGCCTGCGGCCCTTGTATTTACCGAACGGCATCTCCGTATTGGCGATCTCAACGAGCTGTTCTTTCTCCACGTTACTCTCCTAACAGACGCATCATTTCCGCTTCGTCGATAACCGCAATACCGAGCTCCTGGGCTTTCGCCAGCTTCGAGCCCGCCGCTTCCCCGGCGATCACCAGGTCGGTTTTCTTCGACACGCTGCCCGCCACTTTGGCCCCCAGCGCCACCAGGCGCGCTTTCGCATCGTCGCGTGAAAGCTGGCTCAGGCTGCCGGTCAGGACTACCGTTTTACCGGCGAACGGGCTGTCGATCTCTTCGGCGTTAACCACTACCGGCGCGGGCCACTTGATGCCCTCCTCCAGCAGCTTGCCGATGACTTCACGGTTGCTCTCTTCGGCAAAGAAGTTAAAGACGTGCGTGGCGACGACGATGCCGACGTCCGGGACTTTCTGCAGCTCGTCGATGCTTGCCTTTTCCAGCGCCTCCAGCGTGCCAAAGTAGGCCGCCAGGCCCGCGGCCGTCGCTTCACCCACTTCACGAATGCCCAGCGCGTACAGGAAGCGGGCAAAGGTCGTCTCTTTGGCGGCTTCAAGCGCGTTCACCACATTCTGGGCTGACTTTGGCCCCATGCGATCCAGGCCGGTCAGTTTACCAGCGGTCAGTTTGAACAGATCCGCTGGCGTGTGGACATACTCTTTCTCAACCAGCTGATCGATAATTTTATCGCCCATGCCGTCGACGTCCATCGCCCGTCGGGAGACGAAGTGCTTCAGAGATTCTTTACGCTGAGCACCACAGATTAAGCCACCCGTACAGCGCGCCACCGCTTCACCTTCCACACGCTCCACGTCGGAGCCGCACACCGGGCAGTGGCTCGGGAAGACGATCTCGCGCGTATCGGCAGGACGCTCTGACTCCACGACGTTAACCACCTGCGGGATCACGTCGCCCGCGCGGCGAATCACCACTTTGTCACCAATGCGCAGGCCCAGACGTTCGATTTCATCGGCGTTATGCAGCGTGGCATTACTTACCAGCACGCCCGCAACCTGCACGGGCTCCAGACGGGCGACCGGGGTAATGGCACCCGTACGGCCGACCTGGAACTCTACGTCGCGAACGAAGGTCATCTGCTCCTGAGCAGGGAACTTAAACGCCACCGCCCAGCGCGGCGCGCGCGCCACAAAGCCCAGCTGCTCCTGCAGCGCCAGTGAATTCACCTTGATGACGACGCCATCAATATCAAACCCGAGCGTCGGGCGGTCCTCTTCCACCTTGTGGTAGAACGCCAGTACCGCTTCCGGCGAGTCGCAGAGCTGAACGCGGTTGCTCACCGGCAGGCCCCACGCTTTAAACTGCAGCAGACGCCCGAGGTGCGTATCCGGCAGCTCGCCGCCCTCAAGAATACCCACACCGTAGCAGAAGAAAGTAAGCGGTCGCTTCGCTGTGATACGCGGGTCAAGCTGGCGCAGAGAGCCTGCCGCCGCATTACGCGGGTTAGCAAACACCTTCCCGCCGGTGCGACGCGCCTCGTCGTTAATTTTCTCGAAGCCCGCCTGGGGCAGGAACACCTCGCCGCGCACTTCCAGACGCGCGGGAATGTTGTCACCCTGCAGCTTCAGCGGGATCGCGCGGATGGTACGCACGTTGGTGGTGATGTCTTCGCCCGTCGTACCGTCGCCACGCGTCGCGGCGCGCACCAGCACGCCGTTTTCATAGAGAAGACTGACCGCCAGGCCATCCAGCTTGAGCTCGCAGCACCAGGTGAGGGAGTCGCTGCTTTTCAGGCGATCCTGCACGCGCTTGTTAAACGCGAGGAAGCTCTCTTCATCGAAGACGTTATCCAGCGACAGCATCGGCACCTCATGGCGCACCTGGCTGAAAGCGCCCAGCGGCTCAGCGCCGACGCGCTGGGTGGGGGAATCCGGCGTGATAAGCTCCGGATGCTGCGCCTCTAATTCGCGCAGCTCGCGCATCAGGCGGTCATATTCCGCATCCGGTACTTCCGGCGCGTCCATAACATGATAGAGGTATTCATGATGGCGAAGCGTGGTTCGCAGTTCAGTGAGTTGTTGTTCGATTGAGTCCATATCGCACCATCAATGAGAAAAAACCCCCGACATGCGGGGGTTGAGGAGGAGTTGAAGTAAACGCGACGATTACGCGTTAGCTTCCTTAACTTCGCGGATGCGGTCCTGATACTCGCGCAGCTTCTGCGGAGTCATCATTCGACGCTGATCGTCGAGCACCACGCCGCCAACTTCGTCAGCGATGTGCTGAGCGGACTGCAGCATCAGCTTAAAGTTTTGCAGTTCGTCACCGTAGGACGGCACCTGCATAAAGATAGTCACGCCCGGGGTCACGAAATCACCGGTCATCTCCGGATCAAAGGTGCCAGGGTTAACCATGTTGGCCAGGCTGAACAGCGCCGGACCGCTACCGTCAGGGCTCAGATGGCGATGGAAAATGTTCATATCGCCAAACTTGAATCCTGCCTGTTGAATACTGTTGAGCAGCACGTCACCGTTGAGATGGCTGCCGTGATGCGCGGCCACGTTCATGATGATCACCGCTTCTTTACGCTGTGGTTTTTCAACAACCGGCTCTGGCTCTACAACGGGCTCAGGCTCAACGTGCGGGGCTGGAGCAGGCTGAGGCGCAGGCTGTACGTGAACAGGCTGCTGCGGTTGTTGTAGCGGCTGAGCAGGCTGTTGCTGCACGGGCTGCTGCACCGGCTGCTGTTGAACCGGCTGTGGCGCAGCAGGCTGCTGATAGACAGGCTGTTGCGGCGGCTGGCGCACCGGCTCTTCCACAGGCTGCGGCGCTGGCTGGCGCGGCTGTGCAGAAGCATACGGCGGTTGATACTGGTGCTGCGAAGGACGAGGCGCTTCATGCTCCCCATGGCCTGCGCCGGGCGCAGTATTGACCCGATGAACACGAACTTCACCCACGCCGTCGTCATCGCTGCCGTCGATGTCATCTTCACTGTCATCGTCGTCACGACTGGACTTCATGCGCTTCAGTGGGCGATCGCGAAACATCGAGGAACGCTCTTTACGGCTGGTCCAGAAACCATGTACCAGTAAAGCGATTATGGCGATCGCGCCAACAATGATTAATATCAGACGCAAATCCTGCATCATTATATTCTCTGTTGTTCTAACACCTTGCCACCACGGCAAACATTTACTCACTAAGAGTATTTGCCGTTTACGTCAAGTGCAAGTGTGTGCAGAGCATTCACAGCATAAAGATGAAGGAAATCGTGCTTTTTGCTGGTTTTTCGAACATTTCCGAACTGGTCATTGCTCCGTAAGTGGATAATATAGGCGGGCAATTCCACTGGTTGTGTAAAAAGGAGTACAGCCTGGCTATGGTTTCAACATCATCTTCTCCCCCGCGCAGCGGCGTCTGGTATTTTTCTCAGGGCTGGAAACTGGTCTCCCTGCCGGGGATTCGACGCTTCGTGATCCTGCCGCTATTGATCAACATTATCCTGATGGGCGGCGCGTTCTGGTGGCTATTCACAAAGCTGGAGAGCTGGATCCCGTCGCTGATGAGTTACGTGCCGGACTGGCTGCAGTGGCTTAACTACCTGCTCTGGCCGGTGGCGGTAATCTCCGTGCTGCTGGTGTTTGGCTACTTCTTTTCGACGATTGCCAACTGGATAGCCGCACCGTTTAACGGTCTGCTGGCGGAACAGCTTGAAGCGCGGCTTACCGGCGCGACGCCGCCGGACACGGGCGTGCTGGGGATCATGAAAGACCTGCCACGCATCATGAAGCGCGAGTGGCAGAAGTTTGCCTGGTACCTGCCCCGCGCGATTGTGCTGCTTATCCTCTACTTTGTGCCAGGCATTGGCCAGACGGTGGCGCCGGTGCTGTGGTTCCTGTTCAGCGCCTGGATGCTGGCCATCCAGTACTGCGACTATCCGTTCGATAACCACAAGGTGCCGTTTAAAGAGATGCGCACTGCCCTGCGCAGCCAGAAGGTCGCCAACATGCAGTTTGGCGCGCTGACCAGTCTGTTCACCATGATCCCCTTCCTGAATCTTTTCATCATGCCCGTCGCCGTCTGCGGCGCGACGGCGATGTGGGTCGACTGCTACCGTGCTAAGCACGCGTTATGGAAATAATGCAAAAATGTGTAAAGCAGGGGTGGCTTATGCCGCCCCTTATTCCATACTGATCCCCATTATTTCCTTGCAGTATATAGATATGCGAATTCCTTACTTCCCCCTACCTGCTCAACAGGTATGCTGGGTCGGTATCCCAATTTCATACAGTTAAGGACAGGCCATGAGTAAGATTTATGAAGACAACTCGCTGACTATCGGTCATACGCCCCTGGTTCGACTGAACCGTATCGGTAATGGACGCATTCTGGCGAAGGTCGAATCACGTAACCCGAGCTTCAGCGTAAAATGCCGTATCGGTGCAAACATGATTTGGGATGCTGAAAAACGTGGCGTACTGAAGCCTGGCGTTGAGCTGGTGGAACCGACCAGCGGTAACACCGGTATTGCTCTGGCCTATGTGGCTGCCGCGCGTGGCTACAAGCTGACGCTGACCATGCCAGAAACCATGAGCATCGAGCGTCGTAAGCTGCTCAAAGCGCTGGGCGCGAACCTGGTGCTGACCGAAGGCGCGAAGGGCATGAAAGGTGCCATTCAGAAAGCCGAAGAGATTGTGGCCAGCGATCCGGCGAAATATCTGCTGCTGCAGCAGTTCAGCAACCCGGCTAACCCGGAAATTCACGAGAAGACCACCGGTCCGGAAATCTGGGAAGATACCGACGGCCAGGTTGACGTCTTTATCTCCGGCGTGGGTACCGGCGGTACGCTGACCGGCGTGTCACGCTATATTAAAGGCACAAAGGGTAAAAAAGACCTGATCACCGTTGCCGTTGAGCCAACCGACTCACCGGTCATCACCCAGGCACTGGCGGGTGAAGAGCTTAAACCAGGCCCGCATAAAATTCAGGGTATTGGCGCAGGCTTCATTCCGGGCAACCTGGATCTGAAGCTGATCGATAAAGTGGTGACCATCACTAACGAAGAAGCCATTTCTACCGCGCGTCGCCTGATGGATGAAGAAGGCATTCTGGCGGGTATCTCTTCCGGTGCAGCCGTTGCGGCAGCACTCAAGCTTCAGGAAGACGAAGCCTTTACCAACAAGAATATTGTGGTTATCCTTCCTTCTTCGGGCGAGCGTTACTTGAGCACCGCACTGTTTGCCGATCTGTTTACCGAAAAAGAGCTGCAACAGTAGTGCCAGCATGTTAATAACGCGTAAAAAAGCACCTTTTCAGGTGCTTTTTTGTGGCCTGCTTCAAACTTTTGCCCCTCCTGGCATTGCTTCACCCCGTTGGGTCTGGTATTTAAACCAGCAATTATTTTGATGCGTGAAATTAATCGGTGAATGAAATAGCCTTGCTGAATCGATTTTATGATTTGGTTCAAGTCTTGCTTTCGCTGCATAATGTTTAATGACGATCGAAACGTCAGCGCTAACAATACAGGCTAAAGTTCAGTCGCCAGGCTAGACTTTAGTTCCACAACACTAAACCTATAAGTTGGGGAAATACAATGTTCCAGCAAGAAGTTACCATTACCGCTCCGAACGGTCTGCACACCCGCCCTGCTGCTCAGTTTGTTAAAGAAGCAAAAGGCTTCACTTCTGAAATCACTGTGACTTCCAACGGCAAAAGCGCGAGCGCAAAAAGCCTGTTCAAACTGCAGACTCTGGGCCTGACTCAGGGCACCGTTGTCACCATCTCTGCAGAAGGTGAAGACGAGCAGAAAGCAGTTGAGCATCTGGTAAAACTGATGGCTGAGCTCGAGTAAGTTTCCGGGTTCTTTTAAATATCAGTCACAAGTAAGGTAGGGTTATGATTTCAGGCATTTTAGCATCCCCGGGTATCGCTTTCGGCAAAGCACTGCTGCTGAAAGAAGACGAGATCGTCATCGACCGGAAAAAAATTTCTGCCGACAAGGTTGATCAGGAAGTTGAACGTTTTCTGAGCGGTCGTGCCAAGGCATCTGCGCAACTGGAAGCAATCAAAACTAAAGCTGGCGAAACTTTCGGTGAAGAAAAAGAAGCCATCTTCGAAGGGCACATCATGCTGCTCGAAGATGAGGAGCTGGAGCAGGAAATCATAGCCCTGATTAAAGATAAAGGCATGACGGCCGACGCGGCTGCGCATGAAGTTATCGAAGGTCAGGCAACTGCCCTGGAAGAACTGGATGATGAATACCTGAAAGAGCGTGCGGCTGACGTACGTGACATCGGTAAGCGCCTGCTGCGCAACATCCTGGGTCTGGCCATCATCGACCTGAGCGCGATTCAGGATGAAGTTATCCTGGTTGCCGCTGACCTCACTCCGTCTGAAACCGCACAGCTGAACCTGAAAAAGGTCCTCGGTTTCATCACCGACGCGGGTGGCCGTACTTCCCACACCTCTATCATGGCGCGCTCTCTGGAACTGCCTGCCATCGTGGGTACCGGTAGCGTCACCTCTCAGGTGAAAAACGGCGACTATCTGATTCTGGATGCCGTAAACAATCTGGTTTACGTCAACCCAACTAATGAAGAGATCGATAAACTGCGCGCGGTTCAGGAGCAGGTTGCGACTGAAAAAGCGGAACTCGCTAAGCTGAAAGACCTGCCAGCCATCACCCTGGACGGCCATCAGGTAGAAGTGTGCGCAAACATCGGTACCGTCCGTGACGTTGATGGCGCTGAGCGCAACGGTGCGGAAGGCGTAGGTCTCTATCGTACAGAATTCCTGTTCATGGACCGCGACGCGCTGCCAACGGAAGAAGAGCAGTTTGCTGCTTATAAAGCCGTGGCTGAAGCGTGTGGCTCTCAGGCGGTTATCGTCCGTACCATGGACATCGGCGGCGACAAAGAGCTGCCGTACATGAACTTCCCGAAAGAAGAGAACCCGTTCCTGGGCTGGCGTGCAATCCGTATCGCGATGGATCGTAAAGAGATCCTGCGTGACCAGGTTCGCGCGATCCTGCGTGCCTCTGCTTTCGGTAAACTGCGCATCATGTTCCCGATGATCATCTCTGTTGAAGAAGTGCGTGCACTGAAGAAAGAGATCGAAATCTACAAACAGGAACTGCGCGACGAAGGTAAAGCGTTTGACGAGTCAATCGAGATCGGCGTGATGGTGGAAACACCTGCGGCGGCGACCATTGCGCGTCATTTAGCCAAAGAAGTTGATTTCTTTAGTATCGGCACCAATGATTTAACGCAGTACACCCTGGCAGTTGACCGTGGTAATGATATGATTTCACATCTCTACCAGCCAATGTCACCGTCCGTACTGAACTTGATCAAGCAAGTTATTGATGCTTCTCATGCAGAAGGTAAATGGACTGGCATGTGTGGTGAGCTTGCAGGCGACGAACGTGCTACACTTCTGTTGCTGGGTATGGGTCTGGACGAATTCTCTATGAGCGCCATTTCCATCCCGCGCATTAAGAAGATTATCCGTAACACGAACTTCGAAGATGCGAAGGTGTTAGCAGAGCAGGCTCTTGCTCAACCGACAACGGACGAGTTAATGACGCTGGTTAACAAGTTCATTGAAGAAAAAACAATCTGCTAATCCACGAGATGCGGCCCAAATTACTGCTTAGGAGAAGATCATGGGTTTGTTCGATAAACTGAAATCTCTGGTTTCTGATGATAAGAAAGACTCCGGAACTATTGAGATTGTTGCTCCGCTCTCCGGCGAGATCGTCAACATCGAAGACGTGCCGGATGTAGTGTTTGCTGAGAAAATCGTTGGTGATGGCATTGCTATCAAACCAACTGGCAACAAAATGGTTGCTCCAGTTGACGGCACCATCGGTAAAATTTTTGAAACCAACCATGCGTTCTCTATCGAATCTGATAGCGGTATCGAACTGTTCGTTCACTTCGGTATCGACACCGTTGAACTGAAAGGCGAAGGCTTCAAACGTATCGCGGAAGAAGGCCAGCGTGTTAAAGTTGGCGACCCGGTAATTGAATTCGATCTGCCACTGCTGGAAGAAAAAGCCAAGTCTACCCTGACGCCGGTTGTTATCTCCAACATGGACGAAATCAAAGAACTGATCAAACTGTCTGGCAGCGTCACCGTGGGTGAAACCCCGGTTATTCGCATCAAGAAGTAATTCTTGCCGCACAGAAAAATGGCGCCTTCGGGCGCCATTTTTGTTTATGCGGGGAGGATAAGCTCGTCGTAGCCTTTCGACTGGGTATAAAGCATCACGTCAGTCACCCGATCGCCGGCCATGCGAATGGCATCGGCAACGGTTTTCCCCTCTACAATTCCGCTCACCAGCTCTGAACAGAACAGGTCGCCCGTTCCTTTCAGATCGGTTTCAACGCGCGGGTGCGCGCTGACGGTCACGCTTTCATTCGTCACCAGCACCACGTGGATGTTTTCCGGGTCATCGGCCACCGGCGCGCTGGTGATCGCCACCCATTTCAGGCTGTCGGAGAGCAGTCCCTGCGCCGCCGCGATGGCGCTTTCCGGCGTACGGCACGGTTTGCCGCTTAACACTTCCAGCTCATAGACGTTTGGCGTGATCCCCTGCGCCAGCGGCAGCAGGTGCTCCCGATACGCCTGCGGGATCTCAGGCTTCACGTACATTCCGCTGTCGATATCGCCGATAACCGGGTCGACCAGCACCAGCAGGTCCGGATGCTGCGCTTTGACCGCCTTCAGCCACTGCGCCAGCAGAACGATCTGGCTGGCGCTGCCCATATAGCCGGTGGTGACCGCTTTAAGCTCGCGCAGGATCTCGCGCTCTTCCAGCGCCTTAAGGTAGCCGCTGAACCACTCGTCGGGGATCACTCCACCATAAAACGTGTCGTAGTGCGGCGTGTTGCTAAACAGTACCGTCGGCACGGCGGTGACGTTCAGCCTGTGGGTACGAATATTCGGTACCGCAATGCTGTTCCCCACGCTGCCGTAAACCACCTGCGACTGCACTGCGACAATGTCGGTTTGCTGCGCCCGGGTGTTATCCCGGAATAGAATCATCTCCATGACGCTTAAATCCCCGCCCCCTGCGAATAACTCTCTTCACCAAAGACGCCGGTAGACAGATAGCGATCGCCGCGATCGCAAATAATCGCCACTACCACCGCCCCCGGGTTTGCCTGCGCCACCCGAATCGCACCCGCTACCGCGCCGCCCGAGCTGACGCCGCAGAAGATACCTTCGCGCACGGCCAGCTCACGCATGGTATTTTCCGCCTCGCGCTGGTGAAGATCCAGCACCTGGTCCACAAGCTGCGCATTAAAGATACCGGGCATATACTCCGCAGGCCAGCGGCGAATGCCCGGAATGCTGCTCCCCTCTTCCGGCTGGAGGCCAACGATGGTGACGGCTTTTTCCTGCTCGCGCAGAAAACGCGATACCCCGGTAATGGTGCCGGTGGTACCCATGCTGGAGACAAAATGGGTGATACGCCCGTCGGTTTGCTGCCAGATTTCCGGGCCGGTGGTGGTGTAGTGCGCGTAAGGGTTGTCCGGGTTGTTGAACTGATCCAGTAGTTTACCTTCGCCGCGCTCGGCCATTTCTAACGCCAGGTCGCGCGCGCCTTCCATTCCCTGCTCTTTGGTCACCAGAATCAGCTCGGCCCCGTAGGCACGCATCGCGGCGCGGCGCTCCTGACTCATGTTGTCCGGCATCAGCAGCTTCATGCGGTAGCCTTTCAGCGCGGCGATCATCGCCAGGGCAATACCGGTGTTGCCGCTGGTGGCCTCAATCAGCACGTCGCCTGGCTTAATTTCTCCGCGTTTTTCGGCCTGGACAATCATCGACAGCGCCGCGCGGTCTTTCACCGACCCCGCCGGGTTGTTGCCTTCGAGTTTGACCCAGATTTCGCTGCCGTTGTCCGGCCCCATGCGCTGAAGCTTGACCAGAGGAGTGTTGCCGATGGTGTGTTCGAGTGTATTCACGATTTTTACTCAATAAAAAAGCCGGGGCGCGCGCAGCGATCCCGGCCTACAAGACGCAGTGATAACTGTAGGCCCGGTAAGCGCAGCGCCACCGGGCGATAAACATCCTAATAACCTATCAGGCTGACTCCGCCAGAGCAATATCCTCGCGCGTCTCGATGCGCTCCTTCCCGTGATAAATACGGGCGTGCTGCAGCCCGACAAACAGGCGCTCGCCCCGGTACGGCGGCACGTCGTCGCGCATGACCACGGTCAGCGGCTCGGTATACCAGCCCAGCGGCTGTACCACCAATAGGGTGTAGTGACCTTTAGGGCTAGCTTCCAGCACCTGCACCGGCAGCGGTGAATCCAGGCTGGTTCGGCGGCTCACGTCCACTTCCCACGGACGCAGGAACAGATCCACCGGCCCTTGATGCGCGGAGGTATAGCCCAGCGGCCAGCGGTGCGCGCCGACGTGGAACTGACCGCCGCGAATAGTGCCCTGCAGACGGTTTACCTCGCCCATAAACTCCAGCACGAAGCGGGTCGCCGGCTCGCGCCAGAGCTGCTCTGGCTCGTCAACCTGCTCAATGTTGCCCTGGCTCATGACCACCACGCGATCCGCAACTTCCATCGCCTCTTCCTGATCGTGGGTCACGAAGACGCTGGTGAATTTCAGCTCTTCATGCAGCTGGCGCAGCCAGCGGCGCAGCTCTTTACGCACCTGCGCATCCAGCGCGCCAAAGGGTTCATCCAGCAGCAGAATTTGCGGCTCAACGGCCAGCGCGCGCGCCAGCGCCACGCGCTGTTTCTGCCCGCCGGACAGCTGGGCCGGGAAACGGTCAGCCAGATGAGCCAGCTGCACCATCTCCAGCAGTTTGGTTACTTTCGCCTTAATGGTTGCCGCATCCGGGCGCTCGCGACGCGGCAGCACGGTCAGGCCAAACGCGATGTTGTCGAACACGGTCATGTGGCGGAACAGCGCGTAATGCTGGAACACAAAACCTACTTTACGATCGCGGGCGTGCAGGCGGCTCACGTCGGTGCCGTGAAAGCGGATGTGCCCGCTGGTCTGATGCTCAAGCCCGGCGATAATACGCAGCAGCGTGGTTTTACCCGAGCCAGACGGCCCCAGCAGCGCCACCATTTGTCCGGAAGGGATATCCAGCGAGATATCATTCAGCACCTGGGTGCGACCAAAAGACTTCTTAATATTGGCAATCTCAATGCTCATGATTTCCCTCCTGATGCTGACGTTTTTCCTGATTTTCTAAACGCCACTGCACCACACTCTTCAAAAACAGGGTCAAAATGGCCATCAGCGTCAGCAACGCTGCGGCAGTAAACGAGCCGATGGTGTTGTAGTCCTGCTGCAGCAGCTCAATCTGGAGCGGCAGCGACAGGGTTTCACCCCGGATGGAGCCGGAGACGACGGACACGGCACCGAACTCGCCAATCGCGCGGGCGTTGGTCAGCACCACGCCGTAAAGCAGCGCCCAGCGGATATTCGGCAGCGTCACGCGACGGAACATCTGCCAGCCCGACGCGCCCAGCAGCACCGCCGCTTCGTCTTCGTTGCTGCCCTGGCTTAACATCACCGGGACCAGCTCACGCACCACAAACGGACAGGTCACGAAGATGGTGACCAGCACCATGCCCGGCCAGGCAAACATGATCTGCAGGTTATGCTCATCCAGCCAGCCGCCCAACGGGCCGTTGGAGCCGTAAAAGAGCAGATACACCAGACCCGCCACCACCGGCGATACGGCGAAAGGAATGTCCAGCAGGGTCAGCAGCAGCTGACGTCCCGGGAAGTTGAAGCGGGTCACCAGCCAGGCCAACAGGGTCCCGAACACGAGGTTCACCGGCACGGTGATCAGCGCAATCAGCACGGTCAGCCAGATGGCATGCAGCATATCCGGGTTCGCCAGGTTTTCCAGCGCGGGCATCAGGCCCTTGCTGAACGCCTGAACGAAGATATAAACCGTCGGCACGACGAGAATGAGGGCGGAAACCAGCACGCCAGCCCCAATCAGAAACCATTTACCCCAGTTGATGCGGGGTGCATCGTATCGCTTCAATTGCGTAACTTCCGCCATCAGTGACCTACCACACGTCGACCAAAGCGACTTTGCAGAGTGTTAATCGAGTACAGCAGCAGCAGCGAGGCCGCCAGGATCACCGAGGCAATCGCGCTCGCCGCCGGATAATCAAACTCCTGCAAACGGATGAAAATCATCAGCGAGGTGACTTCAGTTTTCCAGGCGATGTTGCCAGCGATAAAAATCACCGCGCCGAACTCACCGAGGCTGCGGGTAAACGACAGCGCGACGCCCGCCATCAGCGCCGGAGAGAGCTCCGGTAGAACCACCTTGCGAAAGCTCTGCCAGCGCGTGGCGCCCAGCGTTTCCGCCGCTTCTTCGTATTCCGGACCCAACTCTTCCAGCACCGGCTGCACGGTACGGACCACAAACGGGATGCTGGTAAAGGCCATCGCCACCGCGATACCGAGCCAGGTATAGGTCACTTTGATGTCAAATTTCGCCAGCCACTCGCCGTACAGACCGTTCACGGAGAAGAGCGACGCGAGGGTTAAGCCCGCCACCGCCGTCGGCAGCGCAAACGGCAGATCCATCAGGGCGTCAAGCAGCGTGCGGCCCGGGAAGCGATAGCGGGTTAAGATCCACGCCATCAGCAGGCCAAACACGCCGTTAAAAATGGAGGCGACAAACGCCGACAGCAGCGTCACCTTGTAGGCCGCCACCACCTGCGGGTTGGTGACCACGTCCCAGTACTGCGCCCAGCTCATCTGAGCAAGCTGCATCACCAGCGCGCTGAGCGGCAACAGCAGGATCAGGCAGACGAACAGCAGGCTGGTCCCGAGACTTAAGGTAAAGCCCGGCAGCACGCGTTTTGTCGAAACTGCAAACATCACTTATGCCCCGCCGCCAGCAATTTGTCTAACTCACCGCCGCTGGCAAAATGCGTTTTCATCACATCAGGCCAGGAGCCGAAATGATCTTCCACGCGGAACAAATCGGTCTGCGGGAATTTGTCTTTCAGTTTGTTCATCACGTCCGGGTTGTTCACGCGGTAGTAGTAATCGGTAATGATGGTCTGCGCCTGCGGGCTGTACAGGTAGTTGAGATAGGCTTTTGCCGCTTTCTCGGTACCGTTTGCCTGCACGTTTTTATCCACCCACGCCACCGGGAACTCGGCCAGGATGTTGGTTTTCGGGATAACGACCTCAAAGCCCTGCGCTTCATACTGTTTGCGGATGTTATTTACTTCCGATTCAAAGCTGATCAGCACGTCGCCGAGACCGCGCTCCGCGAAGGTCGTTGTCGCCCCGCGGCCGCCGGTATCAAACACTTCGACGTTTTTCAGGAACTGGGTCATGAACTGCTCGGTTTTGGCTTTATCGTTACCGTCAGCCTTGTCCGCCGCGCCCCACGCGGCTAAATAGGTATAACGCGCGTTACCGGAGGTTTTTGGGTTCGGGAAAATCAGCTTCACGTCGGAACGCACCAGGTCGCTCCAGTCGTGGATATTCTTTGGGTTGCCCTTACGCACCAGGAAGCCCATGGTGGAATAGAACGGGGAGCTGTTGTTCGGCAGACGGCTCTGCCAGTCGGCCGGGATCAGCTTGCCTTTGTCGTGCAGGATCTGCACGTCAGTCACCTGGTTGTAGGTCACCACATCCGCTTTCAGGCCCTGCAAAATCGCCAGCGCCTGCTTGGACGACCCGGCGTGGGACTGCTTGATGGTCAGCTTGTCGCCGTTATTGTCTTTTGCCCACTGCTGTTCGAACGGTGGATTAAGGGCGGCAAACAGCTCGCGGGAGACGTCATACGAACTGTTTAACAGTTCAGTCGCCTGCGCCTGTGCCACCAGCAGTAAACCTGCCAGCGCCAGAGTTCCTTTTTTCAGTACAGTAACGGCCATTGCGCACCCTTATAAATGTGATGACTATCTTATAGTCATAATATTTATAACGGGGATGAAAGGAGTAACGGTTTTATATACCGTTTGGTGATTTAGAAGCAGAAAAGGGAATAAGGGTGAAGCCTGATGCCCTCACCCCGGCCCTCTCCCACAGGGAGAGGGAGAAAAGCTTTTACAGCGCCAGCAGACGATCAACGGACGGCGCAAAGTAGTAGCCGCCGGTCACCGGTTTGGTGAAGCGCAGCATGGCGTCGCGCTTGCCGTCGGTATCGCCGAACATGCTCAGCAGCTGCTGCTCAATGTTATGCAGGCGCGCGCAGTAGGCGCAGAAGTAGAGGCCGTGCGTGCCGCTTGCGGTACCGTACGGCAGGCTCTGGCGTACAATCTTCAGCCCTTTGCCGTCTTCTTTGAGGTCAACGCGGGACAGGTGAGAGGTTACAGGACGGTCGTCGCCGTCGATCTCTTCGTTGGCTTCTTTAGTGCGGCCAATCATCATCTCCTGATCGTGCACGCTCATGCGGTTAAGCTGCTTGAGGTTGTGCTCCCAGCGCTGAACGAACACGTAGCTGCCGCCCGCGTCCACGCCGTCTTTGATTACCGCGACTTCACGACGCGTCTCTTCACCCGCCGGGTTTTCCGTCCCGTCGACGAAGCCGCTCAGATCGCGCTCTTCCACCCAGCGGAAGCCGTGAACCTCTTCCTGCACCTCAATGCTGTCGCCAAAGGCCGCTACCGCCGCCAGGGCAACGGAAAAGTTCACGTCGTGACGCAGGGAGAGAATGTGGATCAGCACGTCGTACTGGGTTGCCGGAGCCAGACCTTTGCCGTAAGGGATGAAATCTTTCAGCTCTTCCGCCCCTTCGCCACCGCTCAGCTGACGCCAGACGTTATTGCCAAAGGCAACAACGGCGCCGAGGTGGGCTTCCGGGAATTTGGCCTGGAAGGTGGCCAGCTTATCAACAAACGCTTTACTGGCCGCACGCAGGGCATCCACGTCCCCTTTAACATTGGCTTCAATCCAAATCGCCGCGCGGCAATGTTCTGGCAAAATGCCACTCTGAACCTGAGACATCGCTCCTCCTGAAATAAAGATGCCACGTCAGCGTGGCATTGATGGCGGGTATTATACCCGGATTTCAGCGAGGCGGTTTGTTCAGGCGCAAATTACTGCTTCCAGAGTATTTTGCTCACTTTCCAGCTCTTGAGCGTGTCGTCAGACGGCATCAGACCTTCCGGACCGCTCCAGGTTCCGGTGAAGACATAGCTGATGTGCTGGCTGCCTTCAGCCTTACATTCCACCGCGACCTTGTCGTCAGACGGCACGCTGGTGCAGTTGCCAAAGGCCTGCTTATAAAGATCGCTAAACGGCGTACCCACTTTTACACCGCTCGCCGTCGGAATATCTTCATCCATCACGGCAATTCGGTTTACGGTGCCTTTATCGCCGTTGATCACCAGCGCCAGCTTGTCGCCCTTCAGCGCTTCGTAATAGCGAACAATATTGCCATTCTCCGTTTTCATGCCGCTGCGCAGGCGGTAATCGCTGCTGAGCGCATCCTGAATAGCATTCTGATCCAGCGCCGTCGCGGCGGTAATTTTCCCCACGCCCTGCTCGGTCACTTCCGTTGAAGAGCCAAACCAGTTCCACGGATACGCGGCGGACCAGTTAATGGAGGAGAGCGTCGAACAGCCGGTCAACGCCAGCGGGAGAGCGCATAAAAGTAAACGCAGCGATTTCATTGAAACGTCCTTTCTTGTTAAATCAACGCTTGTTGGAGTGCGGCATCGGCAAAAAGTGCCGGATTAATCATCCTGATGCGCAAAACAGGCGCGAAGACGCGGGTTGGTCAGCAGCCACAGCAGCGCAACAATATCGGCAACCACCAGCGCAACGCCGGTGCCCGTCAGCGGTTCACCGTACCACCAGAGTACCGGCTGCCAGAATAGCAGCGCAACCTGGGCGAGGATCAGCAGCCAGCGAAGCGCGCGCCAAAAGCGGGGGATCGCCTGCCGTCGTCCGCTGCATAAAAAAGCGATCACCGCCGGTACGCCCGGCAGCAAGCCGAGCCAGAAGGCATCATGATCGGGATAAAAGAGATTCAGCAGCGTATCGCCCTGCCCGCGCGACGCGGCGGCCATCACAAACAGCACCCAGGTCCGGGCCTGGAGCAGCAGAACGCACCAGAATAGAAAAGGCAGCCTGACGCGGCCCTGCGCGTCATAGTCTGCCGGATGGATCTCAGTACTCTTCATCTTCGATCAGACGCTTTCCTAAACTCAGCACGTCGGAATGCTCGTAGCCCAGACGCTCATACATGCCCAGCACCACGTCGTTATCTTCCCGCACCATGATCTGGATTTTCGGGCAGCCGCGGGCGATCAGCTTCTTCTCGAGCCGGTTCAGCAGCGCATTGGCAATGCCGCGGCCACGGTATTCCGGGTGGACGCCCAGATAATAGGCCGAGCCGCGGTGGCCGTCGTAACCGCCCATGACCGTCCCCACAACCTCACCGTTGACTTCCGCGACCAGGAACAGACTGACGTCGTGATTCACCTTACGTTCGATATCCATTTCCGGATCGTTCCACGGACGCAGCAGATCGCAGCGCTCCCAAAGGGTGATCACCTCTTCGAAATCTTCCTGGCGAAAAACGCGTATCTCCATGGTATTAACCGCCTTTTCGGGTTTAAAAACAGTGATTATGGCGCGAAGCTCGCCTTTCGCCAATAACCGGGGAAAATCTCGCCAAAATTTGGCATAATGTCACTTTGTCACGTATTGAAATGAAAAGTAAAACAATTCTCAATATGGACTGTCGTAACGGGAAACACGATACGATATAACACCAGGACCCCATTTTTTAGTATTCAGGCCGCATGAGCACATTCAAACCATTAAAAGCACTCACATCGCGTCGTCAGGTTCTCAAAGCGGGGCTGGCGGCCTTAACGTTAACGGGCATCGCAAAGCAGGCTCAGGCAAAAGACGAGAGCACGCTCAAAACCAGTAACGGACACAGCAAACCGAAAACCAAAAAGCCGGGCGCGAAGCGTCTGGTGATGCTCGACCCGGGCCACGGCGGTATTGATACCGGCGCCATCGGCAAAAACGGGTCGAAAGAAAAACACGTCGTGCTGGCAATTGCAAAAAACGTGCGCGCAATTTTACGCAGCAACGGCATTGACGCCCGTCTGACGCGCTCTGGCGACACCTTTATTCCGCTGTACGACCGCGTGGAGATCGCCCACCAGCACGGTGCGGATCTGTTTATGTCGATCCACGCCGACGGCTTTACCAACCCTTCTGCGGCCGGCGCCTCGGTGTTTGCGCTTTCCAACCGTGGCGCCAGTAGCGCCATGGCAAAATACCTCTCCGACCGCGAAAACCGGGCGGATGAAGTCGCCGGGAAGAAAGCCACTGATAAAGACCACCTGCTACAGCAGGTGCTGTTCGACCTCGTGCAGACGGATACGATCAAAAACAGCCTGACGCTCGGCTCGCATATTCTGAAGAAGATTAAGCCGGTGCATCGTCTGCACAGCAAAGGCACCGAGCAGGCGGCGTTCGTGGTGCTGAAGTCACCGTCCATCCCGTCCGTGCTGGTGGAAACCTCCTTCATTACCAACCCGGAAGAAGAGCGGCTCCTCGGCACCACGGCGTTTCGTCAGAAGATCGCTAACGCCATCGCCTCCGGCATTATCAGCTACTTCAACTGGTTCGATAACCAAAAAGCGCACTCCAGGAAACGTTGATGAAACCCGATGCTCAACTGGTCAAAACCTTCCTGCTGCAGCTGCAGGATGAGATCTGCCAGAAACTGGCCGCCGCAGACGGCGGTGAATTTCAGGAAGATAACTGGCAGCGCGAGGCCGGGGGCGGCGGGCGCAGCCGCGTGCTGCGAAACGGCGGCATCTTCGAACAGGCGGGCGTGAATTTTTCCCACGTTCACGGCGACGCCATGCCCGCGTCTGCGACGGCGCATCGTCCTGAACTCGCGGGCCGCAGCTTCGAGGCGATGGGCGTTTCGCTGGTGGTGCATCCGCATAACCCGTTTGTGCCCACCAGCCACGCCAACGTGCGTTTTTTCATTGCGGAAAAACCGGGCGCCGACCCGGTCTGGTGGTTCGGCGGCGGTTTCGATTTAACGCCCTACTACGGCTTCGAAGAGGATGCCGTGCACTGGCACACCACCGCGCGGGATCTTTGCCTGCCGTTTGGCGAAGAGGTCTACCCGAAATTTAAAAAGTGGTGCGACGACTACTTTTACCTGAAGCACCGCGACGAGCAGCGCGGCATCGGCGGGCTGTTCTTTGACGATCTCAACGCGCCTGATTTTGATACCGCGTTCAGCTTTATGCGCGCAGTAGGCGAAGGCTATACCGACGCCTATATGCCCATCGTCGAACGCCGTAAAAACACTGACTACGGCGTGCGCGAGCGCGAGTTCCAGCTTTACCGCCGCGGGCGCTACGTGGAGTTCAACCTGGTATGGGATCGCGGGACGCTGTTCGGCCTGCAGACCGGCGGGCGCACGGAGTCGATTCTGATGTCGATGCCGCCGCTGGTGCGCTGGGAATACTGCTACGAACCAAAAGAAGGCAGCCCGGAGGATGCCTTGCGTGAGTTTATTCAGGTTCGGGACTGGGTGTAACTCTCCCCTCACCCCGGCCCTCTCCCAAAGGGAGAGGGAGTATAAATCCCCTCACCCTTTGGGAGAGGGTTAGGGTGAGGGTAAAAATTACAGAGGCTGCGTCTGCGCCTCAACCACCGCCAGCGCCACCATATTCACGATACGGCGCACGGAGGCAATCGGCGTTAACACATGCACCGGTTTCGCCACGCCCATCAGTACCGGTCCTACGGTCACCCCTTCAGAGCTGGAGACGCGCAGCAGGTTGTAGCTGATACGCGCCGCTTCCACGTTCGGCATAATCAGTATGTTGGCCGATCCCTTCAGCGGGCTGTCCGGCATACGTTCGTTACGGATGCTCTCCACCAGCGCGGCGTCGCCGTGCATCTCCCCGTCAATCATCAGCTCCGGCGCACGCTCGCGCACCAGCTCCAGCGTCTGGCGCATTTTGCAGGCCGCCGCGGATTTAGACGAACCAAAGTTAGAGTGCGACAGCAGCGCCACCTTCGGCTCGATGCCAAAGCGACGGACGGTCTCGGCGGCCATCACGGTGATTTCCGCCAGCTCGTCCGGGGTCGGATCGTCGTTAACGTAAGTATCCGCAATAAAGGTGTTGCCGCTTGGCAGCAGCAGCGCGTTCATCGCCCCGGCGGTATGGACGCCGTCGCGATAGCCGAAGATCTCCTGCACCACGCTAAAGTGCTCGTGGTAATCGCCGATGGTGCCGCAGATCAGCGCATCCGCCTCGCCGCGATGCACCATGATCGCGCCGATCACCGTCGTATTGCTGATGACGGCTTTCTGCGCCTGTTCCTGGGTGATCCCGCGACGCTTCATGATCGCGTAGTATTCGCTCCAGTACTCTTTGAAGCGCGGATCGGATTCGTTGTTAACGATCTCGAAGTCGACGCCCGGCTTGATCTGCAGGCCCAGCTTCTGGATACGCATCTCAATCACGCTCGGACGACCAATCAGGATCGGTTTCGCCAGGCCTAAGGTGATCAGCTCCTGGGTGGCGTGCAGCACGCGCGCCTCTTCCCCTTCCGCCAGCACCACGCGCTTCGCGTCGGCGCGCGCCTGGGAGAAGATCGGCTTCATGAACAGGTTAGTTTTGTAGACGAACTCGGTGAGCTTATCGACGTAAGCGTCGAAATCGTGGATCGGACGCGTCGCCACGCCGGAGTCCATCGCCGCTTTGGCAACGGCTGGCGCAATTTTGACAATCAGGCGCGGGTCGAACGGTTTCGGAATGATGTAGTCCGGGCCGAAGCTCAGGTCCTGATCGCCGTACGCTGAGGCAACCACCTCGCTCTGCTCGGCGTGGGCCAGCTCCGCGATGGCGTGAACGGCGGCAAGCTTCATCTCTTCGTTGATCGCCGTTGCGCCGACGTCCAGCGCGCCGCGGAAGATGAACGGGAAGCAGAGCACGTTGTTGACCTGGTTCGGGTAGTCCGAACGGCCGGTACAGATAATGGCGTCTTCACGCACCGCTTTCGCCAGCGGCGGCAGGATTTCCGGCTCAGGGTTCGCCAGGGCCAGGATCATTGGCGCACGCGCCATCTTCTTCACCATCTCCTGGGTCAACACTTTCGGACCGGAGCAGCCGAGGAAGATATCCGCGCCGTCAATCACGTCGTCCAGGGTGCGTTTACCGTCGTCGTCGACCGCGTACGCCGCTTTGGTTTCCGCCATGTTCGGCTCGCGGTCTTTATAGATGACGCCCTTGGAGTCGCAGACCACAATGTTGTGTTTCTGCATACCCAGCGCTACCAGCAGGTTCATACAGGCGATGGCCGCGGCGCCTGCGCCAGAAACCACCATGCGCACGTCGGAGAGATTTTTCTCAACCACGCGCAGGCCGTTCAGAATCGCGGCGGTGCTGATAATCGCGGTCCCGTGCTGGTCATCGTGGAACACGGGAATGTTCATACGCTCGCGCAGCTTCTGCTCGATATAGAAACATTCCGGCGCTTTGATGTCTTCCAGGTTAATCCCGCCGAAGGTCGGCTCCAGCGCAGCCACCACGTTGATGAATTTGTCAGGATCGAGTTCGTCCACCTCGATATCGAACACGTCGATACCGGCGAATTTCTTGAACAGTACCCCCTTCCCTTCCATCACCGGCTTACCGGCCAGCGCGCCGATGTTGCCCAGCCCCAGCACCGCCGTGCCGTTAGAGATCACGGCGACAAGGTTGCCGCGCGCGGTATATTTGTAGGCCGCCAGCGGGTCTTTTTCGATTTCCAGACACGGTGCAGCCACGCCCGGCGAATAGGCCAGCGCCAGATCGCGCTGGGTTGCCAGCGGCTTGGTTGGGGAGACCTGGATTTTCCCCGGGACAGGAAACTCGTGAAAATCGAGGGCACTCTGTTTCAACTGCTCATCCATCTTATTTTTCCTTTCACGTATCGGTCAAAAGGGTGACGTAAGCGATCCTGATGCACACCCTGGTGTGCCGCCTAGTATCGCCTCAGGCCGCCTCCTAAACTTTGAAGGCAGCCAAACTCTCACCATCACACATTAAAAATTGTTATCAATTTATAACAGCCATGTTACCCGTCTCAAAAGCAATGCCTCCCCCGTCTGCTATGCTTTTTTGTTAAGTCCATCATGATTTTTCCAGAAGTGTGAACTAACGCACTCATCTAACTCTTTTATTTCCAAGGAGTAATCATTTATGAACCAGCTAGACGGCATCAAAAAATTCACCACCGTGGTTGCAGACAGCGGCGATATCGAGTCGATTCGCCACTATCAGCCGGAGGACGCGACCACTAACCCTTCGCTACTGCTCAAAGCTGCAGGGCTTGCCCATTTTAGCCATCTGATTGATGACGCCATTGCCTACGGTAAACAGCGCGGGAAAACGCAGGAGCAGCAGGTCGCCGAAGCCAGCGACAAGCTGGCGGTTAATTTTGGTGCGGAAATTCTTAAAAGCATCCCGGGCCGCGTCTCGACCGAAGTCGACGCCCGCCTCTCGTTCGATAAAGAAAAGAGCATTAATAAGGCGCGTCGCCTGGTGGAACTGTACGAGGAGCAGGGGATTGATAAATCACGCATTCTGATCAAGCTGGCGTCCACCTGGGAAGGCATCCGCGCGGCTGAGGTGCTGGAAAAAGAGGGCATCCACTGCAACCTGACCCTGCTGTTCTCGTTTGCCCAGGCGCGCGCCTGCGCTGAAGCGGGCGTGTTCCTCGTCTCGCCGTTTGTCGGGCGCATCTACGACTGGTATCAGGCGAAACAGCCGATGGATCCGTACGTGGTGGATGAGGATCCGGGCGTGAAATCGGTCCGTAATATCTACGACTACTACAAACAGCACCGCTACGAAACCATCGTGATGGGGGCCAGCTTCCGCCGTACCGAGCAGATCCTCGCTCTGGCAGGCTGCGACCGTCTGACCATCTCCCCTAACCTTCTCCAGGAGCTACAGGACAAAGAAGAAACGGTGATCCGCAAGCTGGTGCCGACCTCCACCGTTCTGCCAAAACCGAAAGCCATGACCGAAGCGGAGTTCCGCTGGGAGCACAATCAGGACGCCATGGCCGTGGATAAACTGGCGGACGGCATCCGCCAGTTCGCCGTCGACCAGCGCAAACTTGAAGATCTTCTCGCCGCCAAACTTTAACCTTGCCACGGAGTGAACTATGTCCCGTAAAGAGCTAGCCAATGCCATTCGCGCCCTCAGCATGGATGCCGTGCAAAAAGCCAATTCCGGCCACCCCGGCGCGCCGATGGGCATGGCTGATATTGCCGAAGTGCTGTGGAACGACTTTCTGAAGCACAACCCCAATGACCCGACCTGGTACGATCGCGACCGCTTTATTCTCTCCAACGGTCACGCCTCAATGCTGCTCTACAGCCTGCTGCACCTTTCCGGCTACGATCTGCCGCTTGAAGAGCTGAAAAACTTCCGCCAGCTGCACTCCAAAACGCCGGGGCACCCGGAGATTGGCTATACGCCGGGCGTGGAAACGACGACCGGGCCACTCGGTCAGGGGCTGGCCAATGCGGTCGGGCTGGCAATCGCCGAACGCACGCTGGCGGCGCAGTTTAACCAGCCGGACCATGAAATTGTCGACCACTATACCTACGTGTTTATGGGTGACGGCTGCCTGATGGAGGGGATTTCCCATGAGGTCTGCTCCCTGGCGGGCACGCTGGGGCTCGGCAAGCTTATTGGCTTCTACGATCACAACGGCATCTCCATCGACGGGGAGACCGAAGGCTGGTTTACCGACGACACGGCAAAACGCTTCGAAGCCTATCACTGGCACGTGGTACACGAGATCGACGGCCACGACCCTGAAGCGGTGAAAAAAGCGATTCAGGAAGCACAGAGCGTGAAGGATAAACCGTCCCTGATTATCTGCCGCACGGTCATCGGCTTCGGCTCGCCGAACAAGGCGGGCAAAGAAGAGGCGCACGGCGCGGCGCTGGGCGAGGAGGAAGTCGCGCTGACCCGGCAGAAGCTGGGGTGGAAACATCCGCCGTTTGAGATCCCGAAAGAGATCTACAGAGCCTGGGATGCCCGTGAGGCGGGTGAAAAGGCCCAGCAGTCCTGGAACGAGAAGTTTGCCGCCTATAAAAAAGCGCACCCGGATCTCGCCGCCGAGTTTTCCCGCCGCATGAGCGGCGGCCTGCCGGAGGATTGGGATGATAAAACCCAGGCGCTGATTGAAAACCTGCAGTCCAACCCGGCGAAAATCGCCACCCGCAAGGCGTCGCAAAATACCCTGAACGCAATCGGCCCTCTCCTGCCCGAACTGCTCGGCGGCTCGGCGGATCTGGCGCCCAGCAACCTGACCATCTGGTCGGGCTCAAAATCGCTCAAAGAGGACATTGCCGGGAACTACATCCACTACGGCGTGCGCGAGTTCGGCATGACCGCCATTGCCAACGGCATCGCCCATCACGGCGGGTTTGTGCCTTATACCGCCACCTTCCTGATGTTCGTCGAGTACGCCCGCAACGCGGCGCGCATGGCGGCGCTGATGAAGGCGCGGCAGATTATGGTTTACACCCATGACTCCATCGGACTCGGGGAAGACGGGCCTACGCACCAGGCGGTTGAACAGCTGGCGAGCCTGCGCCTGACGCCCAACTTCAGCACCTGGCGTCCGTGCGATCAGGTCGAAGCGGCGGTGGGCTGGAAGCTGGCGGTGGAACGCCACAATGGCCCAACGGCACTGATTCTGTCACGCCAGAACCTGGCGCAGATTGAGCGAACCCCGGAGCAGGTGAAGAACATCGCCCGCGGCGGCTACATCCTGAAGGACAGCGGCGGCAAGCCGGACGTGATCCTGATTGCGACCGGGTCCGAGGTGGAAATCACGGTGAAAGCGGCAGAGAAACTGACTGCCGAAGGTCACGCGGTGCGCGTGGTCTCCCTGCCCTCAACGGATATCTTTGACGCTCAGGACGAGGCGTATCGGGAATCGGTCCTGCCGTCCAGCGTCGCGGCTCGCGTGGCGGTGGAAGCCGGTATTGCCGACTACTGGTACAAGTATGTCGGGCTCAAAGGGGCGATTGTCGGCATGCGGGGCTACGGTGAGTCCGCCCCTGCCGATAAGCTGTTCCCGTACTTCGGCTTTACCGTTGAGAACGTGGTGGAGAAGGCGCTGAGCGTGATCTAGTGCGGTCTGCGTTGCCGGGTGGGGCTACGCCTTACCCGGCCTACAAAACCGCCAAACCATAGGCCGGGTAAGCGACAGCGCCACCCGGCATAAAACTACCGCGTGATCCACAGCGTGGGCCAGGCATCTGGCCCGTTCCAGCTGTCGCAGCTGGGCTCCTCGGCGTAGCGCACAAGGCGGAAGCGCTGGCCGTCAAAACGCCAGCGCGTCTGGATCCCGCAATCGCCCAAACCGCGCCCCAGCGCGAGCGTTGTCAGCTCGCGCGTCTTTTCATCGAAGCTGGCGTTCATCAACTCCATTTCGCTCCCATCGCCTGACGGCGTAAACGGCAGACGCAGCCTGACGCTGCGTGCGGTGAACGGTTTTTTACGCGATACCAGCCACGCCAGATCGACCGTGTTATAGGCCCCCGCCTCGCAGCTGACGATCAGCAGCGCTTTGTCATCAGTTAACGCGGTGACGCGCACTTCCCGGCGGTTAGGATCCAGCGAGCACTGGCTGGCGTTCATCCGCCCGGTGCCATAGTCCAGCAGGTCGTTCAGTTCGGCGTGGGAGAGCGGCGTCGGGGTCGGGTTGACGACCGCCACCTTTTTTAAGGCGGGTGCAGGCGGAACGCTTAACGGCGGATCGTCACCTTTCTTGATCCACGCGGTTTCGCTGCCGACGCGCTTTTGCTGCGCATCAATGAACAGCAGCGCGGCTTTCAGACCGCTCAGTGAAATAACCTGCTTACCGTCGCGCAGGGTCAGGGCCTTCCCTTCCTGGATGTTTTTCAGAAAGGCGGTGATGGTGGCCGCATCGTCCGTTTTCAGATGCCAGGGCGTGAGCTGCCAACGCTGTTTGTCCAGCTTCAGGGGAACGTTATCCAGCAGCAGCCGGGGAGCAATCTCTGGCTCTTTGACCGAGGGCGCATCAAGACCGCCGAGATCGATACGCAGCGTGGCGTCCGTTTTCGCCCCGGCGCTACGGGTGAGCGTCATGACCAGACCACGGTGTTCACCCGTGTTGCGTGCGAGGCAAAAATTCTGGTTATTGCAGGTTACCTGCCAGTCGGAGAAGGCTTGCTGGGCAGGTGCAGCCCGCACCTGCGGCGCGAGGAGCACACAAAACAGGTAAAACAAAAAGACGCTGTAGCGCATGAATGACACAATCCCGGAACGAAAACGCTTAACTGGGCAGTATCTTCGTGTTCCCGCCGGGGTTGCTCAATCGGATTTATCAGATATACCCGAAAAACAGGCTATATCCGTTCGAAAGCAGCGTTCATCAGCCCGGTTGTCTGTAAATACTGCAGTAATATCACCGCTTTACCATCCCTGATTTCGCCTGAACGCATCATCTCCAGCGCCCGGGTAAAAGGAAGCTCCAGCACTTCGATATCTTCATCGTCCACGCCACCGCCGCGGTGAGTGCGCTGCGCGTCGCTGTATTCCGCGATGAAGAAATGCACAATTTCCGTTACGCCGCCCGGCGACATAAACAGCTCGAAGACCTTTTTGACCTCGCCCACTTCGAAGCCGGTTTCTTCCACGGCCTCTTTGCGGATACAAACTTCCGGCTCATCATCATCGAGCAGGCCCGCGCAGGTTTCAATCAGACGTCCGTCAGGGTTGCCATTAACCCATGTCGCCACCCTGAACTGACGGATCAGCACCACGCTCTGCTTTTCACGGTTATAGAGCAGAATGGTTGCCCCGTTGCCGCGGTCGTAGACCTCGCGCTTGTGGCGGATCACCTCACCGTTGTTACGCGTAAGGTCATAGGTGATGTTACGCAGGACAAAGTAGTTTTCAGAGAGAATTTTGTCTTTGATAACGTCAATTTTCAGGGTCATACGGGCTCCACAACACAATGAGTCGTCCTATACTACGCCGTGAATCCCGCTTTGTCGCCCGCCGGTTTAATGATGTTTTGGGGCGTTAACTCCAAGCCAGTCGAGTATCCCCTGCGCCGCATGACGCCCTTCCGCCATGGCGGTCACCACCAGATCCGCACCGCGTACCGCATCGCCCCCGGCGAAGATCTGTGGGTTAGTCGTCTGATAACGGTAGCGGCTCTCGACGGAGGCAACGATCCGCCCCCGGTCATCCGTTTCGACACCCTGCGCCTGCAGCCACGGCATCGCGTGCGGGTTAAAACCAAACGCCATGATGACCGCATCCGCCTCCATCACGAACTCGCTGCCCGCTACCGGAACGGGCCGACGCCGTCCCTGCGCGTCCGGTTCACCGAGCTCGGTACGCAGCATCCGGATACCGTTGACCTTACCGTTCGGATCCAGCGTCAGCTCAACCGGCTGGACGTTAAATTCAAACGCCGCGCCCTCTTCTCGGGCGTTCTTCACCTCTTTCTTCGAGCCCGGCATGTTGGCCTCATCCCGACGATAGGCGCAGGTTACCTTCGCCGAGCCGTGGCGTAACGCGGTGCGGACGCAGTCCATCGCGGTATCGCCCCCGCCAAGCACCACCACGTTTAAGCCATGGGTGTCGATGAACGGTTCGCTGGCCGTCGCCTCCAGCCCCATAACGTGTCGCGTGTTGCCCACCAGGAAAGGCAGCGCGTCATAGACCCCAGGCGCGTCCTCGTGCGGGATACCCGCTTTCATCGAGCGGTAGGTTCCCACGCCAATAAACAGGGCGTCGTACTCGTGCTTTAATTGCGACATCGACACGTCCTGGCCCACCTCGCAGTTCAGCTCGAAGCGGATCCCCATCGCGGTAAATATCTCTCTGCGCCGCGCGAGCAGCGATTTGTCCAGCTTGAATGCCGGGATGCCAAAGGTCAGCAATCCGCCAATTTCCGGATGCCGGTCATAGACCGTCACGCTCGCGCCGCTGCGCACCAGCACGTCGGCGCACGCCAGCCCGGCGGGCCCGGCGCCGACGATCGCAACACGTTTACCTGACGGCGTAACGGCGGACATATCCGGCCGCCAGCCCATCGCCAGCGCCCGATCGGAGATATAGCGCTCGATGTTACCGATGGTCACGGATCCCGCCCTTTCACGTATTGTGCAGGCACCCTCGCATAATCGGTCCTGCGGACAGACGCGGCCGGTAATTTCAGGTAAACAGTTGGTCTGATGAGAAAGCTCGACCGCGCCGGTGATGTCCCCCGCGTTGAGGCGCTCGATCCACTGCGGGATGTGGTTATGCAGCGGGCAGGTCCATTCGCAAATGCTGTGCTCTCCGCATTTCAGGCAGCGCGACGCCTCGCGGGCGGCCTGCCCGTCCCGGAACGGCAGGTAAATTTCGTTAAAATTGCCCACGCGTTCTGCAGCAGCCAGTTTATCAGGCTCGCCGCGCGGCGGGGTTGTTTGCATCTGATGCAGTTTGGTGCGCGAAGCGTCTTCTCTGACGGCCTCCGCATGCCAGGGCTGCGCTTCCAGGCAGGCCGTGCGCTGGCGGCGCGATTTTGCCAGAGTATCAAGGACAGCAGGCGTCGCCAGTGAGAGGACATCTGCCGGGCAATTTTCAATACAGGCCGGGCCGCGTGGCCGCGTCAGACAGAGATCGCATTTATTCGCCGAGGCCTTCACGCCGCCGTTGTCGAGCGGGGTGACGATAATCTCCATCGTGCCAAACGGGCAGGCCACCGCGCAGGCCTTACAGCCAATGCATTTTTGTTGATTCACCTGTACGCTGTCATCGCATTTGCTGATGGCGCCGTTCGGACAGCTTTGCGCGCAGGGCGCATTTTCACAGTGATGGCAGGTGACGGGGCTACTCTTCTCGCCGGACCTCAGGACCGTAATGCGGGGGTGAAAATGGCGCTCGCTCAGTACGTGCTGCTCATCGTTGTGCGCCATCACGCAGGCCACTTCGCAGGCGCGACACCCGATGCACTGCTGGCTGTTAGCCATAATAAAACGATTCATAACCACACCTGTTTTTGGTTCAATAACCTTATTCTTTGTATGAATATGGTATTTACGCATCACGGCGCGATCGGGCAATGTTCAAATGCCCGGAATGCCGAATTATTTACAGTGAACCTGTAGCAGATCAATTTTATTCAGAGAGCCGTTCTGTGACCGTCAAACGCCCCGTTTCCGGAAGCCTTGCCTGGGCTTTCTTTTCGATAATTGCCTTATCCGTGCTGACCAGCACCGTCGCGCTGCTGACGCTTGCCAGCAGCCAGCGTGACGCCGAAGCTATTAATATCGCGGGTTCGCTGCGCATGCAGAGCTATCGTCTGGGCTACGAGATGCAGCGCAACAGCCCTTCCCTTGCCGCGCATCGCGACAGCTGGCAACGGACGCTGAACGCGCCTGCCCTGCAGAAGCTGAACCGCTGGTACGTCCCGGACGATGTAAAAGCGCGCTACCAGCAGCTGCACGTGGCGTGGCTGGAAATGGATGCGCGCATCGCCCGCGGCGACAGCGCGTGGTATCAAACCCACATTGAGGATTTTGTCGGACGCATTGATGCCTTTGTGCTCGCCCTTCAGCACTACACCGAACATAAAATCCAGACGGTGACCCTGCTCTCGCTGGCGGGCGCTCTCGGGATCCTGCTGCTGACGCTGTTTACGCTGCGACGCATCCGTCGCCAGGTGGTGTTGCCGCTTAACAATCTGGTGGCGGCCAGCGAACGGGTTGAGCGCGGGGAATTTGCAACCCCGGCGCCGGATACCGCCCTGCCGAACGAGCTGGGCCAGCTTTCCCGCGCCTTCAACCACATGTCCGCCGAGCTGGCTACGCTCTACCGTTCGCTCGAAGCCTCGGTCGCGGAAAAGACGCGGCATTTGCATGAAGCCCACCAGCAGCTCGACATGCTGTTCAAATGCTCTCAGGCGCTGAATACCGGCCAGATAGACAGCCACTGCTTTCGGCATATCCTGCAGATTGTCCATGACTATACGCAGATGAATTATCTGGAACTGCGCACCAGCGACGACTGGCGGCTGTCTGAAGGGGCGGAGTCACATGGCATTCCTCTGCAGCACCTGCCGGTACTGATGCAGGACACCCTTTATGGCGAGCTGCGCTGGCAAAGCGAGACGGACAGCGTTCCCCTTCCGCTGATGAGAAGCGTGGCGACCATGCTCGGGCGCGGGCTGTACTTTAACCAGGCGCAAAAACATTACCAGCAGCTGCTGCTGATGGAAGAGCGCGCCACCATCGCCCGCGAGCTGCACGATTCGCTGGCGCAGGTCCTGTCTTATCTGCGCATTCAGCTTGCGCTGCTCAAACGCGCCGTACCCGAGGAAAATATCCCGGCGCAGACCATCATCACCGACTTCTCCCGCGAGCTGAACAATGCCTGGCAGCAGCTGCGCGAGCTGCTCACCACCTTCCGCCTGACGCTGAACCACGCGAACTTACCCGCAGCGCTGCAGGAGTCCCTCGACGTCCTGCAGAGCCAGACGCAGGCGAAGCTGCATCTCGACTGCCGTCTCTCCTCGCTGGCGCTGGACGCGCAAAAGCAGGTGCATCTGCTGCAGATCGTGCGTGAGGCCGTGCTGAACGCCATTAAGCACGCGCAGGCCAGCGAGATCACCGTCAGCTGCGTGACCGCCGTGGACGGTACGCACAGCGTCAGCATTCGTGACAACGGCATCGGGATTGGCGAAGCCAGCGAGCCGCCGGGACACTACGAGCTGAACATTATGCGCGAACGCGCGCAACGGCTAGGCGGGATGCTGCACTTCTCGCAGCCGCAAAACGGCGGCACGCTGGTCAGCGTGACGTTCCCGGCGCCCGCGCCGTTAACGGGTAAATAACGGTAAAGGAGGACGCGCAGGAAAAAGCGCATGATAATTTACATTATCTCCTTTATTTCTCCACGTTTGACCTGGGCCTTACCGCTAAAGTTATGCGGGCAATAAACAATAATGACGTGCAGCAAAACGAGGTCACACTTTCATGGCGAATTTTTTCATCGATCGCCCCATTTTTGCCTGGGTGCTTGCCATCCTGTTGTGTCTGACAGGTGTCCTGGCGATTACTTCACTTCCTGTTGAGCAATACCCCGATCTGGCACCGCCTAACGTGCGCGTAACGGCAAACTACCCCGGTGCTTCCGCACAAACGCTGGAAAACACCGTGACGCAGGTTATCGAGCAGAACATGACGGGTCTGGATAACCTGATGTACATGTCCTCGCAAAGTAGCGCCACGGGTCAGGCGACGGTTACCCTGAGCTTTAAGGCGGGCACCGACCCGGATGAAGCGGTGCAGCAGGTGCAAAACCAGCTGCAGTCGGCCATGCGCAAGCTGCCCCAGACGGTGCAGAATCAGGGCGTGACCGTGCGTAAAACCGGTGATACCAACATTTTGACCATCGCGTTTGTCTCGACAGATGGCTCAATGGATAAGCAGGACATTGCCGACTACGTCGCCAGTAATATTCAGGATCCCATCAGCCGGATTAACGGCGTCGGGGATATCGACGCCTACGGCTCACAGTACTCTATGCGCATCTGGCTCGATCCCAACAAGCTGAACAGCGTCCAGATGACGGCAACCGACGTAACGAATGCCATCAAAGCCCAGAACGCCCAGATTGCGGTGGGGCAGCTGGGGGGAACGCCGTCCGTCGATAAGCAGGCCCTGAACGCCACCATTAATTCGCAATCCCTGCTGCAGACGCCGGACCAGTTCCGCAACATCACCCTGCGCGTGAATCAGGATGGGTCGGAAGTGCGTCTGGGCGATGTCGCCACGGTGGAAATGGGGGCGGAAAAATACGACTACCTGAGCCGCTTTAACGGCAATCAGGCCTCCGGCCTGGGGATTAAACTGGCCTCCGGCGCAAACGAAATGGCCACGGCGAAACTGGTGCTGGACCGTCTGGACGAGCTTTCACAGTATTTCCCACACGGGCTAGAGTACAAAGTCGCCTACGAAACCACCTCCTTCGTTAAAGCGTCGATTGAGGACGTGGTGAAGACCCTGCTGGAAGCCATCGCGCTGGTGTTCCTGGTGATGTACCTGTTCCTGCAAAACTTCCGCGCGACGCTGATCCCAACCATTGCCGTGCCGGTGGTGCTGCTGGGGACCTTTGCGGTGCTTTACGCGTTCGGGTACAGCATTAACACCCTGACGATGTTTGCGATGGTGCTGGCGATTGGCCTTCTGGTGGATGATGCCATCGTGGTGGTCGAAAACGTCGAGCGCATCATGAGCGAAGAAGGACTCTCTCCGCGCCAGGCGACGCGCAAATCCATGGGGCAAATTCAGGGGGCGTTAGTCGGTATTGCGATGGTGCTGTCGGCCGTCTTTATCCCGATGGCCTTCTTTGGCGGCACAACCGGGGCGATTTACCGTCAGTTCTCAATAACCATCGTCTCGGCGATGGTGCTCTCCGTGCTGGTGGCGCTGATCCTCACCCCTGCGCTGTGCGCCACCATTCTGAAACCGCTGCACAAAGGGGAGCAGCACGGGCAAAAAGGCTTCTTCGGCTGGTTTAACCGGATGTTCAACCGCAATGCCGCGCGATATGAATCTGCCGTCGGAGGCGTGCTCCATCGCAGCCTGCGCTGGATGATGATTTACGTTGTGCTGCTGGGCGGCATGGTCTGGCTGTTTATGCATCTTCCCACCTCGTTCCTGCCGATGGAAGACCGGGGAATGTTCACCACCTCGGTGCAGCTCCCGAGCGGCGCAACGCAGCAGCAGACGCTGAAGGTGGTCCAGCAAGTGGAGCAGTACTTCTTCACCAAAGAGAAAGATAACGTTGTGTCGGTCTTCTCCACCGTGGGCTCTGGCCCGGGCGGAAACGGACAGAACGTCGCCCGCATGTTCGTTCGCCTGAAGGACTGGGACGAGCGCGATACCAGAACGGGAACGTCATTTGCCATTATTGAACGCGCGACGAAAGCCTTTGCGCACATCAAAGAGGCGCGCGTCTTTGCCAGCAGCCCGCCGGCGATAAGCGGCCTGGGCAGTTCCGCCGGGTTTGATATGGAACTGCAGGATCACGCCGGGGCGGGCCACACGGCGCTGATGGCGGCACGCGATAAGCTGCTAGCGCTGGCAGGCAACGATCCGGGCCTGACCCGCGTTCGCCATAACGGTCTTGACGACAGCCCGCAGCTGCAGGTGGATATCGATCAGCGTAAGGCACAGGCGCTGGGCGTCTCGATCAACGATATCAACGACACCCTGCAAACGGCGTGGGGTTCGAGCTATGTGAATGACTTTATGGATCGCGGCCGCGTGAAAAAAGTGTATGTCCAGTCCGCCGCGCCGTTCCGCATGCTGCCGGATGATATTAACCGCTGGTTTGTCAGGAATAACGCTGGCGGCATGGTGCCGTTCTCCGCGTTTGCCACCTCGCACTGGGAGAGCGGCTCGCCGCGTCTGGAGCGCTATAACGGCTACTCTGCGGTTGAAATCGTCGGGGAAGCCGCTCCGGGCGTCAGTACCGGTACCGCTATGGATACCATGGAAAAACTGGTTCAACAGCTGCCCGCCGGTTTTGGTCTGGAGTGGACGGCCATGTCCTACCAGGAGCGTCTTTCCGGGGCACAGGCTCCCGCGCTTTACGCGCTCTCTCTGCTGGTGGTCTTCCTCTGCCTTGCCGCACTGTATGAAAGCTGGTCGGTCCCGTTCTCCGTCATGCTGGTCGTGCCGCTTGGGGTTATCGGTGCGCTGCTGGCGACCTGGATGCGCGGCCTGGAGAACGATGTTTACTTCCAGGTGGGTCTGCTCACCGTAATTGGGCTATCGGCGAAAAACGCCATTCTGATCGTTGAATTTGCCAACGAGATGAATGCCAAAGGCCACGAACTGATGGCCGCCACGCTGCACGCCTGCCGTCAGCGCTTACGCCCGATCCTGATGACGTCGCTGGCGTTTGTCTTTGGCGTACTGCCGATGGCAACCAGTACGGGCGCAGGCTCCAGCAGCCAGCATGCCGTCGGGACGGGGGTGATGGGCGGCATGATTTCGGCCACCATTCTGGCCATTTACTTCGTGCCGTTGTTCTTTGTGCTGGTGCGTCGCCGCTTCCCGTTAAAGGAACGGGCTGAGTAAGTGATTGAAATAAAAAAAGGCGGCTTTATCGGCCGCCTTTTTATTGTGTGATTAATTCACACTATGGTTATTTTACTTATTTTAGTGCTCTTGCAATTCTTACTGAATGTCATTTACGAAGCATGCCTTCGATAAAATCTTTCCAGTTCCCCAGTTCACGTTCAATCATAACAACCTCTCTTATTATTATGCGCATTCTACAAAAACGGACCATTATTGTGAAGACTATTTAACCAATTGTTGTGATTGTACCCCACGTCCTGCGGGGATTTATGATAAATATGAACGGAGAGGCCTCAATTTTTTGTGACGGCTAGCAATATTTTGAAATAACCCTACGGACGGGTGAGTTTTATTTTACCCGCTGAGTTTATTCGAAATTTAAACTTTATGGACATCTATGCTTAAAGGGTGAAAGAATATTCAGCGTACAGATGTGAGTTGAATTAAGAAGAAGTGTAAATCCAGACGATTCCTGAATGTGTTATATTCCACTTAAGGATATATCTTCGAATTTACTGAACATTTAATCATCATTAGGTCAAAAGGATTCACCATGGTTGTGATGTACGGCATTAAAAATTGCGACACCATCAAAAAAGCCCGCCGCTGGCTGGAAGCAAACGGCGTGGAGTATCGCTTTCACGATTACCGTGCAGACGGGCTTGATGCAGAATTTCTGCATAGCGCGATCGGCGAACTGGGGTGGGAAGCACTGCTGAACACGCGCGGCACCACCTGGCGTAAACTCGACGAATCTCTGCGTGCCAGCATCAACGACGCCGACAGCGCGGCGAAACTGATGCTCGACATGCCGGCAATTATCAAACGCCCATTGCTCTGCGCGCCAGGGCAGCCTATGCTGCTGGGTTTCAGTGAAACCCTTTATTCCGACTTTTTTCGTTGAGGTGTAGTTTATGTCATGCCCGGTCATTGAGCTGACTCAGCAGCTTATTCGCCGTCCTTCCCTTAGCCCGGACGACGCAGGTTGTCAGGCACTTATGATTGAGCGCCTGCGTGCCATCGGTTTTACCGTTGAACGCATGGATTTTGGCGATACCCAAAACTTCTGGGCGTGGCGCGGCCAGGGTGAAACGCTGGCCTTTGCCGGGCATACTGACGTCGTTCCCGCCGGTGACGCGGACCGCTGGATTAACCCGCCGTTTGAACCGACGATCCGCGACGGCATGCTGTTTGGTCGCGGCGCGGCAGACATGAAAGGCTCCCTGGCGGCGATGGTCGTGGCGGCAGAGCGCTTTGTGGCTCAGCATCCGAACCACAAAAACCGTCTGGCGTTTTTAATCACCTCCGACGAAGAAGCCAGCGCCCATAACGGCACCGTAAAGGTCGTTGAAGCGCTGATGGCGCGTAACGAGCGTCTCGACTACTGCCTGGTCGGAGAGCCGTCCAGTACCGAAGTGGTGGGTGATGTCGTTAAAAACGGGCGCCGCGGCTCGCTGACCTGTAACCTGACCATTCACGGCGTTCAGGGGCACGTTGCTTACCCGCATCTGGCCGATAACCCGGTCCATCGCGCTGCGCCAATGCTGAGCGAACTGGTGGGCATCGAGTGGGATAAAGGCAACGAATTCTTCCCGCCAACCAGCATGCAGATCGCGAACGTCAAGGCCGGGACCGGCAGCAATAACGTGATCCCGGGTGATTACTTCGTCCAGTTTAACTTCCGCTTCAGCACCGAACTGACCGATGAGATGATCAAGGCGCGCGTCGTCGCCCTGCTGGAAAAATATCAGCTGCGCTACACCGTGGAGTGGTGGCTTTCCGGCCAGCCGTTCCTGACGCAGCGCGGTAAACTGGTGGATGCGGTGGTGAACGCCATCGAGCACTATAATGAAATTAAGCCACAGCTGCTGACAACGGGTGGCACCTCAGACGGACGCTTTATCGCCCGTATGGGCGCCCAGGTTGTCGAACTGGGTCCAGTGAACGCAACCATTCATAAAATCAATGAGTGTGTCAATGCGGCAGATTTGCAACTGCTGGCCCGTATGTATCAACGTATTATGGAGCAACTCGTCGCCTGACGAACGCTCTGAGAGGAATAGCGAATGGATTGGCTTTCAAAGTACTGGTGGATTCTGGTGTTAGTTTTTCTGGTTGGCGTATTGCTTAACGTGATTAAAGATCTTAAGCGCGTTGACCATAAAAAATTTCTCGCCAACAAACCGGATCTTCCCCCGCACCGTGATTTTAACGACAAGTGGGACGATGACGACGACTGGCCGAACAAGGACCAGAAGAAGTAATCCCCTCACCCCCAGCCCCTCTCCCCAGAGGGGAGAGGGTGGCCATGTTCCCTCTCCCCTTAGGGGAGAGGGGAACTAATCACATAAACTCTACAATATCACTATCATCCGGCTTACCGCCGCTGAGCGCTTCATCAAAGTAGTGCTTCGGTACGGTATAGCGTAAACGATCGAGCGCGAACTGCATGCTACGGTCGTCAATCGCGTGGCCCAGATCGTCAACGATATCCAGCGTCACATCCCCACCTTCGCGAATCAGCGCTTCCTGGGCGGCAACCGCATGCGAGAGCTCAATCACCCGGTCTTCATCACCGTGGATCAGGTGGATCGTGGTCTGCGTGGTCGCGCTGGTCGGTAACGTCGCAAAGCGGCCGTTAAACGCGATGACGCGTGACGCCAGACCCGGCTGCGCTTTTACGCTTTCCAGCGACATGATTGACCCCTGCGAGAAGCCAATCAGCGCGGTCGCGTCGGCACCCACGCCGCTCTGCTGCTGCCAGTAGCGGACAATATCGATAAAGGTGGGCATGATGGCGTCTATGCGAGCCTGACGGTTCTCTTCCGTCACGCCCTGAACAGAGAACCACTGGCGTCCGTTCGGACCACATGGCTCTACGCCGCCGATGCTGACAATCAATGCTTCCGGAAAAACGGGCGCAAACCAGCTGCCAATCTGACCCATATTGACGGCATTATCGCCAACGCCATGAAACAGAAGCAGTAACTGTTTAGCCGGTTTGTCAGGGCTTTGAACAACAAAATGGTCGTGTTTCATGGTCGTCTCCTTAATAGATGACCTGGATTCTACGCCTCACGACGTGAATGACCATGCCACTTTACTGAAGAAGTCATTGAAAAAATTGCCATTGCAAAATATCTTCTTTCAGCTGCTGGCTGCGCGGATAGTCAAGGCTTTCAATCGCTTGCGCGGTTTCACTCCGCAACGTTGCCAGCAACGCTTTTCGCCCGACGTCATCCGTTTTTCCGTCCATTTTCCCACGCAGGGCCGGAAGCGGCATGTCCACGGTTAACAACAGCCGCGTCAGTGCGGCAACCGAGGTTGTAAACGCCCGATGCGCAAAAGCAAACCCCGCCAGCTCCAGCCAGTCGTCATTATTAAGGGTAGCTTCCCAGCCGTCCTCCACGGGGATCTTTTCACCGTTCCAGGCCGATAACACCCGCGCATCGCGCTTCAGACGCCGCTGCGCCTGCTCGCACAGCTGGCGCCCTGCCTCACTCTGCGGCAGCAACGCCATCGCCGTGTAGCAGCCGCTGCTGGCTTCACGATGGCTGCCCATCCGCACCAGCACAAACCCGCACTGCTGCCAGAAACGCCAAAGCTCATCGGTATAGCCAAAGCTCACCGACAGATAATCTTCGCCGCTGGCGCTGCGAACTAGCGCCTGGCCAATCCCTTCCCGCTGACGATGAGGATGTACGGCAATGCGGGTCACCCGTCGTCCTCTGAGCGTCGCCGCCAGCGGAGAGCCGCCGTGCGCCGCCAGAGACTGCGCCACCAGGTTACCGCGCGGACGCCGGTACCCTGCCCACACGGCGCGGCTAAGTTCAGGGGAGAGCCCGCCCTCCTCCACCAGCCAGAGCGCCCCGGCGATAACCGAATTCGTTTCGGCAACGGCAAACCGCTGCCCGGGCGCGTCCATCATGCGGCGTAAATCAAGCGGCGAGGTGCGATAATGTGCCGCGCAGAGGAGCTCGTATACGCTCGCTGCAAGCGCCGGGCGGCGTTCCCATGCCGTTGGCGTCAGAGACGTTAGACGCACCTCTCCCTCCGGGCGGCGGTCGATCAGCGTATCGTCAAACAGCAGCGCGCTGGCGACAACCCGCTCAAGCGGGCAGCCCGCCGCCCAGCGTACCGGTGTAGATAAGCTGTAGCGCTGCAGCCCGGCAAACCGGCCGCAGAATTTTAGCAAGAATCCCCTGCCCGTCCCTTCATATCCCTGCACAGTGGTGGTCAACAGCACGCGAGGGAAACGGACAGCTAACTTTTCCAGCAGAGGCCCGGGGATCGCAGCGGCTTCATCGACAATCAGCCAGTCAGCCCGGTGTGAAGAGGCAAGCAGCGCGTCCGGGGCCATAAAATGAAAACGCTCTCCGGCAAAGCGGGCGATGATATCCGTCGCCCCCTTCGACGGCGCGGTGACCACGGCGCTGCCCGCAATGCGGTTCAGCAGCATGCCCGCCAGGGCTGATTTTCCGCGCCCGCGCGCGGCGGTGACGGCCACGATGCCCTCCGCCATCCCCTGCAGCACATCCAGGATCTCAGCCTGCTCGCGCTGCGGTGCGCCGCTGGCAGGCTGCCAGTCAGGCGCGTCGGGGAAAGGCGGAAGAGATAACGCACGGCCCTGAAGCCAGACAATCGCGTCGGGATCGGCGGCAATCGTCCGGCAAAAATGGTGTACAAAATGCGGCGTGGCTATCGCTTCGGCGCCGTCGCTCCAGCGCAGTGAATCGCTGTCTGGCAACTCGGCCCACGCGTCGAGCGGCGGAACCCGCAGCACCAGGAGGCTTCCGGCGCTCAGCGTTCCGCTCAGGGCGGCGAACGCGGCGACATCAAACCCGGCGCTGGCGTCAAAAACGGCATGCCGGAACTCGCGTCCCAGCAGGCCGCTGATGGCTTTTGAAGGATGTTCGTCAATCCTTACCCAGTCTCCGGGCAAGGCGTCACGCAGGGCAGCCGCCTGGGTTAACGTCCACTGCGCCTCGCCGCTGAGCACCACCAGCCGACGATGGCCGGTGCGCTCAAGCTCGCCTGTCAGCTGTTCAAACTCCAGCATTACATCGCTTTGCCGAAGGTATTACACTGCGCCGGATCGCCGCTGTCGAAGCCGCGTTTAAACCAGCTATAGCGCTGCTGTGAGGTACCGTGAGTGAAGCTGTCCGGCACGACGCGCCCCTGGCTCTGCTGCTGAAGACGGTCGTCACCGATAGCCTGAGCGGCATTTAACGCCTCCTCAAGATCGCCGGATTCCAGCACGCCCTGCTGCTGCATGCTGTGGCCCCAGACGCCCGCAAAGCAGTCTGCCTGCAGCTCCATTTTAACGGAAAGGCGGTTCACTTCAGCCTGAGACGCATTTTGCTGAAGCTGGCGCACTTTTGGCTCAATCCCCAGCAGCTTTTGCACGTGATGGCCGACTTCATGCGCGATCACGTAGCCCTGGGCAAAATCACCGTCAGCGCCAAGCTTGCGTTTCATGTCATCGTAAAAAGAGAGATCGATATAGACGGTGCCGTCTGCCGGGCAGTAGAACGGCCCCATCACGGATTGCCCGGTACCGCATCCGGTGCGGGTTGCCCCACGGTACATCACCAGCTTCGGCTGCTGGTAGGTACGCCCCATCTTCTCGAACAGCTGACCCCATGTGTCTTCTGTTGTGGCGAGAATAACGGAGGTAAATTTGGCCGCTTCATCTTCATTCGGGCTGATGGAGCGCTGAGAATGCTCCTGCTGCTGCAGCGGCTGACCGGTCATCAACCCGGTGAGGTCAACGCCGTAGTAACCCGCGACTAAAACCACAATCAGCAGGATGATACCGCCCTTGCCGCTGGGTAACCGGAAGCCTGGCCCACCCATTGAAGGACCGCCGCCGCCATCACTGCGTCTGTCTTCTACATTGTCACTTTCACGACGCCCTTGCCAGCGCATAACCACCTCGAACTATTCCATTTATAATAGCTATGATCGTAGGCGGTTAACGGCAAGATTACCATAGGAAACAAAGGTAAGACGCCAAAGGATGGGAACATCCTTTGGCAAGTGAGGGAGTTAGTCGAGCTTAACGCCTAAACGGTGAGCAACCGCTTCGTACGCTTCAATCAGGCCACCCAGGCTCTGACGGAAACGGTCTTTGTCCATTTTATCCAGGGTTTCTTTATCCCACAGGCGGCTACCGTCCGGTGAGAATTCATCGCCCAGCACCACTTCGCCTTTGAACAGACCGAACTCCAGCTTGAAGTCGACGAGGATCAGGCCCGCGTCATCAAACAGCTTTTTCAGCACGTCGTTGGCTTTGTAGGTCAGCTCTTTCATGCGCGCCAGGTTCTCCTGGTTCACCCAGCCGAAAGTTTCGCAGTAGGATTCGTTGACCATCGGGTCGTGCATGGCATCGTTTTTCAGGAACAGGTCGAACAGCGGTGGATTCAGTTCGATACCTTCTTCAATGCCGAGACGCTTCACCAGGGAGCCCGCCGCGCGGTTACGAATAACGCACTCAACCGGAACCATATCCAGTTTTTTCACCAGACATTCCGTATCGGACAGCAACGCTTCCATCTGGGTCGGGATACCCGCTTCGGCCAGTTTGGTCATAATGAAGTGGTTGAACTTGTTGTTCACCATGCCTTTACGATCGAACTGCTCAATGCGTGCGCCATCCCCTGCTGACGTATCATTGCGGAACTCGAGCACCAACAGATCCGGGTTTTCCGTGCTGTATACGGTCTTCGCTTTGCCACGATACAACTCAGCTTGCTTCTGCATCTTCATTACTCCTGGTGTGATGATTTGTGTTCAAAACTGGGGATATTATGCCACGCACACGTTTGCGTAGCACTAAAATAAAAAGGGCTGGATTCACCAGCCCTCGTATTTATTTGCTGAATGCTGCCTGGAAGACAGCGACCAGCGCATCGTTCTGCGACTGGGTCAGCGTGTGACCTTTTGGATCGATAAACTGCAGACTGCTGCGGTTATCGAGGTCGCCTACCTGAATCTTGTAGTCACCGGAGGCAAGCTGAGGATCTTTCGCGCCCAGTTCCTGCCATGCGCTGTCGGAGAGCGGCTTATACGTTGCCGTCATGCTGCCGGTCGAACGCGTGCTGTCGGTCACTTTCATGCCCACTTTTTCCAGCGTCGCTGGCAGACGCTGCCAGGTCTGATTAAACGGTGCACGCACCACCAGCATTGGCAGGCCGGTATCATCCGCACCGCTTTGTACATCGAAGGTCGCGCCGTTGCGGCTCTGCGCAGCGTTGGCGGCATCGGTAGCGGTCTTATCCAGACCCGCGGCAATCACGTTCAGCATTTCGGTGCTGTAACGCTGCAGGGACGCGGCATCCGCAACCGGTTTACCCGCCTGCTCCAGGTTCAACAGCTTAACGTTAACCGCCTGCTGGTAACCCTGTGGTTTTACGGAGACTTGATAGCGACCGCGGTACTGCTGGTCTTCATCCAGACGGTTCCATTCGACCCAGTCGGTGGTTAACGTCTGGCTGGCGTCATCGCGTTTATCGATGGTGTAGTTCTTCGACTGAATGACGCTGACAACCTGCGGCCACAGCGTGCTACCGCGCGCGCTCTCAACCATCAGAGACGCCGTATCACCGGTGAACTGGGTACGCGCCCCGCTGACCAGCGCCAGAGGCTGTGCTGGCGGACGAATATCAAGCGCTTTACCGACCAGGCCGCTGCCGTTGGTCACGGGAATATTATAATCGCCGTTCTGAATCGGCAGGATCATGCCAGCCGGTGCGTGAAGTTCAGCAAGCGGGGTCGCATCCAGATAGGATTCATCACCGCTCACCTGGCGCTTGTAGCGCGAATCTGAACTACAGGCAGCGAGCAGCATAACAAGCGAAACACTCGCAACCTTCGCCAGGCGCGACTTCTGTACTGAATAAGCCATCAAATCTCCCTAAACTCTACAGCAAACCGGCATGCTTCAGCGCCGCCCTGACGATATCACGACCGTGGTCGGTAATCGGTGTCATTGGCAGACGCAGCGTGTCGGATGCTACAAGTCCCAACTCCTTACATGCCCATTTCACTGGGATCGGATTGGGTTCGACAAATAATTTATTGTGCAGCGGCATCAGACGCTGATTAATGACGCGCGCTTCATCAAAGTGACCGGCTGCGGCCAGTTTGCACATTTCTGCCATATCGCGCGCCGCAACGTTTGCCGTTACGGAGATCACGCCATGACCACCGAGCTGCATAAAGTCCAGCGCGGTCGCATCATCACCGCTCAACAGGATAAAGTCGTCTGAAACCAGCTCTTTGATCTGATGAACGCGGCTTAAGTTCCCTGTCGCCTCTTTAATACCGATAATATTTTTTACTTCCGAGAGACGACCAACGGTTTCCGGCAGCATATCGCAACCGGTACGGGACGGCACATTATACAGAATTTGTGGCAAGTCAGTATGTTCAGCGATGGCTTTGAAGTGCTGGAACAAACCTTCCTGAGTAGGACGGTTGTAATAAGGGGTCACCGTCAGACAGCCAACGATGCCGCTGTCGTTAAAACGCTTGGTCAGGCTGATAGCTTCTGCGGTTGCATTAGCCCCTGTCCCCGCGATGACCGGAATACGTCCGTCCGCCAGTTCCAGGGTCAGCATCACCACATCGCCGTGCTCGTCGTGGCTCAGCGTTGCGGATTCACCGGTAGTCCCTACCGAAACGATCGCCGAGGTTCCGCTGGCGACATGGTAATCAATGAGCTTCTTCATGCTTGACCGGCAGACATTACCTTTTTCATCCATCGGTGTAACAAGCGCGACAATACTTCCCGTGAACATGAGCCATCCTCTGTGCGAACAAGAGCCTCAATGTTACGTTTGGAACTGTAATAAAAGCAAGCGACCTGAGGCTCTCAGGCGGTTGTATGCATGTTTTTTTTATGCTTTCCTTAGGAAGACTTAACCATGCAAAGGAAGAACAGGTTTGACAACCTCATCACAACATTACCTGGTTATCACTGCGCTGGGTGCCGACAGGCCGGGTATCGTGAACACCATCACCCGTCACGTAAGCAGCTGCGGCTGTAATATCGAAGACAGCCGTCTGGCGATGCTTGGCGAAGAGTTCACATTTATTATGTTGCTTTCCGGGACATGGAACGCCATTACGTTGATTGAATCGACCCTGCCGCTTAAAGGGGCCGAACTGGATTTGCTGATTGTCATGAAGCGCACCACCGCGCGTCCGCGTCCGGCACTGCCTTCTACCGTCTGGGTGCAGGTTGAAGTGCCTGATTCACCGCATCTGATTGAGCGTTTCACCGCGCTTTTTGACAGACACCAGATGAATATTGCCGAACTGGTTTCCCGCACGCAGACAAGCGATGACCAGGGTCTTCCGGTGCTGTTTATTCAAATTACCGCGCACAGCCCTGCCTCGCAGGATGCGTCAAATATCGAGCAAGCGTTCAAAGCCCTCTGTACAGAATTAAACGCGCAGGGCAGTATAAGCGTCGTCAATTATTCGCAGCACGAACAGGATGGAGTTGAGTAATGAACCCACTGAAAGCCGGTGACATCGCACCGAAATTTAGCTTACCGGATCAAGACGGCGAGCAAGTAAATTTGACCGACTTCCAGGGACAGCGTGTTCTGGTCTATTTCTACCCGAAAGCCATGACCCCCGGCTGCACCGTACAGGCCTGCGGCTTACGCGACAACATGGACGAGTTGAAAAAAGTCGGCGTGGAAGTGCTGGGTATCAGCACGGATAAACCAGAAAAGCTGTCACGATTTGCTGAAAAAGAGCTGCTGAACTTCACGCTGCTTTCTGATGAAGATCATCAGGTATGCGAGCAGTTCGGCGTCTGGGGCGAGAAGACGTTTATGGGTAAAACCTACGACGGCATTCACCGCATCAGCTTCCTGATTGACGCTGACGGTAAAGTTGAGCATGTGTTTGACGACTTCAAAACCAGCAACCACCACGACGTGGTGTTGAACTGGCTGAAAGCAAGCGCCTGAAAGTGAGTGTCGGGTGGCGGCTTCGCCTTACCCGACCTACAAGATAAATGCAAAACGGCAACCTGGTTGCCGTTTTTAGTGTTTTCCCCTCTCCCCGTGGGTGTACGGTCCGGGGTGAGGGCATCAGCCTGCACAAAAACTACTTCTCTTCCACCGCAGGTACATCCGGCCACGCGTGGACCACGGCTTTAATCAGCGTCGCCAGCGGAATCGCAAAGAACACGCCCCAGAATCCCCACAGCCCGCCGAAAATCACCACGGATAAGATAATCACCAGCGGATGCAGGTTCACCGCTTCGGAGAACAGCACCGGCACCAGCAGGTTACCGTCCAGCCCCTGAATAATCAGGTACACTGCAAAGCAGCTCCAGAACTCTGTCCCCAGCCCAAACTGGAACAGCGCGACCCCAACAACCGGAATGGTCACCACAAACGCGCCGATGTACGGAATCAGGACCGACAGCCCCACCAGCACCGCCAGCAGCAGCGAGTAGTTCAGGCCGAAAATCAGGAAGCCAATCCAGGTGGCGACCCCCACGACAATCATCTCCAGCACCTTGCCGCGAATATAGTTGGTGATCTGCTGGTTCATCTCTTCCCAGACCTGCCCTGCCAGCCCGCGGTTGCGCGGCAGAATACGGCGCACGGCGTTGAGCATCTGATCTTTATCTTTCACCAGGAAGAAGACCATCAAAGGCACGAGCACAAGGTAAACTGCCAGCGTCAGCAGCCCGACCAGCGAGGCCAGAGAGTACTTCACCACCGAATCGCCCATCGTCATGATGCGGGCGCGCATATTTTCGGCCATCGCGTCGATAATTCCCGCATCCATCAGGGCCGGGTAACGGCGCGGCAGCGTGGCGGCGAAATCAGAGAGCTTGTTCAGCATGCCGGGCATGTCGCGGATCAGGTTAATTCCCTGCTGCCAGGCAACCGGCATCACCACAAAGGCCATTAGCAGCAGGATGCCGACAAACAGCACCAGTACGATGCTGGTCGCCCAGCGACGGGAACAGCCGATGTGTTCCAGGCGAACCGTTGGCCACTCCAGCAGGTACGCCAGCACGATCGCCACCAGCAGGGGCGCGAGCAGGCCGCTGAAGAAGAACAGAATACCGAACCCGGCTACCAGAATAACCAACAAAGCAATGGCTTCCGGGTCGCTGAACCGACGCCGGTACCACTGCATTAACATTTCGAGCATACAACCCTTCCCTGAATCGAATGGCGGGAGTGAGACGGTGAATTGTATCTAACTGTCACAAAAAAGACTTTCGCTTTTTGTATCCCGATCGCAATCCGCAAAAGCCTGATGAATGGGATTTTCTTCATGCTGTAACACGGCTACACTCGCAGAGCAGCAGAGATGAACGTTATGCCGGTTCATCGGTCAAATTAGCACATCCAACATACAGGACAGTGGTTATGTTCAGGCAGTTGAGAAAAACACTGGTTGCAACACTGATTGCCGCGGTGACGGTCGGTCAGGTGTTGCCCGCTTTTGCTGACTCGTCCGATTCATTGCCGGACATGGGCACCACAGCAGGAAGCACGCTCTCTATTGGGCAAGAGATGCAAATGGGGGATTACTATGTTCGCCAGCTGCGCGGCAGTGCCCCGCTGATTAACGACCCTTTGCTGGTACAGTACATTAACGGGCTGGGGATGCGTCTGGTTTCACACGCCGACTCGGTAAAAACGCCCTTCCATTTCTATTTAATCAATAATGACGAAATCAACGCCTTCGCCTTCTTTGGCGGTAACGTGGTGCTGCATTCGGCGTTATTCCGTTATTCCGACAACGAAAGCCAGCTGGCCTCGGTAATGGCGCACGAAATTTCGCACGTCACCCAGCGTCACCTGGCGCGCGCCATGGAAGACCAGAAACGTAACGCCCCCCTCACCTGGGTGGGCGCGCTGGGATCTATTCTGCTGGCGATGGCCAGCCCGCAGGCCGGGATGGCAGCCCTGACCGGTACGCTGGCGGGAACGCGTCAGGGAATGATCAGCTTTACCCAGCAAAACGAACAGGAAGCGGATCGCATCGGGATTCAGGTGCTGCAGCGTTCGGGCTTTGACCCGCAGGCCATGCCGAGCTTCCTCGAAAAACTGCTCGATCAGGCGCGTTACTCTTCCCGTCCGCCGGAAATCCTGCTGACGCACCCATTACCTGAAAGCCGTTTGTCGGACGCGCGTAACCGTGCCAATCAGATGCGTCCGGTCGTGGTCCAGTCATCACAGGATTTCTACATGGCGAAGGTGAGAACCCTGGGGATGTACAACTCCGGGCGTAACCAGCTCACCAGCGATCTGCTGGATACCCTGGCGAAGGGCAACGTGCGTGAGAAAAACGCCGCGCAGTATGGTCAGGCGCTCCAGGCGATGGAAGCCAGCAAATACGACGAGGCGCGTAAAGCGCTGCAGCCGCTTCTGGCGGCCGACCCGAACAACCCGTGGTACCTCGATCTGTCGACGGATATCGATCTGGGCCAGAAGAAAACGGCCGATGCGATTAACCGTCTGAAAGGGGCGAAAGACGTCCGAACCAACCCGGTGCTGCAGCTTAACCTGGCGAACGCTTACTTACAGGCCGGTCAGCCTGGCGAAGCGGCAACCATTCTGAACCGCTATACCTTTAACAATAAAGACGATCAAAACGGCTGGGATCTGCTCGCTCAGGCGGAAGCCCAGCTCGGCAACCGCGATCAGGAGCTGGCGGCGCGTGCCGAAGGTTTTGCCCTGGTGGGCCGCCTCGATCAGGCGATTTCCGCGCTCAGCAGCGCCAGCTCGCAGGTCAAGCTAGGCAGCCTCCAGCAGGCCCGTTACGACGCGCGTATCGATCAGCTTCGCGGCCTGCAGCAGCGCTTTAAGCCGTACGAGAAGATGTAATAAAGGAGAATTCACGTCATGACAGACGCCGTAAAAATCTATCACAACCCTCGCTGCTCCAAGAGCCGCGATACCCTGAGCCTGCTAAAGTCTAACGGCGTGGAGCCGGAAGTGGTGCTGTACCTCGACACCCCACCTGACGCGCAAACCCTCCGCCAGCTGCTGCACATGCTGGGAATGGGCAGTGCAAGAGAGCTGATGCGCCAGAAAGAAGATCTGTATAAGTCGCTTAACCTGGATGACAGCCGCCTCACCGAGGCCGAGCTGATCCAGGCGATGGTTGAAAATCCAAAGCTGATTGAGCGCCCGATTGTGGTGGCGAACGGCCAGGCGCGCATTGGACGCCCGCCGGAAGACGTGCTCGAGATCCTCTAGTCCTGATGCCGCAGCGCTTCCAGAAAGGCCTGCGGCGTACTCTCTCCCAGCTTTTTCTGCGTTTTTCCCCGGTTGTAAAATTCGCACAGCTTAATCAACAGCTCGCCTGCCGACTCACTGTTCAGACGTGGGATGATTTCACATAGCGGCAGAGCAACCTGAACGGCACGGCATTGCCGTGGATGCGCAGTTACGGTGGTATTGCGCTCCTTTAGCTTCACCTCTAAACCAAAAGTCTCAACAGATTGAATATCCGCCGGACAGGCTTCCAGCGCGTCGTTCACCCAGTGGGCCAGCAGCTGCGGAGAAATGCCCGCGTACAGCCGGGCGTAGCACCAGCCGCTCACGGGTTCACGCGCCCAGAGCAGATGCTGTTCCCCGCCATCGTCCATATGCAGAGACAGAGGCTGATGATGTAACAGCAGTTTTTGCGGCACGATGCCTGCCTTCAGCGCCTTTTTCCCCTGCAACGTCGCGCCCTTCTGCTTTACCGAAGCCGGTTTAAGGTAGCGGTTCAGGGTCGCGCGGGAGACGGCAATTCCGAGTCCGCTATTGACCATCTGCAGCAGTTCGTCCAGCGGGGCGCCCGTGATATCCCGCAGGGCATTGACCAGCGCAACCTGCTCCTGTCTCAATGCTTTGTGTATCACTTTTGGCGTCGTGTGGTTATCCGAAACCTGCTCGCGGTTGCGCCAGCGCCTGACGGTAGTGACCGAAATACCCAGCTCCGTGGCCAGCTCCCTGTCGCTTTTATCTGACTGCTGAAGATAGCGACGGATGCGCGGCGTCGTGGTGGCATTAGCATGCAGTTTAATTTCCATCGCAGGATCCTCAGAACCAATCTTATGAGATTTATACTACACCAGCGATTGCTTTGTGACCGATTTCACCTTTCGCTCACCGCGCTTCACTGATAATCCCCAGACATAACACAAACAACACCCCTCAATCTTGTACGGAGTTCACAATGAACAATGTTCTGGGATTTCTTGAAGCAAAACTGATGCCGCTGGCGGCCAAAACGGCCCAGCAGCGTCATCTCGGGGCCATTCGCGGCGCCTACGTGTCATTCATGCCGTTTATCATCGTCGGCTCTATTCTGCTGGTGATCTCGTCGTTCCCTAATCAAGCCTATCAGCAGTTTATGTCTCAGGCCTTTGGTGAGAGCTGGAGCGCCATTATTGAAATCCCGTTCAACGCGGTGTTCTCCACCATGTCGCTGTTCATCAGCTTCCTGGTCGCCTTCCGCCTGGCGGAACACTACGGTGAGGATCGCATCTCCAGCGGCATCCTGGCGCTGGTCGCCTTTCTCATCCTGACGCCCTTTATCAAAGTGGCGGAAAACGGCGGAATTACCGTCATTCCGGTGGAGTGGATTGGCAGCAAAGGGCTGTTCGTGGCGATGATTGGTTCCCTGCTGTGGACGGAGCTGTTCTGCTGGCTCAAGCGCAAAAAACTGGTGATCAAAATGCCGGACGGCGTGCCTCCGGCGGTGCAGGAGTCGTTCGCCGCGCTGATCCCGGCCCTGCTGGTGATGATTCTGGTGCTGGGTATCCGCATCGTGTTTGAAAACACCCACTACAACACCATCCACCAGTTTATTTACGAAGTGGTTGCCACGCCGGTGCGCCACTACGGCACCTCTTACTTTGGCGCGCTGATGACGGTGTTCAGCATCACCATTCTGTGGTCAGTCGGCATTAACTCCGGCTCGATGATCAACGGCATCATTCGCCCGCTGTGGATGGAGAACCAGACCGACAACATCGCCGCGATTCAGGCAGGCACGACGCCGCCTCACATTATCACCGAACAGTTTTTTGACATGATCTGGATGGGCGGCGCGGGGGCCACGCTGTCGCTGGTGATTGCGATGCTGATTTTCGCCCGCAGCAAAAACATGCGTGAAGTGGCGCGACTCGGCGCCGGGGCGTCGGTGTTTAACATCAACGAACCGATCCTGTTTGGCCTGCCGGTGATCATGAACCCGATCATGCTCATCCCGTTCAACCTGGTGCCGCTGGTGCTGGTCACCGTGCAGTATGCGGCGATGAAGATTGGCGCGGTTGCCGTCACCACCGGGGTGTTTATTCCCTGGACGCTGCCGCCGGTCATCAGCGGTTTTATCGTCACCGGGCACCTGAGCGGCAGCGTGATGCAGCTTATCAACCTGCTGATTGGCGCGATGCTGTATCTGCCTTTCATGCGTATCGTGGACAAACAGTACCGCGCGGCGGAAATGGCCACCGTTACGCAAACCGACACCACCCTTGCAAAACAGGAGTAAAGCATGTGGGGAATTATCGCGACCTGGAGAATGGCGCTTGAAGGCGTCACGGAGTCTGCGTCCGCGCTGGCTGCGGGTAAACCGGTCTCCGCTGCGGTGGTGGATGCCGTCGCCGCCGTTGAAGACTTTCCGTTTTATAAATCCGTCGGCTACGGCGGGCTGCCCACCGAAAATGGCGAGGTGGAGCTGGACGCCGCCTACATGGACGGCGACACGCTGGCGTTTGGTGCCGTGGGCAACCTGGTGGATATCGCCAACCCGGTGCGGGTGGCGCATGCGTTAAGCCGTCAGCGCTACAACAGCCTGCTGGTCGGCCAGGGCGCGCGGGAATGGGCGCTGAGCCAGGGCTTTGCCGACAAAACCATGCTCACTGACCGCGCCATGCAGCACTACCGCAAGCGCTGCCGCGAAACGCTGGATAAGGGCTTAAGCCCTTACGACGGACATGACACCGTCGGCATTATCGGCCTCGATAAGCAGGGCTCGATGAGCGTCGCCACCTCCACCAGCGGCCTGTTCATGAAAAAGCGCGGTCGACTCGGGGATTCGCCCATTATTGGTTCCGGCTTTTACTGCGACAGTGAAACCGGCGCGGCCACCGCAACGGGCGTCGGTGAAGATCTGATGAAAGGCTGCACCAGCTACGAAATTGTCCGCCGCATGGCACAGGGTATGACGCCGCAGCAGGCGGCGGATTCGGTGGTGTTCGAACTGGAGGACAAGCTGATGTCGCGCTTTGGCCGCGCGGGCGATCTCTCCGTGGTGTGCATGAACAACAGGGGCGAATTCGGTGCCGCCACCAACATCAAAACCTTTTCGTTCGTGGTGGCGACGGCTCGCCAGCCCCTCACCGTTTTTCGTACCGAACGCCTGCGGGAGAAAACGCATTATCACGCGGTAGACGATGCGTGGATGCAGGCCTATGCCGCGCGGATCCGCGCGCCGATTGAGGAGTCATGATGATTACGTATCAGTTTATCACCGCACTTTCTGACGCGAAGCCGCAGAGCCATTTGATTGCCTCCGCCTCCTGTACGCATTTGCCCGAAACGGCGCTGGTCGCGGAAATGCGCGAGTCTGCCAGCATCGCAGACACCCGCTTTGGCTGCGCGCCTTTTGCCCGCATCACCCTGCTGCCGGATGCGCTCTGGCAGGACAGCCTGACCGAAGGATTACTGACGGCGCTGCGCCCGCTGCTGGCCTCGCCCGTCAGCCCGGAGCTGATACTGGACGTTACCGATATCGACGATGTGGTGCTGGCGCAGGTTCTGCGTTTTCTCTTTAATCAGGCGCACAGGCTGAGCGACCTGAAGCTGAAGCAAACGGATGAATCGGCGGTGCGACTTACGCACATCACCGCCCTCTGCCTGCCGGAACAGCAGGCAAAACTGGAGGGGATCTTCCGCCAGCAGCAGGCCATCGCCAACGGCATGGTCGCGGCGCGACGTCTGGCGGATATCCCGTCCGACCGATGCACGCCTCAGTTTGTGGTGGAAGAGGTGCAAAAACTGTGTGCCGCCTTCCCTGCCCTGAGATCTGAGGTGCTGGATGAAAAGCAGATCGTTGAGCAGGGTCTGGGGCTGCTGCACGCCGTCGGCAAAGGGGCGACCTGTCCGCCGCGCCTGCTGGCGATCCATTATGACGGCGTCAACGAAGGCCCGGTGCGCTGCTATGTGGGTAAAGGCATTACCTTTGATACCGGCGGCCTGTGGCTGAAGGAAGGCGCGGGCATGTACACCATGAAATACGACATGTGCGGTGCGGCTAACGTGCTGGGCCTGATGCTCACCGTCGCAGAGCTGGCGCTGCCCGTGCGCATCATGGGCGTGCTGGCGCTGGCGGAAAACGCCATCGGCCCGGACGCCATGCAGCCCGGCACGGTAGCAACGGCCTGCAACGGAACCACGGTTGAAATCAACAACACCGATGCCGAAGGCCGACTGGTGCTGGCGGACGCCATCGCCTGGGCCAGCCAGCGCCATCCGCAGGCGCGCTATATTATTGATATGGCGACCTTAACCGGTGCAGTCGTGAAGGCGCTGGGGTATGAGCTGAGTGGGCTGATGACGCAGGATGAACCGCTGCGCGCGGCGCTGACGGTGGCGGGTAAGCAGAGCGGCGATGAAGTGTGGTCCCTGCCGCTGGATGCGCGGCTGAAAAAGCAGACCGACAGCGCGATTGCCGACCTGTGCAACACGCCGACCAACAATGCGGCGATCAGCGCCTCGGCGGCGTGGCTACTGCATCACTTCTGCCCGCCAGATATTCCGTGGGCCCATCTGGACATTAGCGGTACGGCGCTGTGGCGAGAAAACGGACGGAGCGTAGCGTCGGGAAGACCGATTCCGCTTTTGGTTGAGCATCTGATGGGGGATCTTTAGCCGGGTGGCGGCTGCGCCTTACCCGGCCTACAAAGTGCGGCGGGTTTTCGTAGGCCCGGTAAGGCGCAGCCGCCACCGGGCAAAAAACTCAAAGCTTAAGAATATCTTTCACAAACGGAATGGTCAGCTTGCGCTGGGCGGTAATAGAGGCGCGATCGAGCTGATCGAGCGTGTCAAACAGCGTGCGCATTTCCCTGTCCAGGCGCTTCAGCAGGAAACGCCCCACGTCCTCCGGCAGCTCAAACCCGCGCTGCTTTGCGCGCAGCTGTAACGCCTGAAGCTTATCTTCATCCGACAGCGGCTGGAGCTTGTAGATTTGCCCCCAGTCCAGACGAGACGCCAGATCCGGCAGCCCCAGATTGAGCTGGCGAGGCGGACGATCGCCGGTGATCAGCAGCCGGGTTTTACCCGACTCCAGAATGCGGTTGTAGAGGTTAAAGATCGCCATTTCCCACGGCTCGTCACCCGCCACGCATTCGATATTATCGATGCAAACCAGCGAGAGATGTTCCATTCCCTCCAGCACCTCAGGCACGAACCAGGTACGTTTATCCAGCGGCACATAGCCTACCGCATCTCCGCGCGCCGAAAGCTCCGCGCAGGCGGCATGCAGCAGGTGGCTGCGCCCCGCGCCTTCGCGTGACCAGATATAGATGTATCCGCTGTGATCCTGGCGCAGCACGTTTTGCAGTGCAGCCAGTAAAGAGGGGTTATCACCCGGCCAGAAACTCGCGAAAGTTTCGTCGTCAGGGAGATAGAGTGGCAGAGAGAGCTGTGCCGGTCCGTTCAGAAATACCTCAACCAGAGATCCTACGTAAAATCGGAATGGAGTTTAACACGGAACCTGCAAGGAGAGAACCGGGCGATCCCTCGCCCGGTAATACGATCAGTGTGGCGCTTTTTCGCTGTCGTCCGCGTCGAGAATTTCTTCTTCCGGGCGGATGACCGAGATCAGCTTGAAGATCAGGCTCAGGCCCACGCCGACGATGGTCGCCAGCGCCATGCCCTTCAGCTCGGCCGCACCAATGTGCACCTTCGCGCCGCTCACGCCGATGATCAGGATAACGGAGGTCAGGATCAGGTTTTGCGCTTTGCTGTAATCCACTTTGGATTCAATCAGCACGCGAATACCGGAGGCACCGATCACGCCGTACAGCAGCAGAGAAACGCCGCCCATCACCGGTACAGGAATGATCTGAATCGCTGCCGCCAGCTTGCCGACGCAGGAGAGCAGAATAGCGATGATCGCCGCGCCGCCGATAACCCAGGTACTGTAGACGCGGGTAATCGCCATCACGCCGATGTTCTCGCCGTAGGTGGTGTTTGGCGTAGAGCCGAAGAAACCGGAGATGATGGTGGAGAAACCGTTCGCAAACATGGAGCGGTGCAGGCCCGGGTCGCGGATTAAATCGCGCTTAACGATGTTCGCCGTCACCACCAGGTGGCCGACGTGCTCCGCAATGACCACCAGCGCCGCAGGCAGAATGGTGAAAATAGCAAACCATTCAAAGCGCGGCGTATAGAAGGTCGGCAGGGCGAACCAGTGGGCCTGAGCAATCGGGGTGGTGTCCACCACGCCCATTGCGAAGGAGAGCGCATAGCCCGCCAGCACGCCGATCAGGATCGGGATAATCGCCATGAAGCCGCGGAACAGCACGGAGCCAAACACCGTTACGCCCAGCGTTACCAGCGAGATGATAATGGTTTTGGAATCCGGTGACTGACCGTCAGCAGGCAGCAGACCGGCCATATTCGCCGCGACGCCCGCCAGCTCAAGACCGATGACGGCAACGATTGCGCCCATCGCCGCAGGGGGGAACATCACGTCCAGCCAGCCGGTACCGGCTTTCTTCACAATGAAGGACACCACGCAGAACAGGACGCCACACATGATAAAGCCGCCCAGCGCGACTTCATAACCCAGCGGCAGCAGCAGTAACACTGGCGAGATAAAGGCGAAGCTCGACCCGAGATACGCCGGGATTTTGCCTTTACAGATAAAGAGGTACAGCAGCGTACCAATGCCGTTGAACAGCAGCACGGTGGCCGGGTTAATGTGGAACAGGATTGGCACCAGCACGGTTGCGCCAAACATGGCGAACAGGTGCTGCAAACTAAGCGGGATAGTCTGTAAAAGCGGCGGTCTTTCACTCACCCCGATAGCACGGCGCGTCATAGTGTTTTCCTCTGAGTAGTATTGTTGTATCCCCGTCATACTTCGCGTTGCATGTGCGTTGGCTGCACTCGTTCACCCCAGTCACTTACTTATGTAAGCTCCTGGGGATTCACTCGTTTGCCGCCTTCCTGCAACACGAATTATTTAGGGGATAAGTGTTTTATTCAAAAAAAAGCCGACTATCAAAGTCGGCTTATTTATCGTTATTCGATTATTTCGTACCAAAGATCTTATCGCCGGCATCGCCGAGCCCCGGGATGATGTATCCGTGCTCGTTCAGGCCCTGGTCGATAGAGGCGGTATACAGCTCAACGTCCGGGTGCGCTTTTTCCAGCGCCGCGATCCCTTCCGGAGCGGCAACCAGTACAAGCACCTTAATGCTGTTACAGCCCGCGTTTTTAAGCAGGTCGATGGTAGCGATCATAGAGCCACCGGTCGCGAGCATTGGGTCAACTACCAGCGCCATGCGCTCGTCGATGTTAGACACCAGCTTCTGGAAGTAAGGAACCGGCTCAAGGGTTTCTTCGTTACGGTAGATACCCACCACGCTAATACGCGCGCTTGGCACGTGCTCCAGCACGCCTTCCATCATACCGAGACCGGCACGCAGGATTGGCACCACGGTAATTTTCTTACCTTTGATCTGCTCAACCTGCACCGGGCCGTTCCAGCCTTCGATGGTGACTTTTTCTGTTTCCAGATCAGAGGTCGCTTCGTAGGTCAGCAGGCTGCCGACTTCAGATGCCAGTTCGCGAAAACGCTTCGTGCTGATGTCATGCTCACGCATCAGGCCCAACTTGTGTTTAACGAGTGGGTGTTTCACTTCCACAATCTTCATTCTCTTTCTCCTCTGAGGTGGCGTCCGCAAAAAAATCGCGGGATTATACCGCTTTTTTCGGATTAGGCCATACCCATGTTGCTTGACGTATATCAAGCAAAGTGATTTAGAGACAAAAAAACCGGAGGCGAGACTCCGGCTTGGGTGCGGGGTTCTGCCCGGTGGCGCTGCGCTTACGCGGGCCTACGTGTAGTGTAGGTCGGGTAAGCGTTAGCGCCACCCGACAATTACAGGTTCTCGCCGTTGCTCGCAATAACCTGCTTATACCAGTCGAACGATTTTTTCTTACTGCGGTTCAGCGTGCCGTTCCCTTCATTGTCTTTATCCACAAAGATAAAGCCGTAGCGTTTTTTCATTTCACCCGTACCGGCAGACACCAGGTCGATACAGCCCCACGGGGTGTAGCCCATCAGATCCACGCCATCTTCCACCACCGCTTTTTTCATCTCGCGGATGTGGGCGGCCAGGTAGTCAATACGGTACTGGTCGTTCACCGTGCCGTCGCTCTCCTGCACGTCGATCGCGCCAAAGCCGTTCTCAACGATAAACAGCGGCAGCTGATAGTGATCCCAGAACCAGTTCAGGGAGTAGCGCAAACCCACCGGGTCAATCTGCCAGCCCCAGTCGGATTTCTGCACGTACGGGTTAGAGACCAGGCTCTTGCTTTCGTCGTAGTCCAGCTGCGGGTTGTCCGCCGTCGCTTTGGTGGCGAAGGACATATAGTAGCTGAACCCGATATAGTCTACGCAGCCCTGCTTCAGCGCGGCTTTATCCTCTTCGGTTATATCCAGCGCGAAGCCGCGACGTTCGAAGTAGTTGAGCAGGTGCTGCGGGTACCTGCCGCGCACGTGCACATCGGTGAACCAGTAGCGGCGGTGCATGGCGTTCATCGCCATCATCATATCGTCCGGCGCACAGGTCAGCGGATAGATAGGACACATGGCAATCATGCAGCCAATCTGCAGCGACGGGTTAATCTCCCGCCCCGCCTTCACCGCCAGGGCGCTGGCCACCAGCTCATAGTGCGCCGCCTGGAACATCACCGGCTCGCGGTCTTCACCCGGCGCGTACTTCAGCCCGGAGTTCGTGAACGGCGCAAAGTCTTCGTGGAAGTTGGCCTGGTTGTTGATCTCGTTGAAGGTCATCCAGTACTTCACTTTATGCTGGTAGCGCTGGAAAACCACTTTTGCGAAACGAACGAAGAAGTCGATCAGCTTACGGTTGCGCCAGCCGCCGTATTCCGTGACCAGATGGAAAGGCATTTCGAAGTGCGACAGGGTGATAACAGGTTCGATGCCGTGCTTAAGGCACTCGTCGAACAGATCGTCATAGAATTTCAGGCCAGCCTCGTTAGGCTCAAGCTCGTCGCCTTTCGGGAAGATCCGCGTCCAGGCAATAGAGGTGCGGAAGCATTTGAACCCCATTTCGGCAAAGAGTTTGATGTCTTCTTTATAGCGGTGGTAGAAATCGATGGCTTCATGGTTAGGGTAATTTTTCCCGTCCAGCACGCCGTTGGTGATTTCACGCGGCACGCCGTGCGCCCCCGCGGTCATGACATCGGCCACGCTCACGCCCTTGCCGCCCTCTTTCCAGCCGCCTTCAAGCTGATGCGCCGCAACGGCCCCGCCCCACAGAAAATCTGCTTTAAATCCTGACATTCGCTTTCCCTCATTCTGCGTTATTTTCTGCAAAAACAATTACAGAAACCGGTTTCAGCTCGATGATGTGCAAAGGGAATAACCGTTGCAAGCAGTTCTCAGAAACCGGTTTCATTTTCGTGAACAGAGTCAAGTTTGGCTGCATTCACAAGGTACACAGAAAAAAAGATCCCCACGTCCAGAATAGGCTCGCAAACGTTTGCCTGGACTGTTAGAATTGCGCCGATTTTTCTTACTAGCTATGCAATCGCGTGGGGATTTAAGCCGTGACCAACAAAACTTCTCTCAGCTACAAAGATGCCGGTGTTGATATTGACGCAGGTAATGCGCTGGTTGACCGAATCAAAGGTGTGGTGAAAAAAACCCGCCGCCCGGAAGTGATGGGTGGTCTGGGTGGATTCGGCGCACTGTGCGCGCTGCCGCAAAAATATCGTGAACCTGTTCTGGTCTCGGGTACTGACGGTGTAGGCACCAAACTGCGCCTGGCGATGGATTTAAAACGTCACGACACGATCGGTATCGATCTGGTCGCGATGTGCGTGAATGACCTGGTGGTACAGGGCGCAGAGCCGCTGTTCTTCCTCGATTACTACGCGACCGGCAAACTGGACGTGGATACCGCTGCCAGCGTGATTAACGGTATCGCCGAAGGCTGTCTGCAGTCAGGTTGTGCGCTGGTCGGTGGTGAAACCGCAGAAATGCCGGGCATGTATCACGGCGAAGATTATGACGTCGCGGGCTTCTGCGTCGGCGTAGTAGAAAAATCAGAAATTATCGACGGCAGCAAAGTGGCCGATGGCGATGTGCTGATCGCGCTGGCCTCCAGCGGCCCGCACTCCAATGGCTACTCCCTGGTGCGTAAAATCCTCGAAGTGAGCGGCTGTGACCCGCTGACCACCGAACTCGACGGTAAACCGCTGGCTGACCATCTGCTGGCGCCGACCCGCATCTACGTGAAAAACGTGCTTGAGCTGATCGAGAACGTCGACGTTCACGCTATCGCTCACCTGACCGGCGGCGGCTTCTGGGAAAACATCCCGCGCGTCCTGCCGGATAACACCCAGGCGGTGATCGACGAATCCTCATGGCAGTGGCCGGCCGTCTTCAACTGGCTGCAGATCGCAGGCAACGTGAGCTCTCACGAAATGTACCGCACCTTTAACTGCGGCGTGGGCATGGTTATCGCCCTGCCGGCAAGCGAAGCGGATAAAGCGGTTAAGCTGCTGACTGAAAAAGGTGAAAACGCGTGGAAAATCGGTACGATTAAAGCTTCCGATTCCGAACAGCGTGTGGTCATTGAATGAAAAACATCGTGGTGCTCATTTCCGGCAACGGAAGCAATTTGCAGGCAATCATAGACGCCTGCAAACAGAAGAAAATCAATGGCACCATTCGGGCAGTTTTCAGCAACAAGGCCGACGCGTTCGGCCTTGAGCGCGCGCGGGAAGCAAACATTCCTGCGCACGCGCTGGAAGCCAGCCAGTTCGCCGGGCGTGAAGCCTTTGACCGCGAGCTGGTGCAGGAGATTGATGCCTACGCGCCGGACGTGGTCGTGCTGGCGGGCTATATGCGTATTCTGAGCCCGGCCTTCGTCGAACACTTCGCTGGTCGTCTGCTGAATATCCACCCTTCTCTGCTGCCGAAATATCCCGGCCTGCATACCCATCGTCAGGTTCTGGAAAACGGTGATGAGGAGCACGGCACCTCCGTGCATTTCGTTACCGACGAGCTGGACGGCGGTCCGGTGATCCTGCAGGCCAAAGTCCCGGTCTTTGAGGGCGACAGCGAAGATGACGTGACCGAACGCGTGCAGACCCAGGAACACGCCATTTACCCGCTGGTGGTCAGCTGGTTTGTCGACGGGCGTCTCGAGATGCGCGACGGCGCAGCCTGGCTGGACGGCGTGAAGTTACCCCCGCAGGGTCATGCGGCGGAAGAGTAGTTTGCTATGTCGGGTGGCGCTGCTGCGCTTACCCGACCTGTACATTGCATTACCCGATATCCCCTTCTCCAACCTTCTAAAATCCCCAACAAAAAAAATAACTGTCATACTTTTCTGGCACTGTTGGACATATCGTGGAAATGCTCGCCATAATAAGGACGAGACGGATTTACCACGTCCTGTGATTGAACTGGAGTGTGAGCTGTAATGGGTCAGGAAAAGTTATATATCGAGAAAGAGCTAAGCTGGTTAGCATTTAACGAACGTGTACTCCAGGAAGCGGCAGACAAAAGTAACCCGCTGATCGAGCGCATGCGTTTTTTGGGCATTTATTCCAACAACCTGGATGAGTTCTACAAGGTTCGCTTTGCCGAGCTGAAAAGACGCATCATCATCAGCGAAGAACAGGGCTTAAACTCGCACTCGCGGCATCTGCTGGGCAAAATCCAGTCCCGCGTGCTGAAAGCCGATCAGGAATTTGACGGCCTGTATAACGAACTGCTGCTGGAGATGGCGCGCAATCAAATCTTCCTGATTAACGAACGCCAGCTTTCCGTTAACCAACAAAACTGGCTGCGCCACTACTTCAAACACTATCTGCGCCAGCACATTACCCCGATTCTGATCAACCGCGAAACCGATCTGGTACAGTTCCTGAAGGATGACTACACCTACCTGGCGGTGGAAATTATTCGCGGTGAATCCATCCGTTACGCGCTGCTGGAGATCCCGTCCGACAAGGTGCCGCGCTTTGTGAACCTGCCGCCGGAAACCCCGCGCAGACGCAAGCCGATGATCCTGCTGGACAACATCCTGCGCTACTGTCTGGATGACATCTTCAAAGGCTTCTTCGATTACGATGCGTTAAATGCCTATTCGATGAAGATGACCCGTGACGCCGAATATGACCTGGTGCACGAGATGGAAGCCAGCCTGATGGAGCTGATGTCCTCCAGCCTGAAACAGCGCCTGACGGCCGAGCCGGTGCGCTTTGTCTATCAGCGTGATATGCCGGACGCCATGGTGGAGATGCTGCGCGATAAACTGACCATTTCGCGCTATGACTCCATCGTGCCGGGTGGTCGTTACCACAACTTTAAAGACTTTATTGGCTTCCCGAACGTCGGCAAAGCCAATCTGGTGAACAAGCCGCTGCCGCGCCTGCGCCATCTGTGGTTCGATAAATTCCGCAACGGATTCGACGCCATTCGCGAACGCGACGTCCTGCTTTACTATCCGTATCACACGTTTGAGCACGTGCTCGAACTGCTGCGTCAGGCCTCGTTCGATCCGAGCGTGCTGGCGATCAAAATCAACATCTACCGCGTGGCAAAAGATTCCCGCATCATCGACGCGATGATCCACGCGGCGCACAACGCCAAAAAGGTCACCGTGGTGGTTGAGCTGCAGGCGCGCTTCGACGAAGAGGCCAACATTCACTGGGCGCGCCGTCTGACGGAAGCCGGTGTGCACGTCATCTTCTCCGCGCCGGGTCTGAAAATTCACGCCAAGCTGTTCCTGATTTCCCGTAAAGAGGGCGACGATGTGGTGCGTTATGCCCACATCGGTACCGGGAACTTTAACGAGAAAACGGCGCGAATTTATACCGACTACTCGCTCTTAACCGCCGATGCCCGCATCACTAACGAAGTGCGCCGGGTCTTTAACTTTATCGAAAACCCGTACCGTCCGGTGAGCTTTGACTATCTGCTGGTCTCGCCGCAGAACTCGCGCCGTCTGCTGTACGATATGATCGATAAAGAGATCGCCAATGCCCAGAAAGGGCTGTCGTCCGGCATCACGCTGAAGCTCAACAACCTTGTCGACAAAGGGCTGGTGGACAGGCTGTACGCGGCGTCCAGCTCCGGCGTACCGGTTAACCTGCTGATCCGCGGCATGTGCTCGCTGATCCCGGAACTGGAAGGCATCAGCGACAATATTCGCGTGATTAGCATTGTTGACCGTTACCTGGAACACGATCGGATCTATATTTTTGATAATGCGGGTGATAAACAGGTCTATCTCTCTTCGGCAGACTGGATGACGCGCAATATTGACTACCGTATTGAAGTCGCGGCACCGCTGCTGGATCCGCGTCTGAAGCAGCAGATCCTCGACATCATCGAGATTCTGTTCAGCGATACCGTGAAAGCACGCTATATCGACAAAGAACTCAGTAACCGCTATGTACCGCGCGGCAACCGCCGCAAAGTGCGGTCGCAACTGGCGATTTACGACTATATCAAATCACTCGAGCAACCCGATTAACCTATGCCGATAAATGATAAGACCCCACGCCCGCAGGAATTCGCCGCGGTCGACCTTGGCTCTAACAGTTTCCACATGGTCATCGCCCGTGAGGTGGATGGCGCGCTGCAGATCATCGGTCGTCTGAAGCAGCGCGTACACCTGGCGGATGGTCTTGATGAACGCAGCATGCTCAGCGAAGAGGCGATGGAGCGCGGATTAAACTGCCTGTCGCTGTTTGCTGAACGCCTGCAGGGCTTCTCGCCCTCCAGCGTGTGCATCGTGGGCACCCACACCCTGCGCCAGGCCCTGAACGCCCCGGAGTTCCTCAAGCGGGCCGAAAAAGTGATCCCTTACCCGATTGAGATCATCTCCGGCAACGAGGAAGCGCGTCTGATTTTCATGGGCGTTGAGCACACCCAGCCGGAAAAAGGGCGCAAGCTGGTTATCGATATCGGCGGTGGCTCAACGGAGCTGGTGATCGGCGAAGACTTTGAGCCGCGTCTGGTGGAAAGCCGCCGTATGGGCTGCGTCAGCTTCGCGCAGATGTATTTCCCGGGCGGCACCATCACCCGCGAGAACTTCCAGCGCGCGCGTATGGCAGCTGTCCAGAAGCTGGAAAATCTGGCCTGGCAGTACCGTATTCAGGGCTGGAATGTGGCGCTGGGCGCGTCGGGCACCATCAAGGCGGCGCATGAAGTGCTGCTGGCGATGGGTGAAAAAGACGGGTTTATTACGCCCGAACGCCTGACGTTGCTGACCGAAGAAGTGCTGAAGCATAAAAGTTTTGACGCCTTAAGCCTGCCGGGGCTTTCCGACGAGCGTAAAGCGGTATTCGTGCCGGGGCTGGCTATTCTCTGCGGCGTATTTGATGCCCTCGCCATAAAAGAGCTGCGTCTGTCGGACGGCGCGCTGCGTGAAGGCGTGCTGTATGAGATGGAAGGCCGCTTCCGCCATCAGGATATTCGCAGCCGCACCGCGCAAAGCCTGGCCAACCAGTACAACATCGACCGTGAACAGGCGAAGCGCGTGCTGGACACCACGGTGCAGATGTACGAACAGTGGCAGGAGCAGAATCCGAAGCTCGCGCACCCGCAGCTTGCCGCGCTGTTGAAATGGGCCGCGATGCTGCACGAGGTGGGGCTGAACATCAACCACAGCGGGATGCACCGCCATTCGGCCTATATTCTGCAAAACAGCGATCTGCCTGGCTTCAACCAGGAGCAGCAAACCATGATGGCGACCCTGGTGCGTTATCACCGCAAAGCTATCAAGCTCGACGACCTGCCGCGTTTTACGCTGTTCAAGAAAAAACAGTTCCTGCCGCTTATTCAGCTGCTACGCCTGGGCGTGCTGCTCAATAACCAGCGTCAGGCCACCACCACGCCGCCAACGCTGAAGCTTAAAACCGACGACCATCACTGGACGCTGAGCTTCCCGCACGACTGGTTCAGCCAGAACGCGCTGGTCCTGCTGGACCTGGAAAAAGAGCAGCAGTACTGGGAAGCGGTCACCGGCTGGCTGCTCAAAATTGAAGAAGAGAGCGCCGACGTCGCCGCGTAAAGGCTCAGGCGTCCGCGGTGGACGCCTCAGCTTCCAGCAGTGACTCAAGCGGTGCCGGTCTGCCAATCAGATAACCCTGCACATAATCGATGCCTAGCGCGTTAACCGCGCTACGTATCTCTTCACTTTCGACATACTCCGCCACCACCAGCATTTTCTTCATGCGCGCCAGATGGCAGATAGACGCCACAATCTGATAATCCAGGCTGTTGTTGACGATATTGCGAATAAAGCTGCCGTCAATCTTGAGAATATCCGCGTCCACGCTTTTCAGCCGCGCATAGCTCGCATAGCCGGTGCCAAAATCATCAATCGCAATACGTACCCCCATTTTCTGCAGCTGCCGGAGGATGTGTAGCGCCTGCTCCGCATTGCAAAAGGTGCTGCACTCCGTCACTTCAAAGATCAGCTGCCACGGCTCAATGGCGTATTTCGCCAGCAGGCGACTCACCTCAAGCGGAAACTGCACCCGACACACGGTCGACGGGGCAAGATTAATGGCAAAGCGCTGGCCGGGCAGTCTTTCGCGATGCGCGGCGAGAAAGCGCAGGGTGTGCTCAAGCACCCACAAATCTACCCGCGAAGACAAGCCAAACTCCTGCGCGACGGGCAGGAACTGGTCGGGGGAGATCAATAGCCCGTTGATATCCGGCATCCGGAGCAGGACTTCGTGATAGCAATCGCCACGCATGCCGCGAACGGGTTGAACCAGCAGGGTGAATTCGTCGTTATCAAGCGCCTTTTGCAGGCGGCTCATCATCGCGACTTTATCCTTCAGGTTGCGCTGCAAATGGACGGCCCCACGCTGCTGAAGATTTTCCGGATGGTTGGAGGAGAGCGACAGGTCGGCAACCACGCCCAGTTCGCCCAGCACCAGATAAAGATGGTTAACCGGGGACCGGACATAGCAATAGCTCACGCCCACCTGCGGCTGCAGCGGCATACCGTCCCAGACAAAGCGGAACTGCTTGATATGCTCGTCCAGGGCTTCAATCCGCTGCTGGTGCGATTCCGCGTTAAGCCGTACCGCCAGGTCATACCCGGTCAGGTGATACACCAGCTCATTGGGCTGAAGAATGCCATTTACCCACTGCGCCAGCTGCTGCTTGTACTGAATCCGCAGCAACACGCCGTAATTTCGGCCCAGAATTTCCAGCTCCGGAATGCGCAGCAGGCAGAGCGCCGACCACGGGTTTTTCGCCAGATCGCGCGACAGCGCCCGCAGGTTAGGCATATGGACGACCGGGTCAAGCAGCGCCAGCCTGCGGGAGCGTTTGTTCGCTGCGCGCTGCCGTGTCGCCAGCATCGACATATAAATCACCACGAAGGAGAAGACCAGGTAACTGGAAGAGGTGATCGCCAGCTGAATGTCATACCCCGGATTCACCGGGATATAGCGGTAAAAATAGTGAATAGACACCAGCAGTATCGGCGTCCAGATAAGCGAAATCAGCTTATAGCCAAAACGCATCGCGCCCCAGAGCATCACCGGCATCAGCAGGGAAAGTGTGTAGTTGGTGGTGAAAATGGAGCTGTTCTCATTCATCGGAAGCAGCAGCAGCGAAAGCAGCCCGCCAAGCGCGATAGCCCACACCAACAACTCAACGACCGTCACCTTTTTGTCTATCTCGGAACGGATCTGCGAGAGAAGGCTTCTGATATAGCGCGGATGACGAAGCAGGCGGATCAGCAGATAGCTCAGCGGCACGCCCGTCAGCCCGCTGACCAGCAGCGTCTGATAGTTGATGAGCGTGCGAATATTGAGGGGATTTAATCCCGCAAGGCTCTGGCGGCTCTCATACACGCCTAAATACACCGCAAACTGAAACAGCACCAGAAACAGCGTCGCGGGGCAGAACGCCTGCCAGAAGATGCGCTGCGCCATCAGCCGCACGTCGCCGTACGCGGTCATATTCCGTCTGGGCGCAAACACCCGGTAGCCACCCCAGCTGAGCACTAAAGGGACGACAAAATGGAGGATCCCCGCGACGGTTTCAAACATCCCGACCGACGGGTAATAGCGGATAAACAGCGACAATACGATCCCGGGCAGCGCTTCCAGGCCAAAGAACATCATCAGCGAAAGTAAAAATGAGAGGGGCAAATAATAGAGTGCCGCAATGCCGTCGCCCAGCTGCGTGAATGTATTCGCGATGCTCAGCACGGGAAGTAAAACCACAGGCAAAATAAGCGGTAATGCCCACCAGCGGTTTTCATTTTTTTTCAGGAAAGCCAGAATGTTCATAGATGCCCGGTTAAACCCCTTTTGCTCCAGAGGGAAAATAAAGACAGGCATCCAACCTGACGTACGCGCCGCCCGGCGGCTTGCGGGGCGAACTGTATGGAGGAAGGATTTTAAATATCAGGGCCGGGAAGCCGTTGACTTAAATCAAACTACTTTACGCAAATAACTTTTTGCGGCGATTTTTTGAAATTATTTTCTTCGTATTATCAATATGGTAAATGCATTAATTAATTTCAATAACATTAATCAATGTAAACATTGACGGTTATTTACACACATCAGAATTGACCCCATCTTCCCGCTGTGCCTTAATATCCTTGTCGCCCAAAAGGGCTTATCCAGGAAAAACAGAGTGAGTCAGGTCACGCGTATGCGAAAACGACATCAATTTAATACCCGAATGACCCGCATCATACTGCTCATCAGCTTCCTGTTTTTCTTTGGCCGCTTCGTTTACTCTTCAATTGGCGCCTGGTACCACCATCAGGACAAAACCCAGTCGCAGCAATCCAGCCTGACCGTCGACACCGCCGATCGCTAAACAGCCGCAGGATGTTGCACGAGCCGAATAATGGCCGCGATCCCTTTGCTGAGGATTTTATCCTGTCGCATTACCACCGCCAGCTGCCGCTGCAGCATGGGCGTAAGCGACATCACGCATAGCCCTTCGCGATCGGCATCCTGTTCGACCGCCATTCGCGGCACAATGCTGTAGCCCAGCCCCGCGCGAACCATGCGTTTGATCGCCTCGATGCTGCCAAGCTGCATCACCGGCGCGATCGCCAATCCATTAGCCGCAAACCAGCCATCGATCAGCGCCCGGGTACCGCTGCCTGATTCAAAGGCAATCAGCGGCTGAGCGTGCAGCGCCTCCGGGGTAAAGTCCCTGAAAGCATCCTGCTGCTCCCGCGACGCGATAAAAACAAACTCTTCGTCCATTACCGGCATGACGTCCAGCGCTCTGCCGCTCACCGGCAGCGTCACCAGCCCCATATCGAGACGGTTCTCTTCGATGGCCCTGACGATGTCGAGGGTGTTGCCCGTCGTCACCCCCACGCTCAGGAGCGGATAGTCTCGGCGCAGCTTCTCCAGCAGCGGCGGCAGAAGATGGATGCAGGCCGTTGCCCCCGTGCCAAGCGTAATGGTGCCGCTCACATCGTGGCTGAATGCGCTCACGGACCGGATGGCGTCATCCACCGCCAGCTGAATACGCTCCCCGTGCGCCAGCAACGCCTGCCCGGCAGCCGTAGCCTTAATCCCCCGCCCGGTACGCTCCACCAGCCGCGTTTGCAGAAACTGCTCCAGCTGACGTATTTGCAGGCTGACGGCGGGCTGGGAAATGCCCAGCGCATCCGCTGCCGCTGAAAAACTGCCGCGCTGGATCACCAGACGGAACGTGGCGAGATAGCCCAGATTAAGCGTTGTCATTCAAAGTTTCTCTTATACCGCGCATAAGGTTGCTGCCCTGCCAGCACAATAGCGCGCGAGTTATGCTCAGGACAACTGCATAACGGAATGAAAAACAATGGAAACACCCGCCCTGCCTCGCCGCCTCGCCCTCACGGCGGGATGTAATCAGCTCATCAACTGGGGGATCTCGTTTTATATGCCCGGTACCTTTGCACTGGCGATTGCAGCCGACCGGGGATGGTCATCACCGCAGATTTACCTCGGCCTGACGCTGGCGATGCTGGTGATGGCGACGGTTTCCCCGTTTGTCGCTCGCCTGCTGGCACGCTTTGGCGGTCAGAAGGTAGTGATGAGCGGCACGTTGCTGATCGCCGCAAGCTGCGCAGGGATGGCGTTTACCCAGACGCTTTTTGGCTGGTACTGCGCCTGGCTGGTCACCGGTATAGGGATGCGCCTGTCGCTGTACGACGCGCTTTTCGCCGCGCTGGTAAACCTCTACGGGCAGCAGGCGCGAAGAACAATCTCACGCGTCACGCTGGCGGGCGGGCTGGCCTCCGCTGTCTTCTGGCCGCTGGGCGATGCTCTGCTTCAGGTCATGAGCTGGCAGGAGGCGCTGCGCGTCTACGCTCTCTTCGGCCTGCTGAGCGCGATGCTGATTCGAACGCTTCCCCGGCAGCGGCTGACGGTGACGACAAAGGTCACCGCGCCGCCGCTGAACAACGAGCGGCGTAACGCCTGGCTTTATGCCGCCTTCATTGCCCTCATCACCTTTGTCTCTAACGGCACGTCCACCCATCTGCCTGAGTTTATTGCCCACTACGGCCTGCCGGTCGCCATCGGCATGCTGTGGGGAGTCGGCCAGACGGGCGCCCGCTCGCTGGAAGTGCTGGCGGGTGCCCGCTTGACCCCCTTCAAACTCACGCTTTTTACCGCGCTCGCCATGCCGCTCTGCTTTCTTCTGGGGATGAGCAGCGCCCTGTTTATGTGGTGTGCAGCCGGGTTTGTGCTGGGCTACGGCGCCATCAACGGGCTGGTCACCATCGTAAAAGCCACCCTGCCGCTGGAGCTGTTTAGCACCGAAAGCTATGCCCGCCGCACCGGCATGCTGCTGATCCCCGGTCAGCTGATGGCGGCAGCCTCACCGTTTGCCTATGCGTGGCTGAATAAAACGCTGGGGATCGCGGGTGCAATGTGGGTATCAACGGGCCTGACGCTGGTGATTGCCGGGCTGGCGATAGCGATTGTGCGTCGACCATGCAGGCAAACTGTATCGCACTGTATCCAGAGCGCCACGCTGACAAACGGGTACAAAACGCCGCCTCCGGCAAATATCTCCGATACATAAAAATGGTTTTCTTTCCCTGTCGCCATTCAGAACCGATGAGGAGAGAGACCGATGATTCGTCGTTATGCACTTATCCCCCTGCTTGTCCTGGCATCTGTAGCCCATGCCCAGGCCACACCGCTGGACAACCTGAGCGCCGAGGACGTTAACGGCCCCGCTGCCGTTGCGCCGCTGGCGCAGCCGCAGCCGCCTGCCAGGCTGATAGTCGATCCGCCGCTTGCCGGGCCGCTGAGCAAAGGCGCGGTGTTTATCCAGTATCGGGCCGAAAACCTGCGCATCGAGCCGGTATTCGGCCCCGAAGCGCTCAAGGTCACGCCGCGCATCGGGCACATTCACGTGGTGGTGGATGACGCGCCGTGGCACTGGGCTGACGCCAGCGGAGAGCCGGTGATCCTCGTGGGGCTGCCCGCCGGTAAACACAAGGTGACGATTATTCTGGCCGACCCGACGCACAAGCCGCTCGACCACAAAACCGTTGAATTCACCGTTCCGCCCCACGCGGCGGTCCACCATTTTTAAGAACCCGTCAGTTGAGCAGGCGTGGCGGATCCGGTGAGCACAATTTTGCCCGGCGGCGCTGCGCTTGCACGGGCCTACGGTTTCGTAGGCCGGGTAAGTACAGCGCACCCGGCAAAAAGCAGTGTCGTAGGCCGGGTAAGCGCAGCGCCACCGGCAAAAAGCAGTCTCGTAGGCCGGGTAAGCGCAGCGCCACCGGCAAAAAACAGTGTTGTAGGTCGGGTAAGCGCAGCGCCACCCGACAAGAAAGGCCGTCTCAGTCCCCGCTCTCTGCGGGATAATCGCGATTAATCCACGCGTGGTCCTCTTCCCAGGTGAACATCCATTTGCGCACCGGCCCGGCCATCACGTTGAGGTAGTAGCTGTCATATCCGGCCATCGTCGCCACCGGGTGGTAGCCCTTCGGCACCATCACCACGTCACGGTTATAGACCGCCATACACTCATCCAGCGTTCTGTCGTCGGTATAGACGCGTTGCATGCAGAACCCCTGCTCCGGGTTGAGGCGATGGTAGTAGGTCTCCTCCAGATACGTCTCCTGCGGCGGGTTATCCGTGTCGTGCTTGTGGCTCGGGTACGAGCTGGTGCAGCCCTCACTGGTCCACACCTCCACCACCAGCAGGCTGTCGGCTGGCCTGTCTTCCGGCAAAATATTATGCACGTAGCGCTGGTTGTTGCCCTTGCCGCGCGCTTCACCGTCGATATCCTGCGGCGCAATCAGCCGCGTCGGATACGTGCCCTTGCCCGGCGCGGCGCAGACCGCCAGCTCCAGCTTCGTCAGCGCCTTCACCAGCACCGTCTCCTGCGGGGCAACGTAAACCGCCCAGGGCTTGATGCGCTCGAACGGGCTCATCCGCTCGCCAATATCGTTAAACTGCGCGGAAGGCGTGCTGATGGAGGCCCGCCCGGCGACCAGCACCAGGCAGCGCTCTTCGCTGACGGCGGGCAGCGTCAGCGTCTGCCCCTCCTGCAGCTCATACGCCGCAAAGCCGACGTACCCCCACCCGGCGCTTTCCGGCGTAACGGACTGGGTGCGCCCCTCCGCGTTCGGCTGTTGCCAGCGTGATAACAGACGTGACATGTTGCCTCCTCAAATCAGTCCGGCGTCGCGCGCCAGGCGGCTCAGGTTGTTATACCCCAAACGGGCGTAGGTCAGCGGATGGGCAATCGCCGGATCCTGCTCCGCCTCGACCACCAGCCAGCCGTGATAGTCCTGCGCCTTCAGCAGACGCATAATCGGCGGGTAATCGACGCAGCCGTCGCCCGGCACGGTAAACACGCCGCTCAGCACCGCATCGAGGAAGCTGGTTTTGCGGTTTTTGACGTCCGCCAGCACGTCGGCGCGCACGTCTTTGCAGTGAACGTGGTTGATGCGCGACGCCCAGCGCTGCGCCACCGCCAGCGGATCGGCCCCGGCAAAGGTGAGATGGCCGGTATCCAGCAGCAGTCCAACCGCCTCCCCGGTGTGAGTCATCAGGTTGTCCACGTCCTCGGCGGACTCTATCACCGTGCCCATATGATGATGGTAGGCAATCTGCACGCCCTGCTGCTGGGTGTAGCGGGCAAATTCGGTGAGCTTCTCGCCGTACTCTTTCCAGCGCGCCTGCGGGAAGCGCGGGCGCAGATGCACCGGGGTCTGCTGCTCGCCGTGAATGCAGCCGCTCACTTCCGCAAAGACCAGCACCTTCGCCCCCAGCTCGCGCAGCAGCGTCAGGTGCGACTGCACGGCGGCGATCTCCTCCTCCACGCTGCGCTCCAGCAGGCGGCCGGAGTACCAGCCGGAGACCAGCTGCAGGTCGTGACGCTGCAGGATGGGGCCAAGCAGGCGCGCTTCGCGCGGGAACTTATTGCCCAGCTCGAAACCGGCAAAACCGGCCTCTTTCCCTTCACTCAGACAGGTGTCCAGCGACGTCTCCGCGCCGAGAGAAGGCAGATCGTCGTTCGTCCACGTCAGCGGGTTAATGCCTAATTGCACACTCATTGTCGTCTCCATTATGCGTGTCCGCGCTCGCGCCACCAGGCGATAAGCTGCAGGTAGTTGTCCCGGATGCGCGCCACCAGCTGCGCATCGTCAATATCGTGCTTCAGCCACGCGCGGGACGCATCGCCAAACAGCGTGCGCCCCACGGCGAAGCCTTTTACTACCGCCTGCCCCGCTGCGGCTTTGAAGTCGGCGCGCAGCTGTTCCGCCGGCGCGTCCAGGCCGAGGATCACCACCCCGCGGCAGTGCGGGTCCCGGCGTTCGATAATCTCGCTCAGCGCCGTCCAGCCGTCGGCGGAAAGCGGCGGCAGCTTCCACCAGTCCGGGTAAATACCCAGGTTGTAGAAGCGGGAGATGGCGCGCAGGTAGAGCTCGTCGCTGCGCGGCATGGTCGCGGGCAGGATCACCTCCAGCAGCAGCTCGTGCCCGGACCGGCAGCAGGCGTGGTACACCTCGGCGATTTTCTGCTCCTGCTCCAGGCGCAGGCCGTGGGCGTCTTCCGGGTGGAAGAAGACCAGACACTTCACCACGTGCTCCTGCGGCCAGCTGATAAGCTGGGTGCCGATGTTGCCGTGCTCCATCTCCAGCGGCCGGGAGCCCGGCAGCTCGATGGGACGACCAATCCACCACCCTTCGCCGGTTATCGCGTTCAGCGCGTCCTGACCAAAGGTGCCGTCGCACAGCAGGCCGGCTTTGCCCTCCAGCCCGGCGCGGCTCGCCGCCTCGCGGCTGGCCTGCAGGATCAGCTGCTTCAGCGCCGGAATGCGCTTAAGCGACGCGCCGCACTGCATCGCCATATCCTCAAGCTGGCTGCGGTGGTCGAAGGCCATCACGCACAGCTCCGGCCATTCGCGGCGGCGGGTGGTCACCCGGTGGAGATGGTTAAGACGCGGGTCAAGATCCGGGCGCGGCACCATCGCGGCGCGGGAGAGATAGTCATCCAGCTCGATTTTGCTCGGCATCGCCGGGGCGCAGCCGTGGCGCGAGACCACCAGCGCGCCGCAGGCGTTGGCGTAGCGGCACGCCTGCTCCCAGCCCTCGTCGTTCAGGTAGCCGCGCAGCAGGCCGGACATAAACGCGTCCCCCGCCCCGAGGACGTTCAGCACCTCCACGCGCACGCCGGTCACCGTCAGGCCGTCGTCCAGCCGGGACGGAATGGCGTCGGTATAGACCGAGCAGCCGAGCGCGCCGCGTTTGCAGACCAGCGCAGCTTCGCTGACGGCGCGCACCTGCCCAAGCGCCTGCAGGGTCTCGGTGCTGCCGCCCGCAATGTGAAACTCCTCCTCGGTGCCGACAATGACGTCGAAAAGGTGCAGCACCTCCTGCAGCTCGCGGGTGACCTTATCGGCGGCGATAAAGCGCGTTTCCCCGTCGCCTAAGGCGGTGAGCCCCCACAGCACCGGACGATAGTCGATGTCCAGCACCGTGCGTACGCCGTGACGGCGGGCATAGCCCAGCGCCGTCAGCACCGCCTCGCGGGTCTGCGGATGAGAAAGGTGGGTCCCGGTGATGGCAAGACAACGTGCGGAGGCAATGTAGCTTTCGTCCACATCGCTGGCGGTAATCGCCATATCCGCGCAGTTATCGCGATAAAAAATCAGTGGAAAGGTGTCCCGGTCTTTAATGCCGAGCAGCACCAGCGCCGTAAGGCGTTGTTTATCGGTAATCAGATGGCTGGTATCGCAGCCCACCTGGTTGAGCTCTTCGCGCAGGAAGCGGCCCATATGTTCATCGCCGACGCGCGCCAGCATCGAAGAGCGTAAACCCTGACGGGCGGTGCCGTACGCCACGTTACCCGATGACCCGCCGAGATATTTGGCGAAGCTCGACGCGTCCTCCAGACGGGCACCAATCTGCTGGCTGTAGAGGTCTACCGCCACGCGGCCCATGCATATCACATCAAACTGCTTTTCCACGTTGATACCTCATCAGACAATGTCGTTCACGTTCAGCCAGCGTCCTTCCCGGTGCGAGAGTGCAATCGCGTCCAGCACGCGCGACACCTTCCAGCCCTCTTCGAAGTCCGGCCACATCGGCGCGTCGGCGGCAATCCCGTCCACCAGGTCGCGCACCTCCACGGTTTTTTGATCGTTAAAGCCAATCCCGTGGCCCGCGCCCATGCAGAACGCAGCGTAGTCCGGGTGCGCCGGGCCGACGAGCAGCGTGCGGAACCCCTGACGGTTCACCGGATCGTCATGCAGATAGAGCTTCAGCTCGGCCATGCGCTCCTGGGTGAAGCTGATGGCGCCTTTCGTCCCGGTGATGACATACGACAGCCCCATCTTGCGGCCGCAGGCAACGCGGGAGGTTTCAATCACGCCCTGCGCCCCGCCCGCGAAGCGCACCATCGCGTGGGCCTGATCCTCATTTTCCACCGCAATCATCTCCGACGATCCGGCCTTCGCCGGGCGTTCAGGGACCACGATCTTCAGGTCGCCGCAGACCTGCTCGATATCCCCCACCAGATACTGGGCCATATTGACGATGTGCGCCGCGAGGTCGCCCAGCGCCCCCAGCCCGGCGGTCTCTTTGAAGCAGTGCCAGTGAATAGGCGACAGCGGGTCGGCCATATAGTCTTCGTTGTGGGTGCCGTAGAAGTGGATCACCTCGCCAATCTCGCCGCGCGCGATAATCTCCTTCGCCAGCTGCGCCGTCGGGTTTTTCATGTAGTTGAACCCCACCAGCGTTTTCACCCCGGCCCGCTTCGCGGCGTCGACCATCTCGCGCGCGTCGTGGGCGTTCAGCGCCAGCGGCTTCTCCGAGTAGACGTGCTTGCCGTGGCGGATCGCCTCCAGCGCCATCTCCTTATGCAGGTGGTTGGGTGAGCAAATATCCACCACGTTAATGGCCGGGTCGGCCACCAGCGCCCGCCAGTCGCCCGTGGAGCGGTTGAAGCCAAACGCCTGCGCGCGCGCTGCCGCCAGCTCCGGCGTGACTTCCGCCACCATCTCGCGCACCAGCCTGCCGCGCAGGTTGAACACCGTCGGGGCCTGGGCATAGGCGATAGCGTGCGCCTTGCCGATATACCCGGTGCCAATTAATCCAATACGAACCTCTTTCATCGTGATCCTCACAGTGCGCCGCGACGGCTTTTGGCATAGGTATCAAATGCCACCGCCAGAACGATAATTAATCCGGTGATAATTTGCTGGTAGTAGGCCGAGACGTTCATCAGCACCAGGCCGTTAATCAGAATGCCCATGATGATGGAGCCGATAATGGTGCCGCCGATGCGCCCGTAGCCGCCCATCAGCGAGGTGCCGCCGATCACCACCGAGGCGATGACGCGTAGTTCAAAGGAGATCCCGGCGACCGCCTCGGCGCTCCCCAGACGCGCGCTCAGGATGAAGCCCGCCAGCCCCGCCAGACAGCCGATCAGCACGTAGACGCTGACCAGCACGCGCTTGACGTTTACCCCCGCCAGGCGCGCCGCCTCCGGGTTGCCGCCGATGGCGTAGACGAAGCGGCCCCAGCGGGTTTTATGCAGCGCCAGATAGCCGCCGACGGCGACGATGGCGAAGATCCAGATAGGAATAGAGATGCCGAGCAGCTCCCCGCGGCCCCACCAGCGGTAGCCAGGGTCGAAACCGGCAATCGGCGCGCCGTCGTTAATCACCAGCGTCAGGCCGCGCCAGATGGTCATCCCGCCGAGGGTAACGATGAACGGCGGCAGGCGCAGGCGGGTGACGCCCAGACCGTGCAGGAAGCCAATCGCCGTGCCCATGGCCAGACAAATCCCCAGCCCAATCAGCCAGCTCATGCCGCCCCAGGCGTTCGGGTCAACGGTAGTGAAGTTGTCGCCTTTGATCACGTACGCCGCGGTCATGGCGCACACCGCCAGAATGGAGCCCACGGAGAGGTCGATTCCAGCGGTGAGAATGACGAAGGTCATCCCCACGGCCATGATCCCGTAGATAGACACTTCGGTCAGGATGTTGAAAATATTGCGTTCAGAGAAAAAGTTGCTGTTCTGCGACTGGAAGAAGATCAGCAGCAGGATCATGAAAATCAGCACCCCGAAGCGCTCGAAGAAGGCGATGGGATCGATGCGTCCGGCGCGTTTGACCGGGGCCTGCGTTTTAGAAATCATCTGCGTCATGAGAAACTCCGTTATGCCGCGTTCAGGGCGTTGTGGTTGATGGCCATCATCGTCATCAGCCGTTCTTCGTTAGCGTCGTCACCGTGGATCTCGCCGGTCACCCGGCCTTCGCTGAGGGTGATGATCCGGTCGGACACCGCCATCACTTCAGGCAGATCGGAGGAGATCACGATCACCGCCACGCCCTTTTTCGCCATGTCAAACAGCACCTGGTGCACTTCCGATTTGGTCCCCACGTCGATGCCGCGCGTCGGCTCATCGACGATCAGCACCCGCGGGTTGAGCGCCATGCAGCGCGCGAGGATCACTTTTTGCTGGTTGCCGCCGGAGAGCTTGCGCACCTCCTGCTCGCTGTTGACCATTTTGATCTGCAGCGCCCGGCGGTAGGACTCAATCAGGTCGTCCTCTTTGCGGGTGTTCACGAACCAGCGCCACTGCAGCAGCGAGGAGAGGCAGGAGAGCGACAGGTTGTCGCGGATCGACAGCCCCAGCACTGCCCCCTCTTTTTTGCGGTCTTCCGGCACCAGCGCCACGCCCTGATCGAGGGCATACAGCGGGTCGCGCGGCTGGTACGGCACGCCGTCCAGCTCAAAGCTCCCCGAGGTAAACGCGTCTGCACCAAACAGGCAGCGGGCCACTTCGGTACGTCCCGCGCCCACCAGCCCGGCAATGCCCAGAACTTCCCCGGCGTGGACGTGGAAGCTGATGTCGTGCAGGGCGATGCCGTGCGGATCCAGCGGCGGCTTTTCGCGGCTCAGCCCCTTTACCGCCAGGCGGACGGGTTTGTCTTCATGATGCGTTTCGCTGGCAGGGCGACGGTTAAAGGCCACGTCGCGTCCGACCATCAGGCGGATGAGCTGTTCGACGTTGGTCTCCGCCACCGCGCCGGTGCCGGTAAAGCGGCCGTCCTGGAAAACGGTGAAGCGATCGCAGAGCTGGAAAACTTCGTGCAGACGGTGGGTAACGTAAATAATGCTCACGCCGCGGTTTTTAAGCTCCCGCACCACGCGGTGCAGGCTTTCCACCTCGCTGTCGCTCAGCGCGGCGGAAGGTTCGTCCATAATGATTAACCGGGCGTTGAGGGTCAGCGCCCGGGCGATCTCCACCATCTGCTGCTGGGCCACGCTCAGGCGGGCGACAGGCGTGGTCGGCGCGACGTTCAGCTGGAGGTAATCGAGAATGACCTGCGCCTCCTGGTTGACCGCCCTTTCGTCGACGATCAGGTTACGCCTGCGCGGCTCGCGCCCGAGAAACATGTTTTCCGCGACGGTCATGTTGGGCAGCAGGTTGAACTCCTGATAGATGGTGATAATGCCCTTGTTCTGGCGCGCCACCGGAGAGTCGTCCACCGGCAGCGTTTCGCCGTTGAACCAGATATCCCCGCGCGTTTGCGGCTGCGCGCCCGCGAGCGCCTTCAGCAGCGTGGATTTTCCCGCCCCGTTTTCCCCCAGCAGGGCGTGAATTTCTCCGCTGCCGACGGTCAGCTGAGCGCTGCTCAGCGCCCAGACGCCGGAAAAGCTTTTTGCCAGGTCGGTCACTTTCAGTAAGGGTTGCGACATCAGTCTGCTCCTCCTCATGATGAGCCGCCAGAGGCGGCTCGGGACATATTAGTTACCGGCCTCACCGATACGCTCAGCCTGCTGCAGGTTCTCTTTGGTAATAAGCGTCGGCGGATAGTCGGCCCCGGTAATGGCTTTCTTCTCGCGCACGTTGGCCACCAGCTGGCTCATCGCCGTCTGCACCGCAAAGCCCGGACGCTGATCCGCCGTTACCGCCAGCCAGCCGTCGCGCACGCGGGCCAGCGCTTCCGGCACCGCGTCGAAGCCGGTCACGAGGATTTCGCCCGGCTTCACGCCCTGGCTCTGCAGCGCTTCAATCGCGCCCAGCGCCATATCGTCGTTGGCGGAGAGGATCACCTGCGGGCGCTTCGGCAGCGAAGGCAGCACGCTTTCAACGATGCGCATCCCTTCCGAACGCATCCAGTTGCCGGTCTGATCGGCGACGATCTTGTATTTGTCCCCGCCCGCCTTCAGGCTGTCGCGGATCCCTTTGGTGCGTTCAATATTGGAAGAGGAGCCCGGCTGGCCGGTGAGGAGAATGATGTCCGCGCCGTTGGGGAATTTGGTTTTGACGAAGTCGCCAACCGCCTGGCCGCCCTTGTAGTTGTTGGCGCCAAAGTGCGGCACTTTCTTCTGGCTGTCGACGGAGCGGTCAAGGGTGACGATCGGCAGCTTTGCATCCTGAATTTCATCCACCGCGCTGGAGACCGCGTTGACGTCGTTCGGGGAGACGATAAAGCCCTGCGCCCCGCGGGTGATGGCGTTTTCCAGGTCAGCTACCTGCTTCGGCGAGCTGCCCTGTCCGTCCAGCACCTGAAGCTTCACGCCCATCTCTTTTGCGGCTTTCACCGCCGTGCGCTGCATGTGAACTTCAAACGGCATGGCCAGGTTTGGCGTACTGAAAACAATTTGCTCGTTTTCGGCGAGGGCGGCCCCGGACGTCATGGCGATGAGGGCGGCTACGATCAGTTTTTTCATTATTATGTCTCTCTGTGTAGGGTTGTTGTGTTTAGAGGACGATCTCGCGCTGGCTGCGCAGTGACTCCAGCGCTTTATCCGCAAGGTACAGCGCACGTTCACCATCATCGCCGCTGCAGTCAGGCACCGCTTCGCCGCGCAGGACCGCAACAAAGTGTTCCCATTCCGCGGCGTAAGCGGATTTGTAGCGCTGCAGGAAGAAGTGTTCCGGCAGCGCGCTGGTGCAGCCCTGTTTGCCGTAGTGCTGCACCTGGTTTTCAAGAATATTGCCCGCGCACAGCAGCCCTTCGGAGCCGTGCACCTCCAGGCGCTGGTCGTAGCCGTAAGATGAACGGCGGCTGTTGACGATGGTCGCCATCGCGCCGGAGGCATATTTCAGGACGATAAACGCGGTATCGATATCCCCCGCCTCGCCAATCGCCGGATCCACCAGGTTGCTGCCCTGGGCATACACCGACACCGGCTCTTCGCCCATGATGAAGCGGGCCATGTCAAAGTCATGAATGGTCATATCGCGGAACATGCCGCCGGAGACGCGCACGTACTCCGCAGGCGGCGGAGACGGATCGCGGGAGATGATGAGCAGCGATTCCGGTTTGCCGATGCGCCCGGACTGCACGTCGGTTTTCACGCGGCGAAACTGCGGGTCAAAGCGGCGGTTGAAGCCGATGAACAGCGGCACGTCGTACTCTTTGACCACTTTCAGGCAGTCGCGCACGCGGGCGAGGTCAAGGTGTACCGGCTTTTCGCAGAAGATGGCCTTGCCGTGGCGGGCGGCCATTTCAATCAGATCCGCGTGGGTATCGGTGGCGGAGGCGATCAGCACGGCGTGAACGTTAGGGTCGGTCATCGCCTCGTTCAGGCTCTGCTGACGGGCCTGATACTGCGCGGCGAGACGGGTGGCAAATTCCTGATTCGGGTCAACCACGGACCAGAGCGTGGTCGCGCCGTGGCTGGCGATGTTAGCTGCATGTACCTGGCCAATTCGGCCAGCGCCCAGTAAAGCAATGTTAAACATAACGGCTCCCGGTGTTGGTGAATGCTGTGAACTAACGACCCTATAAATAAAACATTTATTTCATTTTTATAAATAGTGAAAATTATGTTTTTGAGTGTGGGTTAACACTTTTGAGATGAATGAGATAAATTTTGTTATCAATCTCACAACATGGGAGGACATACAGCAGCTCCCCTCACCCCGGCCCTCTCCCCAAAGGGGCGAGGGAGAAAAGACAGCCCCGAGCCGTCCCCTCTCCCAGGTGGGCCAGGGAGAAAAGACAGCCCCGAGTCGTCCCCCTCCCCAGGTGGGCCAGGGAGAAAAGGCCGCACCGAACCATCCCCTCTCCCCTTTGGGGAGAGGGTTAGGATGAGAGGAAAATGAAATGAAAATTTCGTTACGAAGAGAAAACTCAATACTGACGGGCTTTTTTCACCTGCGCCTGGGTGTGCTCCGCGGCCTCACGCACGGCAGAAGATTCCGCTACCTGCGCGTCACCGGTTCGCCACCATGAGGCGTAGTCGTGGGTCATGGTTTTCGGCAGCACCTTGATGTCCAGCAGCGTCGGGCCCGGATGCGCCCGTGACGCCTCCAGCGCCGCCAGCAGGCTTTGCTCGTCGTTCACCCGCCACGCGCGGCAGCCGTAGCTTTCCGCGTTTTGCGCAAAATCGACCTTCACCAGCGGCCCGTCAAGCCGCCCGGTCTCCGGGTTACGGTGGCGGTTTTCCGTGCCAAAGCTCCCCATGCCGTGCCCCATCTGCAGGTTGTTAATGCAGCCGAAGCTGGCGTTATCAAACAGCAGAACGGTGACCTTAATGCCCTCCTGTACCGCAGTTTGCAGCTCGGAGTGCAGCATCATGTAGGAGCCATCCCCCACCATGGCGTACACCGGCAGTTCGGGTCTGGCGAGCTTCGCGCCGAGGGCTGCCGCAATCTCGTAGCCCATGCAGGAGTAGCCGTACTCCAGGTGATAGCTGTCCGGCGTTTTGACCTGCCAGAGGCGCTGTAAATCGCCCGGCAGCGAACCGGCCGCGCCCACCACGACGGCGTTATCTTCAATATGCTGGTTGATCAGCCCCAGCACCCGCGTCTGGGTCAGGCGGGTGTTGAGCGTCTCGCCGTATTCCGCCAGCTGCGCATCCAGGTGCCCCGCCACCTCGGGCGCGTCGTCAGGGCGCCACTGGCGATCCCACAGGCGGCGGCACTCGTCGCGCCAGGCGGACTTCGCCCCGGCGATCGCCTCTCCCCAGGCGCTGCGATAATCCCCGAGCGCGTGGGTCAATGCCTGGAGCCCGGTTTGGGCATCGGCAATCAGCGCGGTGGCGTCAAGCTTCAGGGCATCAAACTCGGCCACGTTCAGCAGCAGGAATTCGACGTCAGAGTGGGAAAAAAGCGCCTTGGAGCCGGTAGTAAAGTCGGTCAGGCGCGTGCCGATGCCGATCACTAAGTCAGCCTGTGGCGCGAGCCGGTTGGCGGCCATTCCGCCCGTTACCCCTACGCCGCCCAGGTTAAGTGGGTGGTCACTTACCAGCGCCCCCTTTCCGGCCTGGGTTTCAGAAAACGGCAGCCGCAGCGTCTCGACAAACTCGCGAAACGCCTCATGCGCGCCGGAATAGCGCACGCCGCCGCCGCACACCACCAGCGGACGACGCTTGCGGGCGATCAGCGCCCGCGCCTGCGCCAGACGCTGCGGGTCAGGCGGACGGCGCTCGATGTAATGCACGCGACGCGCAAAGAAGCTCAGCGGGTAGTCCCAGGCTTCCCCCTGCACGTCCTGCGGCAGGCAAATGGTCACCGCGCCGGTATCTGCCGGATCAGTAAGCGTTCGCATCGCGCTTAACATGGCGCTCATCAGCTGCTCGGGACGGTTGATGCGGTCCCAGTAGCGGGAGACCGGACGGAAGCAGTCGTTGGTACTGATGCTGAGATCGTGATACTGCTCGATCTGCTGCAACACCGGGTCCGGCTGGCGGCTGGCGTAGATATCGCCCGGCAACAGCAGGAGCGGGATGCGGTTCGCCGTGGCGGTGGCCGCCGCGGTCACCATATTGGCGGCACCCGGCCCGACGGAGGAGGTGACGGCAAAAATGCGCTGACGGCGGTGCTGTTTGGCGAATCCCGTAGCCATATGGGCAATGCCCTGCTCGTTGCAGCCCTGCATCACCTGCAGATGACCGGGATCCTGCTCCAGCGCCTGACCGATACCCAGCACGTTGCCGTGCCCAAAGATGGTGGCGACGCCCTCCACGAAGGGCGTTTCGTCACCGTCCACGCTGACGTACTGTTGATTAAGGAACCGGACCAGCGCCTGGGCCATGGTCATACGTTCGGTTTGCATAAAACCTCCTGTCAGCCCAGCGTCGGCATGGAGAACGCAGCGCCTGTCTCCTGCTGCATTTCCGGCCAGCGCGCGGTGATGGTTTTCATTCGGGTGTAAAAGCGCACGCCGTCACTGCCGTGGACGTTGAGCGCGCCAAAAATCGAGCGCTTCCAGCCGCCGAAGCTGTGGAACGCCATCGGCACCGGGATCGGCACGTTGACCCCCACCATGCCCGCCTGCACCTCTTCGCAGAAGCGGCGCGCGCAGCCGCCGTCGCGGGTGAAGATTGCCGAACCATTACCATATTCATGGCGGTTAATCAGATCCACCGCGCTGGCGTAATCTGCTACGCGCACCACAGAAAGCACCGGGCCGAAAATTTCTTCTTTATAGATGGTCATCTCCGGGGTGACGTTATCGAACAGCGTCGGCCCGACGAAGTAGCCCTGCTCGTGGCCCTTCACGCTGAAGCCGCGACCGTCCACGCGCAGTTTCGCCCCCTGCGCATCCCCGCTGTCGATGTAGCCCAGCACCTTGCTGCGGTGCGCGGAGGAGATGAGCGGCCCCATTTCGTTTTCCGGCGACTGGTCCAGGCCCGGCCCGACGCGCAGCGCGGCAATCTGTTTTTCCAGCCGGGCGCAGAGGTCATCGGCGGTTTTTTCCCCCCCCCCCAGCACCACCGAGAGCGCCATGCAGCGTTCCCCCGCCGCGCCGTAGGCCGCGCCCATGATGGCGTTGGTCGCCATCTCCATGTCGGCGTCCGGCATCAGGATGCAGTGGTTTTTCGCGCCGCCCAGCGTCTGACAGCGCTTGCCGTGGGCGGACGCGGTCTGGTAAATGTATTCCGCAATCGGCGTGGAGCCGACAAAGCTCACCGCCTGCACGCGCGGGTCGGTCAGGAGCACGTCAACGGACTCTTTATCGCCCTGAACCACGTTGAAGACGCCGTCCGGCAGGCCAGCCTCTTTCAGCAGCTGCGCCAGCGCCAGCGCCAGCGAAGGATCTTTTTCCGACGGCTTCAGCACGAAGGTGTTGCCGGTTGCCAGCGCAATCGGGAACATCCACATCGGCACCATCGCCGGGAAGTTAAACGGCGTGATCCCGGCGCAGACGCCGAGCGGCTGCATCAGCGAGTGGCTGTCGACGCCGGTACCGACGTTCGCCGAGTGTTCGCCCTTTTGCAGATGCGGAATGCCGCAGGCAAACTCCACCACCTCCAGGCCGCGGGTCAGCTCGCCCACCGCGTCGGAGAAGACCTTGCCGTGCTCTTCGCTAATGATGCGGGCCAGGCGATCCATATTCTCTTCCAGCAGCGCCTTGAAGCGGAACATCACGCGCGCGCGCTTAAGCGGAGCATGGCGCGCCCATGCCGGAAACGCCTGCTGCGCGGCGGCAATCGCCTGCTCCGTTTCCTGCGCCGTACTCATCACAACCTGGCGGATCTGCTCGCCGGTGGCCGGATTGAAGATCCCCTGAACGCGCTGGCCTGAACCGGTGACACATTCGCCGTGAATAAAATTCGCTACCGTCTCCATCCTTAACCTCTCGCTGTTGATACGTGACTGTTACCTGAACGCTGTGTACTGAACACTATATATGAAACAAATATTCCATTTTAAGTCGAAATAAAATAAATGATGATTATTGTGATCAAGGATGGATTTTTATGTTAACAGCGAACAACACTGGCGCAGCGTGCGCTATTAAGGAATTTCGGGCGAGGAAATGACTGAAGTTTCTGTTTCATTTTTGCTGCCAGATGGATGGCCGACATTTAAAAGACGCGGTTTTGCGTTTAGAATCATAAGACTGTACTTGGGGGATAAGATGACGACAGCAACCAGCCTGAACGAACTGCAGCAGCAAATCCGCGACCGCTACGATAGCCTGAGCAAGAGGCTGCAGCAGGTCTCCCGCTACGTGCTGGATAACACCAACAGCGTGGCCTTTGATACGGTTGCCGTCATTGCCGAGCGCGCCGACGTGCCGCCCTCGACGCTGATCCGCTTTGCCAACGCCTTTGACTTCACCGGCTTCAACGAAATGAAACAGCTGTTTCGCATGAACCTGGTGGAGGAGACCGCCAGCTACAGCGACCGCGCCCGGCTGTTCCGCGAAATGGAGAGCGAGGCCGTGCCGGAAACGCCGCTCGATATCCTGCAGGAGTTCGCCCGCTCGAACGCGCAGGCGCTACAGCAGCTGGCCGCCCGCGCCGAACCGGAAATGCTGGAGCGCGCGGTGCAGCTATTGGCCGACGCCGACACCATCTACATTGCCGGACTGCGGCGCTCCTTTAGCGTCGCCGCGTATCTGACCTACGCCCTGAGCCACCTCGAGTGTCGCCCTATCCTGCTCGACGGCATGGGCGGGATGCTGCGCGAGCAGATCAGCCGCATTAAGGCGCGCGACATTGTGGTGTCGATCAGCTTCTCGCCGTACGCGGAAGAGACGGTGATGGTCAGCGAAACCGCCGCCAGCGTCGGCGCGCGGCAGATCGTGATTACGGACAGCCAGATAAGCCCCCTGGCGACGTTCAGCGATCTCTGCTTTGTGGTGAAAGAGGCGCAGGTGGATGCGTTCCGGTCTCAGTCGGCGACGCTGTGCCTGGTGCAGTCGCTGGTGGTGGCGCTGGCGTATCGGTTGGGTGGCGGGGAGAAATAGCCCCTAATGCCGTTCAGGCCGGGCCAGCTCATGATGCTGGAAGAGATTAAACGCGACATACATAAACGCCGGTTTGTAGTAATGCACCGGTGATTCGGAAATCAGTACCGGCTCTACCTGACCGGCAGCAATTTCACGTAGTAATTTTCTGGCCGGCAGGTTGGCAACAATGGTTCCTCCCGTGCCGCCGCCGACAATCATTATGCGGTTTTTCATTCCATTATTCGCTCATGGTAGTGAATGGGAATTCACGTAACCAGACCGCTTCACTGTTACGCTCAGCTAAAGGGTAGTAATGGAATAATATTCCGCAATAAAACCCTTAATGAGAAATTTAATTTTGACAATCACATCATCATTTATAATGTATGCAACAAAATATAATTTACATCCCTATAACGTAGTCTCTTCCTGTGGCCTCTTTTCATCACCATTATTCGCCAAAGAGCAGCTTTGTGTACTTTTTAGATACGGCCCCGGAGCGCTGTCCGTTCGCGCCATAATAGCGATCTTCACGGCACAGTCGTTCCTTCACATCGCAGAAAATGCCGTTGGCAAAGGTGAATTCGGTCAGATCGACATTGCTCGACGTGAACACTTCGTTTGCAGCAGCCTTCTTACCGAGATACGTCTCTGTCAAATCGCGGGATAATCCCTTGTTATTGGCGCATACATATCGGTCACAGAGCACACCCGATACTGGCGACTTGAGCCTGGCGGGGGTCCTGGCCTGAGCGGACATGGCGGACACAGCCAGCAGAGCGGCCATAGAGCATGCGAGTATTGACTTGTTCAAGATGATAATCTCCGTTGGTTAATGAGTGCCAGCTTTGCACAGGGCGCGGTGGAACCATTTACAATGGGTGTAATATCCTGGATGGTTCAGAGTTTCAACACGAAATGCCACGTTTAGCTTTTTGGTGACCTAACAGTTGTCGAAAGTTCGGCTCGTAGGCAATTCCAAGGGCCTATCCCAGTTAGGTCCAGCGTGAGCGAGGAGCGGATCTACCATTATGCTATTTTTATCAACAGCGCGTGTCTTTTCCAGAGTACTTCAGCCGGCACTACGGGCAAGCTCATCTATTTTGGTGCCAAAAATCCGATGATAGTTAACACCCTTGATAACTTGAGCACCGAGAGATTCATAAAACTTCTGCGCCAATGGGTCTGCTGCCACAGATAACCAATCGAGTTGTAAACACCCCCGCTCTTGTGCTCGACAGGCTATAAAACTCATCAGCTTTCTACCAATTCCAGCCCTCCTGAAAGGTGCAGAAACAAAAAGCTCTTTGATAAACATTTGCCCGCTGAAACGTGGTGAAGGGTACATCACTGATACGCATGAAAACGCAGCTATTACTCCATCAAAAACCACTTTGTGAACTTCGGTATTAGAGTCGACGGCAAGGACCTTATCCCTCAGATATGCGGTCATGTCATTCCTGGACAAGCAAAGGTCCTGATTATAGTATTTTTCCATCTCGATAAAAATATCAACCAAATCAGAATATTCGTGTGGTTTGCAGATAATAATGTTCACGCATTCCTCCTTAAGCAAAATATATGAGTTTAAAATTAATATAAAAGCAATAAAGCTATATCAATAAAGTTTATATCGAAAATTGTTAAAATAACGCAGTTATTCCATAGTTGATTAAAGCATTTTTAGCGAGATGCGGACGCTGACCTTTCATATTTGTACGATTCACTCTCTGGCCTGCTCTGACGTATGTATCATAGATACAGGAACTCACTAGCATGATCGGAGATTGCATATGCTGATATATAACGTTTTTGGACGGCATATTGGCGTTCAACGTAAGAATGATCGGTGGCTGGTATTTCGTGCTGACCTGACGGAGAGGAAGTTTTCTCGGCTCTATGACATCGCTATTCCAGACGATATGACTGAAGGCGAGATTGCCGGCTGGCTGGGTGACATTTTCCATGAAGCCGCAACCGAGCGTTTTCCAAATGTGGAACGTATTGAATAAGGATTTAATGGATAGCCTTACATTGCGCCCGCTCCAGGCACTAACATGGCATGATATTGCCAGCCATGGCCCAAAAAAAAGCCCGCAATCCGCGGGCTTAGAGATAATTTAGAAGCTGTTAGTACCAGACGTTTCCGGTTGGGAAATCATTCCCACTCAATCGTAGCCGGTGGCTTACCGCTGATGTCATACACCACGCGGGAAATACCATTTACTTCGTTGATGATGCGGTTAGACACGCGGCCTAAGAAGTCATACGGCAGGTGCGCCCAGTGCGCGGTCATGAAGTCGATGGTTTCCACCGCACGCAGGGAAACAACCCAGTCGTACTTACGGCCATCGCCCATCACGCCTACAGAGCGAACCGGCAGGAACACGGTGAACGCCTGGCTTACCTTGTTGTACAGGTCAGCTTTGTGCAGCTCTTCAATGAAGATCGCGTCCGCGCGACGCAGCAGGTCGCAGTACTCTTTCTTCACTTCGCCCAGCACGCGCACGCCCAGACCCGGCCCCGGGAACGGATGACGGTAGAGCATGTCGTACGGCAGACCCAGTTCCAGGCCGATCTTACGCACTTCGTCTTTGAACAGTTCGCGCAGCGGTTCAACCAGGCCCATCTTCATCTCTTTCGGCAGGCCGCCCACGTTGTGGTGAGATTTGATGACGTGCGCTTTACCGGTTGCGGAGGCTGCAGACTCGATCACGTCAGGGTAGATGGTGCCCTGCGCCAGCCACTTCACGTCTTCCAGCTTCAGCGCTTCTTCGTCGAACACTTCCACGAACACGCGGCCGATGATTTTACGTTTGGCTTCCGGATCGTTCTCGCCTTTCAGCGCATCCAGGAAGCGCTGCTCGCCTTCCACGTGAACGATGTTCAGACCGAAGTGGTCGCCAAACATGTCCATAACCTGCTGGGCTTCGTTCAGACGCAGCAGACCGTTGTCCACGAAGACGCAGGTCAGGTTTTTGCCGATGGCGCGGTGCAGCAGCATCGCGGTCACGGAGGAGTCCACGCCGCCGGAGAGGCCGAGGATCACTTTGTCATCGCCAACCTGCTGGCGGATACGCTCAACGGCGTCGTCGATGATTTTTGCCGGGGTCCACAGGGCTTCACACTGGCAGATGTCACGCACGAAGCGCTCCAGCATGCGCATACCCTGACGGGTGTGGGTCACTTCCGGGTGGAACTGCACGCCGTAGAAGCGCTTTTCTTCGTTCGCCATGATCGCGAACGGGCAGCTTTCGGTGCTGGCAACGGTCACGAAGTCAGAGGGGATGGCGGTAACTTTGTCACCGTGGCTCATCCACACGTCCAGCAGCGGCTTGCCGTCTGCGGTCAGGGAGTCTTCAATACCGCGCACCAGCGCGCTGTCGGTCACAACTTCTACCTGTGCGTAGCCAAACTCGCGCTCGTTGGAGCCTTCTACGTGGCCGCCCAGCTGCATTGCCATGGTCTGCATACCGTAGCACACGCCGAACACCGGCACGCCAGCTTCGAACACGTACTGCGGCGCGCGCGGGCTGTTCTCTTCGGTGGTGCTTTCCGGGCCGCCGGACAGGATGATGCCGCTTGGATTGAATTCGCGAATCTGTGCTTCCGTGACATCCCACGCCCACAGCTCACAGTAAACGCCCAGTTCACGCACGCGACGCGCCACCAGCTGAGTGTACTGAGAACCGAAGTCCAGGATGAGAATGCGATGTTTATGAATGTTTTCCGTCATTGACGCTAATTCCGAGGCAAGTGAAACAAAAACAGAGCGCCCGGCAGAAGCCGGGCGCGGAAATTTATCAGGAGCCCAGACGGTAGTTCGGGGACTCTTTGGTGATCGTCACGTCGTGAACGTGGCTCTCCTGGATACCCGCACCGCTGATGCGTACGAATTCCGCTTTAGTACGCAGCAGGTCAATGGTACCACAGCCGGTCAGACCCATACAGGAGCGCAGGCCGCCCATCTGCTGGTGAATGATCTCCTTCAGACGGCCTTTATAGGCAACGCGACCTTCGATACCTTCCGGCACCAGTTTGTCTGCAGCGTTATCGGTCTGGAAGTAACGGTCGGAGGAACCTTTGGACATCGCGCCCAGGGAGCCCATACCGCGGTAGGATTTGTAAGAACGGCCCTGGTAGAGTTCGATTTCACCCGGGGATTCTTCGGTACCGGCCAGCATGGAGCCTACCATCACGGCAGCTGCGCCCGCGGCGATGGCTTTGGCGATGTCGCCAGAGAAGCGGATACCGCCGTCAGCGATAACCGGAATACCGGTGCCTTCCAGCGCTTCAACCGCGTCAGACACGGCGGTGATCTGCGGAACGCCCACGCCGGTCACGATACGCGTGGTACAGATGGAGCCAGGGCCGATACCCACTTTCACCGCGCTGCAGCCAGCGTCAGCCAGCGCGCGAGCGCCTGCGCCAGTGGCCACGTTGCCGCCGATGATCTGCAGGTCAGGGTATTTAGCACGGGTATCACGAATACGCTGCAGAACGCCTTCGGAGTGGCCGTGAGAGGAGTCAATCAGAAGGACGTCAACGCCCGCAGCAACCAGCGCGTCAACGCGCTCTTCGTTACCGGCACCTGCGCCAACCGCAGCGCCGACGCGCAGACGGCCATGCTCGTCTTTACAGGCGTTAGGTTTACGTTCTGCTTTCTGGAAATCTTTAACGGTGATCATGCCGCGCAGGTGGAAGCTGCTGTCAACAACCAGCGCTTTTTCAACGCGTTTTTCGTGCATTTTTGCCAGCACCACGTCGCGGGTTTCGCCTTCGCGAACGGTAACCAGACGCTCTTTTGGCGTCATGTAGACGCTGACAGGCTGGTTCAGGTCAGTCACGAAACGTACGTCACGACCCGTGATGATACCGACCAGCTCGTTCTCTTCGGTCACAACCGGGTAACCGGCGAAGCCGTTACGTTCGGTCAGGGCCTTCACTTCGTGCAGCGTGGTGGTTGGCAGAACGGTCTGTGGGTCAGACACGATGCCGGATTCATGTTTCTTCACGCGGCGAACTTCTTCCGCCTGACGTTCGATAGACATGTTTTTGTGGATAAAGCCAATGCCACCTTCCTGTGCCAGGGCGATAGCCAGGCGCGCTTCAGTCACGGTGTCCATTGCCGCAGAGAGCATAGGAATGTTCAGGCGAATGGTTTTCGTCAACTGCGTGCTGAGATCGGCAGTATTCGGCAGAACGGTGGAGTGAGCGGGAACGAGGAGGACGTCGTCAAACGTCAGTGCTTCTTTAGCGATACGTAGCATGGGCAATATCTCTGACCTGGGTGGTTAAATATTGCCGTGGCATTATACAGAGCGTAACCGATTGCATCCACACTTTTTTATAAAAAAGCTTGCGATTGCCTCTCAGCAGGTTACTATCGACTGAATAACTTGCTGATTTAGAATTTGATCCCGCTCACATGTTATCCTCTCAATCCCCCTCAATTTATACTGTCAGCCGCCTGAATCAGACGGTGCGTTTGCTGCTTGAGCAGGAAATGGGGCAGGTCTGGATCAGCGGTGAGATCTCTAACTTCACGCAGCCGTCCTCCGGTCACTGGTACTTTACCTTAAAAGACGACACCGCCCAGGTGCGCTGCGCGATGTTCCGCAACAGCAACCGCCGCGTGACGTTCCGCCCCCAGCACGGCCAGCAGGTTCTGGTTCGCGCCAATATCACCCTGTATGAGCCGCGCGGCGATTATCAGATCATCGTCGAGAGCATGCAGCCTGCGGGCGAAGGCCTGCTGCAGCAGAAGTATGAACAGCTAAAAGCCAGGCTCTCTGCCGAAGGGCTGTTCGACCAGCAGTACAAAAAGACGCTGCCCTCCCCCGCCCACTGCGTTGGGGTCATCACCTCGAAAACCGGTGCGGCACTGCACGATATTTTGCACGTGCTGAAGCGTCGCGACCCTTCCCTGCCCGTCATCATCTACCCGACCGCCGTTCAGGGTGACGATGCGCCGGGCCAGATAGTTCGCGCCATTGAGCTGGCGAACGCCCGTCAGGAGTGCGACGTGCTCATCGTCGGGCGCGGCGGCGGCTCGCTGGAAGATTTATGGAGCTTTAACGACGAGCGCGTGGCGCGGGCAATCTTTGCCAGCCTTATCCCTGTGGTGAGCGCCGTCGGCCACGAAACGGACGTAACGATAGCCGATTTTGTGGCGGATCTGCGCGCGCCTACGCCGTCCGCGGCGGCGGAAGTGGTCAGCCGCAACCAGCTGGAACTGCTGCGTCAGATTCAGAACGGCCAGCAGCGCCTTGAGATGGCGATGGACTACTTCCTTGCCAACCGTACCCGCCGCTTTACCCAGCTTCATCATCGACTTCAGCAGCAGCATCCGCAGCTGCGTCTGGCGCGCCAGCAGACCGTGCTGGAGCGCCTGCGCCAGCGCATGAGCGTTGCGGTGGACGCGCAGCTCAAGCGCGCGGTATCGCGCCAGCAGCGCGTGACGCAGCGCCTGAACCAGCAGAACCCGCAGCCGAAAATTTATCGCGCACAAACGCGGATCCAACAGCTGGAGTATCGTCTGGCGGAGACTATCCGGGCGCGCCTGAGCACCACCCGCGAACGTTTTGGCAATGCGGTGACCCATCTTGAAGCCGTCAGCCCTCTCTCCACGCTGGCGCGCGGCTATAGCGTGACGACGGCGACGGACGGCAAAGTGCTGAAGCAGACCAAACAGGTGAATACCGGCGATGTGCTGACGACGCGTCTTTCAGACGGCTGGGTAGAAAGCGAAGTGAAATCAATTAAACCGGTGAAAAAAACGCGTCAGCGTAAAACCGGATAATTCTTCGCCGGTTACTTACTATACTGCTGCTATTCCCTTTTTTAATAAGGAGAGCAGCATGCCCCATCTTCATAGCGTTATTCCCCCTTATATTCTTCGTCGTATTATCGAAAGCGGTTCCGAGCCGCAGCAGCGCTGTGCCCGTCAGACCTTGACTCATGTCCAGACGCTGATGGCCCACATGCCCGGCAAACCCGCCGCGCCGCACGTGAATAAAGCCGGGCAGCTGGAACGCGATATTTACGACGCGAAGCAGACCCAGGAGCTGCCGGGTACGCAGGTGCGTTACGAAGGCCAGGCGTCGAACGGCGATGTGGCGGTGGATGAAGCCTACGATTATTTGGGCATTACCCATGATTTCTTCTGGAAAGAATATCAGCGTGATTCGCTCGATAATAAAGGGCTTATTTTGACCGGCACCGTGCATTACGGCCGGGAATATCAGAACGCCTTCTGGAACGGACAGCAGATGGTATTCGGCGACGGCGACGGGGAAATATTTAACCGCTTTACCATCGCCATCGACGTGGTGGCGCACGAGCTGAGCCACGGCGTGACCGAGACCGAAGCCGGGCTTATCTATTTTGAACAGTCGGGCGCGCTGAACGAGTCTTTGTCTGACGTGTTTGGCTCGCTGGTCAAGCAGTACCATCTGAAGCAAACCGCCGATAAAGCTGACTGGCTCATTGGCGAAGGGCTGCTGGCGAAAGGGATCAACGGCAAAGGGCTGCGCTCAATGTCTGAACCCGGCACCGCCTATGACGATCCTCTGCTGGGCAAAGACCCACAGCCTGCGCACATGAAAGATTTCATTAAAACGCGCGAGGATAACGGCGGCGTGCATCTGAACTCCGGCATCCCCAACCGGGCATTTTATCTGGCCGCGACGGCGATCGGCGGCTACGCCTGGGAAAAAGCGGGTTATGCCTGGTACGACACGGTTTGCGATCGCAAACTGGCGCAGGATGCGGATTTTGAGGCCTTCGCAAAACTGACGATCGCGCACGGAGAGAAACGCTCCGGCGGCGACGTTGGAGCGGCCATTAAGCAAGCCTGGGAACAGGTGGGAGTGTTGTAAATGCAGGTTCCGGAACTGACGGATGACGCCGTGGTTGAGCTGGCCCGGGAAGGCGGCGTCGCTTTTATTCCCAAGCTGAGCGGACAGCGCACCATCGCGCTCTCCTCGCTCAATGAAGCACAGCGCCAGCGCCTGGTGAGCATCCTGGAGCAGGCTTTTCCACGCGGCCAGCCGCCCGGGCAAGCCTCTTCACCCGGCAGCGGCGACCAGCGCTATTTCCGCATCCAGATTATCTGGACCGGGCAAAATCAGGCGCACTACGCCGATATCATCGTGCTGGTACCCGAGCAGGAAGCGCCCGAGTCGCTGGTCGAGCTGTGGCAGAAAGGCGAAGGCTGCGTCTGCGATTAACCTTCGGTCCGAACAAACTCCACGCGTTTTTTAGAGATAAGACCGTGGCCGTTCTGGCAGAAATAGTCCACCGCGCCGCAGGCTTTTAAAACCTGGAGTGGCTGATGGCACTCCGGGCAGCGGGCTTCAAGCGCAATATCTTTATGACAGCTGTCGCAGTGCGCTACCCCATTCTGGGGCTCCAGCGGTGCCTGACATTCCGGGCAGGTAATCGACATATTCTCTCCTGTTGGGTTTTACCGGGGCATAACGCCGCCCCGGCAAGATAGAGGTTTAAGAGGCGTTAGCTGCCGGTTTAGTCTGCGCATTTTCCAGCATGCGGCGCACCGGAACAATGAGGACGATCAGTACCGCGGCACAAATCAGCAGCGCGACGGAGCAGCGGGCAAAGAGATCCGGCAGCATATCCAGCTGATCGGCCTTCACGTGGCCGCCAATCAGGCCCGCCGCCAGGTTACCCAGCGCGCTGGCGCAGAACCACAGCCCCATCATCTGGCCGCGCATTCTTTCCGGCGCAAGCAGCGTCATGGTCGCCAGGCCAATCGGACTCAGGCACAGTTCGCCGAGCGTCAGCATCAGGATGCTGCCCACCAGCCAGAACGGCGATACCCCCGCTCCACCGCTGCTCAGCACGTTCTGTGCCGCCAGCATCATCAGGCCAAAGCCCGCCGCCGCGCACAGAATACCAATAACAAACTTGGTGATGCTGCTCGGACGAATGTTTTTGCTCGCGAGCTTCGGCCATGCCCAGCTAAACACCGGTGCCAGCAGGATGATGAACAGGGCGTTAATTGACTGGAACCACACCGCCGGGATTTCAAAATCACCAATCATGCGGTTAGTGTAGTCGTTGGCAAACAGGTTGAATGAGGTTGGCTTCTGCTCAAACGCGGACCAGAAGAAAGCCGCGGAGATCAGCAGAATAAAGCAGACCAACAGCCTGGCGCGCTCTTTACGGTTCAGCCCCGCAAAGACAAACAGATAAATAAAGTAGAGGGCAACGGATGCCGCAATCACGTAGACCAGCACGCTGGCTACCGCGACCGGGTTAATCACAATCACGCCCTGCGCAATCAGCGTCACGATCGTTGCCACGCCTGCCGCCAGCGCCAGCAGCCAAACGCCCACGCCGTTACGCTTCACCACCGGGCTGTTCCAGGTGGAGTCGAGGCCGACTTCGCCGTCATAGCGTTTCATCGCCGGAACGGCAAACACGCGGAAGATAATCAGCGCCACCAGCATCCCGATGCCACCAATACCAAAGCCCCAGTGCCAGCCGTGGGTTTTAATCAGCCAGCCGGAAATCAGCGGCGCGATGAACGAGCCCATGTTGATGCCCATATAGAACAGCGAGAAACCGCCGTCACGACGCGCGTCGCCTTTTTTATACAGGGTGCCGACCATCACCGAGATACAGGTTTTGAACAGCCCGGAGCCAAGCACGATGAACATCAGGCCGATAAAGAACAGGTTGTTCCCCATTACCGCTGAGAGCGCGATCGACAGGTGTCCGAGCGCAATCAGGATCGAACCGTACCAGACGGCTCTCTGCTGACCGAGCCAGTTATCGGCCAGCCAGCCGCCCGGCAGCGCGGCCAGGTACATGGTACCGGCAAAGATACCGACAATCGCCGAGGCATTTTCACGCGCCAGGCCCATCCCGCCGTCATAGACAGTGGCGGCCATAAACAGGATCAGTAACGGACGGATGCCGTAAAACGAGAAACGCTCCCACATCTCGGTGAAGAACAGGGAACCGAGCGGATACGGATGGCCGAAGAACGTTCGGCTCTCTTTTTGATTAACAGTGGATTGCATAATTCTCCCGAAAGGTATGTCGTCGTGCTTGTAAACACCAGCATGTACGCCGGCCAGTTACGTATCTGGCCGATTTTTTACATGCGGCGAAAAGTTAGTTAACCATTTGATAACCAGGCGCTAGTTTTGTCTAGTACCGGACCCTGGACTTTAAGATGAAAATTCGACGATTGTCTACTTTCTTAGATTTAAACTTGGTTAAAAGTGAATAGTGATTGACTTCACACAGAGAAAACCGGCGGTATGATTCGGCAAAAAAAAGCCCGCGATAAACGCGGGCTTTCGTGAAGCAGGCAAAGCTTATTTGCTTTTCTTAATGTGTTTAATCAAACGTTTACGCTTACGCATCTGGTTTGGCGTCAGGGTGTTGCGCTTGTTGGCAAACGGGTTTTCCCCTTCCTTGAACTGGATACGGATAGGCGTGCCCATCACGTCCAGCGATTTACGGAAGTAGTTCATCAGATAGCGCTTGTAGGAATCCGGCAGGTCTTTCACCTGGTTGCCGTGAATTACTACGATTGGCGGGTTGTAACCACCGGCGTGAGCATATTTCAGCTTCACGCGACGGCCGCGCACCAGCGGCGGCTGATGGTCTTCTGCAGCCATGTTCATGATGCGGGTCAGCATCGCGGTGCTCTGACGACGGGTGGAGCTGTCATACGCTTCACGTACGGATTCGAACAGGTTACCCACGCCGCTGCCGTGCAGCGCAGAGATAAAGTGCACGCGGGCGAAGTCGATAAAGCCCAGACGGAAGTCGAGAGTCTCTTTCACCTGCTCGCGCACTTCATTGCTCAGGCCATCCCACTTGTTGACCACGATAACCAGTGAGCGCCCACTATTGAGGATAAAGCCGAGCAGAGAGAGATCCTGATCGGAGATACCTTCACGCGCGTCGATGACCAGCAGCACGACGTTGGCATCTTCGATCGCCTGCAGGGTTTTGATAACGGAGAATTTTTCCACCACATCGGTGATTTTCCCGCGCTTACGCACCCCGGCGGTGTCGATGAGGACATACTCACGCTCATCGCGCTGCATAGGAATGTAGATACTGTCACGGGTGGTGCCCGGCATGTCGTAAACGACCACGCGCTCTTCACCCAGAATACGGTTAGTAAGCGTAGACTTACCTACGTTTGGACGACCCACGATAGCCAGCTTGATCGGCAGATCCTGCGGGTTGAAGTCGTCTTCAGGCTCTTCTTCGCCCTCTTCTCCGTCTTCGAACTGCGCCCAGTATTCAGCGTCTTCGTCGACTTCTTCCGGCGGGTTCACTTCATCAACCCACGGCAGCAGAACGGTTTCCAGCAGGCTGGTGACGCCACGGCCATGAGATGCCGCAATCGGGTAGATTTCACCGAGGCCCAGAGACCAGAAATCCGCGACGGCCTGATCGGCATCGATGCCATCAGTTTTGTTCGCCACCAGGAAGGTCGGCTTTTCGCGTGAACGCAGGTGTTTGGCAATAGCGGAGTCCGCCGGCATCAGGCCAGCGCGCGCATCCACCATAAACAGCACTACGTCCGCTTCTTCAATCGCCAGCAGCGACTGTTCCGCCATGCGGGTTTCAACGCCGTCTTCTGTGCCGTCAATACCACCGGTATCAATACAGATGAACTCGCGTCCTTCCACCTCTGCACGACCGTACTTACGGTCACGCGTCAGCCCCGGGAAATCCGCAACCAGCGCATCACGGGTGCGTGTTAAACGGTTAAAAAGAGTGGATTTTCCAACGTTAGGGCGCCCGACAAGCGCGACCACAGGTACCATGTTTGAAGCCTCATAAAATTCAAAATAACGTCGCTTTCGCGGCGTTTTTAAAAATGTCAAAACGGCTCCTGAGTGAACAGGAGCCGTTTAGTATACTACAACCGCCGGGTAATTAACGCGTGATCGCGTACAGTGTGCCGTCTTTTGCCTGAATCAGCAGTTTGCCGTCGGCCACAACCGGATCGGTCAGGAAACCAGAGCTGTCGACTTTTTGCTGTGCAACAAAGCGACCGTTATCCGGATCGATCCAGTGCATATACCCTTCGCTGTCGCCAACCACCAGGCTACCGTTGTACAGTGCCGGAGCAGTCAGCAGACGGTGCAGCAGATCGCTTTGCGTCCACAGCGTCACGCCGCCTTCGGTGCTCAGCGCCAGCAGACGGTCGTTCTGGTCAACCATATAGATGCGGTTGCCCTCAACGATGAAATCGTTCACAGAGCCCAGCTCACGTTTCCACATGATTTGGCCGCTGCGCAGATCCATCGCGGTCAGGTTGCCGTTATAGGCCAACGCGTAAACCACACCGTTAACGATGACCGGCGTTGTGTCTACGTCGCTCAGACGGTCAATTTCCGTTGAGCCAGTGGCCTGAGAGATACGCTGCTGCCAGATCATCTGGCCCTGCTGCATCAGCACTGCGCTCACGCGACCGTTGTCACCGCCCACAATGGCAGCACCAAATGCGGTAGCCGGTGCGGATTCGCCGCGCAGAGAGAGCGCAGGCATATCCAGGTTAACGGTCCATTTCACCAGACCGTCAGCTTCGTTCAGCGCCTGCAGCTGGCCGTTGCTGGTATGAATCAGCACCAGGCCGTCGCTCACCACCGGGCGAGACAGGGATTCACCCGCTACGGTTGTTTGCCAGGCAATAGAACCGTCGCTGCTGTTCAGCGCATAAACCTGCGCTTTTTCGCTGCCCACGTAGACATGGCCACCGGCAACGGTCAGACCGCCAGACAGCAGTGCAGGTTTACGGGAGAACCAGCCGTCTTTTTCCGCCAGGTTAACGGACCATACTTCCTTCCCGTCATCGGCGTTCACCGCTTTCACGGTACCTTTGCGGTCAGCGGCATAGACAACGCTGTCTGCATACGCAGGATGAAGGTTGGAATAGAAATCACCAATCCCATTGCCCACGGAGACATCCCACGCGGTGGATGGGGTAAACTGGTTTTCAACCGTCGGCAGTGGGGACATTTTCACAACGTCTTCTTCGCCACTGAACAGTGAACAACCACTCAATAACGTAACAGAAAGCAGTCCTGGCAGAAGTAATTTACGCAATTGCATCGGGTCCCTCTCAGACGGACAAATTATTTATTTTCATCTGCATCATTTCGCTCAGCGCAGGTGAAGCATTGCTCTCTACGCCAGCTTGCCACGCTTTACGCGCGCCCGCTTTGTCACCTTTGCTCAGCAGTGCTTCACCGCGCAGATCGGCAACGATGGCAGCAAAACCTTCGCCTTTGATGGTATCGAGCGTTTTCAGCGCATCGTCAGCTTTTTTCTGCTGAACCTGAATACGTGCCAGGCGCAGATTGATCACCGCTTTCAGGTTCTCATCGCTGGCCGCAGCAAGGCTCTGCGAGAGCTGTGCAGCGGCTTTATCCAGTTCGTTCTTATCAACGTACTGCTGAGCCACTTCCAGCGCAGCCAGTGCACCGTAGGTGTTTTTGTTGTCAGCCGCAAATTTTTCTGCCGCCGTCAGCGTTTGCGGCTGATCGGCACGAATTGCGCTAACGGTATTTTCATAGGACAGGGACGCGCCGCGCGCGGAATCCGCCTGATGATTGTTCCAGTAACGCCAGCCTATCAGCGCACCGACACCTAAAATAACCCCAACAACCAGCGCTTTGCCGTTTTCAACAAAGAAGCGCTTAATCGCGTCGACCTGATCGTGTTCGTTCTCGTAAATTTCCACGCAGTCCTTCTCCTTAGCCCAATAGAGTGCGCAAGTGCGCCGCAACGCCGTCCTGCGTTACCGTTGTCTGCTCACCAGAGCGCAGGTCCTTCACCACCACTTCGCCGTTAGCCACTTCGGACTCGCCCAGCACCAGTGCAATACTTGCGCCCCACTTATCGGCACGAGCAAACTGTTTTTTAAAGTTGCCGCCGCCATGGTTGGTCATCAGCTTAACGCCCGGCAGCGCATCGCGCACGCGTTCGGCAAGCTGCATTGCCGCAGACTGCGTTTCCGCGCCTGAAGCTACCAGGTATATATCGACAACGGAATCTGCTTTAAATTCCGGATTAACTGCCTGAACCAGCAAAACAAGTCGCTCAAGGCCCATCGCGAAGCCAACAGCAGGGGCTGCGCGACCGCCAAGCTGCTCAACCAGACCGTCATAACGGCCGCCCGCACATACGGTGCCCTGAGAACCGAGGCTGGTAGTCACCCACTCAAACACGGTACGGTTGTAGTAGTCCAGACCGCGCACCAGGCGCTGGTTCACGGTATAGGCGATGCCTGCCGCTTCAAGCAGCTTGCAAAGGCCCGCGAAGTGTTCGCGAGATTCTTCATCCAGGTAGTCACCCAGCGCAGGCGCATCGTTCAGCAGTGCCTGAACATCCGCGTTTTTGGAATCCAGAACGCGCAGCGGGTTGCTGTACATGCGACGCTTGCAGTCTTCGTCCAGCTTCTCTTTATGCTGTTCCAGGAACGCCACCAGCGCATCGCGGTAGTTAGCGCGTGCTTCCAGAGAACCGATAGAGTTCAGCTCAAGGGAAACGTGATCGGCGATACCGAGGGCGCGCCACCAGCGGGCGGTCAGCATAATTAGCTCAGCGTCGATGTCCGGGCCCTGCAGGCCAAAGACTTCCACCCCCAGCTGATTGAACTGGCGATAACGACCTTTCTGAGGACGTTCGTGGCGGAACATCGGGCCGATATACCACAGGCGCTGCTCCTGATTGTACAGAAGACCATGTTCGATGCCGGCGCGTACGCAGCCCGCCGTACCTTCCGGACGCAGGGTCAGGCTGTCGCCGTTGCGGTCCTCAAAGGTGTACATCTCTTTTTCAACCACGTCGGTGACTTCACCGATCGCGCGTTTGAATAACGGGGTCTGCTCTACAATCGGCAAACGGATTTCGCTGTAACCGTAGCTGCCGAGCACCTGCTTCAGTGTGCCTTCAATGCGCTGCCAGATGGCGGTTTCGCCAGGCAGATAATCGTTCATGCCGCGGATGGCTTGAATGTTTTTTGCCACGTTTATTCTCTTTCTATATACAAAAAAAACCCAAAGAATGGGTTCAATCATACATGGGAAGCGGCACGCTTCCCATCACGTTATTTTTCAACCTGCTGAACGCTGATACGCTGTGTTTCGTCCATCATGGCGGCTTTGGCGCGGATGCGGGCTTCAAGCTGGTCGATCATGTCGCTATTATCCAGACGATCTTTACGAACGCCATCTTCATAGAGACCACTTTTCTTGTTACCGCCGGTTACGCCCAGAGTTGACACCAGCGCTTCACCCGGACCGTTTACCACGCAGCCGATGATGGAGACGTCCATCGGGGTGATAATGTCTTCCAGACGCTGCTCCAGGGCATTCACCGTCCCGATCACATCAAACTCCTGACGTGAGCAGGTTGGGCAGGCAATGAAGTTGATCCCACGCGCGCGAATACGCAGTGATTTCAGGATATCGAAACCGACTTTGATCTCTTCGACCGGATCGGCCGCCAGCGAGACGCGCAGGGTGTCACCGATCCCTTCAGAGAGCAGCAGCCCCAGACCGATCGCAGATTTTACAGAGCCGCTGCGCAGGCCGCCCGCTTCGGTGATCCCGAGGTGCAGAGGCTGGTCGATCTGCTTTGCCAGCAGACGATAAGACTCTACCGCCAGGAACACGTCGGAGGCTTTTACGCTGACTTTGAACTGATCGAAGTTAAGACGATCGAGATGATCGACATGACGCATCGCGGATTCGAGCAGCGCCTGTGGCGTCGGCTCGCCGTATTTTTCCTGCAGGTCTTTTTCCAGAGAACCGGCGTTAACGCCGATGCGGATAGGAATATTTTTATCGCGGGCGCAGTCCACGACCATGCGGATACGCTCTTCGTTACCAATGTTGCCTGGGTTAATACGCAGGCAATCGACGCCGTATTCGGCCACTTTTAGTGCGATACGGTAGTCGAAGTGGATATCAGCCACCAGCGGAACGCTGACCTGCTGTTTGATCAGTTTGAACGCCTCAGCGGCATCCATGGTCGGGACGGAGACGCGAACAATGTCCGCGCCTACACGTTCTAATGCTTTGATTTGATTGACCGTTGCTTCCACATCGGTGGTGCGCGTGTTGGTCATCGACTGAACGGCGATAGGTGCCCCATCGCCGATTGGCACATTCCCAACGTAAATCCGTTTCGATTTTCTACGTTGAATCGGAGCCTGGTTATGCATGAAAAATCTCCCGCGTTGCCCGTCTGTTACTGTGCTGCTGATTGTTCGGCATTAACGGTAAGACGTGCAACCTGGTTAGTTCTGATAAAGCGGCTCAGGTCGACAGGTTTTCCTTGATATTGGATCTGTACCGCTGCCGGAGCGCCGATTTTAAGTTTATAGGGAGCCTGGCCGGTTAGGTTTAACGTGCCATCTTTACGCTGCAGGCCGCTGAACAGTTTTTTACCTGTCGCGTCAGTCACTTCCAGCCAGCAGTCGGCGCTGAAGTTCATCACCAGCGCGTTGGGATCGGCTGCTGTCGCCGTACCCGCCGGGCTGGTTGGCAGAGTCGCTGCGCTATTGTCCGCAGGCTGAGTAGCCGCAGGCGCGTTCGCCGCAGTATCAACATTCGCCTGAGAAGGGGCAACAACCGCGTTCTGATCCTGAGCCTGCGGCGCAGCGGTGTTAGCCGTGGCTGCCGGAGCCTGTGCTGCATCGGTCGCCGACGCGTCTGGCGCTGCGGTCTGTGGCTCGCTTGAGGAAGCTGAGCCGTCGGTATTCAGCGGCACGCTCTGACCGTTCTCACTCCCGGCCTGGTTGAGTTCGGCGGAGGATTGATCGGCCATGGTGGTGATCTCTTCCTGCTGGGCCTTGTGGTTTTGCCACCACCATGCGCCGGTCAGACCGATCACCACAAACAGCACCAGCCAGGTAAAGCTCATCAGCCAGCCATCGCGTTTTTTACGACGTTTCCCCAGGGAGAAGGTCTGCATCGGCGCAACTTTTGCTGCACGGACCGGTGCCTGCTTCTCCATCATTGGCAGTAATTCGTTTTCGGGGATATGCACCAGTTTTGCGTAAGAGCGGATATAACCGCGCAAGAACGTTGAAGCCAGATCGGCGGGTGCCTTATCTTCTTCAATATCGCGAACCGTGGAAACCTTCAGGCACAAGCGTTCCGCAACGGCTTGCTGGCTGAGTCCGAGTTGTTCACGGGCGTTGCGAAGACGAACGCCAGTGGAGAGTGCTTCATGTTGGTCGTGAGTGGCTTCAGTATTCATTCGCTACAACTACTGGTACGTGAAAAATAAGGGTTCAGGTGCCGGTGAGTCACAATGCCACCCGCACCGCGAAACTTCTGGTCAGTTAACCTTGAACAGAGAGTATAAGACTGTCAGCCCGGAGATGACAGTACAGCCCTGCCCGTACGGCTAAACTGTTGTTACGTCGTTACATACTGCCCGAAAGTCGGATGAAACGCACCGTAATTATTGTTCAGTCATCACGAATCTGACTGATTATTCAGTAAGAGTATGCTTCACGGCGCAGATAATGCGCCGTGAGTGCATAATAATCAAACAGCTTTAACCGCGATCGTCTCGCCCTGCATGCGTTTACGCAGGGTACGTTTGGTACGGTCAATAACATCACCTGCCAGCTGTCCGCATGCTGCATCAATGTCATCACCACGGGTTTTACGCACGATAGTGGTGAAACCATACTCCATCAGCACCTTGGAGAAACGGTCGATACGGCTGTTCGAGCTACGGCCATACGGCGCGCCCGGGAACGGGTTCCATGGGATCAGGTTGATTTTGCATGGCGTATCTTTCAGCAGTTCAGCCAGCTGATGCGCATGTTCGGTACCGTCGTTAACGTGGTCAAGCATCACATACTCGATGGTGACGCGGCCCTGGTTGGCGTTGGATTTCTCCAGATAGCGACGCACAGCAGCGAGGAAGGTTTCGATATTGTACTTTTTGTTGATCGGCACAATTTCGTCACGAATTTCGTCGTTTGGTGCATGCAGGGAGATCGCCAGCGCAACGTCAATCATATCGCCCAGCTTGTCCAGCGCAGGCACAACGCCAGAGGTAGACAGCGTGACGCGACGCTTGGACAGACCAAAACCGAAGTCATCCAGCATGATTTCCATCGCCGGAACAACGTTGGTCAGGTTCAGCAGCGGCTCACCCATCCCCATCATCACCACGTTGGTGATAGGACGCGTACCGGTTACTTTTGCCGCACCCACGATTTTCGCGGCACGCCAGACCTGGCCGATAATTTCAGACACGCGCAGGTTACGGTTAAAGCCTTGCTGCGCGGTAGAGCAGAATTTGCACTCCAGCGCACAACCTACCTGAGAGGAGACACACAGCGTGGCGCGGTCTTCTTCCGGGATGTAGACGGTCTCAACGCGCTGATCGCCGACCGCAATCGCCCATTTGATGGTGCCATCCGCTGAGCGCTGCTCTTCCACCACTTCCGGTGCGCGGATTTCAGCCACTTCTTTGAGCTTGTTGCGCAGGACCTTATTGATGTCAGTCATGTCATCAAAATTGTCGCTGCAGTAATGGTACATCCACTTCATGACCTGATCGGCACGAAACGGCTTTTCGCCCATCTCTTTAAAGAACTCGCGCATCTGCTGACGGTTCAGATCCAGCAGGTTGATTTTTCCATTTTTATTGGGAACCGCAGGAATGGCGACTTCGGAGGTATTCACTAGTTCAGACATAATATTTTCCGGCCTCGTTGTTACACGTTATGGCCCATGGAGGGTTGAATAGAAACGCCCCGGAAAGCAGTCTGCTCGTCCGGGGCGTTGCATTGTACAAAGTCTGGCGCAGGGATGCCACGTCTGGACGCGGCATTTACGAAAATAATGTGTAAACGAAACCGTTAAATTAACGGGTGCGTGGACACACTTCGCCTTCTGCGAAGAAGAAAGCGATTTCGCGCGCAGCAGATTCAACAGAGTCAGAACCGTGGGTGCCGTTCTCGGTGAAGCTGTCCGCATAGTCAGCGCGCAGAGTACCTGCCAGCGCGTTGTCCGGGTTGGTTGCGCCCAGCAGGTCACGGTGACGCTGTACTGCGTTTTCGCCTTCCAGCACGGATACCACGATTGGACCGGAGGTCATGAACTCAACCAGGCCGTCAAAGAATGGGCGACCTTCGTGCTCAGCGTAGAAACCGCGAGCCTGCTCAACGGTCAGGTGCAGCATTTTGGTGCCAACAATTTTGAACCCTGCAGATTCAAAGCGAGCGAAGATGCTGCCAATAACGTTTTTTGCCACCGCGTTTGGTTTGATGATGGAAAAAGTACGTTCAATAGCCATGATAACCTCTGTCAATGTTCTGTTGTTTTGCATACCTGAGTATGGTGTGGCGCGGATTATAATGAGCAATAGCGCCATTGCCTATGGATTCAGGTAACATTTTTTTAAAATAAGACGAGTTTTAGCAACAGCTCACATCTGAAAGCTGTTTTCAGATCACTGCAGCGTAAAATTCACCGTCGCGACCTGCCCGGTCTCATCCATAACGAGTAACTGATAATCGCCAGATTTATCAAGCTGTAATGTGTAAACTCTTCCCTTCACATTCAGCGGTTCACCGTTCAAAAACCACCAGCGCTCACCGCTATTGCCGGTCGCCTGAAGCGGCAGCGAAACGCGGGATTCTCCCGGCAGACGTTTGATTACGGCCCCTTCACGCACGCCTGTCAGGATGAGTGGCGCAGGTGCGTCCTGCGACAGCGGAGGACAGGTGGTTGATGAAGAAGGGACCCGTACCGCGCGACGTTCGGTCGCCGGCAGCCACGGCTCCAGCGGCAGCGGCCAGACATCCAGGACTTTTTCCGTTGCATCAGGGCAATCTGCCGCCACGCGTTTACCCGTTTTATCCAGCCAGACCGGGAAGCGAATGCCGCGTATGCCTTCCTGTTCGGGCAATAGCAGCGTGGGCGGTTCACTCCCTTCCAGCAGCCAGGTCGACAGGCGACGCCGACAGTTTTCACTTCCTTCCGGCAGCGACTGGCCGCCCGGCCAGCAAATCACGCCCCGCCCGACGCTCTTTGGGCGCGGATCGCGCGGCAGGCGGGCTTCGTCTACCGTTGAGCGTGACTGAAGCAGGTTATTTACCTGATTTAAAATTGGAACCGCGCTGGCAAAACCAAACTGCCCCGCCACCGGCGTGCCGTCCGGTCGTCCGGTCCAGATGCCAATCACGTAACGGGCATTCAGACCGATGGCCCAGGCATCGCGGTAGCCGTAGCTGGTGCCGGTTTTCCACGCCAGCGGCGCGATCTGCGGTAATGCATTATCCGGCAGCGGCTGCGCCTCGTTCGCCAGAATACGGCGAATAATCCACGCCGAGCCCTGCGACAGCAGCGGACGTTCAATCAGCGGGTCACCCGGCTGTAACCGCAGCCTTCCCGCCTTACCGTGTCGGGCAAACGCGCTGTAGGCCGCTGTGATATCCGCCAGCCGGGCGCCTGCCCCGCCGAGGATCAGAGACAGATTCGGCTGCGCCCCCGCGGGCAGGATCAGCGGCAAGCCTGCGTTGCTCAACATCCCGGCAAAACGTTTTGGCCCGTAGGCTTCCAGTACCTGTACCGCGGGCAGGTTGAGGGAGCGCACCAGGGCTTCACTCATGCTGACCGGTCCGTGGAACCCGCTGTCAAAATTCCCTGGGCGATAATCACCGGTTTTTCTGGGAACGTCCTGGAGCAGCGAGGCGGGATGGATTAGGCCATCGTCCAGCGCCATGCCGTAGATAAAGGGCTTTAACACCGATCCCGGGGATCGGATCGCATTGACCATATCCACGTGGCTGAAACGCGTGTCATCGTTAATATCCACCGATCCAACCCAGCCGCGCACTTTCATATCGGTGTGATCCACGACGATCATCGCCAGCGAGCTTCGTGCCGGCAGGCGAGATTTCCAGTTCATCGCCAGCTCTTCCAGCTGCCGCTGCAGTCCGGCATCCAGCGTGGTGACAATTTTAGTGTCGCGACTTTTGCCGAGCATCATGCGTGCAAAGAGCGGTGCCAGCTGCGGCATCTGTCGGGGCGCCAGCCATACCGATTCTTCCCGTGATTCTTTGACCTGCTTCGCGGGCCAGACGCCCTGCGTGACCATGCGGTCGAGCACTTTGTTGCGCGCCGCCTCGGCCCGGTCAGGCCAGCGGTCCGGACGCAAGCGGCTGGGTGCCTGTGGCAGCACCGCCAGCAGCGCCGCTTCGGAATAGCTGAGCTGCGACGGCGGTTTGCCGAGATAGGTCCAGCTTGCCGCCCCGACGCCCTGCAGCGTGCCGCCAAATGGAGCGCGGTTGAGGTAGAGGGTGAGAATGTCGCGCTTGGAAAGATGCCACTCCAGCTGCATCGCCCGCCAGAGCTGACGAATTTTGCCGCCAAAGGTGCGCGGATGCGGGTCCAGCAGGCGTGCCACCTGCATGGTCAGCGTACTGCCGCCAGAGACGACTTTGCCAGAACTGAGATCCTGCCAGGCAGCGCGCAGGACAGAAAGCGGGTTGACGCCAGGGTGATCCCAGAACCAGCGATCTTCATACTGGATCAGCGCCTCAAGGTAGCGGGGAGAGACCTCTTCAATCGTAACCGGATAGCGCCAGATCCCGTCGCTATCGGCAAAACGCCAGAGCGGCGTGCCCTTCTCATCTACCACCACCCGGGCGGGATTAACCTCTTTCAGAGGCAACGGCCACAGGCGGTCGGCGGCGACAATCAGCCCCCATAAAACGAGAAGCGCTCCCGCCAGCCATAGCCAGCGGGAGCGTGTCAGACGTGCCATTCGCATATTACGGAACAACAATCAGCGGGCCGCTGGCCGCACCCGTTGCCCGCCACTGCGGAACGTACATAGACTCCACCATCGGCACCGGCACCTGGTAGGTTCCCGGCGTCACGGCACGAGCCAGATAAACCAGCGTGACCGGCTGACCTTCGTTTACCGGCACGGCAGCCACAAAGCGGTCGTCGCGGAACTCCATATGCTGAATATCCGCCTGCTGCATCTGGCTGAGCAGGTTCTGTACCTCACTGCCGCTGTCCTGCAGGCTGGCGCTGCTGCTCGCCAGGTTCTGGTTTTCCAGCTCCAGACCCGCTGGGAGCAGATCCACCACCAGCGCATCCGGCACGTTCTGGCTGGCTTTAACTTCCAGCCACACCAGCACCAGCTCACCGCTCTTCAGCGAAGAGAGCGATTTACTGCTACCGTCGGTTGCCAGGATATGACGTTCAACCTGCAGCACGTTCGAGCTCGGCTGAGGGGCATATTCCGGATAGCCGGTGCTGTCCAGGCGCACCCACAGCGGTGTTGTCCCGGTATTGGTCACCTGCAGCGCGCCAAGCTGGTCGCCGCTCACGTTTTGTACCAGTGACTTATCGCCGCCTGATGCGGTCTCAGACAGAGACGTTTTCGCCTGCCACGTACCGGACAAGGTTTGCAGCGAGCGTCCTGCCAGGAACAGCGCATTGCTCTCCTGCGTTGACAGCCAGCGCTGGCTGAAGGCCTGTTCAGACAGGGCATTCAGCAGCGTATTTTGCGCATCCGGCAGCAGCTTGTACTCCTCAAGAAGAGAGAGCATCAGCGCGTTATCGCGAAGCGTGCTGCCGTAATCGGCCATCCAGGTTTTGCTGTCGTTACGCGATGTTTTGAGCGCCAGATCCAGCGCCTGCTGGCTGCGCGGCGCATCTCCCATCAGTTTGAGCGCCATGCCCAGCTGCATCAGCGGCAGCCCGGAAGCCGCCTGCTCGTGGCGATCCCAGATTTCACGCAGCGCGCCCAGCGGCGCTTTTTGCTGACGTGCCAGCACCAGCGCGGCATAGGCCTGCACGGCGAACTTGCTGGCCTGAGTATCGTCACTATAGCGAATGGACATCATGCCCGGATCCTGCAGATAGCGCAGCAGGCGGCTATTGGCGTTATTCACTGCATCGGCAGGTACGCTGTATCCCTGCTCGCCCGCGCGCACCAGGAAGTCGGTCACGTAGGCCGTCAGCCAGTACTCTTCCGGACCGTTTTTATCCCACAGCGCAAAACCACCGTCTTCACGCTGCATCTGCAGCAGGCGAGAGATGCCTATATCAATCGCCGCACGGCGCTTGTCATCGGTGTCGCCCTTAATGCCAAGTGCAGTCAGCTGCGCCGCGTTGGTGTAGAGCGACGGGAACAGGCCACTGGTGGTCTGCTCCAGGCAGCCATAAGGATACGCCTGCAGCTCGCGAATATAGCGCGCCAGGTTAAGCGGTGGTTTACCGCTCAGCAGCAGTTGTCCCTGCAGGGTAGCAGGAGAGAAACCGTTACTATGCTGCGCCGGTGCGGTCCAGGACTCGCCGGGATTCAGCATGGCACCAGTATTCACCGTCTGCGCCGGGAACGCCGGACGCACGCCGATTTTCCAGCTCTTTTGCTGCGGTGCGAAAGTCTCGCCCGGAAGCTGCAGGCCGGTCACCTGAGCAGTCACCTCGCCGTCACCATAACCCTCCAGCGCACGCACTGGAATAAACAGGGTGCTGCGCGCGCCAGGAGACAGCTGAAGCGGCTGCGGCTGGCCGCCTTCCAGCGACAGTTTTCCTGTCGCGGTCAGGGCAACGTTCAGCGTTTGCGGCTTGTCGGTCAGGTTGGTGAGATCCAGCGTCAGCCGCGAGGTATCTCCGCTTGCCAGGAAGCGCGGCGTATTAAGCTCGGTAATGACCGGCGCGGCCACCACAACCTTGCTTTCACTGCTGCCGAAATCGTCCTCCGTCCAGGCCTGCGCCATCAGACGCAGCTCGCCGTTGAAATCACCAATCGGCAGCGTAATGGTGCCTTCTCCGTTGGCATCCAGCGTTACCGGCTGTGCCTGCTGGGCAATAATAGTGACGTGGTTCACCGGCGGTTTGCCGCCGCGCTTCAGCTCATCACCGTCACCACCAAAGCGCAGCGCGGCCAGGCGGCCCTGCCCTTCGATGACCTGGCCGTAGATATCGTAGATGTCCGCGCCATAGCGCTTCTGGCCGAAGAAAGCCTGCCACGGATCGGGCGTAACGTAATCGGTAATGTTCAGCACGCCGCTGTCCACCGCCGAGACCAGCACGTTCACTTTCTGCGGCACCGCCCCCTCTTTAACGCTGGCTTTCACCTTCACCGAGAGCGTCTGGTTTGGACGCATCTTCTGCGGGTTATCGAGCGCAATATTCAGGCGGCGATTTTCGTCGCCCATCGGCAGATGCAGCAGGCCGACCGCGCGTTTCGGCGTGGCGGATTTGGATTTATCTCCAGGACGTACCACCAGCGTACTCAGGTAGAGATCGTGACGTTTCCAGGCCTTGTCGACCGGGATAGCGAGATCGAGCCCGTTTGCCGGTACGTCGATCTCTTTCCACCACAGCGGCCCTTCGCTGGACTCAATCATCGCATAGCCCTTACCTGCTGACGGCGCTGCAATGTGCAGGTTAATGGTATCGCCTGGCTGATAGGCTGGCTTATCCAGTTTCAGCGTCACGCGGTCAGGCCGAGCGGCCCCGGTGCCGTCGCTGTTATCCTGCCAGCTGTAGCCAGCCCAGAAGCGCATGCTGCTAACCATCTCATCAGGCGCTTTAACCTCCAGACGGTATGAGCCCCACTCCACCGGGAAGGTGACTTTACCCGTCTCGTCAGCCTTGAGAGTCAGCTCCTGCTCGCCTTCAACCAGGTCTTTCTGATCGAACTGAGACTGCCATCCTTCGCTCTCAGACCAGTTCCAGAAGAAGTCACGGCGCTCGCGGATCAGGCGAACCTGCAAACCGGACACCGCTTTTTTCGCTCCGCTGGCATCGGCGTAAACGATATCGAAGCTGGCATTGCCGTTCTCGTCAACAATCGGCTGGTTGACGGTGGTATCGGTGCGGTAGTCGTAAACGGCTTTACTGGCGAACTGAGGGCGGATACCCGGCAGCTCAGCCGCCGGCCAGATCGCCTGCTCAGCGCGACGCGTCACCGGACGACCGCCCGACTCCAGCAGGCTGGCCTGCAGGATCAGCTGCAGCGGAGAGTGCACCTCTTTCCACTGGCTTTCGGTAGAAACCTGCCCACGCCCCTGCTCATCAAGCGTAAGCTGAACTTCATCCAGGCTGCGGCTCAGGTTCTCCTCGGCGATATCGCCAAACTGGAAGCCCGGCAGCGCAGCCACCGCGTCACGCAGCGGACGCAGGAAAAGCTGGCCCTGTAGAGAATTACCGTTGGCCGGGGCGCCATACAGGTAATAGCCCACCACGTTAAAGTCCACGTTATCCTGCGGTGAAACCGGCGTTTTTTGTCCGCTCAGGTTGAGCGCCATACGCTCCGGCATGAAGTCTTCGACGTGGAAGTCCCACAGGCGCTGCAGGTTATCGCCCGTGTTGGCGCGGATATGCCACATACCGGTCTGCGCTCCGCTGTCCAGCGGATAGTTAAAGCGATAGAGCCCGTTCTCTGGCTTGACGACAATCGTACGCGCGACCTGTCCATCCGGGCGCAGCACGTCAAGCTTCACGGGCTGATCCGGAAGCGGCTTACCGTCACTGTCGCGCAGTAAGCCGTTGAGGATCACCGTTTCACCCGGACGATAGAGATCGCGCGGGCCAAACATAAAGAATTGCTTGCTGTAGCCGGGGCTACCGGCAATATCGAACTCCGCCAGATCCAGCGCCGGAAGCTTAAGATCAAGCAGCGTGGTCTGGCCGTCTTTGCTCGCCAGAATCAGCGCGGCTTCTTTGTCCGTTTCAAGCTTCGCATGACCGTCAGCGTCGCTATTTGCCTCGGCGAGAGTCTGGCCTTTGTCGTTCAGCAGCGTGACGGTCACGCCGGACTGCGCCGCACCGTTTTCCAGACTCTGAGTGAAAATATCCAGGCGGTTATGGTAACGGTGAGCGGACAGACCAATATCGCTTAAGGTAAAGAGCGTTGCGGCGTTGCTGTAGTTGTAGTGCCCTGCCTGGTTCATTACCGCGATATAAACGCCAGACTGCTGGAGCGGTTTAATATCCTTCAGGGGCAGCAGCAATTTTTCGCGCGTATTGCGCGCCGGATTAAGATCGAATCGACCGGTATAAACCAGCTCCGCCATCTTCAGCAGGTTATCGGATTCCCAGTTGGTCAGCGAGTTACGGTACTCCCACTGGCTGACAAGGGAGGCCAGCGATTCCGGCTTCACGCGGTAAAAGTTAACATCGACATTGTTGACGTTGAGCGCCATCACCGGCAGACCTTCCACCACTTTGCCCGGCAGCAGCGAGCCGCGGCTGGCAAAACCAACGGTGGGTTCAACGTCCCGGGTGGTTAAGGCTTTTTCATAATCGATGCCAAAGGTCGCCTTGTTCAGCGCCTGCAGATCGCGTTCAACGGTGACGACCAGATTGCGGTTAGGCTCCAGATGGCGCAGTCGAAGCTCTTTCAGGTTAGGCGCAAGTTCCCACGCCCCGTCTACCTTGCCGCTTTTCTTATCCACGACATGCACCGTTTTGGCGAAATCCTGATCGGGATTTAGCGGAACAGAAAAGGTCAGCACCAGCGTGGCGGCACCGTCGAGCTGAACCTCCGAGGTATCCAGCAGCGTCAGCGCTTTTCCCTGACTTTGGGCGGCCAGTTTAGCCAGCGTTTCAGCATTGGGCTTTTCCGCGGCTTTCGGTGTTGATGCGGTGGATGCCGCGGGAGCCGCAGCCTGAGATTTATCGTCGCTGTTATCACAGCCGACAAGCGTAAACGTGGTAAGCAGCGCAAGAGAGAGCGCGGCTAAGCGAAACGGTTTCATCCTTTATCCCTGGCCCATGGAGCCTGTTGGTCGTCGTCCGGATAAGTATTATCCGCAAGTTTCATTAATTCAAAAAGGCCAATTTTAAAATCTGGAAAGCGCCTCGCAGAATGGAATCACGTCACTACATCGTGATGGAACCGCGATCACAGCACATAACGTCACATGTTACCTTTCAAGTCATTTGTTTTTAAAACAAGAAGATAGCTGGCTAAACTCGCCTTAAGACTGCTAGTTTTATGACCATGACGCACCCCGAGTGCGCGGTTCAAAAAGAGAGAAAGCCATGAAACGAGCCGTGAACGCCCTACAAAATTTCGGAAAATCATTGTACGGACCGGTACTTATCTTACCAATCGTCGGTCTGTTTATCGCCTTTGGTAACGTGCTGGGTAACGGTAATCTCGCTGAATACCTGCCGTTTCTTGGCCATCCGCTGATTCAGCATATTGGTCAGCTTATCGCGAAATCTGCCGTGTCGGTGCTGGTCAACCTGGCGCTGGTGTTTGCCGTCGGGATCCCGATTGGTCTGGCGACGCGTGATAAAGGCTATGCCGCGCTGATTGGTCTGGTGACCTTCGTCGTGTTCATCAACGCCATGAACGTCACGCTACAGCTGCAGGGCGCGCTGGCGCCAGCGGCCCAGATGAAAGCAGCCGGGCAGACCATGGTGCTGGGCGTGCAGGTGCTGGAGATGGGCGTTTTTGCCGGGATCCTGACCGGGGCGCTCTCCGGATATCTGTACAACAAATACTCCGGCGTACAGTTTAACGGTGCGATGGCGATTTACTCCGGCCACTGTTTTGTCGCCATCGTCACGCTTCCCGTCTCCATGCTGCTCGGCGTGGTGATGAGTGAACTGTGGCCGTTTGCCCAGCACGGCATTAGCGCCCTGGCGCTGGCCATCAAAGGCTCCGGGCCGTTTGGCGTGGCAATCTACGGTTTCCTGGAACGTATTCTGGTCCCCACCGGCCTGCACCATCTGGTTTATACGCCGTTCCTCTATACCGAGCTGGGCGGCACGCAGGAGGTGTGCGGCGCAACCTATCAGGGCGCGCGCAATATCTATTTCGCCGAGATGGCCTGCCCGGACGTGAAGCAGCTCAGCAGCACCGTGGTGTGGGACGCGCGCGGCATCAGCAAGATGTTCGGCCTGCCAGCCGCAGCCCTGGCGATGTATATGACCGCAAAGCCGGAGCGTAAAGCCATTGCGAAAGCCATTCTGATCCCGGCGGCGCTGACCTCGCTGCTGGTCGGCGTAACCGAGCCGATTGAGTTCTCCTTCCTGTTCGTCGCCCCGCTGCTGTTCGTGGTGCACGCGGTGCTGACCGGCATCGGCATGATGCTGTTCTCACTGCTGGGCGTTCACGCCATCGGCGCCAACGGGGTTATCGACTTCATCCTTTACAACCTGCCGCTCGGCACGGAGAAGTCCAACTGGCCGATGTACATCGTGGTCGGGCTGATCATGTTCACCCTCTACTTCGTGGTGTTCCGCTTCCTGATCCTGCGCTTCAACATGAAAACGCCGGGCCGTGAGGATGACGATCGGGAGACGCGCCTCTACAGCAAGCAGGAGTACCAGGCGAAGGGCAATAACGACGGGCTGGGCGAATCCATCGTGGTGGGGCTGGGCGGCCGGGAAAACATTGAAGTGGTGGACAACTGCTACACCCGCTTACGCGTCACGGTGAAGGACGTCGCCATCATCGACGAGCCGCAGCTCAAGGCGACCGGCGCGAAAGGAATTATCAAACAAGGTAATAACGTTCAGGTGGTCTACGGGCTGCACGTCAAAAAAATGCGAGAAGCCGTTGAGACGTTTCTCTGAAAGGAGCTAAAGATGTTTACACCCCCATTCATTCTGTCGATCGCCGGCGGCGGTAGCACCTACACGCCGGGTATTGTGAAAAGCCTGATGGTGCGCCTGCAGGATTTCCCGCTGGCCGAAATTCGCCTTTATGACATCGACGAGGCGCGTCAGAACACCATTGCGCCCGTCGTCGAGAAGGTTATTCGCGACCACAGCCAGAGCATCAAATTTACCGTCACCAGTGACCCGGAAGTGGCCTTCAGCGGCGCGCATTTCGTCTTCGCCCAGATGCGCGTCGGCCAGTATAAAATGCGCGAGCAGGATGAGAAGATCCCGCTGCGCCACGGCGTGGTCGGCCAGGAAACGTGCGGACCCGGCGGCCTGGCCTACGGCCTGCGCACGATCCTGCCGATGGTGGAGCTTATCGATCTGGTGGATCGCTACGCGCATGAAAAAGCCTGGATCGTGAACTACTCCAACCCGGCGGCGATCGTCGCGGAGGGCGTGCGCCGCCTGCGGCCAAATGCGCGGGTGCTGAACATCTGCGATATGCCAGTGGCTGCGATGCGCAATATGGGCGCCATTCTGGGTGTCGATCGCCGCAAGCTTGAAGTTGACTACTTCGGCCTGAACCACTTCGGCTGGTTTACCCGCGTCCTGGTGGACGGCGAAGACAAGCTTCCCGAGCTGCGTAAACATATCGCGAAGTTTGGCCTGCTGACGGAAGATGCGGCCAAAACCGACCCGCAGCACTCGGATCCTTCGTGGGTAAAAACCTGGCGCAACATTAAGCCAATCATGGACAACTTCCCGGAGTATCTGCCGAACCCGTATCTGCAGTACTACCTGATGCCGAACCAGATTGTGGAGCATCAGAACCCGGACTATACCCGCGCCAATGAAGTCATGGACGGGCGCGAGAAAAAGCTGTTCGCCGCCGCCGAAGAATACAAGCGCACCGGGATCCTGCCGGATGCCTTCCACGTGGGCGTGCACGGCGAGTTTATCGTCGATGTCGCCTGCTCGCTGGCCTTTAACCTGCGGAGCCGCCACCTGGTGATGGTGGAAAACCGTGGGGCGATTACCAACCTGCCTTATGATGCCGTGGTGGAAGTGCCCGCTTATATCACCTCCGAAGGCCCTGAACCGATTCGCATCGGTCAGGTGCCGCTGTTCTATCAGACCCTTTTGCACCAGCAGCTCGCCTCTGAACAGCTGCTGGTGGAAGCGACCATCGAGGGCAGCTATGAGAAAGCCCTGCAGGCGTTTACCCTCAACCGCACCGTGCCGACCATGGAACACGCGAAGGCGATTCTGGATGAGATGATCGAAGCCAACCGCGACTACTGGCCCGCGCTGCAAAAAGCCTGGCAGGACGGCGAAACGGTGAAAAAATAGGGGCTTGCTCGCGAGTTGAACGTGGTTTGCTTGTCGGTGTCAGAAAAAACACCGACAATCCTTTTTTACGGAAAAGAATGGAGGCAACCCATGTCCACCTCATATTTTGTCGCCGCCGACTGGCTGATTGAGCACGGTGACGATCCGGAAGTTCAGATTATTGACGCGCGTATGGCCCCTGCCGGGCAGGAACACCTTCGCGATATGGTCGCGGAATACCGTGCCGGACATCTTCCTGGCGCGGTATTTTTTGATATCGAAGCCCTCTCCGATCACAACTCTCCCCTGCCGCACATGCTGCCGCGCCCGGAAGCATTTTCCGTGGCGATGCGCGAGCTGGGCGTCAGCAAAGACAAACACCTCGTTGTCTATGATGAAGGTAACCTCTTCTCCGCGCCGCGCGCGTGGTGGATGCTGAAAAACTTCGGCGTGGAAAAAGTATCGATTCTGGCGGGCGGGCTGGCGGGCTGGAAGCGCGATGAGCTGCCGCTTCAGCAGGGCGACGTGACGCTGCCGGAAGGCGAATTCGATGCCACGTTCGACGCGCACGTGGTGAAACGCCTGACCGACGTACTGGTCGTGAGCCATGAAAAAACAGCGCAAATCGTCGATGCCCGTCCTGCTCCGCGCTTCAATGCAGAAGCGGATGAACCGCGTCCGGGGCTGAAGCGCGGACATATTCCGGGTGCGCTGAACGTGCCGTGGGGCGACCTGGTGTTTGAGGGCGAGCTGAAGACCACCGACGAGCTGCGCGCCATTTTTGACCGTGCAGGCGTGGATTTACATCGTCCGATTATTGCCAGCTGCGGCTCTGGCGTCACGGCCTGCGTGGTGATCCTGGCGCTCGCCACGCTCGGCGCGAACGACGTCACGCTTTACGACGGCGCCTGGAGCGAATGGGGTGCGCGAGACGATCTGCCTGTCGAACCCGCGAAATAATGGATAACCGCCTGGCCACGCTGTTAACGCGCGGGGCATCGCTGACCCGCGCGGAGTATCGCGTCCTCGCCCACTTCACGGAGCACCCGCTGCTGGTGGGCAACATCACGGTGCGAGAGCTGGCTCAGGCGACGTTTGTTTCGACCGCCACCATCATGCGGCTGTGCCAGAAGCTGGGATTCAGCGGCTTTAGCGAGTTTATCTGGCACTGCAAGCAGCTGCTCTCCGACACGCCGCACATAGCCGCCCAGGGGCAGTCGCTTCCTGAACTCCCGGCGCTGTTTAATCAGTTTATCGCCAACTACCAGCACACCTTCCAGTGGGTCACGCAGGAGAAGCGCCAGCAGTTTGCCGACCTGCTGCGCCAGAAAGAGAGCTTTTTTCTCTACGGGGCCGGGTTTTCCTATCTCTTTGCGGAGTACCTGACCAAGAAGCTGCAGGTGCTGGGCAAAACGGCGTTTGTCTCCGGGCCGGGGGACAGCCGGAATATTTTCCTTAGCAACGCCTCACGCTATCAGGTGTTTATTGCCGTCTCGCGCAGCGGCGAAACGGAGCAGGTACTGGATAAAGCGCGGATTGCCAAAAACGTCGGCATGACGATCGTCGCGTTTACCCGCGCCTCGGCCAACACGCTGGCGGGGATGGCGGACGTGCACTTTGCCCTCTATGACGAAGCGGTACACTTCGCCGCCGAAGCCGCGGGGGTGACGTCGTTTGAGTCGAATCTGGTGCTGCTGATGGATTTACTGCTGCTGGAAGCAACGGGGTGATATTCACCCCGCCGTAATCAGATGATGCGGTTAGTTTTGAGATCGCGCAGGAAGCCGCCCCAGCGACGCTCGTAGAACGGGGTGATGTGCTCGGTGATAAAGTGGCTGATGCCCTTCTCACCGTTCTTCACCTGGCAGATATCAATCGGCTCATCGCCCGGCAGCGTGTCGGTCGCCACGCTTCCCGCCGCCTGAATGATTTCGTCGATATCGCCATCCGCCTCAATACCAATCAGCAGAACCGGATGCTCGTCCGCGCGCTCTTTAATGGAGCAGAGAAACGCGCGTCTAACTGGTTTCAGGGTTTTGAACAGCGTCGTCAGGGAATCAATCATCTGCGCGGGCGGCTCAGCTACTTCAGACAGCAGCAGCGTTTCGCCCCCTTCCAGCACTTCCTGGGTGCTGAGCGGGTTGCCCTCTTCACCTATCAGATGGCTGATTTCACGCGGCGTAAACTCTTTCCCGGTCGGCAGCTTCGCGTTAAGGAACAGCGTCTGGCCCAGCGTCATTTCGAACAGGGTACGCACCGGCATCACCACGAACGCCTGTTCGTCTTCTACCGCTTCCTGCAGGGCTTCCAGCGAGGTGAAGAACGGGATCACCGACGTGCCGTCGTCTTTTTCCCAGTGCAGCAGATCCAGCGCGCTGTCTTCGACAACCTGCTCACCTTCCGCCGCGGTGCCCGGCACCCAGACGGTGGATTCCAGCAGCGTGCGGAAAAATGCCGGACGGTGGGCGGGCTCGGTCGCCGCCTGCTCCAGCAGGGTTTCTAATTCGTTTTTGGTTTCGGACATAGTTTGGCTACTTCACAATTGCCCGGCGGCGCTTCGCTTGCACGGGCCTACGGGTTTTGTAGGCCGGGTAAGCGTAGCGCCACCCGGCAAAAAAGATTACTCAGCCGTCAGCAGGTTCGCCACGGTACGCACGCCCAGACCGGTCGCGCCCGCGGACCACTGCTCAACCGCCGCTTTACGGTAGGTTGCGGAGCAGTCGATGTGCAGCCAGCCTTCGTGGTAGTTCTCAACGAAGTGGGACAGGAAGCCTGCAGCGGTGCTTGCACCCGCCGGGTACGCCGCGCTTGCGGTGTTGTTCAGCTCGGCAAAGTTGGACGGCAGCTGGCTGCGGTGGAACTCGGCCAGCGGCAGACGCCAGAACGGTTCGTTTTCCGCAGCGGCGCTTGCCAGCAGGCGAGCGGCCAGCTTGTCATCGAAGCTAAACAGCGCGTGGTAGTCGTTGCCCAGGGCGGTTTTTGCCGCGCCGGTTAGGGTCGCCATGTCAATAATCAGCTCCGGCTTCTGGGCAGAGGCGTCGATCAGGCCATCGGCCAGCACCAGACGGCCTTCGGCGTCGGTGTTCATCACTTCGACGTTTTTGCCGTTGCGATAGCGAATGATGTCGCCCAGCTTGAAGGCGTTACCGCTGACCATGTTGTCCGCGCAGCACAGATACAGCTTCACGCGCTTGTTCAGACCGCGAGTGATGGCGAACGCCAGCGCGCCGGTGATAGTTGCCGCGCCGCCCATGTCGGACTTCATGGAGTCCATGAACGCGCTCTGCTTCAGGCTGTAGCCGCCGGTATCGAAGGTGATGCCTTTACCCACCAGGCAGGCAAATACTGGCGCCGCTTTATCGCCGGTTGGGTTGTAATCCAGCGCCAGCAGGACCGGAGGACGCTCAGAACCCCGGCCCACGGTGTGGATGCCCATGTAATTCTGCTCGCGCAGGTCTTCACCTTTAGTAATGCGGTAGGACATTTTGTCGCCCGCCACGCCGCACAGCAGGTCAACCGCGCGCTGCGCCAGCTGCTCCGGACCAAGCTCTTCCGCCGGGGCGTTGATGGTATCGCGCACCCAGTCGATAATTTGCAGGCGGCTTTCCAGCTCTTTCTGACCGGCGGCATCGAGGTTTGCCCACTCAATTTTGCGGGTGCCTTTCGGGCCTTTGTAGCCCGCCCAGAATGCCCAGCTCCGGTCGGTATCCCAGCCTTCGCCTTCCAGTGAGACATGCTTAATGCCCAGGCCGTCAATTTTGCGGGCAGCGCGCTGGATCAGGCCCAGATCATCTTTGCCCGTCAGGTGCAGGGTAATGCCGTCGTTGTTGATGCTGTAGGTGGCTTTCTCGCCCCAGCGCGCATCGGCTGGCTGCGTGGAGAGCGTAATCTTCATCGCTTCGGTCATTTTATTTATCCTTATTAGCAAACGGGCCGCCTGAAGGCAGCCCATAGAGTCTCTTTCCACTAAATGATTCGCGTTGCAGGAAGGCGGCGAGCGAGTGAATCCCCGGGAGCAGAGATAACTCTGTGACCGGGGCGAACAAGCGCAGCCAACGCATCGGCAACGTGAAGCATGACGTGGAAATTATTCTGCTTCATCTAACCAGACTAACAGAATCGCCTCCAGAATTTTTTCATTGGATGCGTTTGGATCGTCGTCGAATTCCTCTAAATCGCAGATCCACTGATGCATGTCGGTGAATCGTACGGTCTTCGGATCGAGATCCGGGTTCGCGTCGTAAAGCGCTTCGCCGATTTCACGGCTGTCTGTCCACTTCAGTCCCATATCAATGCTCGCGTGCGTGGTTGATGGTGTAGCGTGGGAATTCCACGACCAGATCTTCATCGGTCACCGTGGCCTGGCAGCTCAGGCGGCTGTCTGGCTCCAGACCCCATGCTTTATCCAGCATGTCGTCTTCGTCTTCGGTGCTCTCGGCGAGAGAGTCGAAACCTTCACGCACGATGCAGTGGCAGGTGGTGCAGGCACAGGATTTTTCACAGGCGTGTTCCACTTCGATACCTGCACGCAGGGCAACATCGAGAATGGTTTCACCGGTCTTCGCTTCCAGAACAGCGCCATCCGGACAGAGGTCCGCATGAGGCAAAATAACAATCTTTGGCATATTAAACCTCGTCCACGGACTGGCCTTTCAGCGCGACGCGGACAGATTTGTCCATGCGGCGAGCAGCAAAGTCCTGGGTTTGTTTATCAACGTTTTTAATGGCTTCTTCTATTGCGTCAGCGTCATTGCCTTCTGCTACTGCGCTTAAGCGCGCGGCAGCGTCGTCAATCACCTGGCGCTCAGCGGCGCTTAACAGCGCGGCATCGGCAGCGAGCGCGCCGTTCAGGCTTTCCAGCACGCGTGCGGCTTCAACTTTTTGTTCAGCCAGCATACGCGCCTTCACATCCTGCTCGGCGTAGCTCATTGAGTCCTGAATCATGGAGGCGATTTCGCCATCGGTCAGGCCGTAGGACGGCTTCACCTGGATGGACGATTCCACGCCGGTGGATTTTTCCATCGCCGTCACGCTCAGCAGACCGTCCGCATCCACCTGGAAGGTGACGCGAATATGCGCCCCGCCCGCAGGCAGCGCCGGGATGCCGCGCAGCGCAAAGCGCGCCAGAGAGCGGCAGTCCTGCACCAGCTCGCGCTCGCCCTGCATTACGTGGATGGACATCGCGGTCTGGCCGTCTTTGAAGGTGGTGAACTCCTGCGCGCGCGCCACCGGAATGGTGGTGTTACGCGGGATCACTTTCTCCACCAGGCCGCCCATGGTTTCTAAACCCAGAGACAGTGGGATGACGTCCAGCAGCAGCATTTCGCTGTCCGGCTTGTTGCCGACCAGAATATCGGCCTGGATTGCGGCGCCCACGGCAACCACTTTGTCCGGGTCGATGGAGGTCAGCGGCGTGCGGCCAAAGAATTCGCCCACGCGCTCGCGCACCAGCGGCACGCGGGTCGAACCGCCCACCATGACCACTTCCAGCACCTCGTTCGCCTCAACGCCCGCATCTTTCAGTGCGCGACGGCAGGCCAGCAGGGTGCGCTTCACCAGCGGGGCAATCAGGTCGCTGAACTGGTCGCGGGTGATCTCACCCTGCCAGCCCGCAACGTTTACGGTAACCGTCTGCGCATCGCTCAGGGCAATTTTAGCGTCGATGGCCGCATCCAGCAGCTCACGCTGCACGCGCGCATCGCTGCGATCGCTGGTGCCTGCCTGCTCGCGAATATAATCTGCCAGCAGATGATCGAAGTCATCGCCGCCGAGCGCGGAATCCCCGCCGGTCGCCAGCACTTCAAATACCCCGCGGCTTAAGCGCAGGATCGAGATATCAAAGGTACCGCCGCCGAGATCGTAAACCGCAATGACCCCTTCCTGACCGGAGTCGAGGCCGTAGGCAATCGCCGCCGCCGTCGGTTCGTTCAGCAGGCGCAGCACGTGCAGGCCCGCCAGACGCGCGGCGTCTTTGGTGCCCTGACGCTGTGCGTCGTCAAAATAGGCCGGAACGGTAATGACTACGCCGTCCAGATCGCCGCCGAGCGTCGCCGTCGCGCGCGCGGCCAGCGCTTTGAGGATGTCGGAGGAAACGCGAATCGGGTTCAGCAGACCGGCCGCGGTTGCGATCATCGGCAGGCCGTTTTCACTGGCCTGCAGCTGATACGGCAGATGCGGATAGCGGGTCTGAATATCGGTCAGCGAGCGGCCCATCATGCGCTTTACGGAGCTGATGGTGTTGGCCGGATCGCGCGCGGCGTTGGCGCGGGCGTCATAGCCGACCGTGTGACCCTGCTGCTGGTAGTGGACTACGGAAGGCAGCAGATGGCGGCCCTGCTCGTCGGCCAGCGTTTCCGCCTGGCCGCTGCGCACGGTCGCCACGAGGGAATTGGTGGTGCCCAGGTCAATACCCACCGCCAGACGACGCTGGTGCGGTGCGGCACTTAAGCCAGGCTCACTAATTTGTAATAAGGCCATAATTGCTTCCGAAATTAAAAATCGAGCAGCTTTTCTTCGAGTTGTTCAGCACTGCTTCGCAGTTTATCGAGAAAACGGAGTTTGCGCACAGTGTCTGCCGCCACGTCCCAGGTCTCGTTGTTCAGTTGCTCCACCATCTGCTGATGGCGGGTATCGAACATGCCCTTCACGCGCGTGATGAAGCTTTCCAGACGCGCTTCGTCTTTGGCCTGTTCAATCTCATCCAGCTCTTCGCGAAGCTCCAGCTGTTCCATCAGAAACGCGGTGTCGCGCACGGTATGCTGTTCGCTCGCCAGATCGAAACCGTGGAGCGAGAGCAGATATTCTGCACGCGCCAGCGGATGGCGCAGGGTCTGCCAGGCCTGGTTGATGGTCGCAGAGTGCGATACCGCAGCCAGTTGCTCTGACTGAGTACCACTGGCGAATTTATCCGGGTGGTACTGACGCTGCAGATCCTGAAAGCGGATCGTCAGCGCCTGGAGATCAATCGGGTATTGAGCGGGTAGTCCGAAGAGAGTGAAGTAATCCATAACAATCTCAGGGGTAGCCTGTTAGAAGAAACCCCACGCGCAGCAGAGCCACGGTGGGGTTATACCTTCTTACTTCGCGCTGCAGATGCGTTGTCTGCGCTCGTTCCCCCCAGTCACTTACTTAGTAAGCTCCTGGGGATGCACTCGCTTGCCGCCTTTCTGCAATACGAATTAATCGGTATAACAGCGGAACGCGGTTAAACGTGGAAGCTTTCGCCGCAACCACACTCGTCTTTGACGTTCGGGTTCGTGAATTTGAACCCTTCGTTCAGGCCTTCTTTAACGAAGTCCAGCTGAGTGCCGTTGAGGAATTGCAGGCTTTTGCCATCGACCACCACCTTCACGCCCTTGTCTTCAAACACGGTGTCGTCAGACGCCGGTTCATCAACAAACTCCAGTACGTAAGCCATACCAGAACAGCCGGAGGTACGTACGCCCAGTCGCAGGCCAAAGCCTTTACCACGGTTCGCCAGAAAAGAGCTTACTCGCGCGGCAGCGCTGTCGCTAAGGGTAATCGACATACTCAAACCTCAATTATTTTGCTTCACGTTTGCTTTTATAGTCCGCAATGGCGGCTTTGATCGCGTCTTCTGCCAGAATTGAACAGTGAATTTTCACCGGTGGCAGTTCGAGTTCTTCAGCAATATCGGTGTTCTTGATTGCCTGTGCTTCGTCCAGAGACTTGCCCTTCACCCATTCGGTGACCAGGGAGCTGGACGCGATAGCAGAACCGCAGCCGTAGGTCTTGAAGCGCGCGTCTTCAATGATACCTTCATTGTTGACTTTAATCTGCAACTTCATCACGTCGCCACACGCCGGTGCGCCAACCATGCCGCTACCGACAGATTCGTCGCTGTTGTCAAAAGAGCCAACGTTGCGCGGGTTCTCGTAATGATCGATGACTTTTTCGCTGTATGCCATGATTGAATTCTCCTTATGTACCGATTAGTGATGTGACCATTCAATGCTATTCAGATCCACGCCCTGCTTGAACATTTCCCACAGTGGAGAAAGGTCGCGCAGACGGCCGATGGAGTTGCGAACCAGCTTGATGGTGTAGTCAATCTCTTCTTCGGTAGTGAAACGACCTAAAGAGAAACGGATAGAGCTGTGTGCCAGCTCGTCGGTCATACCCAGAGCGCGCAGCACGTAGGATGGCTCCAGGCTTGCAGACGTACAGGCAGAACCGGAAGAAACGGCCAGGTCTTTCAGCGCCATGATTAGCGATTCGCCTTCAACATAGTTGAAGCTGACGTTGAGGATGTTCGGTGCGCCCTGCTCGAGATCGCCGTTCAGATACACTTCTTCCATATCCTTCACGCCGTCCCACAGACGGTTACGCAGCGTGCGCAGGCGTGCCATCTCGGTTTCCATCTCTTCTTTTGCAATGCGGTACGCTTCGCCCATGCCCACGATCTGGTGAACAGGCAGCGTGCCGGAACGCATACCGCGCTCGTGACCGCCGCCGTGCATCTGTGCTTCGATGCGGATACGTGGTTTACGACGAACGTACAGCGCGCCGATCCCTTTCGGGCCATAGATTTTGTGGCCGGAGAAGGACATCAGGTCCACTTTCAGCTGGCTCAGGTCGATAGGCAGTTTGCCCACGCTCTGGGTCGCGTCCACGTGATAGATGATACCGCGCGCGCGGCACATTTCGCCGATGGTCGCGATGTCCTGTACCACGCCGATTTCGTTATTGACGTGCATGATGGAAACCAGAATGGTGTCATCACGCATGGCCGCTTCGAGCTCTTTCAGGTCGATGATCCCGTTGCTCTGTGGCGCCAGGTAAGTCACTTCGTACCCTTCACGCTCCAGCTGGCGGCAGGTATCCAGCACGGCTTTGTGTTCGGTTTTGCTGGTGATGATGTGCTTGCCTTTTTTCTGATAAAAGTTGGCTGCACCTTTGATCGCCAGGTTGTCGGATTCGGTCGCACCGGAGGTGAAAACAATCTCACGCGGGTCGGCACCCACCAGGTCGGCAATCTGATTACGGGCGATATCAACCGCCTCTTCAGCATGCCAGCCAAAACGGTGTGAACGGGAAGCTGGGTTACCAAAGTTTCCGTCCAGGGTCAGACACTGCATCATTTTCTCGGCAACACGCGGGTCCACCGGCGTGGTTGCGGAGTAATCGAGATAAATCGGTAATTTCATTGCTCTTTAAACTCCGTACATCGCTTCAATGCAAGGAATCAGGCAACCGGCTGGATGTACGACCGAGTACGCGGGGCGTGACCGCCCCGGCCTGATTCTGAAATCTTTATCGTTTTATTACGCGCGCAGTTTGACGTCGATAGCGTCCTGCGCGCGGGTGCTGCGTTGGGAATCCTGACCGTGCTGACGACCAGAGACATCCAGAACTTCCTGGTTATTGACCAGTTCACCCAGGGTGATGTTGTTCAGGAAGCCGGTGAGACGGTCGCTCAGATCGCGCCACAGCGCGTGGGTCAGGCATTTATCGCCGCCCTGGCAGCCGCCTTTACCCTGGCAACGGGTCGCGTCAACGGATTCGTCAACTGCGCTAATCACTTCACCAACTGCAATACTGCCCGCGTCTTTACCCAGCAGATAACCGCCGCCTGGGCCACGAACGCTGGAAACCAGTCCATTTTTACGCAGTCTGGAGAACAGCTGTTCCAGGTAAGAGAGGGAGATCCCTTGTCGTTCAGAAATATCAGCCAACGGAACCGGGCCCGCTTCGGAGTTGAGCGCAACGTCCAGCATCGCGGTCACGGCATAACGCCCTTTAGATGTCAGTCTCATGTCTTACTTAACCTCAAACTCGCCCCTGCCCGGGGTTTTTTATTGTAAAATGGGGGTATTGCATAGCAGGGCCAAGTCTGACATTCCTGACTAAAATGGTCAACTATTTACTTGACTGTTTTAGTCAGGTATTTAACCTTCCGTGCCGTTTTTTATCGGGTGACGCTTCGCTTACCCGACCTACGGTTTTGTAGGCCGGGAAAGCGAAGCGCCACCCGGCGAACAGACGACACTATTCCTTATTCTTCTGCTCAATCGACGCCAGAATTCCGCGCAGGATGTTCAGCTCCTGGCTTTCCGGGCGCGCGCGGGTAAACATACGGCGCAGCTTGTTCATTACCTGGCCCGGGTGACCTTCACGGATAAAGCCGGTTGAGAGCAGCGTCTGCTCCAGGTGACCGTAGAAGCGCTCAAGATCGTCCACCAGCGGGTAGGCCGTCTCTTCTTTCGGTTCGACCGGTTTCTCCTGCGTCGCCAGCCACGCCATACGCACCTCATAGGCGATAACCTGCACCGCCATCGCCAGGTTCAGCGAGCTGTATTCCGGGTTCGCCGCGATGGCGACGTGATAGTGGCACTTCTGCAGCTCATCGTTGGTCAGGCCAACGCGCTCGCGGCCAAACACCAGCGCAACCGGGGCCTGTTCCGCTTCTGAGACGCTTTTCAGGCCGCATTCGCGCGGATCCAGCATCGGCCACGGCAGCGTGCGTGAACGTGCGCTGGTGCCAACAACGAGGCTGCAGCCGGCCAGCGCTTCGTCAAGGGTATCGACGATCTGGGCGTTGCCGATCACGTCGCTGGCACCGGCCGCCAGGGCGATAGCCTGCGAGTCAGGTTTCACCAGCGGGTTAACCAGCCACAGGTTCGTTAAGCCCATGGTTTTCATAGCGCGGGCAACGGAGCCCATGTTGCCGGTGTGCGATGTTTCGACCAGCACGATTCGAATGTTTTGCAGCATAATTTTTAATGTCTGAATTCAGCGTCTGAAGAATATTCCGGCATATTATCATAAACGGGAGACATAATCCGATCCCACTGCTATACTCTGCGCCGATTTTCCTGTTCTTTAACATCCAGTGAGAGAGACCGATGCATCCGATGCTGACCATCGCCGTGCGCGCAGCGCGCAAGGCGGGTAATGTAATTGCCAAACACTACGAAACGCCAGACTCCGTAGAAACCAGCCAGAAAGGCAGCAATGATTTCGTGACTAACGTCGATAAAGCCGCAGAAGCGATTATTATCGAAACGATCCGCAAATCTTACCCGCAGCACACCATCATCACCGAAGAAAGCGGTGAACATGAAGGTACCGATCAGGATGTTCAATGGGTTATCGATCCACTGGATGGCACCACCAACTTCGTCAAACGCCTGCCACACTTCTCTGTGTCTATCGCAGTACGCATTAAAGGCCGTACTGAAGTCGCCGTTGTTTACGATCCAATGCGTAACGAACTGTTCACCGCTACCCGCGGTCAGGGCGCACAGCTGAACGGCTACCGTCTGCGCTGCAGCAACGCACGCGATCTGGACGGCACCATCCTGGCGACCGGTTTCCCGTTCAAGGCGAAACAGCACGCGACCACCTATATGAATATCCTGGGCAAACTGTTTACCGAATGCGCGGACTTCCGCCGCACCGGTTCTGCTGCGCTGGATCTGGCCTACGTGGCGACCGGCCGCGTTGACGGTTACTTCGAGCTGTCACTGAAGCCGTGGGACTTTGCTGCGGGCGAGCTGATCGCACGTGAAGCAGGCGCCATCGTGTGTGATTTCACCGGCGGCCATAACTATATGTCTACCGGCAACATCGTTGCGGGTAACCCACGCGTTGTTAAAGCCATGCTGGCAAACATGCGTGATGAACTGAGCGATGCGCTGAAGCGTTAATCCAGTTAGTTAAGCCCGGTGGCGCTACGCTTACCGGGCCTACAAAACCCCTCAGTACGTTAGAAAGGTCGTAATCCCCTTCCCACAGGCACCGCGCTCATCCACATCGTCACCGCCGCTACCAGCAGAATCACCCCGCCCGCCAGCGCGAGCGTTGTCCACCCTACCTGCCGCCACAGCACCGGCGTTTTATTGCCGCTCAGTTTGACCGCCAGCTGACGGAAGCTGTGAACCAGCAGCGCTAACGACGAAATGGTGAGAGACGTCCCTGCCGCCATCGTCAGCGCGGAAAGCATGCCCCAGCCAAACACGCCAATCACCTTACTGAACAGCAGCACCATGATTGCCCCCGAACACGGGCGCATACCCATTGAGAGAACAATCATCAGCCGCGCGCGCCAGTCGTCGCCGTTCTGCAACTGTTCCTGCGTGGGCAAATGCTGATGCCCGCAGCCGCAGTTTTCATCATGAACGTGGTGCGGGGTAAAGGTTTTGAATTTTGGTTTTTGCAACAGCACGCGCAGCTTTTTCAGCGCCCGCCAGCAGAGTATCAGCCCCAGCACGCCCACCAGCGCGTAGCTCCCCTTCTCCAGCCAGAAGCTGCTCAGGTGCAGCTGGCGCGCGGGAAGCTGTAACAGCGAAAGCACGACCACGACGAGCGCAATCGCCACGCTGCCCTGAAGCAGGGAGGAGGCCAGCGTCAGGCCGATACTCGATTTGAGCTTCGACGGATGGGTGGCAAGCCAGGTTGTGATGACAATTTTGCCATGCCCCGGCCCCAGCGCGTGCAGAACGCCATAGATAAAGCTGAACGCCAGCAGGGAACCTCCCGCTTTGGTCGGGTTCTCCGCCACCGCCTTCAGCAGACCGCTCATCTGCTGGTTGACCTCACGCTGCCAGACGATGCTTTTCATCATGACCTGCGGCCAGGCCTGCCACAGCCACAGCGCGCCGCAAACGGCGAACAGCGAAAAGAGCGCCAGCGGCCAGAGGTGAAGCCAGCGGCGCGGTTTCCGAACCGGAGAGGAGATCACTGACATTGTAACGTCACCTCCTGCGCGAACTGTTTACCCAACTCCATGTCTTCAGGCGGTGCATCTTCTTTATCAAGCGAGACCGCAAAGTTCAGCGTCTCCTCGCTGGGTTTCGGGGTATGCACGCCAATTTTGCAGTTTTTTTGCAGAGCGTCCGGCAGCCGTACGTCGCTGTCTTTGTCATAGCGCATGTCGACATAGTAGGTAGGATCAAAGGTGGAAAAACGGTACGTTTGCCCCGCCAGCGGCTGCGGATGCGCCAGAGGAAGCACGAACGTCAGCACCGCCTGATGCCCGTCACGCGTCATACCGTATTCCGTTGGCCGGTTAAGAAATTTGACCTTCTGCCCGTTGTGCCAGAATTCCGTGAAGTAATGCTGGCCAAGCACGTTGGCCATCACTTCCGCCGCCAGCTTTTTCCAGATTTCGTCACCGGGCTTCGCGTTTCCCGCATCGTAGAGCAGATCGGCCGAGGTGATTTCATCCATCGTCCAGCGCATCTTCAGGCCGCTCAGCTGCGTGCCGTCGGTGACCAGCTCCGTCTGTAGGTCAATAAAACTGTGAGGGTGTGCGCTGGCGGTGAAGCTGATAGCCGCCAAAAATAACGCCATCGCACTTTGTTTAACTGTTTGCATCAATTCCTCACGTCAAAAATTCTGTGATGTTCCCCAGCAATCCTGAGTGAAAGGCCTGCCGGCGCGCTTTTCAGCGCTCATCCTTTAGCTATTCTTATCAAACATTCACACTGGATACCCGACAGATGATGACGACGCTTGAAATTCCATCTGTGCTTTCCAGTTCGCAGCGCCGCTGCCAGGTGCTCTTGATGCTTTACCTGCCCGATGCTGCCGTCACCGCACAGAGCATAATTGCTGCCAACGGGGTTGACGACGCGATGGCACGGCAAGATATAGCCGAGACGCGCGATGAAATCCAGCGCTATCACCGGCTGGACATCGTCACGCACCACGACGGCAGCTACCGGATTGAAGGCACAGCCCTGAATCAGCGTTTATGCCTGCTGCACTGGCTGCGCCGGGCCCTGCGGCTTTGCCCGCAGTTTGTCTCGCACCAGTTTACCCCCGCATTAAAAACCGCGCTTAAACAACACGGCATTGCGCGGCCGCTTTACGACGATGCGAACCTGCGGGCGCTGATCGGCTTCTGTTCCCGCAAGCTGCAGCGCCAGTTTGAATGCCGCGACGTCCAGTTTTTACAGCTCTACCTGCAATACTGTCTTATTCAGCACCAGCTCGGGAATACGCCGCAGTTTTCTCACGTTCAGCGCAGCTGGACCCAGTCGAGAGGGGAGTATTTTACGGCCCAGGAGATCGTGCGTCACTGGAGACGTCGCGTGCCGCAGGGTGCGCACGGGGATGAACAGCTGTTTCTGGCCCTGCTGTTTATGATGCTCCGCACGCCCGATCCGGTGCTTGATAAACACCAGCAGGATCAGCGCTTGCGTCGGGCCATCGTGCGCATGGTCGCCCGTTTTCGCTCGCAGACCGGGATGAACTTCAGCGATGAGCAAGGGCTGACCGACCAGCTGTATATCCATCTTGCTCAGGCGCTGGACCGCTCGCTGTTTGAGATCGGCATCGACAATAGCCTGCCGGAGGAGATCCATCGTCTCTATCCCCGGCTGTTACGCACCACAAAGGAAGCGCTGTTTGAGCTGGAAGCGGAGTTTGGGCTGCGTTTTTCTGATGAAGAGATGAGCCTTGTCGCGGTGATTTTCGGTGCCTGGCTGATGCAGGAGACCGATCTGCACGAAAAACAGGTGATCCTGCTGACGGGAGACGATAAAGCCTGCGAGGATCTGATTGAACAGCAGCTTCGCGAGCTGACGCTGCTGCCGCTCAACATTCGCTATCTAACGCTGCAGGCTTTCCAGAAAGAGGGGGCACCGCGCGAAGCCGCGCTGGTCATCACCCCCTACCCTACAGTCCTGCCGCTGTTCTCGCCGCCGCTGATCCATGCCGTTGAGACATTGAACGCGCAGCAGCAAGAACATATTCGCGCCATGCTGGAATCATAGCGACGCGCGAGCGGCCACTTTAGGGCGAACAACGATTGCGGGTAAGGCGACCAGCGCCATCACCCAGAAGACGCCATGCCCCAGATGCTGGTAGAGGAACCCCGCAAAGACCGTCATGATCGCGATACTGCCCCCCATTGCAACCGCCGAATAGACGGCCTGCAGGCGAATAACGTCCCCACCCTCGCGCGCAGCGATATAGCGCATCGCCGCCAGATGACACACGGTAAAGGTGCCGCAGTGAAGAATTTGCGCCACGATCAGCCACGGCAGATCGGTCGTCCAGCCCATAATGCTCCAGCGCGCCACGCCGCACACGGCGGAAAGCAGCAGCAGGTCACGCGCGCCAAAGCGACGGAACAGCTTTTTGCTCAGGGCGAAAATAATGACTTCGGCCACTACCCCCAGCGACCACAGATAGCCCACTGCGGAAGCAGAATATCCCGCCCCCTGCCAGTAGATGGCGCTGAAGCCATAGTACGCCGCATGCGCCCCCTGAAGCAGACAGACACACGCCAGAAAACGCCAGCTCTGGGCCACCAGGCTCCGCCAGGCGGGCCAGCCTGCGCTCTCCAGATGGCGGCTTTCCCCTTGCGGCATCACCGACGGACGCAGCAGCATGCCCAGCAGCATCGAGGCAATACCGATACTCAGCAGGGCGAGAATGGCGCGGTAATCGTAAAGGCTGACCAGTTTGCCCACCAGCGCGGAGCCAATCACAAAGGCAATAGAACCCCACAGGCGCACGCGGCCATAGTCCATGGTGATCTGCTTTTGCCAGGTGTTCGCCAGAGCATCCGTCAGCGGTACCAGCGGTGAGAAGAACAGGTTAAATCCGACCATTACCACCATCAGCCAGGCAAACTGGTGGCTGACCCAGAAGCAGGCAACAAAGACCAGCGTCAGCAGAGCAAGAATGCGCACGGCCTTGATCAGTAAGGAGGGATCGCTGACGCGCGGGGCAATCAGCAGGCTGCCGAGGAAACGCGCCACCAGCCCGGCCCCCAGCAGGACACCGATGGTCTCAGGAGTCAGGCCGATACCCTTGAGCCAGACGCTCCAGAATGGCAGAAAAATACCGTAGCTAAAGAAATAGGTGAAATAACTGAGCGCCAGCCAGCGCGTGGAATGCAAGACCATGAATCCCTCCCGAAATCGAGGCCATAGTCTGGCGAGAATATAAAAATTAAGCAAGTAGATAGCCTGCTATAAATTAACGAAAAATTAACATCTTGTGCAGTCGCCTGGCTTATGGCAGGGAATGAAAATATGTATTACGTTTAAATTACTCCACTTGCAGAGGTTTTTCTGCCATGAACTCACTACGTTATTTCGATTTCGGTCAGTCACGTCACCTGCTGCTGCTGATTGGCCGCATCGCGCTTGTCGTGCTGTTTATTATCTTTGGCTATCCAAAACTGACGGGGTTTAGCGGCACCGTGCAATATATGACCTCGCTGGGTGCGCCGATGCCCATGCTGGCGGCCATTATTGCGGTGGTGATGGAAGTGCCTGCTGCTATCCTGATTGTGCTGGGCTTTTTCACCCGACCGCTCGCGGTACTGTTTGTATTCTATACCCTCGGAACGGCGGTGATTGGACACCACTACTGGGATATGACCGGTGATGCGGTCGTGCCGAATATGATTAATTTCTATAAGAACGTCAGTATTGCTGGCGCCTTTATTTTGCTGGCCATTGTTGGTCCGGGGGCTATTTCCCTCGACCGGCGTTAAGCCATAAAAAAAGGCCGCAAGCGCGGCCTTTTTTATTTCTGCAAGCAGAGGAATTATGCGTATACCGGGAAGCGTGCGCAGATATCCAGAACTTTACCTTTGACGCGCTCGATAACCGCTTCGTCATTGATGTTGTCCAGAACGTCACACATCCAGCCAGCCAGCTCTTTCACTTCCGCTTCTTTGAAGCCGCGGCGAGTCACGGCCGGAGAACCGATACGGATACCGGAGGTCACGAACGGGCTCTTCGGATCGTTTGGCACGCTGTTTTTGTTCACGGTGATGTTGGCGCGGCCCAGGGCTGCGTCAGCTTCTTTACCGGTCAGGTTCTTATCAACCAGATCCAGCAAGAACAGGTGGTTTTCAGTCCCGCCGGAAACCACTTTGTAGCCACGGTTCAGGAACACTTCCACCATCGCTTTGGCGTTCTTAGCAACCTGCTGCTGATAAACCTTGAACTCTGGCTCCATCGCTTCTTTCAGCGCAACGGCTTTAGCCGCGATAACGTGCATCAGCGGGCCGCCCTGGGCGCTTGGGAATACAGCGGAGTTCAGTTTTTTGTACAGCTCTTCGTCACCGCCCTTCGCCAGGATCAGGCCACCGCGTGGACCCGCCAGGGTTTTGTGGGTGGTGGTGGTCACAACGTGAGCGTGTGGAACCGGGTTCGGGTAAACGCCAGCGGCAATCAGGCCCGCAACGTGCGCCATGTCGACGAACAGGTAAGCACCGATGCTGTCCGCGATTTCACGCATTTTTGCCCAGTCAACGATACCGGAGTAAGCAGAGAAGCCACCGATGATCATCTTCGGCTTGTGCTCTTTAGCCTGCTTCGCCATGTCTTCGTAGTCAATTTTACCGGACTCATCAATACCGTAAGGGATGATGTTGTAAAGTTTGCCGGAGAAGTTAACCGGGGAGCCGTGAGTCAGGTGGCCGCCCTGCGCCAGGTTCATACCCAGAACGGTATCGCCCGGCTGCAGCAGCGCGGTGTAGACCGCGAAGTTAGCCTGAGAGCCAGAGTGCGGCTGCACGTTCGCGTAGTCAGCGCCAAAGAGTTCTTTCGCACGGTCGATAGCCAGCTGCTCAACGATATCAACGTACTCGCAACCGCCGTAGTAGCGTTTGCCCGGGTAACCTTCAGCATATTTGTTAGTCAGCTGAGAACCCTGCGCCTGCATGACGCGCGGGCTGGTGTAGTTTTCGGAGGCGATCAGTTCGATGTGCTCTTCCTGACGTACTTTTTCCTGCTCCATAGCCTGCCACAGTTCGGCATCATAATCGGCAATGTTCATTTCACGCTTTAACATCCGCATCTCCTGACTCAGCTAACAAGTAAATTTTGGCCTGAAAAGGCAGTCCTGTTGGACGACGGGCAACAGTATAACTGATTAGTTCTGTGATAACAGGTCTTGACAAACGATTTTACGCAAACGTTTTCCTACGCGCCACGCAAGGGTTTGAGGAATAAAGCTCTCGCTCTTTCCAGCGGATTTCTTTTCAGGTTTGTGATGCATATTTTTCATCTTGCAAAGAACCATTTACAAAGCATGGGTATTTTTTATAAGATGCATTTAAAATACATCATTAAAGTCACATCAGAAGGATGCGCTCATGCTCGACGCTCAAACCATCGCTACCGTTAAAGCCACCATTCCCCTGCTGGTGGAAACCGGCCCTAAACTCACCGCCCATTTCTACGATCGCATGTTCACGCACAACCCGGAGCTCAAAGAAATTTTCAACATGAGCAACCAGCGTAACGGCGATCAGCGCGAAGCACTGTTCAACGCCATCGCGGCCTACGCCAGCAATATTGAAAACCTTGCGGCACTGCTGCCCGCTGTGGAAAAAATCGCGCAGAAGCACACCAGCTTCCAGATCCAACCCGAGCAGTACAACATTGTGGGTGGCCACCTGCTGGCAACGCTGGACGAGATGTTCAGCCCGGGTCAGGAGGTGCTGGACGCGTGGGGTAAAGCCTACGGCGTGCTGGCAAACGTGTTTATCAACCGTGAAGCACAGATCTACAGCGAAAACGCCAGCAAGAACGGCGGCTGGGAAGGCACGCGCGCGTTTCGCATCGTCGAGAAAACCCCGCGCAGCGCATTAATTACCAGCTTTGAATTTGAGCCGGTGGACGGACAGCCGGTTGCCGATTACCAGCCAGGCCAGTATCTGGGCGTGTGGCTGAAGCCTGAAGGCTTCCCGCATCAGGAGATCCGCCAGTATTCTCTTACCCGCAAGCCAAACGGCAAAGGCTACCGCATTGCCGTGAAGCGTGAGGACGGCGGTCAGGTCTCCAACTGGCTCCACAACGAAGCTAACGTGGGCGACGTGGTTCATCTGGCCGCGCCGGCGGGCGATTTCTTCATGGCCGTTGAAGCGAATACCCCGGTTACGCTGATCTCTGCGGGCGTCGGCCAAACGCCAATGCTGGCGATGCTTGATACCCTGGCGAAAGCCAACCACGGTGCCCAGGTCAACTGGTTCCACGCTGCGGAAAACGGTGACGTGCACGCCTTTGCGGATGAAGTGAAAACGCTCGGGGCGTCCCTGCCGCGCTTCACCGCGCACACCTGGTATCGCCTGCCGACGGATGCAGACCGCGCAGACGCACGGTTTGACAGCGAAGGTCTGATGAATTTAAGCCAGATGGAAGGGGCGTTTAGCGCGCCGGACATGCAGTTCTACGTCTGCGGGCCGGTGGCGTTTATGCAATATGCCGCGAAGCAGCTGGTGGAGCTTGGTGTGGACAAGGGCAACATTCATTACGAATGCTTCGGGCCGCATAAGGTGCTGTAATGAAAAAGCCCCTCGTTCGAGGGGCTTTTTTTCGCCGGGTGGCGGCTGCGCCTTACCCGGCCTACAAAACCGTTGGCAATGTTAAATCGCGGCGTCGTCTTCTTCGCCGGTACGGATACGGATCACGCGCGCCACGTCAAAGACGAAGATTTTACCGTCGCCGATTTTGCCCGTCTGCGCCGTGCGGATAATGGTATCCACGCAGGTATCGACGATATCGTCGCTGACCACGATTTCAATTTTTACTTTCGGCAGAAAGTCGACCATGTACTCTGCGCCACGGTAAAGCTCGGTGTGGCCCTTCTGACGACCAAAACCTTTCACTTCCGTCACGGTCATCCCGGTGATGCCGACTTCCGCCAGCGCTTCACGCACATCATCCAGTTTGAAAGGTTTAATAATCGCATCAATCTTTTTCATGGTGGGTCCTTAAACTCTTGCCTGTAAGCTGCCTCGTAATCGATTGCTCACAGTACCATACGGCATTACTCTTTAAAATCGTTTGCTTCCAGCTCGTGGCGCGACAGCAGCTTGTAGAACTCGGTGCGGTTGCGTCCGGCCATGCGCGCCGCGTGGGTCACGTTGCCTTTGGTAATCTGCAATAGCTTGCGCAGATAGTTCAGCTCAAACTGATTCCGCGCTTCCGCAAACGTCGGCAGAGCCGTGTTTTCCCCTTCCAGCGCCTGCTCCACCAGCGCATCGCTGATCACCGGTGAGGAGGTCAGCGCCACGCACTGCTCAATCACGTTCACCAGCTGGCGCACGTTGCCCGGCCAGCCTGCGGCCATCAGCCGCTTCATCGCATCGGTGGAAAACGCGCGCACGAACGGTTTATGGCGATCGGCCGCCTGGCGCAAAAGGTGGTTCGCCAGCAGCGGAATGTCTTCCGCCCGTTCCGCCAGCGCCGGGATCTTCAGGTTCACCACGTTCAGGCGGTAGTAGAGATCTTCGCGAAACTCGTTGCGGGCCATCACTTTTGGCAGATCGCGGTGGGTAGCGGAAATAATTCGCACATTAATATCAATGTCGCGGTTGCTGCCCAGCGGGCGAACTTTTCGCTCCTGCAGCACGCGGAGCAGTTTGACCTGCAGCGGCGCGGGCATATCGCCAATTTCGTCCAGGAACAGCGTGCCACCTTCCGCAGCCTGGAACAGCCCTTCCCGGCTGCTCACCGCGCCGGTGAATGCGCCGCGGGCGTGACCAAACAGTTCAGATTCGAGCAGCTGTTCCGGAAGCGCGCCGCAGTTAATGGCGATAAAAGCATTTTTACTGCGCGGGCTGGCGTTATGGATCGCCTGCGCCAGGATCTCTTTCCCGGTTCCGCTCTGGCCGTTGATAAGCACGCTGACGTCGGACTGCGCCACCATCCGGGCCTGTTCAAGCAGACGCAGCATAATGGGACTGCGGGTGACGATGGACTCCCGCCACGCTTCATCCCCCGCCGGGGCGGCATGTTCCAGCGCGCTGTCGATAGCCTTATAGAGCGCGTCTTTGTCCACCGGCTTGGTCAGGAAGCTGAAGACCCCCTGCTGCGTCGCGGCAACCGCATCCGGGATCGACCCGTGCGCCGTCAGGATAATCACGGGCATACCCGGCTGCTGCTTCTGGATCTCCGCGAACAGCTGCAGGCCATCCATTTCGTCCATCCGCAGGTCGCTTATCACCAGATCGATTTTCTCGCGGCTGAGGATCTTCAGTCCTTCCAGCCCGCTTTCAGCGGTGACGACGCTGTAGCCTTCACTCACCAGACGCATCCCCAGCAGCTTTAACAGCCCGGGATCGTCATCCACCAGTAAAAGATGGGCAGGTTTACGGCTCGTCATGCTTCACATCCTCTTGTTTCGGCGTATCGCTGTCCGGTGCCGCGGATGAACTCCCCGGCTGATATTTACGCGACGAGAGCTGCCTTTCGATATCGGTCAGGTTTTCCAGCTTGCGCGTCGTGGTATCCAGCTGCGTGCGTAAATGTTGCTGCTGTTGACGCAGCGTATCAAGCTCGCTGTCGGTTGACTGCTGCAGCTTGCTGTAGCGGGAGCGCTCTTCAGACAGCTGAAGCTGTAATGTCTGGCCATCGCGCCAGAGCTGGTATACCGGGCGTACCTGCACGGGAAGATTGACCACGTACGTGTCCAGTCGGGTCACATTGACTCGGCGTTCAACGGGAGTGATTTTCGCATCTGCGAGTAAAATCCCACGCTTGAAAGCGTCCTGCCAGGTGTCGTCATCCAGCATCGCCGCCTTCGAGCGGGCGTCTACCGGTGCAAGACGCTGGGCGCAATCTATTCCGCGCAGCCAGAACAGCGGGTTGCTTTCAACGTCATGTCCTGACAGGTTCCAGATATCGTCGCAGCGGGTTGAGAGGAAATCTGCCAGCTGGTTATCGGGCCATTTATCTTCCTGTTTATCGCTAATGGCACTTTTTGGAGCATGGGAAACACACCCTGCCAGAAATAAACAGGGCAGGCTCAGGCGAAGCATTTTGCTGGAAAACACCGCGCGTACGGCGCGGAAAAAGACGTGTGACATACTCACCAGACATAGATTCATTTTATTGATTTTTCCGGCTCACGGGCAGTTCGATACGGAAGCAAACATCTGAACGTTCGTCCGCGGCTATGTTTAGCTCACCCTGCATGCGTCGTATGCAGTCCCGGGCGATGCTCAAGCCCAGACCGCTTCCTTTAACCGCGCCTTTCCGCTGATGACTCCCCTGGAAAAAGGGTTCGAAGATCATGGTTTTTTCGTCATCGGGGATCGGGGTGCCGGTGTTTGCGACGTCAATAAACACCCGTGAACCATTCGTATTACTTCGGATATAAATGTTACCGGATTCAGTACCATAGTGCACCGCATTGGAGTAAAGATTATCCAGAACGCTCATCAGCAGCATGGGTTCAGCCAGGCACGCAGGCGCATTCAGCTCGACGCCGGTATGCATCATTTTAGCTCTTGCTGGCAAGCTGTGGGCGGAGATCACCATATCCACCAGCGGCGCAATCTCAACGTTTTCCAGTACAACCGCCCCGTCTGCCAGCTTGCGGTTGTAGTCCAGCAGTTGCTCAATCAGCTTTTGCAGATTGCGGCTGCTGTTATCGAGAATCTCGACAATTTCTTTCTGTTCTGGCGTAAGGGGGCCGGCCACTTCGTCCGCCAGAAGCTCCGTTCCTTCACGCATGCTGGCCAGCGGCGTTTTAAGCTCATGAGAGATATGGCGCAGGAACTGATGGCGCTGTGATTCGAGCCACGCCAGGCGCTCGGACAGCCAGATAATGCGCTGGCCTACGGATCGCAGCTCGCGCGGGCCTTTAAAAGCGACCGTATCCCCAAGCGATTTCCCCTCTCCCAGGCGGTTTATCATACGCTGAATGCCCTTCACCGGGCCGATGATCATGCGGGTAAAGAGCAGTACCAGCCCCAGGCTCACCAGGAACAGCACCAGCGCCTGCCAGCCGAAGAACTGGCCGCGCTCGGCAATCTCCTGCTGGAGCTGCTGGCCGCGAGAAAAAATCACCGCGCGCGTTGACTGCACCATCTCGGTGTTGGCGCTGGCAAAAGCTTCAAGACGCGCGGCGGCGGCGGCATCCGGACCGCTGTTGCTGCACTGCAGCTGCGCGAGATCGTTCAAATCCTGACGTAACGCCTGATAGAGCTTGTCGTCAGGCAAAACCCCCGCGTGAGCGTCCAGCATTTCGCTGTAGCGTTTACGCTGGCTCTGGTAAACCTTTTCCAGCGTCCGATCGTCAAGCACGCAATACTGACGATAGCTGCGCTCCATCTCCAGCGCGGCGTTGGTCATCGCTTCACTTCGTCTGGCGTCGATGAGCGTCGTGCGGTTGGTCAAAGCCGCCTGCGCGCTCAGCGCGTTCAGGCTTTGCCACGCCTGCCAGGCAAGGATCAGCAGCGGCAGCAGGATCAGCAGGAAGGCCATCATGACGAGCTGCCGCAGGGAGCGGGGGAAAACGGGCCAGCGTTTCAACGCATTACTCTCTTAATGGGGATTTACGCAGAGCGTAACTGAGTCTGCCCTTCAGATACAACAAAGCCGGGTAAAAACCCGGCTTTGTCATGGAATGAGGCGGTGCCTAACTCGACGTTTCGCCCTGGCCTGATAAAGCATCGCTATGATCAGTAGTTGGACGGCAGGCACCTTTTTGTGCGTCATTCGAAGTTTATGTAGCGCTTCCCGAAGGGGCTGACATAAGAAGGTGAATGAGCCACTGGTTAATATTATGCAACACCCGTGCCATAATGCAAAACAAAATATTAACAGTTTGAAATATATGGGTTTTACTCGTTTAGCCTGTTAATTATCGATTGAATGATTTCCAGGCTAAGTGTCGCTATTAAGCAACACCTTAACGGGAACCTTTACTGCCGTATATAAATCAATGAGTTAAGTGTCTCCATTTAGAGACAGTCGCATACCCTCTTTGTCGCAGTTTTGCGACACGCATAAAAAAGCCCGGTGGCGCTTACGCTTACCGGGCCTACAAGGGTTAGGGTGCTAAAACTTAACCCAGCTGCTTACGCGCGTTGCGGAAGATACGCATCCACGGGCTGTCCTCGCCCCAGTTTTCCGGGTGCCAGGAGTTGCTCACTGTACGGAACACGCGCTCCGGGTGCGGCATCATGATGGTCGCGCGACCGCTTTCGCTGGTCACCGCCGTAATACCGTTTGCGGAGCCGTTCGGGTTCGCCGGGTAGGTTTCTGTCACCTTGCCAAAGTTATCGACAAAGCGCAGCGCCACCAGGCCTTTGCTCTCCAGCTGAGCCAGATGCGCAGCGTCGCGCACTTCTACCTGACCTTCACCGTGGGAAACGGCAATTGGCATCTGAGAACCGACCATCCCCTGCAGTAGCAGAGACGGGCTTTGGGTCACTTCCACCAGGCTGAAGCGCGCCTCGAAGCGGTCAGACTGGTTGCGCACAAAGCGCGGCCAGGCTTCGCTGCCCGGGATCAGTTCGCGCAGGTTAGACATCATCTGGCAGCCGTTACACACGCCCAGCGCCAGGGTCTGTGGACGGTGGAAGAAGGTTTCGAACTCGTCGCGCACGCGGCTGTTGAACAGGATGGACTTCGCCCAGCCTTCGCCAGCGCCCAGCACGTCGCCGTAGGAGAAGCCGCCGCACGCCACCAGCGCCTGGAAATCTTCCAGACCGGTACGTCCGGCCAGCAGGTCGCTCATGTGGACGTCGATAGCGTCAAAGCCCGCGCGGTGGAAGGCAGCCGCCATCTCGACGTGGGAGTTAACGCCCTGCTCGCGCAGCACGGCCACTTTTGGACGCGCGCCGGTCGCAATGTACGGCGCAGCGATGTCTTCGTTAATGTCGAAGGAGAGCTTCACGTTCAGGCCTGGATCCTGGTCATTCGCTTTCGCGTTATGCTCCTGATCGGCACATTCCGGGTTATCACGCAGGCGCTGCATCTGCCAGGTGGTTTCCGCCCACCACATGCGCAGCGTGGTGCGGCTTTCGCTGAACACCGCGTGACCGTCTGCTTCAATGACGAAGCGGTCGCCCTGAACGGCTTTGCCCAGATAGTGCACGCAGTCTGCCAGACCGTGCTTCGCCAGAATCGCTTCAACCGCGTCGCGATCCGCCGCGCGCACCTGAATCACGGCGCCCAGCTCTTCGTTGAACAGCGCCGCCAGACGGTCTTCGCCCAGCGTCGCAATGTTCGCTTCCACGCCGCAGTGGCCGGTGAAGGCCATCTCTGCCAGGGTCACCAGCAGGCCGCCGTCGGAACGGTCGTGGTAGGCCAGCAGCTTACGCTGCGCCACCAGCGCCTGAATCGCGTCGTAGAAGCCTTTCAGCTGGGCCACGTCACGCACGTCGGCTGGCTTATCGCCGAGCTGGCGGTAAACCTGCGCCAGCGCGGTAGCACCCAGCGCGTTGTGACCTTTACCCAGGTCAATCAGCAGCAGGGCGTTGTCTTCGGTCGCAAGCTGCGGCGTAACGGTGTGACGCACATCTTCCACGCGGGCAAACGCGGTGATCACCAGCGACAGCGGAGAGGTCATCTCGCGCTGCTCGTTGCCTTCCTGCCAGCGGGTTTTCATCGACATGGAGTCTTTGCCCACCGGAATGGTCAAGCCGAGGGCAGGACACAGCTCCTCGCCCACCGCTTTCACAGCTTCATACAGGCCAGCATCTTCGCCAGGGTGGCCGGCTGCGGCCATCCAGTTTGCGGAGAGCTTAATGCGTTTGATATCGCCAATCTGCGTCGCGGCGATGTTGGTCAGCGCTTCACCGACCGCCAGACGGGCAGAGGCCGCGAAGTCCAGCAGCGCCACCGGGGTGCGTTCGCCGAGAGCCATCGCTTCGCCGTAGTAGCTGTCGAGGCTCGCGGTGGTCACGGCGCAGTTAGCGACCGGGATCTGCCACGGGCCGACCATCTGGTCGCGCGATACCATACCGGTCACGGTGCGGTCGCCGATGGTCACGAGGAAGGTTTTCTCTGCCACAGCAGGCAGGTGCAGCACGCGATTGACCGCTTCTGCCACGGTAATGCCCTGGCGATCCAGCGCTTTGCCCGCCGCTTTACGGGTGGTAACGTCGCGGGTCATCTTCGGCGTTTTACCGAGCAGAACGTCGAGCGGCAGATCGATCGGCTGGTTGTCAAAGTGGGTGTCGCTTAAGGAAAGGTGCTGCTCTTCGGTCGCTTCACCGATGACGGCATACGGCGCGCGCTCGCGGCGGCACAGCTCGTCAAACAGCGGCAGCTGATCCGCAGCAACCGCCAGCACGTAGCGCTCCTGGGATTCGTTACACCAGATTTCCAGCGGGCTCATGCCCGGCTCATCGCTCAGGATATCGCGCAGGTTGAAACGCCCGCCGCGACCGCCGTCGCTTACCAGCTCCGGCATGGCGTTGGACAAACCGCCCGCACCCACGTCGTGAATGAAGAGGATCGGGTTAGCGTCGCCCAGCTGCCAGCAGCGGTCGATCACTTCCTGGCAGCGTCGCTCCATCTCAGGGTTGTCGCGCTGCACGGAGGCGAAGTCGAGATCCGCGTCAGACTGGCCGGAGGCCATAGAAGAGGCCGCCCCGCCGCCCAGGCCGATGTTCATCGCCGGGCCGCCGAGCACGATCAGCTTCGCGCCGACGACGATCTCGCCTTTCTGCACGTGATCGGCACGGATGTTGCCGATCCCGCCCGCCAGCATGATCGGCTTGTGGTAGCCGCGCAGCTCTTCGCCGTTGTGGCTGTCCACTTTCTCTTCATAGGTACGGAAGTAACCGTTCAGCGCCGGACGACCAAATTCGTTGTTAAACGCTGCGCCGCCCAGCGGGCCTTCGGTCATGATATCCAGGGCGGTCACGATGCGCTCTGGCTTGCCGAAATCCTCTTCCCACGGCTGTTCAAAGCCCGGGATACGCAGGTTGGAGACGGAGAATCCGACCAGACCCGCTTTAGGTTTAGCGCCACGACCGGTCGCGCCTTCGTCACGGATTTCACCGCCGGAGCCGGTCGCCGCACCCGGCCACGGGGAGATCGCCGTCGGGTGGTTGTGGGTTTCCACTTTCATCAGGATATGCGCGGGCTCCTGATGGAAGTCATAGCGCCCTGCTTCGCGATCGGCGAAGAAGCGGCCCACCTCGGAACCTTCCATTACCGCGGCGTTGTCCTTATAGGCAGACAGCACGTGGTCAGGAGTTTGCTCCATGGTGTTTTTGATCATTTTGAACAGCGACTTCGGCTGCTGTTCGCCGTCAATAATCCAGTCGGCGTTGAAAATCTTGTGGCGGCAGTGCTCAGAGTTAGCCTGCGCGAACATGTAGAGTTCGATGTCGTTCGGGTTACGGTTGAGCTTAACAAACGCATCCTGCAGGTAGTCGATTTCGTCTTCTGCCAGCGCCAGGCCGAGACGCAGGTTGGCGTCAATCAGCGCCTGACGGCCCTGCCCCAGCAGGTCTACACTCTGTACCGGCGCAGGCTGATGGTGAGAGAAAAGCTTCTGCGCGTCATCGAGAGAGGCAAATACGCTCTCCATCATGCGATCGTGCAGTTCAGCCGCAACCGCGTGCCACTGCGCGTCGCTCAGGGTAGAGGCTTCCACGTAGTACGCCACGCCGCGTTCCAGACGGTTAATCTGGTTCAGGCCACAGTTGTGGGCGATGTCGGTGGCTTTGGAAGACCAGGGGGAGATGGTGCCCGGACGAGGCGTCGCAAGGATCAGTTTGCCGGTTGGCGTATGGCTGCTCAGGCTTGGGCCATACTTGAGCAGGCGTTCCAGCTGTACGCGCTCCTCTGCATTCAGGGGGGCATTCAGGTCAGCAAAATGGACATACTCAGCGTAAATATTGCTTACCGGAAGGTCGGCCGCCTGAAAACGTGCCAGCAGTTTAGTGATACGGAAGGCAGACAGTGCAGGCGAACCACGCAGAATTTCCATCATAAGTCTCTCGTCTTCGAAGCGCCGGGGCGCTTACAGTGTGCGCAAGGGGGGAAAACGGGCGTCATTATAGAGAATCCTGAGCGCCGACGAAACCGTTTGCGTCGAAATAAAATTTGCACAGAGATTTAACAATAGATGTGACCTGTCTCTCTAATTGGTTGCCAAGTGGCGCAAGTTTACGCAAAATGCCGCTCATTCAATGGCAAACCTTATGATTAACATGGCTACAGCAGACTGAGGCAACCGGCGTCGCAGAGAATTAACTAATTGAAAAAATTAAAGATTAATTATCTGCTCATCGGCATTGTAACGTTGCTGCTGGCAGTGGCCCTCTGGCCTTCCATCCCCTGGTTCGGCAAAGCCGAAAACCGTATCGCCGCCATTCAGGAGCGGGGGGAATTGCGCGTCAGTACCCTCAACTCTCCGCTGATTTACAGCGACATCAACGGCAAAATCATTGGCCTGGATTATGAACTGGCACAACAGTTCGCCGATTATCTTGGCGTGAAGCTTAAAATCACCGTCCGCCAGAATATCAACCAGCTGTTTGACGACCTCGATAACGACGATGCCGATATGCTTGCCGCCGGGCTGGTGTATAACAGCGAGCGCAGCAAGAACTACCAGCCAGGCCCGACCTACTACTCCGTTTCGCAGCAGCTGGTTTACCGCGTCGGGAGCCTGCGCCCGCGCTCGCTGGCGTCGATTAACGATCGGCAGCTGACGATTGCGCCCGGCCACGTGGTGATTGACGATCTGCGTGAGCTCAAGGAGAAGAAATATCCCGACCTGAGCTGGACGGTGGATCCGAAACTCGGCACGACGGAGCTGCTGGAGCAGGTAAAAGATCAGAAGGTGCCCTACACCATCGCCGATTCGGTCGCGATCAGCCTGTTCCAGCGGGTGCATCCTGAAATCGCCGTGGCGCTGGACGTCACCGACGAGCAGCCCGTGACATGGTTTAGCCAGCTTGATGACGATCAGACCTTCTCTGCCGCGATGCTTGATTTCTTTAACACCATCAATGAAGACGGTACCCTGGCGCGTCTGGAGGAGAAGTACCTCGGGCACGGCGATGACTTTGACTACGTTGACACCCGCAGCTTCCTGCGCGCGGTAGACAGCGTTCTGCCGGACCTGCAGCCGCTGTTCGAAAAATACGCCCAGGAGATTGACTGGAAGCTGCTGGCGGCAATTTCGTATCAGGAATCTCACTGGGACACCCAGGCCACGTCGCCCACGGGCGTACGCGGTTTGATGATGTTAACCAAAAATACCGCGCTGAGCCTGGGCGTCAATGACCGTACCGATGCCGAACAGAGCATCAGCGGCGGCGCGCGCTATCTGCAGGATATGATGGCCAAAGTACCGGAAACGGTGCCGGAAGAAGAGCGGATCTGGTTTGCGCTGGCGGCCTACAATATGGGCTACGCGCATATGCTTGATGCGCGAGCGTTGACGGCCAAAACGAAAGGTAATCCGGACAGCTGGTCAGATGTTAAGCAGCGCCTGCCGCTGCTGAGCCAGAAGCCATGGTATAACAAGCTAACATACGGCTACGCGCGCGGGCATGAAGCCTACGCCTACGTGGAAAATATCCGTAAATATCAGATTAGCCTGGTCGGGTATCTGCTGGAGAAAGAGAAAGAGGCGACGGAGGCCAAACGGCTGGCTCAAAGTTACCCGGTCGTGGCGCCGGACGAGCTTAATCGTCCGACAGCTTCAATTCTGCCTTTTGCTGCTTTTTCTGCTGACGGCGCATTCGAAAGAAATCGCTTAATAGCCCCGAACACTCTGGTGCAAGCACCCCACCGATAGTCTTCACCTGGTGGTTCATCCCCGGGTGACCCAGCACGTCCATCAGCGAACCGGCCGCACCGGTTTTTTCATCCCGCGCGCCGAAAACCAGAGTCCCGATCCGGCTGTGGACCATCGCGCCGGAGCACATCACACACGGCTCCAGCGTCACATACAGCGTGGTATCAAGCAGGCGATAGTTTTGCAGCACCAGACCGCCCTGGCGAAGCGCCATGATTTCCGCGTGGGCTGTAGGATCGTGGCGTCCAATAGGACGGTTCCACCCTTCGCCAATCACCTGATTGTTATGAACCAGCACCGCGCCCACGGGCACTTCGCCCTCTTCCCAGGCGCGTTGAGCCAGCGTCAGCGCATGGCGCATCCAGTATTCATGATTGTATTCAGGGTTGGACAACGGTTGATACTCCAGTCGAAAAGCGGGCGGCATTATACACACCCTCAATATACACGTCATCCTTCAAGCCGCCTCTGCGTTGGCTGCATCTGCTCACCCCAGTCACTTACTTCAGTAAGCTCCTGGGGATTCCCAGACTTGCCGCCTTGATCCAACTTGAATGATTTTGTGTATGGATTTGTCTATTCGAGTTGCTGAAGTTCGCCTGATGGCGTGACGCGCCAGCGGTGCTGGCAAAAATAGAGCAGCGGATTGTCCTGCTTGCTGTCGCTGTAGCCGCTGTACAGGCGCAGCGGCGTCCCGATGCGTTTCTCCAGCTGGACCACTTTTTCATGCCCCAGGCAGCGCAGGGTCAGCACCCAGCCGCCGTAGCCGCGGGCAATTTGCGTGGCGATAAGATTCACGCGCGGAAGCCAGGGGGTATCAAAATAGACCTGCTCCACCAGCGTCTGCGGGGAGCCGGTAATCAGCCAGATGTCGGCATCGTTCGCGTCGAGGTAGCTGGTGAGGCGCGCCTGCACCACCGGAAAGGCGGCGACGTGGCCGCGAAACCAGTGCGCAAAATCCTTTTCGAGCTGCTTGAGCCGCGCTTCGCTGTGCCCAAAGGTACATCCCCACAGCAGCAGGCTCATCGGCCATCGCGCTGCACGGCCTTTCACCAGCAGCGCGAAACCGATAACCGGTAAGAGCGGCAGCACGAGCAGCGCATTCAAAGGCTGACGCCGCAGCAGGTAACGCATAAACGTACCAAACATATCCTGCTGATGCAGCGTTCCATCCAGGTCGAAAAAGACAACGCGACGCGCGTGATTTGCCAAACCTTACTCCTCTGGGTCGTTGAAACCTAACAGCCAGGTAAACAGGAACCCGGCGATCACCGCTACTAAATAGCCTAACAGATAGAGCATCACTTTTCCGGTCACGATGGTTAATGCCAGCGGTAAACCGGAAAGCCCAAAGGTGATAACGGTAGCGACTTTCCAGTAGCTAATGAGCGCCCCGCCCACCGCGCCGCCCAGACAGGCGGCGAGGAACGGTTTACCCAGCGGCAGCGTAACGCCGAAAATCAGCGGCTCGCCGATGCCGAGCAGTCCAACCGGGAGCGCGCCTTTAATCATTTTTTTCAGCCGCGCGTTGCGGGTTTTCATCAGTACGGCAATCGCCGCGCCCACCTGCCCCACGCCCGCCATCGACAGGATAGGCAGCAGCGCGTTATAGCCGTGCGACTGCACCAGCTCGACGTGGATGGGAACCAGCCCCTGATGTAGCCCCGTCAGCACCAGCGGCAGGAAGGTACCAGAAAGCACAGCGCCAACCAGCAGCCCGCCGCGGTCAATAGCCAGAGACGCTCCGTGAGCGATGGCTTCAGAGATCCACCCGCCTAGCGGCTGGAGGGCCACAATCGCTACGCTACCGGTAATCAGCGTGGTCAACAGCGGGTTGAGGATCAGCTCGATCGAGCCAGGCAGAACCGCGCGCAGCCTTTTCTCGATCCAGCTCATCAGGATGACCACCAGCAGCACGGCGATCACCCCGCCGCGCCCGGGCTGGAGCGCCTCGCCAAACAGCGTTATCTGCGCCAGCTGCGGGCTGGACAAGATGCCCGCCATGACCCCGCCCATCGCCAGCGATCCGCCAAACACCTTCGCGGTATTCACCCCAACCAGAATGTTCATGATGGCGAAAACAGCGCTGCCGAAGATCCCGAGAATCCCCAGCAGGTTCGGATACTGCGTGGCGAAATCCCCCACAATATCCGGTCGCTTGAGGATATTGATGATCCCGGTGATCAGGCCTGAGGCAATAAACGCCGGGATCAGCGGAATGAAGACGTTTGCCAGCTGACGCAGCGCATCGCTCATGGGGGCTTTGTATTTGGCCTTTGCCTGCGCTTTGGTGCGCTCCGCATCGTCAATCGACGCGCTCGCGCTAACGCCCATCAGCGCGCGCATGGCATCGACAACCTGCGCCGCTTTCCCCGGCCCGACGATCAGCTGGTGCTGCTGTCCCTGCTTCACGTAGCCGCTGACGCCGGAGAGTTGCTTCAGGCGCGGCACGTCAAGCTGGTCGTCGTTATGCACCTCGACGCGCACGCGCGTCATGCAGTTTTCGAGACGCTGAATATTTTTTTCCCCACCAATCCCCTGCAGGATATCGCTGGCGAGCGCTGCTGTTTTGTCCATAGACGCCTCTGTTAGTTTTCTAATGCCGCCCGTAAGAAGCCGTTATGCGCAGCGAGTTTGGCTCTCGCGGTCGCCGCATCCAGCCCGCTTAAGATCATCAAAATGGCCGGTTTAACATCGTGATCGGTCTGCTTGAGTACCGCTTCTGCCTCTTCACGGCCTGCGCCTGTCGCCTCCATCACCATGCGGCAGGCTCTGTCCACCAGCTTGACGTTGGTGGCCTGCATATCCACCATCAGGTTCTGATACACCTTGCCGAACTTCACCATCGCGCCGGTGGAGATCATATTGAGCACCAGCTTTTGCGCGGTCCCGGATTTCAGGCGCGTGGAGCCGGTGAGCGCTTCCGGCCCGACAACCGGAGAGATAGCGATAGCGGCCACCTGCGCAATCGGGGAACCCGGATTACAGGAGATGGCCACCGTCGTGCAGCCGGTCTGGTTGGCGTATTCCAGGCCGCCAATGACGTACGGGGTGCGCCCGGATGCCGCCAGCCCGACCACCAGATCCTTCGCGGTCAGATTCAGACCCTTCAGATCATCCTCACCCAGCTGTTTATTATCTTCCGCCCCTTCAACGGCTTTTAGCAGCGCGCCGGGTCCACCGGCAATCAACCCAACGACCAGACCATGCGGAACCCCAAAGGTTGGCGGACATTCTGACGCATCCAGCACCCCAAGACGCCCGCTGGTGCCAGCCCCCATGTAGATAATACGGCCGCCAGCCTTGAGGGCTTCCGCCGCCGCATCGACAGCTTTCGCCACCTCGGGTAATGTCTCTTTCACTGCCTGCGCGACCAGCGTATCCTGTTGATTAAAGCGGTTAACCAGCTCCAGGGTGGAGAGCGCATCCAGATCCATGGTTTGCGGGTTACGCGTTTCAGAAACAAGTGAGCCAAGATTCATTTTTGTACCTCAAGAATTTTTAATTCATAATAATCACACTATAATGGAATATAAAATTCATTCAGGCGAGCAAAATTCGTATTTGCGCAGATAATCACATTTTCGCCAGGAGACCGTATGAACTGTTTAATTCGCATTCGCCAGCGCTATGCAGGCTTTGCCCAAAGCGACAAGAAGCTGGCGGATTTTCTGCTTTCTCAACCCGATCGCGCGCGCCACCTCAGCTCGCAGCAGCTGGCGAGTGAAGCCGGCGTGAGCCAGTCCAGCGTGGTGAAATTTGCGCAGAAGATTGGCTTTAAGGGGTTCCCCGCCCTCAAGCTGGCGATCAGCGAAGCGCTGGTGAGCAACCCCAACCCGCAATCCATGCCGGTGCATAATCAGATCCGCGGCGATGACCCGATGCGGCTGGTCGGCGAAAAGCTGATCAAAGAGAACGTGGCGGCCATGCATGCGACACTCGATGTGAACACCGAAGAGAAGCTGCTGGAGAGCGTGGCGATGCTGCGCGGCGCGCGGCGCATCATCCTGACCGGTATCGGCGCGTCCGGACTTGTGGCGCGTAACTTTGGCTGGAAGCTGACGAAAATTGGGCTTAACGCCATCGTCGAGCAGGATATGCACGCCCTGCTGGCGACCGTACAGGCAATGGATCCTGACGATCTGCTGCTGGCCATCTCCTACTCCGGCGAGCGCCGTGAAATCAATATGGCTACCGATGAAGCCCTGCGCGTCGGCGGTAAAATTCTGGCGATCACCGGTTTTACCCCGAATGCCCTGCAGCAGCGGGCAACGCGCTGTTTATATACCATTGCCGAAGAGCAGGCCACGCGCAGCGCGGCTATCTCATCCACCAGTGCGCAGATGATGCTGACGGACCTGCTGTTTATGGCGCTGGTGCAGCAGGATCTGGAGCGCGCACCCGAGCGCATTCGTCACAGCGAAGAACTGGTAAAGAAACTGGTTTGACGCGTATAATGCCCGCCCAGTTTGTGTTGTTTCTGAGAATTTCCTGATGGCGCTGTTAATTACCAAAAAATGCATTAATTGCGATATGTGCGAGCCCGAATGCCCAAACCAGGCGATTTCGATGGGCGACAGCATTTATGAGATTAACAGCGACCGCTGCACGGAATGCATCGGCCACTATGAAACGCCGACCTGTCAGAAAGTGTGCCCGATCCCGAATACCATCCTGAAGGATCCGGCCCACGTCGAGAGCGAAGAGCAGCTATGGGATAAGTTTGTCCTGATGCACCACGCGGACAAGCTTTAGCTTTCGATGATCACCGTCGCGCTGGCATAGTGGCGTTCATCCGCGATCGTCACATGCATGTGGTTCACCCCCAGCTTCTCTGCCATCTTTTGCGCCTCGCCCCATAAACGCAGGCTTGGCTTACCGAGCTCATCGTTAAACACTTCGAACTGGTTAAACGCCAGGCCGTTACGAATGCCGGTCCCGAAGGCTTTGGCCGCCGCCTCTTTTACCGCAAAGCGCTTTGCCAGAAAGCGCACCGGCTGCTGATGCGCTTCCCAGATGGCCCACTCGTTATCGCTCAGCACGCGTCTTGCGAGGCGATCGCCGCTACGGGCGATCACCGCTTCAATGCGGGCTATTTCAACGATATCGGTGCCTAAGCCCAGAATGGCCATTACTGACGCGCTTCCTGCATCAGGCGTTTCATTTCTGAAACCGCCTCTTTCAGGCCGCTCATCACCGCACGGCCAATGATGGCGTGGCCGATGTTCAGCTCGTGCATTTCCGGCAGAGCGGCAATGGCCTTCACGTTGTGGTAGGTCAGGCCGTGACCGGCGTTAACCTTCAGTCCCAGGCTTGAAGCATACGTGGCCGCTTTGGCAATACGCTCCAGCTCTTTGGCCTGTTCGGCATCATTTTTGGCATCGGCATAGCAGCCGGTGTGGATTTCGATATACGGCGCGCCCACGTCGGCCGCCGCTTTAATCTGTGCAAAATCGGCGTCGATAAACAGAGAAACCAGGATACCGGCATCCGCCAGGCGCTTGCAGGCATCGCGCATTTTGTCGAGCTGCCCGGCCACGTCCAGACCGCCTTCGGTGGTCACTTCCTGGCGTTTTTCCGGCACCAGGCAGCAGAAATGCGGCTGGGTCTCGCAGGCAATCGCCAGCATCTCTTCGGTGACCGCCATCTCCAGATTCATACGGGTGTCCAGCGTCTGACGCAGAATGCGCACGTCGCGGTCAGTAATGTGGCGACGGTCTTCACGCAGGTGAACGGTAATGCCGTCGGCGCCAGCCTGTTCAGCGATAAACGCCGCCTGAACCGGATCGGGATACGCCGTGCCGCGCGCATTACGCAGCGTGGCGATGTGGTCGATGTTGACGCCTAACAGTAATTCAGCCATGACAATCCTCGGTATTTTGGTTCATTTCTCTTCCCCCTCTCCCTCCGGGAGAGGGCTGGGGTGAGGGGTAAAACGTTAACGTTTCGGCACAAACTGCCTGAATAATTCGCGGCTCTTTAAGGGCTTGCCGCCAAGATACGGCTTGAGGGCAATCCGGGTAAAGCGTTTTGCTGCGCGCAGGGTGTCCAGATCGGGAAACTCGCGCTCATACAGCGCCCGGAGCTGGCGCCCGGTAAAGGTGCTGTTGTCTATCACGATACTGGCAATGAAGCCTTTTTCTTCGCGGTAGCGGTAGGTCATGGTGTCTTCTATCTCGTCCCCACTGCCCGCGCAGTGCAGAAAATCTACGCCGTACCCGAGGTGGCCCAGCAGCGCCAGTTCGAAACGGCGCAAGACGGGTTCGGGCGTGCCGGTTGCGCCAGCCAGCGCCTGGATACAGTGCAGATAATCGAAGAAAAGTTCAGAGAAGCGAGTCTCATGTTCAAGAACCCGTGAGATGAGTTCGTTGACATACAGACCGCTGTAGAGCGTGATGCCGGAAAGAGGAAGCGCCAGGGAGACGGCTTCGGCGCTGCGCAGGGTTTTGACTTCCCCTCGCCCACCAAAGCGTACCAGCAGCGGCGTGAAAGGCTGTAGTGCGCCTTTCAGATTAGAACGTTTGGAACGTGCGCCTTTCGCAACAAGGCGCACGCGACCCGACTCTTCCGTGAAGACGTCCAGCATGAGGCTGGTTTCGCTCCAGGGACGACTGTGCAGGACAAAGGCGCGCTGCCATCCATCCATATGCTCGTCGTCTTAAGTTACTGGTCTTCGCCGTAACCGAGGCTGCGCAGAGCACGCTCATCATCGGCCCAGCCAGATTTCACTTTCACCCACAGTTCGAGGTGAACCGGCGCTTCGAACATCTCCATCATGTCCTTACGGGCTTCGATACCGATGGTTTTGATCTTGGCCCCTTTGTTGCCGATCACCATCTTCTTCTGCCCTTCGCGCTCAACGAGGATCAGGCCGTTGATGTCGTAGCCGCCGCGTTCGTTGGTCTGGAAACGCTCGATCTCCACCGTCACAGAGTACGGCAGTTCAGCGCCCAGGAAACGCATCAGCTTTTCACGGATGATTTCAGACGCCATGAAGCGCTGAGAGCGATCGGTGATGTAGTCTTCCGGGAAGTGATGAATCGCTTCCGGCAAATGCTTACGCACGATGCCCGCGATGGTATCCACGTTCAGGCCGGTCTCAGCAGACAGCGGAACGATATCAAGGAAGTTCATCTGGCTACCAAGCCACTGCAGATGCGGCAGCAGGTCGGCCTTTTCCTGCACGTTATCAACTTTGTTGACCGCGAGGATGACCGGCGTTTTGCCGTCACGCAGCTTGTTCAGCACCATCTCGTCGTCCGGCGTCCAGCGGGTGCCTTCCACAACGAAAATCACCAGCTCTACGTCGCCGATCGAACTGCTCGCCGCCTTGTTCATCAGACGGTTGATGGCGCGCTTCTCTTCCATGTGCAGGCCTGGGGTATCGACGTAGATCGCCTGATACGCGCCTTCAGTATGGATGCCGACGATGCGGTGACGCGTGGTCTGCGCCTTACGCGAGGTGATTGAAATCTTCTGCCCGAGCAGATTATTCAGCAGGGTGGATTTGCCAACGTTCGGACGTCCGACGATGGCAATAAATCCGCAATAGGTTTTCTCTTCGCTCATTCCAGCTCCAGCATTTTTAACGCCTGTTCGGCGGCAGCCTGTTCAGCCTTACGACGGCTTGAACCTGTGCCCACCACCGGTTCACTCAGGCCACTGACCTGGCAATGGATGGTAAATTCCTGATCGTGCGCTTCGCCACGTACCTGCACCACCAGATAAGACGGCAGCGGCAGATGACGACCCTGCAAATATTCCTGCAGACGCGTTTTCGGATCTTTTTGTTTATCGCCCGGGCTAATTTCGTCCAGACGGGTCTGATACCAGTTCAGGATCAGCTTTTCTACGGTCTGGATATCGCTGTCCAGGAACACACCACCAATTAATGCTTCGACCGTATCGGCAAGAATAGATTCACGACGGAAGCCGCCGCTTTTCAGTTCGCCCGGTCCAAGACGCAGACATTCGCCCAGTTCAAACTCGCGCGCGATTTCCGCAAGGGTATTACCCCTAACCAGCGTGGCACGCATGCGGCTCATATCCCCTTCATCCACGCGCGGGAAACGGTGATAAAGCGCATTCGCAATCACGAAACTTAAAATAGAGTCGCCTAAAAACTCGAGACGCTCATTATGTTTGCTGCTGGCACTGCGGTGGGTTAATGCCTGTTGCAACAACTCCTGATGATGAAAAGTGTAGCCCAGCTTCCGTTGAAGCCGATTAATTACGATGGGGTTCATGCGATACCAATAAATGAATGCGTCAAAAATGCAGCACACGAAACCGACCTGAGAAAACCAACGCGGTTTCGTGTGCCGTGGCACCCTTGCAGGGCCAACCTTAAACTTCGGGGGAATATTCTATACACAACGACAGGGGATGTCGTTAGTTCGAAGAGATTTATCGTGGAAATAATTCACGTAGCCGCTAATTAAAGCGGCTACGCGTTCATTTAGTGAGAATTAATGGATTCCGCCGATACGATCCAGGCGTACACCGGTCGGCCATTCACCTTCCTGCTTCTCAAAACTCATCCAGATGGCGGTGGCTTTACCGACCAGATTCGCTTCCGGCACAAAGCCCCAGTAACGGCTGTCCGCAGAGTTATCGCGGTTGTCACCCATCATGAAGTAATGTCCTGGCGGTACAATCCAGCTCGCCAGCTGCTGGCCAGGCTGGCGATAGTACATACCCAGCTGATCCTGCGCGATTGGCACGGTGAGGATTCGGTGCGTCACATCGCCCAGCGTCTCTTTGCGCTCAACCAGACGGATGCCGTCCTCTTTGGTTTCACCTTTCGGTACCTGGAAGAATCCGCTGGTCGCTTCGCCGCCGTTACGACGGGCAAAGGTCTGCACAAAATCACTTGGCTCAACGTTTGAGTATGTGATTGGCAGCGCGTTTTCACATGCGGTACCGGAGCTGCAGCCCGGCTGAACGGTGACTTCTTTCGCAACCGGATCGTAAGTGACTTTATCACCCGGCAAACCTACCGCACGCTTGATATAGTCCAGGCGCGGATCTTCCGGATATTTAAACACCACGATGTCGCCACGTTTCGGATGACCGGTTTCGATCAGCGTTTTTTGGTAGATAGGATCTTTAATGCCGTAGGCAAACTTCTCTACCAGAATAAAATCACCAATCAGCAGCGTCGGCATCATTGAACCTGATGGGATTTGGAACGGCTCGTAAATAAACGAACGTACCACCAGCACAATTGCCAGCACCGGAAATACCGAGGCGCCCGTTTCCAGCCAGCCCGGTTTCGGGCCGACTTTCTTCAGGGTTTTCGCGTCAATCCCATCGCCAGTGGCTGCCTGTGCGGCAGCCTGACGTTCACGACGTTTTGGGGCGAAGATAAACTTATCCAGACACCACAGCAGACCTGTCACCAGGGTAGCAATGACCAGGATCAGGGCAAACATGTTCGCCATGCCAACTCCTTAGGGTTATTTGCCGTCTTTACCAACATGAAGGATGGCAAGGAATGCTTCCTGCGGCAGCTCGACGTTACCGACCTGCTTCATACGCTTCTTACCTTCTTTCTGCTTCTGCAGCAGCTTTTTCTTACGGCTGACGTCACCGCCATAGCACTTCGCCAGAACGTTTTTACGCAGCTGTTTCACGGTTGAACGCGCGATAATGTGGTTGCCAATCGCCGCCTGAATCGCGATATCGAACTGCTGACGCGGGATCAGATCTTTCATCTTCTCAACCAGCTCGCGGCCACGGTACGGCGCATTGTCGTTGTGGGTGATCAGCGCCAGCGCATCCACACGCTCGCCGTTGATCAGCACGTCCACACGCACCATGTTGGAGGCCTGGAAGCGTTTGAAGTTGTAATCCAGTGACGCATAGCCACGGGAGGTCGACTTCAGACGGTCGAAGAAGTCGAGTACTACTTCCGCCATCGGGATTTCATAGGTCAGCGCCACCTGGTTACCGTGGTAAACCATGTTGGTCTGCACGCCACGCTTCTCAATACACAGCGTAATAACGTTACCGAGGAATTCCTGCGGCAGCAGCATGTGACACTCTGCGATAGGCTCACGCAGCTCCTGAATGTTGTTCAGCGGCGGCAGCTTGGACGGGCTGTCGACGTAGATCACTTCTTTCGAGGTGGTTTCAACTTCATAGACTACGGTCGGCGCCGTGGTGATCAGATCCAGATCGTATTCACGCTCCAGACGTTCCTGAATGATCTCCATGTGCAGCAGACCGAGGAAGCCACAGCGGAAGCCGAAGCCTAGCGCCGTTGAGCTTTCTGGCTCGTAGAACAGTGAAGCATCGTTCAGGCTCAGTTTACCGAGCGCGTCACGGAAGTTTTCGTAGTCATCAGAGCTGACCGGGAACAGACCCGCGTAAACCTGCGGTTTCACCTTTTTAAAGCCTGGCAGCGCTTTATCTGCCGGGTTACGGGCACCAGTCAGGGTATCGCCCACCGGCGCGCCGAGGATGTCTTTAATGGCGCAGACCAGCCAGCCTACCTCGCCGCATCTCAGCTCGGTACGGTCAACCTGTTTTGGCGTGAAGATGCCCAGACGGTCGGCGTTGTAGACCTGTCCGGTACTCATTACCTTGATTTTGTCGCCTTTGCGCATGGTGCCGTTTTTAATACGCACCAGAGAGACAACGCCCAGATAGTTATCGAACCAGGAGTCGATAATCAGCGCCTGCAGCGGGCCATCCGGATCGCCTTCCGGGGCCGGAATGTCACGTACCAGGCGTTCCAGCACGTCGGTCACGCCCACACCGGTTTTCGCGGAGCAGCGCACGGCATCGGTCGCGTCAATGCCGACAATATCTTCAATCTCTTCCGCTACGCGTTCAGGGTCGGCGGCTGGCAGGTCGATCTTGTTCAGAACCGGCACAACTTCGAGATCCATTTCCATCGCGGTGTAGCAGTTTGCCAGGGTCTGGGCTTCAACGCCCTGCCCGGCATCCACCACCAGCAGCGCACCTTCACAGGCCGCGAGCGAGCGTGAAACCTCATAGGAGAAGTCAACGTGGCCTGGGGTGTCGATAAAGTTCAGTTGATAGGTTTCACCATCAGCCGCTTTGTAATCAAGCGTAACGCTTTGCGCTTTAATGGTGATACCGCGTTCGCGTTCCAGGTCCATGGAGTCCAGAACCTGGGCTTCCATTTCACGATCAGACAGGCCACCGCAAATCTGGATAATACGGTCAGACAGCGTCGACTTACCGTGGTCAATGTGAGCAATGATCGAAAAGTTACGTATGTTCTTCATATAGTTAAATAATTATGCCTTACGAATTCCTGGAGGCCGCTGTTCTTAGCCTGACGTTTTTCAGTGCGAAAACGCAGCATTCTACACTACATCCTCGCTACCTGGAAATGCACTTAGAAGCAGGTATAGCGTGAAGAAAGGCCGTTTTCTGTTTTAGGGTTTAAAAAATGATAAAGCCCGATGGATCACCGGGCCTCAGAAGAGAGCGTTTCAACACGAAGCTGGTCTGGCGCCAGCCCAACGCTGAGAATGACAGGCTGCCACTCCTCGCGCGCGGCGAGCCTCGGAGAGAGCCCTTTGGCAAGCCAGAACCCCCCTACGCCACCCAATGCGGCACCGCACATAGCGGCCGCATCGGTACCAAACAGCATCTGAAACAGGCCGCCCATGATAAACAGGCCGACCAGCGGAGAGAGATACACCAGCATAGCGGAGCTGAGCAGGCTGCCTTCCGCGATGCCCAGTTCCACCTTCTGCCCCGCCATCAGCGGCTGTTCGCTTGGCACAGAAATCGTGTGCGATGTCTGTGGCCCAAGCTTATTCAGCACACGGCTGCCGCAGCCGGCGCGGGATGCGCAGCTATTACATGAGGCTTTAACATCGCAGCTCACCAGCGCAATGCCGTTCTGCCAGGAGACAACCGTCGCCCACTCTTTGATCATTGTGCAGCCCTGAATTTAATGCTGTCGGAGATGCGCTTCGCCGTCTGCGGAGGGAGTTCTCCCACAATGGTGATCTCTGCGTTATCGCGTACCGTTGTACTCACCGTACGGCGCCCTGTACGCAGCATTTGTTCGGCGCTGTTTGCCGTTGCGCGATTAATATTCACCGAGAAGCTGAACAAACCATCCGAATAGAGGCGCGATTCTACCGGCGTTTCAATCGTTGGCAGCTGGCGACGGCTGCTGGACACTTCGCTAAATCCTTGCGGGATCCAGGCAGGTACCCAGTTGAAATTAACGGAATCCCCGGCAGGAACAGAAAGCAGCGGCGGCAGGCTGGCCTTAGCCAGATTCTGCATGCTGTTGCCAACCTGATTGTTCACACTGAAGGAGATAACCCGGAACTGTTCCAGCGTTTCACCGTCACGGTCGAGCAGGTCAACACGCATAGGGAGTTTGGTTTCGGCATCAATCCAGACGATATAGCTGTAGCGCGTTCCGTCCCGGGCAACAACGCGAATTACCTCGCACAGTCTGTCCGCGATGCGGGTACGCCCTACCGAAATAAAATCGTAGTAAGGGGCAAGCCGTTTGAAGTCGGTGTAAATGAGTGACGGTAGAGAATCAACGATATAGTCGCCATTCAGCGTGAAAGGTTCCAGGCCTGGCTCGAAATAGCTGATTTCGTTGCCACGCTGGACAACTTCCCGACGCGGACCATCCATCTGTAGAAGCTGGGCGAGCGGCTGATTATCAAGACGGGCATGACGATAGCGTAACGACTCGACGCCCTGCTTATTGATGCTGATAAATGCCAACTCGTAATTGAGTGACTGGCTAGCCAGATTCATTTGCTGCAACAACGCCCCGGATGAAACATCAGCCGAGGCGTTGGCAGAGAAGAACAGGCTACCCGCCATCAGAGACATGGCGAACCAAAGTTGCTTCATTACTGCGATTGCGTTCCTAAAGTTTGGTTTCCGGGCACCTGCACAGCAGCTTGCTGTGTCTGCGCCTGCTCAAACTGAAGCTGTTCGGAGTGCAGACGACGCTGCAACTCGTAATCCTGCAACATCGCATTAATGCGACGGCGCTGCTCCTGAACCTGCTGTTGCTGGCCGCCGCTGGCGGATGCATCAGCCGGTACGCCCAGGCTTACCGGGCTGGCTTTGCCCATCATCGGCAGTGTGTTAAACACTGGCGCTTCTGGCTGCTGATTAGTTTCAGACTGAGTATTATAGTGCTGGACGCCAACAATAACTGCAAGCGATACGCATGCAGCCACACCCATTTGGGTAAGCTGGCTGGCCCACGGACGCACCTTTTGCCAGAACGGCATTTTCTGCCACTGGTGAGGCGCGGGTTGAGCTTCAGGAATCAGCGGAGTGGTCTGATGAACAGGCTCATTCTCAATTGCCGCCATGACGCGGGCTGAGATATCGAAATGGAGAACCTCGCCGGTGTCACCGCGAAGGGTGTCACGGATGAGATGGTAACTCTCCCAGGTCTCTTGCATTTCGGGTGAATGAGACAGCTCGTTGAGCAGCTCACTATCCACCGTTTCACCATCCATTAAAGCGGAAAGTTTTTCTTTCTGCATGCCTAATACCTTTTCCAGTATCCCGCTATCGTCAACGCCTGATAAGCGGTTGAACTTTATTATCAATAGCTTCTCGCGCACGGAAAATTCGTGAACGTACCGTGCCGACCGGACAATCCATGATAGCGGCTATCTCTTCATAGCTCAGACCATCCAGCTCCCGTAACGTAATTGCCATACGTAAATCTTCCGGGAGCGACTCGATCGTGCGAAAAACGATTTGTCTCAGTTCTTCTGACAACATTAAGTTCTCAGGGTTCGAAATTTCTTTCAACGCGCCGCCACTTTCGAAGTTTTCGGCGTCGATTGCGTCCACATCACTTGAAGGAGGACGACGGCCCTGAGCGACCAGATAATTCTTTGCCGTATTGACCGCAATACGGTACAGCCAGGTATAAAAAGCACTATCTCCCCGGAAAGAATCCAGCGCGCGATAGGCCTTAATAAAAGACTCTTGCACCACATCAGGCACATCGCCTGACGGTACATAGCGGGAAACCAGGCTCGCCACCTTATGCTGGTAGCGGACCACCAGTAGGTTAAAGGCTTTCTGATCTCCCTTCTGGACCCGTTCAACCAGGACCTGGTCCGTTAACTGCTCGCTCATCCGAGGTAATGTCTCCCCAAACCTAAATTCCACGCGTTATCGAAACGCCACTCTAAAAATACCGCACTTTGAGCAAGCACCATTTAGAGTGTCTGATCTTCAATAAGTTCCGTAACGCCTTTGTTTTTGTTCATCGCGCCGCAGACTGTTCATTTTCTCTCATTATAAGTCTGTTCACGATACGCACCACTTTCTGACAAGAAACATCTTTTTCCCGCCAGAAGAGTAACGCAACACAGGCTTTATTTCACCACAAAATCTGACGCTAACGATCTGCTTCGCAAAATAATTTCACTCATTTACCCTCCGTTTACCTCCGCTTACGCGTTTAGTCATTGCGACAGCCTCTAAAAAAATACGTGCGATAAATCGCATTCAGGTGCTATTCTGACCCAACACTGTTTAGTAAATTAAACAACAATCATGAACACAACATCTGAACTCCATTGTGATGTACTGATCATCGGCAGCGGCGCTGCCGGTCTCTCTCTGGCGCTGCGCTTGGCCGAGCATCAAAACGTTATCGTTCTGAGTAAAGGACCGATAAGTGAAGGTTCCACGTTTTATGCTCAGGGCGGCATTGCCGCCGTGTTTGATGAGACAGACAGCATTGCTTCCCACGTCGAAGATACGCTCATTGCCGGGGCTGGGATCGTGGATGCACATGCCGCAGAGTTTGTCGCCAGCAATGCCCGTCACTGCGTTCAGTGGCTCATCGACCAGGGCGTCTTGTTCGATACTCAGGTTCAACCCAACGGTGAAGAGAGCTACCACCTGACTCGCGAAGGCGGCCATAGTCACCGCCGCATCCTGCACGCAGCGGATGCCACCGGAAAGGAAGTGGAAACCACGCTGGTCAGCAAAGCGCTGAACCACCCTAATATTCGGGTTCTCGAGCGAAGCAATGCCGTTGACCTGATTATCTCTGACAAGATTGGCCTACCCGGTACGCGCCGCGTGGTGGGCGCCTGGGTCTGGAACCGTAATAAAGAGAAGGTGGAGACCTGTCAGGCGAAGGCTGTGGTACTGGCGACGGGCGGCGCCTCCAAGGTGTATCAGTACACCACGAACCCGGACATTGCCTCCGGCGACGGTATCGCTATGGCCTGGCGCGCTGGCTGCCGGGTGGCGAACCTCGAGTTTAATCAGTTTCACCCCACCGCCCTGTTCCATCCCCAGGCGCGCAACTTCCTGCTGACGGAAGCCCTGCGCGGTGAAGGCGCCTATCTGAAACGCCCTGACGGCTCGCGCTTTATGCCCGACTTTGACGCCCGGGGTGAACTGGCCCCGCGCGATATCGTTGCCCGCGCCATCGATCATGAAATGAAGCGTCTTGGCGTGGACTGCATGTATCTTGATATCAGCCATAAGCCAGCAGAGTTCATTCGCCAGCATTTCCCGATGATTTACGAGAAGCTGCTCAACCTTGGCATTGATTTAACGCGCGATCCGGTGCCCATTGTGCCAGCGGCCCACTATACCTGCGGTGGCGTAATGGTTGACGATCATGGACGTACCGATGTGGATGGTCTGTATGCTATCGGTGAGGTCAGCTATACCGGACTTCACGGCGCGAACCGTATGGCCTCCAATTCGCTGCTTGAGTGTCTGGTGTACGGCTGGTCGGCGGCGGAAGACATCACAAAGCGCATGCCTTACGCCCGCGAGAAAGATCATCTGCCAGCCTGGGATGAAAGCCGGGTGGATAATCCGGACGAGCTGGTCGTGATCCAGCACAACTGGCATGAGCTACGGCTGTTTATGTGGGACTACGTGGGGATTGTGCGCACCACGAAACGCCTGGAACGCGCCTTGCGCCGCATCACCATGCTGCAGCAGGAAATTGATGAGTACTATGCCAATTTCCGCGTATCCAATAACCTGCTGGAGCTGCGCAATCTGGTGCAGGTGGCCGAGCTGATTGTTCGCTGCGCGATGATGCGTAAAGAGAGCCGCGGTCTGCACTATACCCTCGACTACCCGGATCAGCTTGCTGAGTCCGGCCCGTCGATACTCGCCCCGCAGGTTTACATAAACAGATAAAACGCCTGGGTCAGAGCAGTGTAATCTTCGGAATAACGCTGGTCTGGCCCACGGATCACCATTCGATCATTAAAGCATTCACCCTCTTTTGGCGAGAGCGCCAGCAGCACGCGGTGCGGCAGTCGTCCTTCCGTATCCGAAATATCGGTACGCAGACGTAACGTCCAGCCGATCTCCTGCGCGATACCGATGAACGTGTTGCCGGTACTCTCAGGCAGGACCACACAGAAAAAACCTTCTTCGGAGATGAGTTCTGCCGCACTGGTGAGCAGCGCTTTATGATCGAGGGAGCCGGTATAACGCGCCTGTTCACGCTCGGGTGTCCCGCACTCAACGCCGGGTTCGTAGTAGGGAGGATTGCTGACGATCAGATCGTAACGCGCGGTTTGTTCAGGTGCCCAGGCGAGCACATCTGCGCATTCCACTTTCATTCGGGCTGCCCAGGGGGATTCGGCCATATTGTCACTCGCCTGCTCTGCGGCCTGCGCGTCCAGTTCGACGGCATCAATGATGACATGTTCTTCCGTACGCTGCGCCAGCATTAGCGCCACCAGCCCGCTGCCGGTACCGATATCAAGAATACGCTTAACGCCTGCGACAGGCGCCCACGCTCCCAGTAAAATACCGTCTGTACCGACCTTCATGGCACAGCGATCGTGAGCGACAAAAAATTGTTTAAACGTAAAACCATCGCGGCGCAGCTGCGCTTTGAGTTGAGACATGTCAGGGCAACCTTCTAAGTGAAACTGGAGTAGCATAGGGGAAAGCGAAGTGGCCGAAAAGCGATATCCATACAAACAGATGAAGATTACAGCCGTAACGTCTATAATCAGCGCCCCACACAGAGGTAGAACATGACTGTAACGACTTTTTCCGAACTTGAACTCGATGAAAGCCTGCTCAATGCACTTGAGAGCAAAGGCTTTACACGCCCGACCGCCATTCAGGCAGCGGCCATTCCGCCTGCGCTTGAGGGCCGCGATGTGCTCGGTTCTGCGCCAACCGGCACGGGGAAGACAGCAGCCTATTTGCTGCCTGTGTTGCAGCATCTGCTCGACTTTCCGCGTAAAAAATCTGGCCCGCCGCGTATTTTAATCCTGACGCCTACGCGCGAACTGGCAATGCAGGTTGCCGATCACGCGCGTGAACTCGCGGCAAATACTCATCTGGATATCGCCACCATCACCGGCGGCGTTGCGTATATGAACCACGCCGAAGTGTTCAGCGAAAACCAGGACATCGTCGTTGCGACGACGGGCCGCCTGCTGCAGTACATTAAAGAAGAGAACTTCGACTGCCGTGCGGTTGAAACGCTGATCCTCGACGAAGCCGACCGCATGCTGGACATGGGCTTCGCACAGGATATCGAGCACATTGCAGGGGAAACGCGCTGGCGTAACCAGACGATGCTGTTCTCTGCCACCCTCGAAGGGGAAGCGATCAAAGACTTCGCAGAGCGTCTGCTGGAAGATCCGGTGGAAGTCTCGGCGACGCCGTCCACCCGTGAGCGTAAGAAGATCCACCAGTGGTACTACCGCGCGGATAATCTTGAGCACAAGGTCGAATTGCTGAAACACCTGCTCAAACAGGAAGATGCTCTGCGCACAATCGTGTTTGTGCGCAAGCGCGAGCGCGTGCACGAGCTGGCTGAGATGCTGCGTAACGCCGGGATCAACAACTGCTATCTTGAAGGCGAGATGGCGCAGATCAAGCGTACCGAAGGCATCAAGCGCCTGACCGACGGCCGCGTTAACGTGCTGGTTGCGACTGACGTTGCCGCACGTGGGATCGACATCCCGGACGTCAGCCACGTCATTAACTTCGATATGCCGCGCAGCGGAGATACCTACCTACACCGCATTGGTCGTACCGGCCGCGCGGGCCGCAAAGGGATTGCGATTTCACTGGTCGAAGCGCATGACTACCTGCTGCTGCAGAAAATTGGCCGCTATGTTGATGAGCCGCTGAAAGCGCGCGTTATTGACGAACTCCGCCCGACCACGCGCGCGCCGAGTGAAAAGATGACGGGTAAACCGTCCAAGAAAGCGCTCGCGAAACGTGCTGAGAGAAAAGAGAAAGAAAAAGAGAAACCGCGCGTGAAGCAGCGCCACCGCGATACCAAAAATATTGGTAAGCGCCGTAAGCCAAGCTCTGCCGCACCAGAGACGAAAACTGAAGAGTAAAAAAAAGCCGGGGATTTCCCCGGCTTTTTTATTCCCCCCCTGCTGAAGCCGTTACAGGCTTTCAGTAAAGGTACGGGCGATAACGTCGCGCTGCTGTTCTGGAGTCAGTGAGTTAAAGCGAACCGCATAGCCGGACACGCGGATAGTCAGCTGCGGGTATTTTTCAGGGTGTTCAACCGCATCCATCAGCGTTTCGCGGCGCAGTACGTTTACGTTCAGGTGCTGACCACCTTCCACGCGCACTTCCGGTTTCACTTCCATTGGAATTTCACGGTACTCGATTTCGCCCAGTTTGCTCACCGGCACGATTTCATCTTCAGCAAAACCCGCTTTCGCAACGACACAGCGGGCTTCGTTTTTCTCGCTGTCCAGCAGCCAGAAAGAATTGAGCAGATCGTCATTTGCAGCTTTAGTAATCTGGATACCTGTAATCATGTGTTGCCTCCCTAGGCTACATTAACTGATGTCGGCCTCTCGCGGCCAATTGGTAAAACCATTGTTTCTTGTGTGTATATATATCATTCACACCCCGGTGATTTATTGATTTAAATCAACAAAAACACCAACCACATAAAGAGTGTGGTTTGAATTTATTGTTTTAGATCAATTTCACAGCCTTACCAATTCAACTTACCCTGCATCTTTTCAAAATAAATTTAGCCACTTAGCACGTATTTCAGCGTGTAATTTTGCTCACCGGGGTGAAACAGGTAAGCTAGTCAGAGATTGAGATTCGCAGGAGAGCGAGATGACGACACCTTTAACCTGGCATGACGTGCTGGCAGAAGAAAAGCAGCAGCCTTATTTTATCAATACTCTCAGCACCGTTGCCGCTGAGCGTCAGTCCGGACAGACAATTTACCCGCCGCAAAAAGACGTGTTCAACGCCTTTCGCTACACCGAACTGAGCGATGTAAAAGTGGTTATCCTGGGCCAGGATCCCTATCACGGCCCCGGGCAGGCGCATGGGCTGGCGTTTTCCGTCCGTCCGGGCGTGGCTATCCCCCCTTCTCTGCTCAACATGTATAAAGAGCTTGAAGCAACTGTGCCCGGTTTTACCCGGCCAAACCACGGCTACCTGGAAAGCTGGGCGCGCCAGGGCGTGCTGTTACTGAATACGGTGCTTACCGTACGGGCGGGCCAGGCGCACTCGCACGCCAGCCTTGGGTGGGAAACCTTTACCGATAAAGTCATCAGCCTTATCAACGAGCATCGTGAAGGGGTCGTGTTTTTACTCTGGGGTTCTCACGCGCAGAAGAAAGGGGCGATTATCGATCGTCAGCGTCATCACGTGCTGAAAGCACCGCACCCGTCACCGCTGTCTGCGCATCGCGGTTTCTTTGGCAGTAATCATTTTGTTCTGGCGAATGAATGGCTGGAAAAACGTGGCGAAACGCCAATTGACTGGATGCCTGTATTACCGGCAGAGAGCGAGTAGGATTTGAATGTGCCGGGCCAGGCCCGGCACATTAAGAGGCTTATGCCTTGTTCTGGCGCCACCATTCGGCCAGCAGTACGCCGGTCGCAACGGATACGTTCAGACTTTCCACATTGCCTGTTCCGTCGATAGAGACGCTCAGATCCGCACTGGAGAGCGCCGCGTCAGACAGACCATCACGTTCCTGACCTAATACCAACACCATTTTGCGCGGCAGCGTCGCTTTAAACAGCGGCGTACCGGCATGGCTCGAGGTAGTCACGATGGAATAGCCCGCTTTACGGAACTGCTCAAGGGCATCCAGAACGCTGTCGCCGGTGATTGGCTGTACGTGCTCGGCTCCGCCTTCCGCAGTACGGATCGCGGCGCCGGATTCCAGCAGCGCGGCATCCTGCAACAGCACGCCTTTCACGCCAAAGTGCGCGCAGCTGCGCATCATTGCGCCCAGATTGTGCGGGTTGCCCACATCTTCCAGCGCCAGCACGCAGTCATCGGCATCCGCCTGGCTGACCCACTGCTGCACGGTCGTGCCGTTACGCTTTTTGATCAGGAAGCAGACGCCGCCGTGGTGTTCAGTGCCGGACGCTTTGGTCAGCTCGGCATCATCCACGACGTGGTAGGCTTTACGGTTCGCGGCCATCCAGCGCAGCGCATCTTTAAAGCGCGGGGTCACGCTCTGGATAAACCAGGCACGAACGATACACTCAGGACGGCTCAGGAACAGCGCCTGGCAGGCGTTCTCGCCATACACGCGGGTCTCTTCCGCACGCTGACGGCGCAGCACTTCCGGGTCGATAAAGCTTTTACCGCTGATACCGCCGTGATCGGCTTTTTCCGGCGTCTCATCGCCAGGGGCGCGAGAAACGGTGCGCCACGGGGAGGCGTTATCGCGTGAGAAGTCATCACGCGGACGATCGTCGCGTGGACGGTCACTGCGTGGGCGGTCGGAACGCGGACGGTCATCGCGTTTGCGATCGTCACGTTTGCGGTCATCACCGCGGTTATTTCTGTCATCGCGGGCGGGGCGACGGCCACCGTCTGCACGAGAAGACGCCGGACGCCCGCCACCTTTTCCGGTACGCGGATTTTGGGTGCGTTTATCAGAGTCATCATCACTGCGGACATACATCACTTTGACCTTGCCGCTTTTGTTTTTCATTTCGTCGTTCATGCTTTTCTCCACCAGCGCTGCGCGAAGCGCGCAGATTACCCGATGTGCCAGCGCATAGCCATAATTTCGTACAAAAGCCTGTGACTATTGTTCTCATTGAATAAAACGCATTGTTGTTTCAAACAGGCTCATTGATAATATGTAACATATTAGAAACATTATCGGCGTTCTGCCGCTGTCCCACGGCTCTATCAGAGGTTAGTTATGAATACCGTATGTGCCAACTGTCAGGCTCTTAATCGCATTCCGGACGATCGGATGGAAGATGGTGCGAAATGCGGACGTTGTGGCCATGAATTATTTGATGGCGATGTCATTAACGCGACGGGTGCTACGCTGGACAAACTCCTCAAGGACGATCTTCCTGTCGTGATCGATTTCTGGGCGCCATGGTGCGGCCCATGCCGTAGCTTCGCGCCGATCTTCGAAGATGTAGCCGAAGAGCGCAGCGGAAAAATGCGGTTCGTTAAGGTCAATACCGAAGCCGAACCCGAACTGAGCGCACGTTTTCGTATTCGCAGCATCCCGACCATTATGATTTTCAAAAATGGCGAGGTGATCGATATGCTCAACGGCGCGGTTCCAAAAGCGCCTTTTGAAAGCTGGTTAAACGAGTCGCTGTAACATTCTCGGGGCACGTCTTGTGCCCCGCTCCCGCCTCTGCGAAAATAGCGTTTTTCCTGCATTTCGCCCATGACTGATAACGCCGTTCTTAAATTACGCGCCGAACGCCTTGCGCGCGCTACCCGACCGTTCCTCGCCCGAGGCAACCGTATTCGCCGCTGTCAGCGCTGCCTGCTGCCGCTGAAGGTTTGTCTGTGCGAGACGCTGGCTCCGAGTACGGCGGAGAGCCGTTTTTGTCTGGTCATGTTCGATACCGAGCCGATGAAACCCAGCAATACGGGGCGTCTTATCGCCGATATTCTGCCGGATACCGCCGCGTTTCAGTGGTCCCGTACGGAGCCGCCTCAGGCCCTGCTCGATTTAGTGACTAGCCCCGACTATCAGCCTATGGTCGTTTTCCCCGCGTCTTATGCAGGTGCGGAGCGCCAGGTGCTTTCAACGCCGCCATCCGGTAAACCACCGCTGTTTATCATGCTGGACGGTACCTGGACCGAAGCGCGAAAAATGTTTCGCAAAAGCCCCTATCTCGACGCGCTGCCGGTGATTTCTATCGATCTTTCCCGCGTCTCCGCCTATCGCCTGCGTGAAGCGCATGCTGACGGGCAATATTGCACGGCGGAAGTGGCGATTGCGCTTCTGGATTTAGCGGGAGATACGGCTGCGGCTGGTGCCCTGGGCAACCATTTCTCATGCTTCCGGGAGCGCTATCTGGCGGGAAAAACCGTTCATAAGGGCAGCGTCACAGCGCCCGAGCCAGAAAGCGTTTAAAATCATCAGGTCGCTTGCATTCACAGGAGGCCTGCATGAGCCAGCGAGGGTTAGAAGCGCTACTTCGTCCTAAATCCATTGCCGTTATCGGCGCATCAATGAAACCGGATCGTGCTGGCTATCTGATGATGCGCAATCTGCTGGCCGGGGGATTTAATGGCCCCGTCATGCCCGTCACGCCGTCTTATAAGGCCGTTCAGGGTGTGCTTGCCTGGCCTGATGTGCAAAGCCTGCCTTTCGTGCCGGATCTTGCCGTACTCTGTACGAACGCGAAGCGCAACCCGGAACTGCTGGAATCACTCGGCAAGAAAGGGTGTAAAACCTGCATAATTCTCTCGTCTCCGCCTGAACAGAAAGCCGAGCTTCTGGCCTGCGCCAGCCGCTATCAAATGCGCATTCTCGGGCCAAACAGTCTGGGCCTGCTCGCCCCCTGGCAGGGGCTGAATGCCAGTTTCTCCCCGGTTCCGATCCGCAAAGGCAAACTGGCGTTTATCTCGCAGTCGGCTGCGGTATCGAACACCATCCTCGACTGGGCGCAGCAGCGTGAAATGGGATTCTCCTACTTCATTGCCCTGGGCGACAGCCTGGATATCGACGTTGATGAGCTGCTGGATTTTCTGGCACGCGACGGCAAAACCAGTGCGATCCTGCTTTATCTTGAGCACCTCAGCGACGCGCGTCGTTTTGTCTCGGCTTCGCGAAGCGCTTCGCGCAATAAGCCGATCCTGGTGATCAAAAGCGGACGCAGCCCTGCGGCACAGCGTCTGCTACATTCTCATTCCGGCATGGATCCCGCCTGGGACGCCGCCATTCAGCGCGCGGGGTTGCTGCGGGTACAGGATACGCACGAGCTTTTTTCCGCCGTTGAGACGTTAAGCCATATGCGCCCGTTGCGCGGTGAGAAGCTAATGATTGTCAGTAACGGTGCGGCCCCTGCCGCGCTCGCGCTGGACGAGCTGTGGCGGCGCTTCGGCAAGCTGGCAACGCTGAGTGAAGAGACACTGCAGCGCCTGAAAGAGGCGCTTCCGACCAGCGTGACGCCCGGCAATCCGCTTGATTTGCGCGATGACGCCAGCAGCGACCGTTATATCAGGGCGATATCCATTTTGCTGGATAGCCAGGATTTCGATGCGCTGATGATTATCCACTCCCCGAGCGCTGTCGCGCCGGGCAGTGAAAGCGCGCGCGCGCTCATTGACGCCGTGCGCAACCATCCACGCGGTAAATACGTTACTCTGCTCACCAACTGGTGCGGTGAGTTTTCCTCTCAGGAGGCGCGGCGCTTGTTCAGCGAGGCCGGGCTGCCAACCTACCGCACGCCGGAAGGCACCATCACCGCGTTCATGCATATGGTGGAATATCGCCGCAACCAGAAACAGCTGCGTGAGACGCCGGCGTTGCCCGGGAATCTGACGGCAAACACCGTCGACGTTCACCGGCTGTTGCAGCAGGCTATTGAAGAAGGCGCGACCTCGCTTGATACGCATGAGGTTCAGCCCATTCTGGGCAGCTACGGGATGCAAACCCTGCCGACCTGGATCGCCAGCGACAGCGCTGAGGCCGTGCATATAGCCGAACAGATTGGCTATCCGGTGGCCCTGAAGCTCCGCTCCCCGGATATCCCGCATAAGTCTGATGTTCAGGGGGTTATGTTATACCTGCGTACGGCGACTGAGGTGCAGCAGGCAGCTGATGCCATTTTCGACCGGGTCAAAATGGCCTGGCCGCAGGCAAGGATCCACGGATTGCTGGTGCAAAGCATGGCCAACCGCGCTGGGGCTCAGGAATTACGGGTGGTGGTCGAACACGATCCCGTCTTCGGCCCGCTCATCATGCTGGGGGAAGGTGGCGTTGAGTGGCGCCCGGAGGAGCAGGCGGTGGTCGCTTTACCGCCGCTGAACATGAACCTGGCGCGTTATCTGATCATCCAGGCGATTAAAAGTAAAAAGATCCGTGGCCGGAGCGCGCTGCGTCCGCTTGATATTGCCGGGTTAAGCCAGTTCCTGGTGCAGGTCTCTAACCTGATTGTGGATTGTGCCGAGATCCAGCGGCTGGACATTCATCCGCTGCTCGCCTCGGGCAATGAGTTTACGGCGCTGGACGTGACCCTGGATATCGCGCCATTCGAAGGAGACAGAGAGAGCCGTCTGGCGATCCGCCCTTATCCCCTGCAGCTGGAGGAGTGGGTTGAGATGAAGAATGGAGAACGTGCCTTGTTCCGCCCTATTCTGCCGGAAGATGAGCCCCAGCTGCGAGCTTTTATCTCGCAGGTTACGAAAGAGGATCTTTATTATCGCTATTTTAGCGAAATCAACGAATTTACCCATGATGATTTAGCCAATATGACCCAGATCGACTACGATCGAGAAATGGCGTTTGTTGCCGTTCGTCGCTCCGATAAGGGGGATGAGATCCTCGGCGTCACGCGTGCTATTTCTGACCCGGATAACGTCGATGCGGAGTTTGCGGTGCTGGTGCGCTCCGATCTTAAAGGCCTGGGTCTGGGAAGACGGCTGCTGGAAAAACTCATCAGTTATACGCGAGATCACGGATTGTTACGCCTCAATGGCATTACTATGCCTAACAATCGCGGTATGGTGACCCTGGCGCGAAAACTTGGGTTTGACGTTGATATTCAGCTGGACGAAGGTATTGTGGCCTTGTCCCTCAATCTGACATCAGCAGACGAACGCGAGTAAGCTACTGGAAATGTTACCCACTTTGGACGGGACTGGTGGTATCATTGTCCGCTTATGTTGTTTGCATGGTACAGACAACCCTTCAATGAACAGAGAAGAAACGCACTGTGATGTTGTCAAAATTTAAGCGTAATAAACATCAACAACACCTTGCTCAACTACCGAAGATTTCTCAGTCAGTTGATGATGTAGAGTTCTTTTACGCTCCCGCTCATTTTCGGGAGACGCTTCTGGAAAAGATTGCCAGCGCCACGCGACGCATTTGCATTGTGGCGCTGTATCTTGAACAGGATGAAGGCGGGCGCGCGATCCTGAACGCGCTCTATGAAGCCAAACGTCAGCGACCGGAACTTGATGTTCGCGTGCTGGTAGACTGGCATCGCGCTCAGCGTGGCCGTATTGGCGCTGCTGCGTCAAACACCAATGCCGACTGGTATTGCCGCACGGCGCAGGAAAATCCTGGCGTCGATGTGCCTGTTTATGGCGTCCCGGTTAATACCCGTGAAGCGCTCGGCGTTCTTCATTTCAAGGGGTTCATCATTGATGACAGCGTGCTGTACAGCGGCGCAAGTCTGAATGATGTTTACCTTCATCAGCTCGATAAATATCGCTACGACCGCTACCATCTGATCCGTAATCCGCAGATGGCCGATATCATGTTCAACTGGGTTGATAAAAATCTGGTCCATGGCCGCGGTGTTAATCGCCTTGACGATCCCGAACGTCCTAAAAGCCCGGAAATCAAAAACGATGTGCGCGCCTTCCGCCAGGAGCTGCGTGATGCGGTCTATCATTTCCAGGGCGATGCGAACAACGAAGAATTATCCGTTACCCCGCTGGTAGGGCTCGGTAAATCGAGCCTGTTGAACAAAACGATCTTCCATCTGATGCCGTGCGCGGAGCAGAAACTCACCATCTGTACGCCGTACTTCAACCTTCCTGCCGTGCTGGTGCGTAATATCATTCAGCTGCTGCGCGACGGTAAAAAAGTGGAAATCATCGTTGGTGATAAAACCGCAAACGACTTCTTCATTCCTGAAGATCAGCCGTTCAAAATCATCGGTGCGCTGCCTTATCTCTATGAGATCAACCTGCGCCGTTTCCTGAGCCGTTTACAGTATTACGTAAACACTGACCAGCTGGTTGTGCGTCTCTGGAAAGATGAAGACAACACTTACCATCTGAAAGGAATGTGGGTCGACGATGAGTGGATGCTGCTGACCGGTAACAACCTGAACCCACGCGCGTGGCGACTGGATCTGGAAAACGCTATCCTGATCCATGACCCGCAGCATGAGCTAGCCGCAAAACGTGAACGTGAGCTGGAGCTGATTCGCACACATACCACTGTGGTGAATCATTACCGCGAACTGCAGAGCATTGCCGATTATCCGGTGAAAGTCCGCAAGCTTATCCGCCGCTTACGTCGTATCCGTATTGACCGACTTATCAGCCGTATTCTGTAATGTCCAGGCCCTGCTATCCGCAGGGCTTTTTTTATGGAGCCCGTTGATGCGTATTCCTCTGTTACTGAGCGTCCTCTTTCTGAGCGGCTGTAGCCATATGGCCAACGATAGCTGGTCCGGACAGGATAAAGCACAGCATTTCCTCGCTTCTGCGATGTTGTCCGCAGCCGGTAATGAATATGCGCAGCATCAGGGATACAGCCGGGATCGTAGTGCGGCAATTGGGTTGATGTTCTCAGTTAGTCTTGGAGCATCAAAAGAACTGTGGGATAGCCGCCCCGCAGGGAGCGGCTGGAGCTGGAAAGATTTCGCCTGGGATGTCGCCGGCGCAACGACTGGCTATGCCGTGTGGCAGATGGCGCGCTATTAAAGTCGAATCCCTTTCCCTTTGCGATGCAGCATCAGGGAAACAATAAAGGCCAGTGCGCCCATTATCGTTACGTACCAGAAGAAGGTCGTTTCACTTCCCCATGATTTAAGCGACAACGCAACGTACTCCGCCGATCCGCCAAATAGCGCATTAGCAACCGCATAAGAGAGCCCTACCCCTAAAGCACGTACCTGCGCCGGGAACATTTCAGCTTTCAGTATTCCGCTGATAGAGGTATAGAAACTGACAATCACCATCGCCAGCATCACCAGCGCAAACGCGGCATACGGTGAAGTCACGTGCTGAAGGGCAGACAGAATAGGTACGGTACATAACGCCGACAGCCCGCCAAAAATCAGCATCGACGTGCGTCGACCGATTTTATCCGAGAGTGCACCGATAATCGGTTGTATGAGCATAAAGACAAACAGCGCCACGGTCATGACTACGCTGGCGACGTTTGCGTGCATGCCGGTAGTGTTCACCAGGTACTTCTGCATATAGGTGGTGAACGTGTAGAAACTGAGAGAGCCGCCCGCAGTAAAGCCCAGCACCATAAGGAAAGCTTTGCGGTTACGCCATAACCCTTTGAATGTTCCCGCCTCCTTCAGCGTCCTGACTTCCTTCTGAGAGGTTTCATCTAACTGACGGCGTAGCCAAAGTGCGACGATCGCCAGCACAGCGCCCATCGCGAAAGGAATTCGCCATCCCCAGGCGTGGAGTTGTTCGTCCGTCAAAATCTGCTGCAGGATCACCACCACAAGAATAGCCAGCAGTTGACCACCAATCAGCGTGACGTACTGGAATGAGGCGTAAAAACCTTTACGGCCTTCCAGTGCAATCTCACTCATGTAGGTCGCACTGGTACCGTATTCACCGCCCACCGATAATCCCTGGAATAAGCGGGCCAGTAAAAGTAGCGCCGGTGCCCAGGTACCAATCGATTCATATCCCGGTAAACAGGCGATCACCAGAGAGCCAAAGCACATCATACACACCGAGATCAGCATAGAAGCCTTACGCCCGCGACGATCCGCAATGCGGCCAAACAGCCAGCCCCCGATGGGTCGCATCAAGAATCCTGCGGCAAATACCCCTGCCGTTTGAAGCAGCTGCGTCGTGGTGTTGCCGGAGGGGAAGAAGATATGTGCGAAGTAGAGTGAACAGAATGAGTAGACGTAAAAGTCGAACCATTCAACCAGATTCCCTGAAGAGGCGCTGACGATTGCCCATACCCTTCTTCGGGTATCGCTGTTAGCCAGCGTCCCGTTTGATGTAATGCTTTCTGTCATTGTGATTATGCTCCTGCCATAAACAGCGGCGTATTGAGTCAGGAGACTCAATTACCTCGTAAATGAAATGTTATAATTTTGTTATAAATTACATTGCGACAGAGATCACACATTCCATTAGCAGGATAAGGGATTAAGAGAAAGGCCAAAGAGGGTAAGCACAAAGCAAAAAACCCCGCACCTTTCGGTACGGGGTTCTTCTAATTGATGCCTGGCAGTTCCCTACTCTCACATGGGGAGACCCCACACTACCATCGGCGCTACGGCGTTTCACTTCTGAGTTCGGCATGGGGTCAGGTGGGACCACCGCGCTAAAGCCGCCAGGCAAATTCTGTTAA